>CAZVPR010000012.1:0-76505 GCA_964629085.1 uncultured Anaerolineales bacterium
TCTTGGCTTGGTTAGGCACATAAGGATATCGCTGATACAATACCAACATGTAAAGGGAAGTGATCATTGAATCACTTCCCAGATCCCAAAAATATGAATGCCAAAATTTCTCTCGAAAAAGCCAAAAGCGGCGATATTCGCGCCTTCCACAACATATTTGTGGAATTCCAACCCCAGTTGAAATCCTATTTATACCGCTTGGTTGCGGATCGTAACGATATGGAAGATATCGCCCATGATGTGTTTATTCTGGCGTTCGAGAATTTAAAAAACTTTCGGGGGGATTCCAGCCTAAAGACCTGGGTCTTTGCTATTGCGACGAACCAGGCAAAAAAGCATTTGAAAAACAAAAAACACTGGGCATCAGATACGCTGGATCGCACTCGGAAATTAGCTCACAGCAATCCAGATGTAATGAAATTGGTCGATGATGCCCATCGGAATGCGCCACACCGAATTTATGAAATCCGTGAACACATCGATTATTGCTTTACCTGCACATCAAAAATGTTGGTCATTGAGCAGCAAATCACATTGATCCTTAAAAATATCTACAACTTCAAAAACAAAGAAATCACAGAAATTTTGGGTAAGACTGAAAGCATTGTCAAGCACCTGTTACACGATGCCAGAAAAACCATGATGAGCATTTTTGACAATAATTGTGCCTTTGTCAGCCAGGAGGGAGTTTGTAATCAATGCAGCGAACTCAATGGTAGGTTTAACCCCAAACAGGATCGTCAGGTGGAGTTGATGAAAATCAAAATGGTGCGCAATCGTCAAAAATTCAATCGGGACGAATTATTCGATTTACGCACGGAACTGGTAAAAGCAATCGACCCTCTCATCGCGAAAGGGGCTGATCTGCATGAGGCTTTCATGAAAATTGGGCACATGGTCAATCCCGTTATTGATTGAATCTGCCCTTCCCCTAAAAGAATTCCCCACTGGTAAGAAAGTAGAAAATCCCAGCACCAGCACAAAGAAATATCGCCACCACGACTGCCAGGATCAATCCAACGTTCGAATTTACTGGCTGGATCACGCTGCTGCTTTCAGGCATGCGATAGGCTGCCTCGATGACCTCATCATCATGCGGGGTAAAGTAGGAATCACGATCACGTTCCCGCCAGGGTTCATCATAAATCTCAATACTGGCAGGGTCGGCATCGCTAACAGCCTTATGATAGATTTTTTGAACATCCTTGGGCATATCAGTGACGCTGCGGAATGTTTTGCCGTTGACTGTGATGCTGGTATCCGTCTCTTTAATGATTGTCACGTTTTCAGCGCGAAATGAATTGTTGGACTGGGTCATATTTGACAATTCTTTGATCATACCGAAAGCTTCCTTGAAGCCCTTCAATCCGCCCTGTTGAACGAAATCCGGCACACCATCCAAATTTTCATCTCGAAGTATGGCTTCCAGGTGTTCATAAAATTGGCGCACATCTGGGGCCATTTCACTAACATGGTTGTAAACTCGACCATTGAAAATTATTCTTTCAGACATGACTCACTCCTGAGATAACGCACAGTGCATTTTAGCCGCTGAATTACAAAACTGTTAAGAGCATTATATATCATCAAGGTTATCATTCCTACAGGATATTGTCACATAATTTTTTTGATTATCAAAAAAATATGCCATTAAAGTGGAGGGACGATTCAAATTTTTTGGTATTATCTTACCAACAATACGATGACAAAACTTGTCAATCATATCAAGTTTTTTGGGAATCATCATCCAACACGATATTGTCATGAAGATATTGCCATTTAAATCATAAGATTCGGTAAAATTTGATACAATTCATATCGTGGATGGATAAATCTCAAGGGAAACCAATGGCAAGGAAATACAAACCCAAAGTTTCATCTGGATACTCACTATTGGTAGTGGATGATGATCGCGATTATTTATTGTCTACAAGCATTTTACTGGAGCGCGAGGGACATATCGTTTTAACTGCTGACAATGGTAAAGATGCGCTGGAAACTCTAAAAAATGAAACAATTGATCTGGTTCTTTTGGATTATTTTATGCCTGGAATGACAGGAGAAGAAGTTCTAATACATCTTCGAGAGTTCGATCAACAGGTCCAAGTAATTCTTCAAACCGGATATGCCAGCGAAAAACCATCGCGAGAAATGTTGAAACGATTGGATATTCAGGGCTATTACAACAAAGCAGATGGCCCAGAAGGCCTGCTTCTCTGGACAGAGGTTGGATTAAAAGCCGTATATTCATCGCAGCTTTTATTGAAAAGCAAGCAGAGCTTACAAAACATGCTCAAAGTGCCTCAAGATATAAAAAGAAGCAAACCATTGTCTGAGTTGCTTCAAGGGATTTTATGGCAAATTTGTGGGCTTTATCGGATCGTTGATTCTTGCATCGTAATTAAAGACGATAGCGTAGATGAGAAATTTGAATTAGATGAAAATTCAAAATTTCGAGTTATCGCCAGCTCTGGACGGTTTGCAGATTCCGAAAAAGAAAATATAAGATCTGATATTAGAGAAATCATCGGGAAAAGCAAAAAGTCGAAAGATATCGCCATTTTCGAAACGTATACAATCATACCTTTCTTGATCGGAGGCTTACACGTAGGTGCAATTTTTCTGGATCAACCGATTACTGATGAATCCGATCAACAGCTTCTTTCCCGATTCGCCAAAAAATCTGCCGTTGCTGTGCAACATTCATTAATCTACGAAAAAATATTAACCCAAATCACAGAATAATCGCAAAACGATAAGGGGGCTAGCTGCCCGACCGTTCCATTTATGTGAAATCCGATATAGATTCTAGAAACCGGGTTTTTTGGGGAAAAACCGGTTTCTTTGGCGTGTTTTCATCGATTTCACATAAAGCGTTAGTATGCTCATCGGGACAATAAATACATTACAATATCCAAAATATCTCTTAATACGATCTAAACAAAATCTAAACAAGGTTAAATTACGCTTAAACCAAGATACCAACATACAGTCATTTTAAGAGAGGCTCCCCATGAAACGACTTTCGGCAATCTTCATATTATTGGCTATTCTCAGTCTGGCATGTTCACTATCCAGCCTGATCGACGGAGGGGGGGATCCAGCAAGTGAAGATCAACCTGCAATTCAAAGCGAAAAACGCTGCGGAGATGGCATTTGCGATGGGCCAGAAAATCCTTCCAACTGCGCTCAGGATTGCTCAGATGCAGAGCAATCCGGTGAAGCAACGCTGCCCCCCTGGTTCGCACCCGACTTGGACTGCTATATGCGTGAGACGAGTGTTTTCAGTGAAGGCTCTCCCTGGGCTTTCGATAAAGAGGGCAATACTACCGAACTGCTCTCCGATGGCCAGGTTACTTGTGTGCTGAGTATTCAGATTTGCGGCGACACGATCTTCAAGCAAAAGGTTGTCGCGGCGGGCGAGGAATGCCCCGAAAGCTACCATTATTCTTTTGCCTCACCGACTGATGTTTGCTGCTCAAAATGGGATGAAGCCAAGCAGACGGGATCGCCTTGCAACCCCCTGATGGATGCGGACTGCGATGGAGTCATTAACGAGGTTGATGCTTATCCGCTGGACTTCACAAAAAAATAACCACAACGAATGCTATTGGAGTTGCTACCATGAAACGCTATCTGATCTTTATTTCTCTGCTGATATCACTAAGCCTGGCATGTTCCTTCATGAGTCAAACCGCAAATGGAGTCAATTCCCCTGACAAGCTGGAAGCCCCCCTAATTCAAGATGACACAGAACCACCGCAAAGTGAGCAACGCTGCGGGGACAAAGTCTGTGATGGGCCAGAAAACGCGCAAAATTGTCCAGAAGATTGCCGCCAAAACGCGCCTGCGACCGATACGCAAGCGGATACGATCAGTCCGCCCGCAGGATCAACCGGCGAATACAGCATTCTCTACCAAATTTCGGAAAATTCGGTCACCAGCTTCAAGACCGGAAACGACACTTGTTACGCTTTCAATTTCCGCCAATTTCTCGATGGCGGGCAAGTTCAAATCGACGGCAGCGCAAATCAAATCCTCGATCTCAAGGACTATCCAACCAGCCAGGTTACGGCAAAAACGTACACCGACTACTACTACATCAGCACCCCCAACAACCACGTTTCAGAAACCCACGGATTTGAAGTTTTCAACTGGGAGGTCCCCGGTCAGAATTTGTGGGCTGGTGAATTTGGTTCCAATAACCCAAGGCAATATTCAAATTACACTGATGGAACATACCCCGCCAATGTGACCACCGCACCTGGGAATCGATATTTGCTTTTCCCACTTTCGCAGACCACTGGCACAGAAGGTTTTACCATCCAGAACGACAGTTACATCCCTAACTATATGAACCCATTTGACACAGACTCCAGTCTGGTGATCAGCAGCACCCAAAACAAAAACGAAAGGCATGCGCTGAATGGCAGTTACAATCACCAACTCTTTATTAGCATGGCCGATTTCTCAGCCGATGGCAATTCATTTTTCACCCTGTCTACCAACGGCGATAGTTTCCAATTTGTGAAAATAGCGCTCGATTCTGGCAGCACGTCCCCTCTTTCTGATTTGTATCCCGGTTTCGATTGGAACAGCATCAACTGGAACGAATTCTTTTCCCAGGCCAACGACTTTGCCTATGGCCACTTTACAATATCCCCAGATGAGACCCGGATCGTCGCCTTCAAAAATATATTTACCGTCAACATGGAAAATCCTTGTGTCACTGACGCTGCCCATAACCTGTGGATTTTCGATCTGGAAAACAACAAAATCGAACGTTTCCAAAATATTCCCGGCTATATCAGCGACACCGCCTGGAAGTTTGACAGTTCGGAAATTGCTATGGCGATCCTGGAAAATGCCGGCTGCTATCCAGAGTACATGGACGCCAAAATTGAACTAATGGACAAAAATGGAAAGAAGCGCGCTACCCTGGTCAACGAACTCCAGAGCAAGATCACCAATATCGGTTGGGCACCGGACGGAGGTCTTATTGCTTTTGATGTCTACAGCACGGATTCCATCGGACGCATAAAAACGGTCGATCCACAATCGAAGCAAATCAGTGAAGTCATCAACACCCAAAATATCGGCTATCAGGTCAACCCATCCCAACCGGTGACCCTTTTATTCGCCGATTGGGTATCTTCAAGATAGCTGCATGAAGATTACCATCCTCACGTATGGTTCGCGCGGAGACGTGCAGCCCTTTCTGGCTCTGGCCGTTGGATTGAAAAATTCTGGTCACCAAGTCAGACTGGCGGCACCGCACCGCTTCGAATCCTTTGTATCCGAGTATGGTATATCTTTTACTCCGCTGGCAGGTGACCCGGCCGTAATCAGTCAGCGCCTCAACGATGCCGGGTCTAATCTCGTCAGGATGGTGCGCGCCGTCAGTGACTACATGTTCGAGATCGCACCCCAGGTCGCCAGGCAGGCATTTTCAGCTTGTGAGTTTGCCGACCTGATCGTGCACTCGTTTTTATTTACTTCTGGCGGCAGCGCCTTTGCACGCAAACTAGGCGTCCCCGATATGTCCGTTCAAACCTTCCCATTTTTCGCCCCTTCGGATGAAATCCCAATACTTACAGCGCCAAATTTGACCTCCCCGAAACTGCGCAAGCTTTTCCACTGGCTGGCGATGCAAATCTATTGGCAGGGCGGAAAACTGGGTTATCGTCGCTTGCGCAAAGCACATCCTGAAATACCAGACCTGGATTTGCGCTGGCCCTTCTCATCGGCAACTGCCGTAGAGAGCACACACTTGGTGATGGCTTTTAGCCCGACGGTCGTGTCTCGTCCCAGCGATTGGCCCAAAGCACATATCCACATACCAGGCTATTTCTTCCTGGATGCCACGGAAGAATTCCAACCTCCCCCTGACCTGAAACGCTTCCTCGAAGACGGTCAGCCGCCCGTTTGTGTGTCCTTTGGCTCAACAATCCACCGACGGGCAAATGAGATCAATAAATTACTGCTAAAAGTCGTTCTTGAGACTGGCAGCCGTGTCATCCATTTAAGTGGATGGGGCGAAACGGAAAAAACCCCCCAATCGGATCAAATATTTTCGGCTCCAGTTGTTCCTCATGACTGGTTGCTGCCGCGCTGTAAAATGGTCATTCATCATGGCGGCGCGGGGACGACAGCCGCGGGATTGCGCGCTGGTATCCCAAACCTGGTGATCCCTTCTGCGTCTGACCAGCCTTTCTGGGGGCAGCGCGTCCAGGCCATCGGCGCCGGACCAGCCCCAATTCCAGTGAAAAACTTGTCAGAATCAAAACTGGTGTCCGCAATGGAATTGATCGAGGCGCCCATCATGCGTCGCTCGGCAAAACTCATTGGAGAAAAAATTCAGTCTGAAAAGGGAATCGAAAAGGCCATTGAACTGATCGAAAGCTTAGGATGACTTAATGAAACGCATATCGACTACGTTTTTCGTGATACTCTTATTCGTGATTGCCTGCAACCTGGGGAGTCCGGAAATAAATGCCGTTCAGGCAGGCTCCTGCGGTGACGGCATCTGTGATGGCCCCGAGAACGCACAAAACTGTCCTGAAGACTGCCAGGAAGAAAGCGCCCCGCCAGCCGTGGAGAGTGGACCAGCATTGGCGTCCACCACTGAAACACACTGGGTAACTAACCCTACCAGCGGCGCCAATCTGTTCGTACAGGTGATCACCCCCGAAGGTTGGAACGGCGCGGCCTTGCCTGCTCTCGTGCTAATTCCAGGAGGTTCGGGTGACAGCAGCCATTTCACCGATAAACCTCAACGTACGCAGTTAAAACTAGAAGCCGGTTTTGCCCTGGTTGTTTTCGACCCGGATGGACGCGGCCAGAGCGAAGGCCAGGAAGACGACAATGGCTATACACATCAAGATGGCCTGGCTGCGGTCATCCAGTACGCTGCACAACTGCCCCAGATTGATGCCGAGGGAATTGGATTAGTCTCCTACTCTTATGGAATCACGATGGCCTCCGGAGCGCTGGCTCGTCACCCAGAATTGCCCATTCGTTTTCTCATCGATTGGGAGGGCCCGGCTAATCGTAATGACACCGGTGGCTGCGACGAAGACAACCTTGGACACCTGATTGGCCATCCCTGCGACGATGAAAATTTTTGGAGTCAACACGAAGCATCGACCTTTGCGCTCAATATTCAAGTACCCTATCAACGGCTGCAATCAGAAGAGGACCACGTCCAGCCAGACAATGATCATGCCATCCTGATGATCAACAACGCCACAGCTGAGGACCACGGCGGCCACGGCCAAGCGCCATGGACTCGCCTGAATGACCTGCCCCCCAACCAGGTTTACGATCCCAATGAACCGCCACCCCTGCTTGGAGAGGATGCCAGTCGCAACACAGAAAGGATGATCATAAACATTGCCCACGAATTATTGGATTTGGTCAACCCCGGAGAATGACGATTTTGAGTATCGCAATTGACACGAAATGGTTGCTTGTGTAGTTCCAAAACCCATATTCGGGAAAATGCACGCGCATGAATCAACCCCTTGAGTTTGAAAAAGAGACCAGCATTCAGGATTTTCACTCCGATATGCCAACAAAATTTGACACAAACTGCTGGTATTATTCCTGAAATTCGCCAAATTCGTACCCATTCGTGATCCTCATAAGCGCGCAAAACAAAAACTGTCAGGTAGCCAGATTGAAGATTAGAGTTATCTAATCTGGTTCTCCTTGCATCTCAATCAAACCTTGATTAGAATCAATACCGATGAGCAGCTATCGTTTTTCGCGCCGCGATTTCCTAAAGCTCAGCGCGCTGACCTTTGGCGGACTGGCATTCAAACCCTTCCCACCCGACTTCGATGAAGTCGAAACCGGTCAGGCGCTGGTTGGCCGCGTGACCGTGGATCGTCAGGCAGCTATTTATGAAGAACCGCAATTTCATAGCGGAGTGGTACGTTGGACGCTGCAAGATGAACTGCTCAACATCTACTATATGCTGACCCCGGTCGATGGGCCGCCTTATAATCCCATTTGGTACCGTGTCTGGGGTGGATTTATCCACAGCTCATACATTCAAATCGCGCGCTTTCGATACAATAAGCCCATCGACATGGTTGGTGAAATGGGGCAATTGGCCGAAGTGACCATGCCATACTCGCAAGCATACACATATTCCCATACCTATGGTTGGGAACCGGGTTACCGGCTGTACTACGAAACAACCCATTGGATTACAGATGTTGTCGAAGGTCCTGATGGAAAACCCTGGTATCAACTGACTTCAGAATTGACCGACTTTTTAGTGTATTACGTCCGGGCTACCCACATGCGCGCCATCCCTGATAATGAAATTTCCCCTCTCTCAACCCATGTGCCACATGAAGAGAAACGCATCGAAATTTCTCTGGCCAATCAATTTTTAACCGCCTACGAGGGCGATCAAGCCGTACGCCGTTATCGCATATCTTCAGGAGCCGGCAGCGTGGATGTCCCAAATGGCAACCGCACACCCAAAGGGAAATATAACATTACCTCCAAATCCCCTTCCAAACACATGGGCGGTGTGCTGGCCTCAGGAGCCCCGGATGAGTACATTTTGCCTGGGGTTCCCTGGACCAGTTTTTTCATCTTCGAAAGCGGTGTGGCTTTCCATGGCACATTTTGGCACAGCAACTTCGGGCTGCAAATGAGCCACGGCTGCATCAACATGGCCAACGACCACGCCAAATGGCTCTTCCGCTGGGTAACGCCCACGTATCAGGTACCCATCACCAACCGCTCACATTGGGATGTGCGCGGCTATGGCACACAGATTATTGTGAGCTAGTTGTCCGGTACGCTGGTCCCACTGCCCTGGCAGCGGCAGGGCGACTGTCGCACAAAATTCGGACTTGATTTATCCACTTCGATTTAGTAGAATCATACGAGTATGAATAAAAGCTTATCGAGACGAGATTTTCTCAAAATCGGGACATTGGCGGTTGCCGGAATTGCAGCCAACCCAATGAATAGATGGCTATACACAGGGGATAATGTCCCCTTTGAGGTGATTGGAACCGGACGTGTGGGCACGGAAGAAATTGACATCTATGAAGCGCCCGATTTTAAAGGCAAAGTGATTGGCAAGCGTTACCGCGACCAATTGATTGGTATCTTTGAGGAAATCATCGAGCCTGAGGATAAGCCCAACTCTCCGAAATGGTATCGCATTTATGATGGCTATGTGCACAGCACCCACATTCAGCGGGTTGACGGGCGCACACTGAATCAACCTTTACCCGGAATTCCTGAAGGTGGTTGGCTTGGTGAAATTACGGTTCCATTCACTCGGGCGTACCGTTCCACAGTAACATACGGTTGGGTGCAGTTATACAGACTTTATTACCAATCCTTACATTGGGTAACTGCCGTAGAAGAAGGCATGGATGGTGAACCCTGGTATCGACTTTCGGACGAATTACTCAAGATCGATTATCATGTTCCGGCCACACATGTGCGCATCATTCATCAAAGCGAACTCACGCCGATCTCACCAGATGTCCCTTTCGAGGACAAGCACATCGAAGTTTCTCTCAAAGAGCAATCACTAAAAGCTTATGAACGCGGGGATCTCGTGTTGGACACGCTGATTTCTTCGGGTATTCCCAGCATGGGCGGCACGTCCAACGGCATACCGACAAGAACGCCAACTGGGCGTTTCAATATCAGTGTCAAAATGCCATCAAAGCACATGGGAAACGGCAAGATGACCGATGATATCAACGCCTATGAATTGCCTGGTGTTCCCTGGGTGAGTTTCTTTGATCCAACGGGGGTAGCATTTCACGGAACATACTGGCACTATAATTTCGGGTACAAGATGAGCCATGGCTGTGTCAATATGACCATGGCTGATGCCAAATGGCTTTATCGCTGGGTCCTGCCCGAAATCGAACCACAGGTCTGGGAAAAACGCGGATTTGGTACCAGTGTTCACGTTTATTAAACCCAATCTCTAAAAAAACCATAAATTGCGGGTTGCTTATCTTGACAATCTAATTTGGGCATGCTAAATTTTTCAAAGATTGGCATGCGGTTTTTGATTTTCAACCCAAGTCATGCATAGAATAATCGCTGCCATTGGTACCGTTTTTTGAAAGGAGAAGGAAGCAGTGTCAGAAAGAATAGAAGGGTCCATAAAGTGGTTCAACAGCAGCAAGGGGTACGGGTTTATCACCCAGGAAGGTGGTGAGGATGTTTTCGTGCATTACTCAGCAATCCGAGGCACCGGATACCGCACCCTGGAAGAGGGACAACGAGTCGAGTTCGAAGTATCTGTGGGAGATAAGGGCCCGCAGGCTCAGGATGTTGTCATTCTTGATTAAACTCTAATCAATAACAAAAAGGTGAAGCAGATTTTATTGCTTCACCTTTTTAATTTAATCTGAGTTGCGTTTCGGATACAAAATCGTTAAGCGGAGGCGCTGCCGCAGTCGATGCGCACAAAATTGCCCTGGGGTGCGCCGCTCAGACAGTTAGCTGTGTTTCTTTTCCATATCTTGGGGAATTATTCTATCAAACCGGCTTTCTTAAGTTCCGTTTCCAGGCTGTTTATCGAAACAGGTTTCACAATCAAAGCTTTTGCCCCTAAAGATAATACGAGGTCAAGGGTTTCTTGCTGATCGTCCGAAGTCACAATAAATACTGGAATATGCTCACAGCCCGGTTTTCGACGAATAAATGATAAAACTTCAATCCCGTCAACCCCAGGCATATTGATATCGAGGAATACAAGATCAGGAATCTTCTGTTCAAGAGCCATCAAGCCCGACCGGGATCCATAAGCCGGGCGCCCACTGATCCCCAATACTTCTAACATAACCACCATAACATCAGCAAGATTGCGGTTATCATCAATGATCAATGCATCCAACATACTCACTCCAATTCAGCGATTACTTGGCCCATGGGGCTCAGATCATATCCAGGTAACGAAGAAACCATTTGCCGAAATGCGGGTAATTCCAAAACCGAAAGTAAAGGAGCAATTAGCTCGTCTTCGACAAAATCCTTTGGCACTATTAAATCATATCTTTCTTGGAATAGGGGAACAAAATCCAAATCAAGGGCATGGGCCGCAGCGGCAATGCCAAGTCCACAATCAGCTCGGCTGGAAGCAACGGCAGCAGCAACCGCTAAATGAGTAAATTCCTCCTGAGCGTATCCCAGGATTTCATTGGGCTGGATTTCCAACTTTTGCAGGTGGTAATCCAACAAAATGCGAGTCCCGGCTCCGCGCTGTCGATTCACAAATCTGACCTCGGAGTTTGTCAAATCTCCTAAAGATTGGATTCCTTTCGGGTTTCCCTTCGGCACCAACAATCCCTGATCACGACCAACCAAAGCGATTACACTCACAGGGACTTCGGGTAAATATTGACGAATATAGGGTAAATTGAATTCACCCGTGTCAGGGTCTAACAAATGCGCTCCAGCAATATGCGCTTCACCGCGCCGCAAAGCCACCAAGCCGCCCAAGCTGCCGACATTGGCTGAGGCCAAACGTCGATCTTTTTCTGCCAGAAACTGGGCCATGACATCCAGACTGATATCGTGGGAGCCAATGGCAAAAATCGTACGTTCAATTTCTTTGGGATTTCGATACAAACGAACACTGACAGTTTCGCCGGCTGGCAATCCCTGTTCGCCCCTGGGAACCACGACAATACCGTCGGCGCGCACCAAGGATGTAATTACCCCCGAACCGCGCGCAAGCGGTGCAGCCAATACCTGCGACCCGACCTTGCCTACGGCCACACGCACATAATCATCATCTCCAGCAGGAGAGGTCATCTTGCGTGTCAAAGTAGCCTCAATTTCGATAGGCGCCTCAGCACGCCGGCCCAACCACCGCGCCAGCAGCGGTTCAACAAAAATTTCACCTGTCAGTGCAGCGGAGACAGGATAACCGGGAACACCGAAGATGGGGATTCCTGCGGAAACCCCGGCTGTCTTCGAAGACCTCCCAGGTTTATTTACTAGCCCGATAATGACTGGATGACCAGGCCGCACTGCGACCCCGTGCACCAGAAGTTCACCAAGTTCTTCGACCACGCTTGCAGAAAAATCTTCAGAACCCGCAGACGAACCAGCATTCAACAAGATCAGGTCATGCTCTTTGGCCGCTTCTGAAACCACATCTCGAATTTTCTCGAAGATATCGGCGACAATGGGATAGCGAGTGGCCTGCCCACCCCATGCGTTTACCTGAGCCGCCATGACCATGCTGTTGTATTCGATAATATCGCCACGCTTCACCGACTCCCCAATGGGCACAAGTTCTGTCCCCGTGGGGATTACGGCCACTTTCGGTTTCCTGGTCACGATCACTGAATCATGGCCGCAGCCAGCAATGGCTCCCAGGTCCACCGGTCTTACAGAATGTCCGGCAGGCAAAACCAGCTGAGTGGCGACCATATCCTCCCCCAACGGGCGCACATGGGCCCAAGGCGGCACTGCAGCCCGTATCCGAATAGCGACAGGCTCCCGGGCATCTTCCGCCACATCTCCCCTCTCATCAATAGGTTCAACGTTTTCGATGGGAATAACAGCATTGGCCCACTCGGGCAACGGATCACCAGTATCGATGTAGATCGTCTGGTCGTGGTACTTCAATGTGACCGGAACGGTGGCAAGTGCCCCATCCGTTTCGCGGGAACGCACAGCAAATCCGTCCATGGCCGAGGCGTGATAATGCGGCGATGAAATCTTTGCCCAGATCGGTTCTGCCAGGACTCTGCCCAAGGCATGTTCATCTAAGGGGATCGCCTCAGCCCCCAAAACTCCAGACAGATTGGCTTCCTCCAGCGCGATGATCAATCGTTGCTGGGCTTGCTGTAAAGGGATATCATGCAAATAAACAGACATATGGCTGGCATTTTATCATTATTTCCAGGATGAAAATCACATTCGAAAACACGAATATATAGTAACATATTCGCGATGATGAATGTATCAACCGATCAACCCGAAGAAGAACTGAGCCGCATTTTCAAAGCTCTCAGCACGCCCGCACGCCTGCGCATATTGGCAGCCATCGGCGAAACCGAGGCTTGTGTCTGCCACCTGGAGGCACTGTTGGATTTGCGCCAGGCATACATCTCCCAGCAATTAATGGAACTGAGAGAAGCGGGATTGCTAGAAACCCGTCGGGAAGGGCGCTATATTTACTATCGTCTGACGAAGCCAAAATTATTAGCCATATTCAGTCAATTCAGCACTGCATTTGGCATTGTGGAAGATTTTCAGGCGCAATTTAATGCCAAACCCATTCCTCAGTGCTGTTGCCCCCATTGCGTTGAATCACTCAAAACATCATCTTTAGGAGCATGAAATGTTGGATATCAAAGTACTTGGACCCGGATGTACAAATTGCGAAAAACTAGCCGAACTCGTAACACAAGCTGTATCCTCGCTTAGTATTGAAGCAAATATCAGCAAAGTGACCGACTACATCGAGATCGCAAATTTGGGCGTGATGACTACCCCAGGGCTGATCATCAACGATCAGGTTGTTTCCAGCGGTCGAGTGCCCACTCAGGCCGAAGTAACCACATTTATCACGAGCGCTTTAGCATAAAGGGAGGCCGATATGCAGAAATTCGAAAGCCACCAAAGACAATTGATTTTGGCCGCTGCACTTGGCGCTGCATTCGGGGGTTTGCTCACGCTAATCTTGACCAACGCGATCCCCAAAATGATGTCCACAATGATGGCACAGATGATGGAAAATATGGCGGGGAAGATGCAAGAATGCGATTGCAATCCAGAAGATCAATGAATGGAAATGATGAAACGCTTCGTTGAAGCGTGATGCGCGACAGAGCGATAGGAAAGCGCTCTGTCGCCACCCCATCGCATGGGCGTTAGGGAAAATGTGAGCGCTGCCTTGCATCGCATTTGGGCGTCCTATGGCCATTCCGCCACCCCAACGCACCCTCACCCCTAGCCCTCGCGCAGCACGCCCTTGGGGTGCTCTCCCAGTGGGAGAGGGGAAACCAGAGCAGAGCGAAGGTAGGGCGAGGGATTTATCGACTTAGTTCAAACAGAAATTAATCTATAATGTCATCTACAAGCACTTTATTATTAAACCTGCTCGAAGCCGGCTGGCTGAGCTTGCTGGACTACCTGGCCGCGCATGTGATTTTGTGCCTGGTGCCGGCCTTTTTCATCGCTGGGGCGCTCTCCGCCCTGATCCCGCAAGAAACCGTCACCCGTTACCTGGGCCCGCGCGCCAGCAAATGGATCTCGTATCCGGCTGCCGCTGTGGGCGGTTTCGTGCTGGCGGTGTGCTCCTGCACGATCTTGCCGCTCTTCGCCGGCATTTGGAAGCGCGGCGCCGGATTGGGGCCAGCGATCACTTTTTTGTTTGTAGGTCCGGCGGTCAATATTCTGGCCATCGCTTACACCGGCGCCGCTATCGGCATGGATATCGCCCTGGCACGCATCGTCCTGTCGATTGTTTTTGGCATCACCATTGGTCTGATCATGGCCGCGGTTTTCAAGGAGGCTTCACAAATATCGACTGAGGGCCTATTCAACCAGAAAGCTGCCGTCAATCCTGCGGTATGGCTTTTCTTTGGCCTGATGGTTATGACCCTAATCGCCGGAACTTTGCAGATCGAATTACTGAAGCGTTCCTATTTCGATCTAATAATCCCCCTTGACCTGCCTCACGGATTGCAAAAAACCTTAGAAGGTTTACACCTTAATCTGCAAGGCGCGCTGATCATCATTTTATTGATCTTGGTCGGGTTGTCTGCCTGGCGAGGTTTGGATCACATTTTAGAGGGTTTCAACCCCTGGGCGGGAATTACCTTAGGGTTGGTCCTGGTAACTTTACTCGTCGCTGCCCCCCAGGTAGACGAGAGCGCCAGCCTGCAAGTTGAATTTAATGGGCGGGCAATTGCTATCGTGTCTCTCCTTGCTGCTGTGATCCTGGTCGCTAAGTATGGCCTTGCACCCGAACAAATCCAAAGCTGGCTGTGGGAGAGCTGGAAGTTCGTCAAACAGATTTTCCCCCTTTTGATCGGGGGTGTGTTTATCGCCGGGATTGTGCGGGTGGTCATCCCTGAGAACTGGGTGCAAACTCTGGCCGGGCGCAACACTCTGCTGGCTAATTTTGTGGGCGTGGTGTTCGGCGTGTTCATGTATTTCCCCACCCTGGTGGAAGTACCCATCGCCCGCATGTTCCTGGATTTGGGCATGCACCGCGGCCCGCTGCTGGCCTACCTGATCGCTGATCCCGAGCTATCCATCCAGAGCATTCTGGTCACCGGGCGCATTTTGGGAAGAAATAAAACGGCAGTCTATGTATTATTGGTTACGATATTCAGCACTTTGGCAGGATATATCTTTGGCATATTCCTGGCTAACGTGGGCGTGTAAACGGATCATCATAATTTCATTCTTTGGAGACATTCATGACACAACCTGAACAAAAACCCAAACGTTTATCCTTTCTCGACCGATTGTTAACCTTGTGGATTTTTCTAGCTATGGCGGTTGGTGTAGGAATTGGATTTTTCTTCCCCAAAGCCGTGGCCAATTTTAACAGCGCGGTTTCGGTTGGCACCACCAATATCCCCATCGCCATCGGCCTAATTCTGATGATGTACCCGCCCCTGGCAAAAGTCCGCTATGAAGAGTTGGGCGATGTTTTCCGCAACTGGAAAATTCTGGGTGTATCGCTGATCCAAAACTGGGTCATTGGCCCCATCCTGATGTTCATCCTGGCCATCATTTTCCTGCGCGGCTACCCTGACTATATGGTCGGTCTGATCTTGATCGGGCTGGCGCGCTGCATTGCGATGGTGATCGTCTGGAATGACCTGGCCAAAGGTGACCCCGAATACGCTGCCGGATTGGTAGCCTTCAACAGCATCTTTCAGGTGCTTTTCTACAGCGTCTACGCCTGGATATTTATTACCGTACTCCCGCCATTGTTTGGCATGCAGGGTATCGTCGTCGATATCACCATCGGAGAAATCGCCAAAAGTGTTTTCATTTATTTGGGCATCCCCTTCCTGGCGGGGATGATCACGCGCTTTGCCCTGGTCAAGACCAAGGGAAAAGAATGGTATCACCAGGAGTTTATCCCTAAGATCAGCCCCATCACCCTGATCGCATTGCTGTTTACCATCATCGTTATGTTCAGCCTGAAGGGTGATCTTATCGTCCAGATCCCGCTGGATGTGCTGCGCATCGCCGTCCCGCTGGTGATCTACTTTGTGATCATGTTCCTGGTCAGCTTCTGGATGGGCCGGAAGATCAATGCCGGTTATGAGAAGACCACCACGCTTTCCTTTACCGCGGCCAGCAACAACTTCGAACTGGCAATCGCCGTGGCTGTGGCTGTTTTCGGCATTGATTCGGGCATGGCCTTCGCCGCGGTGATCGGCCCACTGGTCGAAGTGCCGGTACTGATCGGATTGGTGAATGTGGCCTTCTGGCTGCAGAAGCGTTATTTTAATTCCAACAGCGCCGCCATCGAACAAGATTGCGCCGAGTAATCGTTATCATGCACATGACAAAGCCCAGCAAATTTTCAGGCTGGGCTTTTTTCTAACCTTTGCAAACGGGCTCCGTAAAGCTGCTGTCGCATTATTCACCGGAATGACCAAGGGCAACGTGTCGCACCGGCCAATCTGGATAATTCTATTGCCCGGTTGATTGAAATCGACCGGCCGGCAAAAAATATCCTCTGTCCGGCTAATTAATTCAACCGGCCGGCTGATTTAATCTGCCGCCCAACTGTTTCCCCATCACCGCAGCGTAACGAGAAAATAACCTTTATGGTAATCGTTCCTCATACCGGGTACCCAGACTCTGGTATTCGTCAGCAGAGTTGCCGGGGGAGAATAGCGCTTTAAAAAGATTCACCACAGAGAGCGACTGAGGTCACAGTGTTTTTATAATCCAATCTCTGTGTACTCCACATCTCAGCAGTGGAGCACATCTTTGCTAATCACAATCTTCAGATATCCCCTCAGAATGCCAGCCGCTTGAGCCAACATTGGCCATCCCCACTTCGCCCGCGCGTTTGATCGCGAATTTTACGCCAATTGGGCCAAATATCTGCACGATGAAGGTCGTCGCGGTAATTACGCTGATGATCAGCGAGCCTAAAGCGGCTCCCTCCTCCCCAAGGGAACCAAACCGATTACTTGACGCGATCGCGAGCCCAATGGCTACGCCAGCTTGTGATAACAATCCAAATCCCACGTTGTTCTTTACCTGGGGCTCTGCTTTTCCCAGATTCCCGCCAATCCAGGCTCCTGTATATTTCCCAAAACTGCGCAGGATCACATAAGCAATGCCCAGCAATCCCATAGTGGGCAATAATTTGACTTGGAAGAGAGCACCCACCAGCGCAAAGAAAAGCACATAAATGACAGGTCCCGCTTGCTCAATGGTAAAGCGAATGCACTTTCCGTGTCCTTCATCGAGATTTATGACTGCAAAGCCCATTACCATGGTAGTCAGAATCAATGAAAATCCAAATGCCCCGGAGATGCCCACGCAAAGCAACACAAAGCCGACAGAAATGGCCATGGAATCATGCATGCTTTTCATTCTCCTCAAAATAATATTGAGGATATATCCCGCAGAAAAACCTACGATCAAAGAACCGCCAATCTCAATGATTGGATATTCAATAATTTGAACAAAGGATGGGATTCCAGCGCCCGTAAGCATGCTTTCGGCAAAAGCAGCGGCCAAAAAATAGAGCACTAATGAAAATGCATCGTCCAGGCCAACAACTGCAATCAGGCTGGTTGTTAAAGGGCCCTCCGAATCATATTCAGCAAGCACATCTACTGTTGCTGCAGGATCTGTAGCCGTAGATATTGCACCGAAAAGCAATGCCAGATGCAAAGAATCAGTGATCAGATAAATGCCTCCCGCCACAAGCAGAAACGTCACTGTAGACTCAAAAAGTAGGATGAGTAATATTGAGCGCCCCTTTTTTCGCAACTCATCTAACCTCAGATGACTCCCCATATCGAAACCAATCAGTCCAAGGGCAATTTCGCTAATAAATGTCAGCTCCTTCGTTAATTCCAAAGGAATCAAGTTTAGGAAGGAATTCCCCAACAACATCCCCATTATGATAAATCCGACCACCTGAGGGAATCCAAGCCGTTGAAATATTTTACTTCCCAGGAAAGTGGCCGCGATAAGCAAGCCAATGGACGTAATTATATTGGGTTGATAATGTATCCCTAAGGACTCGAAAAAATGTTCCATACCAGATACCTATGTTTTATCAGAAAAAAGCAACCCCGAAAATGATAAATTAGAATACCCAATCGGGTTAATGGGGAAAAGTGACAAAGATCATCACGAAAATTTCTCCATATATAATGGCAAATCTCCCCCAATGGTTCGTATCCCAATATTGTTATGGCTGTGGTTCGCGCACCCGAACATTGTCAAACAGCACTTTCGCTCCGCCGTTAGCATAGGTAGATACACTCAACCCAATATCTCCATTTGGAAGCCTGTCATCCTGAATTTCAGCGAGAAGGTCACCGTTTACTGAAAAGCTCAACGTATCGCCCACACATGACACTCTAAAATGATTCTGTGCGCCAGCGCCCGTACGAATCGCGTCTGATGCGACCCAATCCACTAAAATATCCCAATTATTACCAATTCTGGCGATGATTGAATAATAGCCGGTCGTGTCAATATCAAAGGAATATAAACTCCCATCGCTCATATTGCGGCAAATAACACCATAAGAATTGTCCCCGGAGGGCGACTCCAGGATTGTATCGACATCGATAATGACGTCATCGAAATATCGATTTGATTGCCCTGGTACAAACCAGTTCGCCGCGCTAACCTCGACGAAATACCTGCCATCTTCATAACCCATTTCAGAATTGTTATCTCGAAAAATTTCCCACCCAGAGGTTGAATTACTGAAATCGTCCGTCAAAATCACACCTTGTTGTTCACCTGCCTGAACGACAAAATTATCGAAGGCTACTGACACACCTTCAGGGTCATCGGTTGCCGCCAACAACTTGATATCTCCAGCAATCAACTGTGTATCCGTAACTTCAGCAATCAGTTCTTCATTGAGTGTCAAACTGAGCGTATCCCCAACGCATGATACTTTCATGTGATAGTCTTCATTACGGTCGAGTTCTTTTCCTAAATATGTGTAATCCTTCAGTGCCTGCCAGTCGCCATCGATGAATGCCCAAATTGAATAGTAAGCATCTTTATCAATAATGAATTCGTACGAGTTACCTGAAGCACCAACCCGACATGCAAGGCCAAAAAATCCGGGATTAGACAACTGGGATAAATCCACATCAACGTCGATCACCACATCATCAAAGCTGCCGCCCAATGCTGATTCCGCAATAAATTCAGTAGATTTAGACTCGATCACCAATTCGCCATTTTCAATGCGCATGGCCCCAATCTCGTCATCAAACATCAGCCACCCACTACACGGGTCGCTGAAGTCATCAGCAAATAGTATTTCGGCATCTGTTTCATTTGTTGCTATTAACGCTGTCTGGGGACCATTAATTGCTAGTTCATAGGCAGCAAGAGATCTCGTCCTTGGTGCCATTGCGCCAACGATGAGTGTCGTATGACTGTCTTGATTGTCGTGAGAAAAAGTTGTGGTTGCTTTACCAGTCTCACTAACATCAAGTGTTTGAACCTTTGGAGTTTCCCCGTAACTAATCAGGTGAACGGCCCAGGATTGGGGGAGATTGTTTTGCATGCGTTTAAAACCGCGGCTTATCCAACCATCATCTTCGGTTTCTGCATCATCAAAATACCCAATTTCTGGAATACTGATATCGTCAATGGCCCAACCTGCTCGGGCATGGTAAGTATCTGTCACATACTCAAATTGAATAAGGATTTCACCACCCACGTAGGCTGACAAATCGATGGTTTCCAATGCCCACGTCGGTTGACCCCCTGATCCACTAATGCCGGTATACATTGGAAACTCGTCAAGAATAGGGTCGTATACCGTACGAGGGCCTCTCAGAATTTCCCAACTTTCGCCATTATCTTGCGATACCGATATAAGACCATAATCCAGATAAGCTTGGATGTCATACCATGTCCAAAACTGAAGGGTTGCCTTGGTAAGACCGGTTAATTCAAACGCTCGCGTCATTGTCATGTTGCTACGATCCCCCCTACCAGACCACCACATATACTCTCCACTATGTGCCGTATCCGGAATGGCGCCTACTTGCGTGATGCCCGAAAATTCGATATCAAAATCACCTTCTCCATTAATCTCAATATATTGAGCGCTATATTGGGGCATTTCATTGGCAAGCAGGGCGGGAAATTCCTCCGGTGTTTGCCTTGGACAAACCCCGGATAAGGTTTCGTACGCATATCCATACCGACCGTCCACAATACTCGTGTCATCGAGATAATTGGCCACAATCCAATCAGAAAATAGGTCGTTCACCGAGAGTCCATCATCCGCAATGATCAAATCCAACGCTTCAAAGCTATCGAATGGATGGCGAGAGAGCAAACGCACAACATCGTCTCCAAGGCGCTCCCAGAGATAAAGCATGAAAAGATAGCTGGCTCCGTAATGATGCCCGGCTTCATCCGGTAGAGCACTTTGCCCCCAAGAGTTGAGTTGTGTATCCGTGCGATTAAGAAATCCACGGGTATCGACTTGATCAAATCCCACCATTCGCTCGGCCAATTGTGCAAGCCCCTCGTCCACCCAACCGTGCTCATTTGCATCTGTATTCCATTGGATCATGTGCTGAAATTCATGGGTCAGCACAGCCAGATATGAATCTCCGCCAAGTTCAAAATCATCCATACTAATGACAAACATCTCGCGCTCGTTTGACTCCGAAAAGATGGTCTGAGGGAATTCAGATGACGCATCGAAATATCCTCCCGCACCAGGCAGCGATTTAACGTGCAGGATATGTAAGCGTGAGTCATTATCCATTCCTGGCGCCCATTCCTCACCGAAAAAGAAGCGTACCGTCGGATAGATGTCGTTGGCAAAACGGTCAGCCGCTTCCACTACACTTTTCTGTCGGACAGAAATATCAGATTCGAACCACATGGCGACAACATCATTTACGTAGTGCAAATTCGCATCGATTTCCCGCAAACCTTCAGCTACACTTGGATCGGAGACAAAAAAAGTATGCACCTCGTCCAAAACATAATCGGGGGCCGCATCCAAACTACGTGCGCCAGGTTCTTCAACCAATCCGTGTGAAATAAACCATACATAGGGATCATGTGCTGGATCACTAGCCTGGTAAAAATCGGCATCAAATACAATGGGAGTCAATGTTGGCGTGGGTATTGAGGTTTCTGTAAACGTTGGCTGTGGTGTATTTGTCGAAGTTGGGATTTGAGTGGCAGTCGGTGGTGCGGGAGTGTCAGTAAAAGCCAGAGGGGTTTGCGTGGCACCCATTTCAGAGGAGGTATCACCACAAGCAGTCAGAAATAGAATAATGAAGTAAAGAGGCAAAACCCTGAAAATTCCTATCCCCGCTGCAAGCAGGCGGGGCATTTCGGAATTTTCTCCTTCGGACCGGATTTTGCTACATGCATGGAACCCACGCAGCAAGCTGCGGGGTATTCTGCAAGCAGAATAAAGGAGAGGGAAAATTCGTTTAAGATTCATTTGACACTCCTTTGCAACCACAGCATTCCAATTCTCGTGTCCTTTGAACGGAGGTCCCACCAAAAACCCACTAATTACCCATGATCCATCAAAAATATCTCCCCACTCAACATTTTATTCAATTGATTGTAACATATGGGACATTCAATAAATATTCACCAGCATTTGGGAAAATTCCAGATTGGATGAATATTATGGAAAGGCAGCTACAAAATCGTCCATCGAGACCGTACCCTGAACTTCGATACGGCCGAGATTATAGATTGTCCCCCATGTGTGACTGGATGAATTTCCCAAACCTACTGCGGAAAAATAGCCGTATTCTTCAAGTTTCGTAGCGATGAAGCCATCCATATTGCCAAAAGGATAGGCAAATGTCGTCACCCGAGTATCCAGGGCATTTTCCAAATCCAGACGGGATTGCAGTAATTCAGTGCGGGCTAATTCGTGCGCCAGGGTCAGATCCTGGTGAGTCATGCCCTGGCTGCCAACCTGCCAGTCAGCCGCGACCATCTCGGACAGTTGCTCTGTATTCAGAAATCCATCGGAATAGAGCCGATTGGCCACCACATAGACCACTCCGGCAAAGCCCGTCTCTTGCATGATCGGGAAGGCATTTTCGTAGACGCTTTCACCGCCACCGTCAAAGGTTATCACTACGGCCCGCGCCGGAAGTTCTCCCCCATTGATCAGCACCAGGATGAGATCCGTTATTGAAATGGGCACGTATTTGTTTGCGCGCAAATATTCCATCTGCTCACGGAAATCTTCCGGCGAAACATAGAATCGAGACCCGTCTTCTGCCACATCGATGTGGTAATAGAGCAAGATGGGCACATAAACATCCCCCGCTTCATACGAAACCAGTGTTGCCGTGGGGGTCTGGGTCACCGTTGGGGAGGGCGTTATGGTGGGGGTCCGCGTTGCAGTGGAAGTAATCGTTGGACTCAGCGTGAAGGTGGAAGTCGGCTGAGGGGATGGAATCACGCCCAAAGGAGTCCCTGCTTCTTGTGTGGGAGCAGAAGGGGCACTCAGGGTGCAGCCCGCACAAAAAATCAGCGTCCCCGCGATCAACAGGAAAAATCTTTTCATACAGCAGCCACTTTATGTCCAACTTTGCTGAGTGCGCTTATGGCATCATCCAACCGATCCAATTTGACCAACAGGAAATCTGTATCAAAGGTCGAAATCGCAAATATGCTCACACCGGCTTCGGCCAGGGTCGCACTCAAGGCAGCCAACACGCCAACCATGGCAAAATCCAAAGGACCTAACACCTTGAGGGCTCGCCACTGCTGTTCAGCCCTGACATCCTTTGGCACAAACTGGCTTTCACACACAATACTCAATTCATCGCTGGACCGCGTAATCGCCCAAAATTCCCCCTTGTTTGCCCAATCGGGAATGTTTGCATCAGCGGGTAACTGACAGACAGAAAAATCGGGCGCTAGGCATTCGAGATCAAAAAGCATGGCAAAGTCTCCCACTTTCACTCCCCCACTACTCACAACAAATAAACATCCACCAGATCCCCCGCCGAGATACCGGTTGCATCGGCAGGAATTTTCAAAAGACCATCGGCCTGCACCAGGGTAAAGATCAGATTGCTTTTGCCGAATATTGGGTTCGCATCATAGCCATGGGCGCTGTCGATTAATCGCACCGGCACCCAGTCTTCCCGACCTGCGGACGAAGCCAGGTTCACCGTCAGGCGGGCTTGCAGCCGGGGTTGTGGGCGCGTCTGAGTTTCACCCATCAGGGCCCGGATCACTGGCACAACAAAAAGGTAAACATTGACTAAAGCGCTGACAGGGTTGCCGGGCAGCCCGATCATCGGTACTCCATCACAGACGGCCAAAATGGTGGGCTTCCCAGGACGGGTATTTACTCCATGAACGAGCACACCAGGCTGTCCCAACTCATCCAAAATTTGGGAGGTCAGGTCGCGAGTACTGGCGGATGAACCTGCTGTAACCACCACAAGATCACATTCTTTTTGGGCGCGCGAAGCCGCTTCCAGCATGGCTTTATGGGTATCGGAGATAATGCCATAGAACACAGACTGGCCACCAAATTTTTCCACGGCGGCACTCAATGTGTAAGCGTTGATATCGCGTACCTGGCCCGGCGCGGGGTCCTGCTCTGGGGGGATGACTTCATCCCCGCTGGAAATAATGCCTACTTTGGGTTGGCGCGCCACTTCAACATCGGTTATGCCCAAAGCCATCAACCCGCCAATCTCGGCCGGACGTATGCGTGTCCCAGTCGGGATGACTTCTTCCCCATCCTTGACATCTTCACCGATCTCGATAACGTTCTCAGCGTTGGCAACCGCACGCAAAATTTCAATCTCGTTAGCACGGGCTTGTTGCGTAAACTCTACCATGACAACAGCATCGGCACCCTCAGGCAGCATACCACCCGTATGGATCAGCGCACACTGACCCGGTGATACTGCTATTTCAGGCGTGGCACCCATGGGTAACTCGCCAACCAATTCCAAATAAATGGGCAGGCTCTCACTGGCGCCATGCGTATCCGCGGCACACACTGCATAACCATCCACCGTTGAACGGCGGAAATCTGGCAAGGGATGGGGGGCCAAAATCGGGGCAGCAGTGACCCGCCCCAAGGCTTTTTCAGTGTCAACTCGTTCACTCCCCATGGTTTTCGATATGTGATCGAGCATTTTTTTCAACGCATCCGCTGGGGGGAGCAAGGTCAGGAATTCGGGCATAGGGATTTGGTGGTTGGTTAGTTGGTATGTTGATTTGTTGGTTGGGTTGTTGGTTAATTCGTCCAGAAGGAGAAGGCCAACAAGTAAGCCGTCAGGCCGAACACCAGCACTGCCATGATGTGCAGAGCATTCCACTGGGGTTTGGCTCCCTGTTCAATGCGGGTCAGATACCAGATCAAAAATAAGGCCAATGGCAGCACCAGGAATGCGGGCAAAGCCAAGGTCAGGGGCAAGCCTATCAGCATGGCTACCCCCAACAGCAAAAAGGCTGCCAGGATCATTATATTAATCAGGCGCATGCCGCCTTGCCAACCGAGGCGCACCAACAATGTGGCCCGGTCGAATTTTAAATCGCTGGCAAAGGAACGAAATTCGAAGATCATCAACATCGAGAAATGGAGCAGGGTCAACGGGAATGTGCTCATCGAGACCAGGCGATGCACGCCTTCACCATGCAAAATGAATGCCAATGCCGGCACGATATTCGCCAACAACACAGAAAAAATTAGAGCTCGATAGGGTGTATCCATCAAACGAAAAGGTGGCACTACGCTTACAAAAGCTCCTACCAGCAATAATCCCATGACCAGGTAAACTTCTCCATTGACCATTCCAGACTGGATCATGATCAGGGTAAAGGAGGTCATCACGGTTAGTGCGGTGATCCCAATCCACAAAGGCACTTCGCGGGCAATGCGCTCTTCGATTTCCTGGTCATTTTCCCGGCGATTTTTGGGCTCTTTCAGGGGAGAGAAATAGGCAAACAAAAAATGAGCGCTGAGTTGCAGCGAAAGAATCCAGGCCAGGCCAGAGGCAAATACTTGCACATCGATCAAATGACCCAAATAACGGGCAATACCGACGCCCAAGGTGAACATCAAAATTGTGTCCAGGAGCAAAAAAGGCCGGGAAATTCTAAATATTTCTTTGATTTTAATTTGGTTCATGTTAACCTAAAACAGTGCGTATTTCGCGGATATGGATCTGGTTGTGACGAAAGATCAACTTTATGATGTCCTCAACGCTGGTGATGCCCAGCCAGGGATGGCGTCCGGTTTTGTCGAAATCGTCATCATCGAATTGTGAAACCGTTTTGATTGTCACTCGGCGCGCGCTATCGTATTCTGACAGCAATTCATCTGGCGACATGCCTTCTGTCTGGCCAACTTTATGCTCGTTATAGGCATTGAGATCGAAAGCCTCACGAACACCCTC
This sequence comes from uncultured Anaerolineales bacterium, assembly GCA_964629085.1. Taxonomy (GTDB): domain Bacteria; phylum Chloroflexota; class Anaerolineae; order Anaerolineales; family UBA11858; genus NIOZ-UU35. Next base: position 25,638 of record CAZVPR010000012.1, read on the forward strand.
ACCGCCATCAACGATATTTTTAACCAAGCGCAGCAAGCTGTCCTCAGCCAAAACGTTATGAGCCAGGATTTGCTGCAAAGTCCAGGAGGCACCCTCAGAATAAATCTCAAGGGACCACTGCTGGTCGGTGATTTGCTGGTAAAAATCGATCGTTTTTTCTCGTGATGATTCTAATCGACGAGATAAGAATTCTTTACGATCACTCATACTCTGTTTCTCCATTTTACTCAACGCTGGGGCATAGTATACACCATGAAGTTATGACCAATGATAGGCACGTTATCATACGTTAATAATTCTCGAAATGTATCACATTAATGATATAATCCTGCCTTCCCGATAGAAATATTGGATAAAAACAAGGCAAAGTAGGAGTAATTCATGGCAGATCCACGGTTAGTCAAACTGGCCGAAATCTTAGTCGGCTATTCTGTGAAAGTCAAACCCGGCGATTGGGTGTTTGTGCGCGGGCATGTAATTTCGGAGCCTCTGGTCGCGGAGGTCGTACGGCAGGTTGTCAAAGCTGGCGGCAACCCATCGATCCAATTAACCAGTGACGATATCGATGAGGCATTCCTGCGCGAAGCCAATGAGGACCAACTAAATTGGGTCTCTCCGCTCCATACAAAGCTCTTCAATGAAGCGGACGTTCTGATCTCATTGCGGGCAACGGCCAATACGCGGGCGCTGACTGGGATCGATCCCGAAAAAGAGCGCATTCAAGCTTTGGCAAAACGCGAACTGACCGAAACGTACATGCGGCGCTCAGCAGCCAAAGAACTCCGATGGGTGGGGACTCAGTACCCCTGCACGGCCTACGCCCAAGAGGCTGACATGAGCCTAAGCGATTACGAAGATTTTGTCTATGGTGCCACATTCGCTGACAAAGATGATCCTATCGCTGAATGGCAAAAGATCCATGATGAGCAGCAGCGTATCATCGACTGGTTGATGGGCAAGAAAATCGTCACAGTCAAAAGCCCCAATGCTGACTTGACCCTTTCCATCGCTGAGCGCACATTCATCAACTCGGATGGAGAACACAATATGCCCAGCGGTGAAATCTTCACCGGCCCGGTGGAGGACTCTGCTAATGGCTGGGTGAACTTCACGTATCCGGCAATCCGCAGTGGCCGCGAAGTTGATGGCGTTCGTTTAGAATTCAAGGATGGCAAAGTCATCAACGCCAGTGCAAAGAAAAATGAGGCGTATCTTCTGTCGCAATTGAACAGCGACACTGGCTCCAAATATCTCGGAGAATTCGCCATCGGCACCAATTACGGCATCCAGAAATTTACCAAGAGCATCCTCTTCGACGAGAAGATCGGCGGCACCTTCCACATGGCCGTCGGCGCAGGCTACCCCGAAACCGGCAGCTTAAACAAATCCAGTATTCACTGGGATTTCATCTGTGATGTAAAAGAAGATAGCGAGATTCGGGTCGATGGGGAATTGTTGTACAAAAATGGGGAGTTTCAGATTTAGGAAATCGGGAATTGGGCAACCAGGTATTTGGAACGGGTGGCCGAGGGGTCACCCGTTTTCATGTTGGACTAACACCTGCTGATACAATTCTGCCATTTGATCAGCAATCTTCCCCCAGGCATAATCTTGAGCAAATTCGGCAGCCTTCTTCGACATGCGGGCATGAAGTGCATCATCTTCTAACAGATTAATCAGGCGGTCGCTCAACGCCTCGACATCGCCCACAGGAATGTGATAGCCGGTCTCGCCATCCTGCACCAGGAATGCCAAACCTCCAACCTGCGTGGCGATGACCGGGGTTCCGCAAGCCATGGCCTCCAACGCCACCATGCCAAAGGATTCATAGTGCGAAGGCATTATGACAACATCTGCTGCGGAATAATAATAAGGCAGGGTTTCCTGACTGCGACGACCAAGAAAGGTGACGAAATCATCAATACCATAATCTGAACTTAAGGTTGTCAAACGTGACATCTCTTCGGTCATGGCTTCGCGACTGACATCCGGTTCACCCCCGACGATCGACATACACAGATTATGACGGCTGATATCTCCTTTTTGCCACATCCGAGCGATGGCCTGAATGAGCGTATCCACCCCCTTTAGCGGCTCGATGCGCCCCACAAACAACAGCATGCGACAATCTGCTGGCACTCCAATGAACGCTTTGGCCTCATCGGGGGGGATTGGGTAAAAATGGCTGGTGTCCACACCTGGGGGAATCACAACAATCTTTTCTTTGTCCACGTGGTAAAGCCATTGGAGCTGTGCCATCTCTGCCACTGTGGCAGCCACCACTCGGTCGGCCAGGTGTAACACTTCATGCTCTCCATTGATGCGATAGGCCCCCTCCGCCTCCTCATGGTTTTGAGCAATACGCTGTTTCATTAATCCCAAAGTGTGGAACATCTGAATGATGGGCGCATCCCAAACCTTTTGCAGTTCCCTGGCTGCGATACCGGACATCCAATAATGGGAATGGATCAGATCGTACTTGCAGCCCTTATTCGCAGCAAATTCAAGAATGTAGTCACTAAATGTGGGGATATAGTCAGCCAGTTCTTGTTTTGGCAATGGCACCTGTGGCCCAGCAGGCACATGTACTACTCGGTTACCATACCCAAGGTCATGCAAAACACTGGGTACATGCTCATCTTGGGAACGTGTAAAAACATCAATATGAATCCCAAGGCGTCCCAGTTTGCGGGTCAGTTCCCTGACATACACATTCATCCCCCCGGTATCTTTCCCGCCCAAAATGGCCAAGGGGCAGGTGTGGTAAGAAAGCATTGCGATGCGCATAATCTTATTGTGTGTGCATGTTTCATCTTCAGGAGTTCCGCAGTTGAGAACTTTCCAATCGATACGCCTTCGGCGGGGACTCCTGCGCGATGCATCCTGTAAGGGCAGGATGCGAACTGCGTAACTCCGAATGTTAAGGTTTGCAAGTTGCTTGTATGCCTGTTACAAGTTTAGATGCGTTATTGTTCAAATATCTCACCGAATATTACCAAACACCTCTACAACAGAAAATTCGTCGACATGCAAACATACCGCCTATGGTGTGCTACTTGCTTTCTTGCGCTCTTGCCCACAACCAAACATGCTTGGTATAATTCGGCCCGCGCCACCGTAGCTCAAGGGTAGAGCTATCGCTTCGTAAGCGATCGGTTGTGGGTTCGATTCCCACCGGTGGCTCTTTTGATTCTTGTTGGAGGGGGCAACGGCATTTCCCCACCGGCATGATTTTAGCACAGGAATGACTCTGGGGGACAAAATTAGGCAATTTATCGAAAACGAAATGCAATGATACAATCAAGTTTAATGTGCCATCGTAATATTCTTGTGAGAAACGAAATGGATGCTTATCGATGAAAATATTATTTCAGTGGATTAAACGATTACACATTTTTCTTTCTCAGCATCAATTTTATCCCATAGCAATGTCTACCTTGCTAGTGTTCTTCTTCTATTTTGGTAGAGTGTTTATCAGCCGCGATTTTATCTTCAAAAACCTGATCTGGAATCTGTTCCTGGCCTGGCTGCCATATTTATTTACCCTTGGAATTGTTGCAATTCACCGGTTACGACCTCGATGGTGGTATCTTTTAATAATCCCTGGGGGATTGTGGCTGTTATTCCTACCAAATTCCTTTTACATCGTTACCGATTTAATCCACATTACCAAACGCCAATCCATTCCCATCTGGTATGACGCCGGGTTGATCGCCATCACCGCCTGGACTGGCATATTCCTGGCTAATGTTTCACTTCACAGTGTTCAGGGTGTGGTCCGCTCTTACCTGGGAAATATCACTAGCTGGGTGTTCGCTTTATCGGTCATCGGCTTGAGCGGCTACGGCGTTTACCTTGGCAGATTTCTGCGCTGGAATAGCTGGGATTTACTCTTGGACCCTGCAGAAATCCTGGCAGATTCGCTTTATCCATTGCTGCACCCAATCAACGCAGCCAGCAAGATTGGGTTCATTGCGATGTACACATCTCTATACCTGGTAACGTATCTGACGTTTGCCTGGCTGCGTCCCTTCGCACAAGCAACTGCACAAGAACTGAATCAACCCTAACTACAGAAGGAGAATTCTAATGCGGATTTTTATCGCTGGCATTATGCAAGGCTCAAAAAAAGGCAAAGGAATCGGCAGTCAAGATTACCGGGAAAGAATTTGCAACACCATTCTTGAAGTTCACCCTGACATTGATATCGTGGATCCATTTACACTTTTTCCAGATAGCGTAGAGTATGACCAAGAGCGTGCTCGCCAAGTTTTGCTTGAGTTGGCTGGCGAGGCTGGAAAGTCGGATGCCGTGGTTGCCTACCTCCCCGAGGCCAGTATGGGTACAGCGTTGGAAATGATTCGAGCCTTTGACAACAACAAACCGGTGATCAGCATTTCGCCCATGGAAAGAAATTGGGTCATTTGGGGTTTATCCACGCTCACCTTTCGTGACTTGAACTCCTTTGAAATTTGGGTGAAAGCAGGCGGACTCGAAAAATTGCTTGCGAGGTAAGGTATGGAAACAATCAGGCTTGAATACCAAAATGAGATCGCGATTATCAGACTTGATAATGGGGTTTCCAACACAATTACGCCCCAAATGGTTGCTGAGTTAACTGAATCATTATCTAAAATCGAAGCTGATCAAATGATTCGCGGCCTGGTGCTGACCAGCACCAACGAAAAATTCTTTTCCATCGGCTTCGATATTCCTAACCTGTACCCTCTTCCTCAGGAGGAATTTTGGGATTTCTTCAAAGCCTTCAATCAGCTTTCGATGCAGCTTTATGCTTTGCCCAAGCCGACCATTGCTGCGATCCCCGGTCATGCAATTGCTGGCGGTTGCATCCTGGCGTTAAGCTGTGATTACCGCACCATTGCTGAAGGACGCAATTTGATGGGTCTGAACGAAATCAAATTAGGTGCGCCAGTGCCTTACCCGGCAGATTGTATGTTGAGGGATTTAATTGGTTCCCGCAAAACAAGGCAAGTAATGGAGTTTGGCGAATTTTTTGCCCCCGATGAATTGCTTCAGCTTGGGGTGGTCGACCAGGTCTCACCTCCGGAGGAGGTGATTTCCGCATCCGTCGAGCGCATCCAGAAAATTACGGCAAACCCGGCCAAGGCATTTGCCATCATTAAACAGAATCGCACCCAGCCTGTTCTGGATGAAATCGACGCCAGAATAGACGTCGTCCGCAGTGATTTCACCGAATGTTGGTACTCTGACGAAACCCGCAAATTGCTTCAGGAAGCAATTGAGAAATTTTAGAAATCCTCCTAAATTGAAAAGTAACCACGAGGAAACTAAGGCACAATTCTGTTCAAATGGGGGTATGAAAACCATTTTGACAATAGTTCCAGTATAATTCCCGTATGGCAAAACAACCGACCCCAATTGTCATCGGCATTGCGGGCGGCAGCGGCTCTGGAAAGACCACTGTGGCCCATGTCATCCTGGAAAAAGTGGGCGAAGAAAAGATTGCCTTTCTCCCCCATGACGCCTATTACAAAGACCTCCATAATCTTCCCCTGGCACAACGAGTAAAAATAAATTTCGACCACCCCGATTCGCTGGATTCACAGCTGATGGTTGATCACATCGAGACGCTAAAAAAGCGGGAAGTCGTAAAATTACCCATCTATGATTTTAAGACTCACACTCGGACCGATCAATCGATCCCCGTAGAACCGCATAATGTCGTCATCGTAGAAGGTATTCTCATTTTTGCTGAACCTGAATTGAGAAAACTGTTCGATGTAAAAATCTTTGTCGATACTGATCCTGACCTGAGATTCATTCGCCGGTTGAATCGCGATATCTCCGAACGTGGTCGCACGACCCAAACCGTAGTCAAACAATACTTGGAAACTGTCCGTCCCATGCATCTGAAATTCGTCGAGCCTTCCAAGCGCTATGCTGATGTGATCATCCCCGAAGGGGGATTCAACACTGTCGCCCTGGACATGGTCATTGCTCGCATTGAGCGCCTCCTGGGGAATGGATAATCGGTTTCAAAACTTCTTACGACGAGCCCAATTCTATGGAAAACAAACTGAGCAAACGTACGCTGACAATCATTCGAATTTTGGCATTGCTAGTGGTCATTGCAATCACAATTTTCGTTTACATGATTCGCGACAAGGCTGAGCAGTTAGCCGTATTCGGATATCCAGGCATATTTTTGATCGCGTTGCTCACCAATGCAACAGTTTTTTTGCCGGCTCCTGGTGTAGCAGTTGTGTTTGCCATGGGAGCCGTTTTTAATCCACTTTTGGTGGGGCTGGCTGCGGGTGCAGGTGGCGCTCTTGGAGAGATTTCCGGTTACCTGGCGGGGTTCAGCGGGCAGGCTGTTGTAGAGAACTCTAAGCTTTATGAACGGCTAGTTAGTTGGGTAGAAAACCACGGCTTCCTGGCAATCCTCATCCTGGCCGCCATACCCAATCCCACCTTCGATATTGCCGGCGCCGCGGCCGGAGTACTTCGATTACCGATTCACAAATTTTTGATTGCCGCTTGGATCGGTGTTACGATAAAAATGATCCTATTCGCTTATGCCGGGGCATATTCCCTGACCTGGGTACTTGGCGAATAATTTATACAACCTTTTGGAGGCTCCTGATCATGACAGATTATTCTCCCTTTGACCGATACTTGGACGACAACCTGGACGAAAGCATCCAGGAACTCTCGAAGCTGGTAGCCCAACCCAGTGTGGCAGCCCAAAATTGGGGTATGGAAGAAACTGCCGATCTTGTAGCAGCAATGCTCGAAAAGCGCGGTTTTGACACAAAGCTTATGCCCACAGGCGGACCACCTGCTGTTTTTGCGGAACGCCAAAGCAAACAAAGCGACAAGACCTTACTTTTCTACAACCACTACGATGTCCAACCAGCCGAGCCCCTGGAGTTATGGGACAGCCCGGCCTTCGAGCCTTCTCTACGAGATGGGCACTTGTACGGTCGGGGAGTCGTTGACGACAAAGGCCATATTATCAGCCGTCTTTTCGCGATTGATGCACTATTGGCCAAGGAGGGAGATTTACCCTGCAATATCAAATTCATCATTGAAGGCGAAGAAGAAATTGGCTCCGTTCATTTGCGAGATTTCATCGAAAATAACCAGGAATTGCTCTCAGCGGATGCCTGTATTTGGGAATTCGGGCAGGTAAACCATGAAGAAGTGCCTCAACAGTATATTGGCTTGCGGGGCATCTGTTATGTGGAACTCTCGGTGGAAACCGCGGATATTGACATACACTCAGGTTTGGGGGGTTCAGTATTCCCCAACGCAGCCTGGCGCTTAGTTTGGGCGTTAAACACGCTCAAGGATCAGGATGAACGCATTCTCATTCCTGGGTTTTATGATTCTGTGCTCGAAACGACTGAGCAAGAAATCCAGTATTTTGCTCAACTGCCGGAAGTGGCCCAAGAATATAAATCTCGTTATGGGGTCAAATCTTTCCTGAATGATTTGAAGGGAGGCGTGGAATTACACGTAGCAGAGGCTTGCCAGCCAACCTGCACCATTTGCGGCCTGACATCGGGATATCAAGGGGAGGGATCGAAAACAGTGCTTCCAGCTAAGGCATCAGCTAAAGTCGATTTTCGTCTGGTGCCCGAACAGACTCCTGAACAAGTGCTGCAACAATTACGCGCCCACCTGGACGCCCAAGGCTTTCCTGAGATTCAAATTGAGTACCTTGGCGGTGGTCCTGCGGCAAAAACCCCACCCGATGATCCCTTTATTCAATTGGTCGTCAACACGGCTGCGGATGTCTATGGCATGCCGATGCAAATCGTTCCCATGATCGGTGGTTCAGGCCCAAATTATCCTTTCACGCATGTCTTGAAGCAGCCCGTAGCAACCGCCGGCGTTGGTCATCCTGGAACGCAGGCCCATGCTCCGAATGAGAATATGCGTTTGGACCTTTATTTGAAACATGCCAAGCATATCGTGAGAGTATTAAAGGAATTTTAGGAAGTGGATTAGTTTGTTGGTTAGTTAAATGCGAAGCGATAATGTACGCTAAGAAAGCAGTCCTTAAGCTCATAGTTACACTCCGGCGCATTTCGCGCCGGTTGCCCTTCCGACAGGATTTAGGCCTGAAATTAATGGCCCTGTATATCCTTTTTGTTGGGCCCGTTGCCATTACAGCATTTATTATCGCCAACAGCACCCAACACCGTCTTGAGGAGAGCATTCAGGCGGCAGACTTGGCATTGGCCCGTTCCATCGCCCAAGAAACCGATGTCACTATGCGCAATGCAATGCGTGCCGTGCGTGATCTGGCCTCCGAACCTGCCGTAATCAATGAGAACCCGGATGCCATGAACGGGCTCTTCAGTACGGTTATGAGTGCCCGTCCCGATATAAACCTGGTTTACCGGCTGAATTCCGAAGGTTACATGGTCTTTCACTATCCATTGGGGCCAGGCTCGACGCTGGGTACTGATTTTTCCTACCGCGAATACTTTCAAAGGGCGAAATTGACCACCAACCCTTTGATCTCCAAGGGTCGCATTTCCCCAACCACAGATCAGCCCGTCGCGACAGCAGTCATGCCGCTTTGGGCATTGGAGGAGGAATTTCTGGGGGTCATAGCAACCAATATAAAACTTGAGGAACTTAGCCAGACTTTGGTCAGGATTTCTCAGGAGTATGAACCAGAGGAAGAATTCGAAGTTTTTATTATCGATTCGGGCAGCCAGATCATTGCTCACTCAGACCCGGAAAAAATCTTAACTCAGGTGCCCAGTAGCATATCACAAATTACAGAGCCTTTGCTTTTGGGTCGCGCTGACTCGCTCATAGAAATCGATGAAAATGAAATCGAACGTCTCTATAGTTTTGTCCCTGTCACCGGCGCTAATTGGGGTGTAATTGTCAGTCGCCCAACCGAAAGAGCATTCGCCATCCCTAGAAATTTCTTTCAGGGCATCGTTCTAGTTTTAGGGATTTTCATCGTTGTGGGGTTATCCTACTGGGTAAGTCTGACCCGCATGGTAATTCAACCTCTTGGGAATCTAGCTACATACAGCCGCATGATCGGGGAAGAAGAACAGGCTACCAACGAGCAGGCTCAAATATTTTCAATATTGGCTGGTCGCCCAGACCAGATTGGGAATTTAACACGCAGCCTGATTCGCATGGAAGAAGATATCGAATCACGCTTGAATGAGTTATCAACTCTGCTGGAAACCAGCGCCTCAGTTGTTTCTACCTTGGATCCAAAGAATGTTCTCAATCGTATTCTTAGAGAAGTCGAACGACTTTTGGATGTTAAAATGAGCGCCATCCTGGCACTGGATGAACAGCAGGCGGTATTCCGGGTTCAGGCTAGCCGCGGCCTATCCGAAGGATATGTCAAACAGATTTCCATTGATCCCAGTGATACTTATTCCATTTCCATTCTGGCATTGCGATCTGGTGAACCAAAACAAGTCAGTGATACGGAAACAAGCCCAATTTTTGTCAACCAACGCGAAGTCGCTAGAAATCAGGGATATCGATCGATTTTAGCAATCCCGCTAAATACGCAGTACGCGCCTCCTTCGGCCCTGGTGATCTTCCGCATTGAACCACATGTTTTTTCCAAAGAGGAAATCAATCTTCTTAAGAACTTTGCCAACCACGCCGCCATGGCCATTGAGAATGCAGCACTCTTTGCTCGCAGCGACATGCGCCTTCAAGAGCAAACCAGACGTCTCGAAGCGTTGATCCAATCCCTGAGTGATGGAATCATGCTCGAAGGGCCAGGTGGACATGTAGTTTACGCGAACCGCAGAATCAGCGCCTTAACCGGAATCCCCCTAAACGAAATTACCGGCTCCAAAATCGATAAAATCCTTGATTGCCTAATTCAAATGACGGATAATCCTGAGGCAGCACGAGAAATCATCCAAACCGCCATGCAAGGTCAAGCAAATCCCAGTGCGGAGATTTCTCTCCCATTCCACGGCCGAAATATTTGGCTGAGACTGCACAGCTTTATTGTGACCGACTCCCAGGGGGTACCCATTGGCCAGGGTCAACTTTTGCACGATATCACCGCGGATCGCGAACTGGACAGGATGAAATCAAACCTGATTTCAACAGTTTCGCATGAATTGCGGACACCGCTGGCATCGATCAAGGGTTACGCCACAACCCTTTTAGCCGATGATGTGGTTTGGGATATCAACTCCCAAAATGAATTCCTTTCGATCATTTCTAACGAAGCAGACCGTTTATCTGTTTTGGTCAATGAGTTATTGGACCTCTCACGGATTGACGCAGGCAACCTGACTGTCGAACGACGACCCTGTGACATCCGACTGATCGCCGAGAGGGCCGCGCAGCGCTCTAATCCACAACCTGGCGACCGGCTGAAACTTGAAATGCCAGATGATTTGCCTTCTGTCCATGTAGATCGCCGCCGCATTGAAGTTGTGTTGAGAAACCTGATCGAGAATGCCACCAAATATTCTGGCAACAATTCCCCCATTTATGTTCGGGCCAATTATAACCATGACAATGTCACCGTCCAGGTAGAGGACGAAGGCCCAGGCATCCCCGAGGATGAGCGCAAACGAATCTTCGACAGTTTCTATCGGATTGACAATGGTCTCTCACGCAAAACTTCCGGAGCCGGATTGGGTCTGGCAATTTGCAAGGGGTTCGTCAAGGCGCATGGCGGCCAGATTTGGATCGAACCCGCAATAAAAGGTGCAAGTTTCTATTTCACCTTACCACGGTATAATGAGACCCGTGAAATCGAAAGCGAAATTTAGTACATTGTTACGCACGAATTTGGAAACATAAATATCGCGAAAGTTCCAACGTATCTAACCCTCACCGCCTTTGGCGAACCCCTCTCCCTCTGGGAGGCCACATGTGGGAAACCGCAGCGAAACGTGGTTGAGGGAAAAATTGCAACTTTCAACTTACCAGAGCAAAAGTGTATGCAAATACCGAATGTATTAGTCGTTGATGACGAAAAAACCCTGCTCGATTTTGTGCGCCGCAACCTGGAGGTGCGTGATTTTCGAGTTTTGACTGCAGCCAATGGCTTAGAAGCCCTGGCAATTTTCAACACAGAAAATGTCGATCTGGTCATTCTGGATTTAATGATGCCGCGCATGGATGGGCTTGAAACCACCCGGCGCATTCGCCAGTACTCCACTGTCCCTATTATCATTTTGACTGCATTAGACGAAGAAAGCGACAAAGTCAAAGCTTTCAATTTAGGGGCAGACGACTACCTCACCAAGCCATTTGGTGTAGGAGAGTTGCTGGCGAGAGTCAAAGCAGTTTTGCGCCGTTCCCGATGGACCGAACAGCCAATCCGACAGGGTCATTTCATCCAGGGGGATATCGTAGTCGACTTCGAACGTCATGAAGTAACCGTCCGTGGAGAAGAGACCAAACTTACGCCTACGGAATTCAGCCTGTTGGTGTATCTGATGGAACACGCCGGCAAGGTGCTCCCACATCAGGCCATCCTCAGAAATGTCTGGGGGCCGGAATATGGCGAAGAAACGGAATATTTGCGCGTTTATATTGGCCATCTGCGCCAAAAAATCGAAGAAGAACCTTCCAAGCCAACTTTCTTGCTTACTGAGCGCGGTATCGGTTATCGCTTCGAGCCCCCCGACGAACACGCCAAATAATAGTTGGGACTGTCTGTCCAATTGCAGTGAATGATTATTTTTACGGGGTTTTTAGGATAGCATTTCCCATTTTATCCATTCTTTGGCTTTCTTGCTTAAAATAGAACTTGCGGTCCATTAACACACTTCATCGTTGCCGTTTGCACTTCTTCAGCGAAATCTTTCAACGGGTCAATAGGAGGTGTCTCGGACGAATTGGTTATCGTTAGTATTTGGGGTTAGTTTTTGATGTATTGACGAAAATCCATAATAACCCGAGTTGCGGATAAGAAATGCAGCATACTGCCTAAGCGGAGCAATGCGTAGTCGAAGGCAATTCGGGGCGTTTCGACTGCGGACTTGCTGCAGGCATCGCTCAACGATTTTGATTATTTATTGCAACTCAGGTAATCATTACATTTGGAGGCATAGAATGAAACGCAAGCAAGTATCACTCATTTCCCTGATTCTCATTTTAAGTGTATTGGTCGTTGCTTTTTCACCTGCAACGGTTGCCCAGCAAGATGGGGAAGAAGTCACGTTAGTGATTGGTTTTACTTCCTCGATTACGGGAAAATATGAAACCTCATCAGGACGCCAGGTGCGCGGCTTTAATTTATGGATGGAACAGGTCAACGAGACTGGGGGAATCAAATTGGGCGACGGCACAGTCGTGAAATTTGAAGCTGTCACTTACGATGACGAAAGCGCCTCCGAGCGTGTCCAAGAGCTCTACACCATTCTGGCCACGGAAGACGAAGCCGACTTGCTCATAAGCCCCTACTCCAGCGGTCTCACCGCAGCGGCTTCAGTAATTGCCGAACAGTACGGCAAGGTGATGATCACAACCGGCGCTGCCGATGACAATAACTACAAACAAGGCTTCACACAGGTCTTCCAGATCTATACACCAGCCAGCCGCTATCTGGCTGGCGCAGTTGACCTCTTAACAGCAACCGACCCCAATGTAAAGAAAGTAGCCTTCGTTTATGAAAACAGTAACTTCTCGACCAGCGTGGTCGAGGCCGCCAGCGCGTACGCCGAATCGCTTGGGTATGAAATCGTGCTCTACGAAGGCTACGCCCCCGAAACTACAGATTTCGCTGCCTTTATCAACAAAATTGTCGATTCCGGCGCTGAAGCAGTTTTGGGCGGCGGCCACTTCCAAGATGGCAGCACCTTTGCTCGCCAACTTTCTGAGAAAGATATCGATTTCAGTTTCTTCACATTATTGGTTGCCCCGCCTGAACCTGACTTCGCCGACCTTGGTGAGGCCGCATTGGGTGTGATTGGTCCCAGTCAGTGGGAACCCCTGGCCGAGTTCACCGAGGATTCCGCTGCGGAAGCAGGATTTGATTGGTTCGGCCCGAGAGGCTCAGAATTTGTTGAAGCGTACGAATCAGCTTATGATGGCGAACAACCATCCTACCATTCCGCCGGGGGTTACGCAGCCGGTTTGATCTTACAGAAAGCTATCCTGGCAGCCGATTCTATCGATCCAGCTGATATCAAAGCAGCCCTGGATGCCATGGAAGTGCTCACCTTCTATGGCCTGGTGCAATTCGATACCTCCGAAGATGCCCATGGTTTGCAGGTCGGTCACTCGATGATTTACATCCAGTGGCAAGAGAATGCCGATGGCAATCTGGTCAAACAGGTTGTCTGGCCGCCTGAAGGTGCCACCGCCGATCCGCTTTATCCGCTCCCCTAAATTCGTTTGTGAAAATAGCACATTTTTCGTAGAGACGCAGCATGCTGCGTCTCTACAGGCACAAAAAGGAGCTCTTTATGGACTTTTTGCTGGCATCATTATCCGATGGCCTGCTAATCGGGTTCATTTATGGCATCGCGGCCATGGGCCTGACGCTGATCTTTGGCGTCATGGATGTGATCAATCTTTCCCATGGCCCCATCATCGCTTTGGGGATGTTCGGTGTTTATTTGGGCTTTAACAACCTCGGACTTCATCCCTATCTCAGCATCTTCTTGGTCGCAGTCGTCGGATTAATCCTCGGCATCATCATATACCTGATCGCTGTCAGACGAGTGCTCGATGCGCCTCATCTATCTACGCTGTTGGCAACGTTTTCGATCAACATGATCATCATTGGGTTGGGTACCGCTCAATTCAGCACTGCCCCCTACAATGTAGAATTCTCGCTTGGCAAGATCACCCTTGGGCCAGTTACCTTGTTGGGCACGCGCGTTGTGGGTGCGCTGGCTGCAATTCTTGCCACGGCTGGACTGTATCTCTTCTTGTATCGCACCCGCCCAGGGCGCTATATCCGGGCTGTCTCGAATAATCGCAGTGCGGCTGAACTGGTTGGCGTACCCTCCAACCGAATTCTGGCTCTAAGCTTCGGTCTTGGTACTATGTTGGCAGCCTTCGCCGGAGGCCTGATCGCCACCTTCTTCCCTTTCACGATCCTGGCAGGTGGCACCTACGAGTTGAAAAGCTTCGTGATCTGCGTATTGGGCGGGTTGGGTAATCCCATCGGGGCCTTACTGGGGGGTTTGATCCTGGGATTGATTGAAGGCATCATCCCCACGATCATGGAAACCACCTGGGTTCCAGTCGTGGAGTTTGGCCTGTTTGTGCTAATTTTGCTCGTCCGCCCCAGCGGCCTGTTAGGAGCGAAGCAATGAAAAAATGGCAAAACTACCTCGGCTTGTTGATTGCCCTATTTGCCGTTGCGCTCCTGGCTGGTTGGCCCATCGTCACTGGCAAACCCGCCCATCGCGAAATTGCTTTCACCATCTTGCGAGCGGTCGCATTAGCCTCAAGTCTGAATATCATCCTGGGATACACCGGATACGTCAGCTTTGGGCATATTGTTTATTTCGGTATTGGTGGTTATGTCGGTTTCTACTTGATCAGCCAACAAGGCTGGTCACTATGGCTGGCGATGCCTGCTGGCGGTCTGGCAGCCGGTGTGATGGCATTCATCTTAGGTAAGGCTATCCTGCGTCTACGCGGGGCCTATTTTGCCTTGGCTACCATTGGAATCAATCAAGCCATTCTGGCATTCGTGTCCAACTTCGATCTATTCGGCGGCCCCATCGGCATGAAACTGAACTTCAAGGTTTATCAGGATTACGGTGGCGCACAGCAGGCCCTGCAGCTTGTCTTCTACATCATGATCGGTATCACCTTCCTGACGGTATTGCTGAGTTATTTCGTGCGCACCTCCAAATTCGGCTTAGGCCTGATGGCAATCCGCGAAGATGAAGACGCTGCTGAAGTGATGGGCGTGGTCGCCCCAAATATCAAAACCTGGGCATATGTCCTTTCGGCCATCTTTCCTGGGGTCATCGGTACGGTCTTTTTCTTCAAGAACGCCAACATCCAACCTCACGACGCCTTCCCGCTGCACACCTCCATCGAATTGCTGGTAATGGTCATGCTGGGAGGCTATGGCACGGTCTTTGGCCCCATCTTGGGCGCGGTTGGGTATCAGCGACTGCGCGGCTTCTTGCTGACCAATCCTTTCTTTAAGAATATCCAGCTTGTCGTTGCCGGGATATTGCTGCTGCTCATTGTGCTTTTCGTCCCTGCTGGTGTCATCGGTTGGATTCGCCAACGCTTCCCCAAGTCCAGGAGGGTACTGCAATGACGGCTGCCGCTTTGCTAAAAGTCGAAAACGTATCTAAAAAATTTGGGGGCTTGCAGGCCCTTTTGGACCTAACTTTTGAGTTATCTGCTGGGGAAATCATGGGTCTGATTGGCCCGAACGGCGCTGGAAAGACCACCTTGTTCAACGTCATCAATGGTGTATATCCAGCTTCAGCGGGGCGCGTGTTCTTCAAGGGAGAAAATGTCTCCGAGGCTAAAACCTACCAAATGGCCAAAAAAGGCTTAGCTCGCACCCATCAGATTGTCAAACCGCTCAATGAGATTTCTGTACGAGAGAATGTCATCGTTGGGGCCTGTTTTGGCCGTCATGGCTACGGCCTGGAAAAAGCCAGCCAGGTCGCTGACCAAGTCCTGGAATTTGTCAAATTATCCGAGCGGGCCGATCAACTTGCCGACAGTCTCAACGTCGCCCAGAAGAAGCGCCTGGAATTGGCGCGTGCCTTGGCAGCGGAGCCACACTTAATCTTGCTCGATGAGGTTTTGGCCGGATTAAATCCATCTGAAATCGCGGAGATGGTCGAAACTGTTAAAGACATCCGCAATCAGGGCATCACCATCATTATGATCGAACATGTCATGGACGCGGTCATGAATGTCTCCGATCACGTGCTGGTGCTTGATTTTGGCAAACAAATTGCCATGGGCACTCCCGACGAGATTAAGAATAATCCCAAGGTGATCGAGGCCTATCTCGGCGATCCGGAATTAGCCAAGAAACTAATGCAGCAGGTAGAGAAATAGAGGGTATCAAAATGGCTATCTTAGAAATTAATGATCTGACCTCTGGTTACGATGAAGTACAAATTCTATGGGGAACCAATCTCTCCCTCGAGGAAGCCAGGCTGACCTCCCTGGTTGGCACCAATGGTGCCGGAAAAACAACGCTGCTGCGTACCATCATGGGATTGATAAAACCCTGGAGTGGTTCAGTGATCTTCAACGGAGAAGATATCAGCAAAATCTCTGCCCACCAAAAAGCAGAAATGGGATTGGTGATGGTCCCGGAGGGGCGCCAACTCTTTACAGATATGAGTGTTGAAGAAAACCTGGAGATGGGCGCTTCTCCTCCTCGTGCTCGCCCGTACGTTGATAAAAATCTAAAACTGGTCTTCGAGATGTTCCCGCGCCTGGAAGAACGCAAAGACCAGAAATCAGGCACCCTCAGCGGCGGCGAACAACAGATGCTGGCTGTGGCCCGCGGCATCATGGGCGAACCGGTTGTCCTGATGATGGACGAGTTATCCTTGGGTTTGGCACCCGTGCTGGTGCTCGACTTATTCCAAAGTCTCGCCAAACTCAAGGAGGCTGGCATCACTATGCTGCTGGTCGAACAGAATGTACAGATGGCCCTGGCCGTCAGCCAATATGGATATGTGCTCTCCCATGGTAAGGTCGAGCTTTCAGGATCAGCCCGTGACCTTGCTCAAAACGAACATGTCCAGGCGGCGTATTTGGGCAGGTAAATATCCAATTTTGTCTAACCAAATCAGGATATACTTAACGAAATTTGATATCCACGTAGAGACGCTCCGGCGGGGCGTCTCTACCAATTTGTAAAGAGGAATCATCATGCTCGTTGGTACCAGAATGGCACACCCGGTCATCACCATCTCCCCGGATGTACCCATCACGGAAGCTTTGAATTTGATGTATCAAGAAAATATCCGCCGCATCCCCGTTGTTCAGGGAGGCAAGCTGGTCGGCATCATCTCCGACCAAGATATGTTGAACGCTTCCCCCACACCAACAGAGACCCTGAGCATTGAGCATGTCAACGCTCTCATCAGCAGAATTACCGTTGAAGAGGTGATGACCCCCGACGTGTTGACCATTCGAACCGCAACACCCATCGAAGAGGCCGCCCGCATCATGTCGGACAATAATGTCGGCGCGCTGCCCGTTTTGGAAGACGAGCGCGTCGTTGGCATCATCACGGAGACTGATCTTTTCAAAATCTTCCTGGATTTGATGGGGGCGCGCGATCAAGGCGTGAGAGTTTCTGCACTGGTACCCGATAAAATCGGGGGGCTGGCAGCGCTGGCCAAAGCAATCGCCGAGGCTGGGGGCAGCTTCGTCTCGTTTGGGCAATCCAGGGGGGAAGAAATGAACAACCGTGAGGTCACGTTCAAAGTTTCCGGCCTCAACGTTGACCAGGTCAAAAAAGCTATTAAACCTTACGTCGAAAAAATCGAAGATATTCGCGGCAATACCTGATACCTGATACCCATCCACCTACGATATAATTTAGACCATGACTTCAACCATCGTAGCCCTGGATATCGAGACAACTGGCCTGAACTCTGAAACGGATGGCATCACGGAAATTGGCGCGGTACGCTTCAATGGCAGCCGCGTCGAGGACGAATGGCATTCGCTGATCAACCCCGGAAAGCGCATTCCCGCCCAAATCACGCGCCTGACCGGCATCACCGATGCCATGGTGCGCAATGCCCCCTCTATCCATGAAATGCTGGAAGATCTGGCCTACTTCGTCGGCGATCTCCCGGTCTTAGGCCACAACGTGCGCTTCGACCTGGGCTTTCTGCGCAATTTTGGAATCCTCCGAGACAACGATCCCCTGGATACTTATGAGATGGCCGCCGTGCTGGCGCCTGATGCCGGGCGCTATCAATTAGGCTCCCTGGCGCAGACTTTGGGGATCATCCTCCCTGCCACCCATCGGGCATTAGACGATGCCAGAGTAACACACCGGGTTTTTGTTCGACTATACGAATTGGCTATGGAATTACCCATTGAAGTCTTGGCCGAGATCGTTCGCCTGGGCGATGACGTTCCGAATTGGATGGGTTACGGATTATTCTTCGACGCCCTGCGTGCCCGCTCGAAAGTAATTGTACCTGCTCAGAAATCTCGTTTGGGATTTTTTGGCCCGCTGCTCGACAAGACTCCGCCCGAGGACCTGCTGCCCCTCTCCCCGATGGAAGACCCCATGCCGCTCGATCCAGAAGAAGTGGCTTCTGTATTGGAGTACGGCGGGGAATTCTCAAAGTTCTTCGATCACTACGAACAAAGGCCCGAACAGATCGAAATGCTGCGTGCGGTCACCGATGCTTTGTCGCGTGGTAAACATCTTCTGGTAGAAGCCGGGACAGGTGTCGGCAAATCTTTTGCCTATTTGATTCCGGCAGCCTTGTGGGGACTGCAAAACAACACCCGCGTGGTTATTTCAACGAACACCATCAACCTGCAAGATCAACTCATCAACAAAGACATCCCTGACTTGCAAGAAGCACTGGATATTGATATTTTTGCCTCCGTGTTGAAAGGGCGCAACAATTACCTCTGTCCTCGCCGCATGGAGATCTTGCGAAGGCGGGGTCCCGAAACCGCCGAAGAAATGCGCGTGCTGGCCAAAGTGATCGTCTGGCTGTACCAGGGTGGCACAGGAGACCGTGTCAATATCAACCTGAACGGACCCTTCGAGCGCGAGGTCTGGTCGCGCATGTCTGCCGCCGATGACGGCTGCAGCGCCGACAACTGCATCAAGCACACCGGCGGTGCCTGCCCCTTTTATCAGGCCCGTCAATTCGCGCAGAGCTCGCATATCATCATCGTCAATCATGCCCTGCTGCTGGCAGACGTCGCCACCGGCAACCGCGTCTTACCCGAATACGATTATCTCATTGTCGATGAGGCCCACCATTTAGAAAGCGCCACAACCAACGCTCTGAGTTTCCGCGCCACCCAAACCGACCTTGTGCGTCTGCTGCGATCCTTGGGCAGCATCAGTTCGGGTGCCGATTCGCGCTCCGGCGTCTTGGGCCGTTTACTTTCACTGCTCCATGACAGTGTACGTCCCAGCGAATATGCCGCCATGAACCAATTGGTCGAGCGCGCCAGCGACCATGCTTTCCAACTGGAAAGTCTGATCCGCACATTTTTCGAGACTATCGATCAATTTCTCTTCGAACAGCGCGAAGGCCAATCTTTGGGCCCCTATTCTCAGCAGGTTCGCATCTTGCCGGCCACACGCGTGCAGCCGGCCTGGTTGGAAGTCGAGGTAGCCTGGGAAGACGCCCACAAAACGTCCATGGCGCTGGTCGGCAAGATCGAACAAATCGCGCAGGCTATTGGCGATCTCTCCGAAGCCGGATTTGGCGATATCGAACTGCTCGAGGAGACTTATCACGATATTACCAACCTGTACAATCGTCTGAAGGAGATGATCGACAACCTGGAAGCGATGGTCTTTGATCCCCAACCGGACGCCATATATTGGGCCGAGATACGTTCTTCAGGCCGCGGGGTGACCTTACAGGCCGCCCCTTTGCACATCGGTCCGCTGGTGCAAAAACATCTCTGGCACGAGAAGCTTTCCGTAATCCTGACTTCGGCTACCCTGACAACGGCCGGGGAGTTCGACTATTTGCGAGGGCGCCTTTTCGCCGAGGATGCTTACGACCTGGCGCTGGGTTCACCCTTCGATTACGAGAATTCAACCCTGCTTTACATTCCCAACAACATCCCCGAGCCCGGTGACCGCAACGGGCATCAACACGCCATCGAAGGCTGCCTGATCCATCTGTGCAAGACCACCGGTGGACGCACGCTGGCACTGTTTACTTCTTATGCACAACTGAAGAAAACCTCGCACGCTATCGGCCCGGCCCTGGCCGATGCCGGCATCATGGTCTTCGAGCAGGGCGAAGGCGCTTCAGCTCATGCGCTGTTGGAAAGTTTCCGGGAGGCTGATCAGGCTGTTTTATTGGGAACGCGCGCATTCTGGGAGGGTGTCGACATTCCCGGCGATGATCTGTCCGTTTTAGTGATCGTCAAGCTGCCTTTTGCAGTGCCCTCAGACCCGATTGTGGCAGCCCGCTCGGAGACCTTCGAAGAACCCTTCTACCAATACACCATCCCGGAGACCATCCTGGATTTCCGCCAGGGCTTTGGCCGCCTGATCCGCACCGAGACCGACCGGGGCGTAGCCGTGATCCTCGACCGACGCGTGCTGACCAAGCGTTATGGCAAGCTGTTCATCGACTCGCTGCCCCATTGCACTCAGCGGGTAGGCCCCATTCAGAACCTGCCCCAAGAAGCCGAAAGATGGTTGGGGATATAAGGAATATCTTCAGCAACCGGGTTTCTTTGAGAAATTGGGTTGCTATACTAATTATTTGCGTTCTTGGCGTCTGCGCGGTTGGTTTTTCAACTTTCAATCAAACACAACCTGACTCCACACCCATCTCAATTTCCAGCCAGGGTGAATTGGGTAATGGCCCCTCCACAAATCCTTCCCTCTCAAAGGATGGGCGCTTTGTGGCTTTCGAATCCCTGTCCGACAACCTGATACCCGACGACACCAACAATGCCGCCGACATCTTCGTCCACGACAGGCTGACCTCTGAAACAACCCGCGTTTCCATCTCGACCATCGGCGAGCAATCCAACACCGCCACGGCAAACCCAGACATTTCCGCCAACGGCCGCTTTGTAGCCTTCCAATCCACCGCCTCATCGCTGGTCCCTTCCAGCAATCAATCAACAACCATCAACCAGATCTACGTCCATGACCGCTTGAATGGCCTCACCGAGCGCGTTTCGGTCAACGACCGCGGCGAAAGTGGAGATGGAAACTCGATCAATCCCAGCATCTCCGCCGATGGACGTTATGTGGCTTTCCAGTCCGAGGCCAGCAACCTGATCCTTGATGATGTAAACGATGCCGCCGATGTCTTCATCCGCGACCGCCTGACCGGCCACACCATCCTGGCATCTCCAGGCGGAGCGGCCAATCTACCCTCCAGCCAGCAGCTGCAAATCTCGGAGGACGGCCGCACAGTAGTTTTCACCTCAGAAGCCAACAACTTGGCTGTGGCAATTTCGGATGATCCCCGCATTTATCTATACAAGCGCGTCCTGGCCCGCATCGAGTACCTCAACCTGCCGGTCGATAAATCGGGGCGCGCAATCGTGCAATTATCTCCCTCGGCAGCGGCCAACATCGTCGCCGCCCTAACCCAGGTGGACGGCCTGACGTATGAGATTATCATTTTCGATCATTTGAATGGCACCCTGCAAATCCTGGAAACCCCCGTGGCAAACGATCCACCGCCTCAAATCGCGCTCTCGGCGGATGGCAAAGACCTGGCCGTGCTGGTGACTGGCTCGGAAATTCGCCGCTTCGATCTGCCCTCCTCGGACGCCCTGACGACGATCACAGCCGAAAATCTAGGCGATCTGACGCTCTCCTCCGATGGCAGCGTTATTGCCTATGCGCAAGAAATCAAGGGCATTTCGCAAGTTTTCAGTCAAGATGCAGACCAAGCCCTGGGTTTCACGTTGAGCGGGCGCGTCACAGACGCCAGCGGTCATCCGCTCTCACTGGTCACCGTCAAGACCTCGAACGGATTAAGTATGAGAACCGATGGGAACGGGAATTTCTTCTTCAGCGGGTTACCCCCCGGAACGGCCTCCCTGGTGCCCTCTAAAGACGGTTTCACCTTCGAGCCAGATCAAATCCCCTTTGAGTCAGCCTCCGACTTGAACGACCTCCATTTTCAAGCTGGTCATGAAAACGTACTCAAAGAAGCGCGCGCCGACCTGGGCATGCCTTACAATTTCAACCGCGGCGGCAGCGGCCCCTTTCATGGCTACGCCGCCGGCTATTGTACCGACCTGATCCTGGATGCCTACAGTTGGGGCGCCGACTACCACATCCAATTTTCGCTGGAGCAGGACTACCGCGCCAATCCCGAACACGTTTACCGCTGGCGGGACGCTCGCAACGCCAATGACATGTGGCGCTACTTTGCCCACTCCGGCCAGATGCTGCCCCACGCTGCACCTTACCAGCCCGGCGACATCGTCTTTTTCGATTGGAGCGAGGACGGTGAGATCGATCACGTGGCTATCGTCTCGGAGATCAATTATCTCAACCGGCCAGAAATGATGTACGACGCTACCGGTGTGATCGACAGCAATCCCAGCGGCCTGGCAGCCGAACTGCCCTGGGAGCAATTCCACGAAAATACCCAACGTGGTCACGCTCGCTGGTCAGGGCAGTTGGAACCGATTGTCACAGAAATGCCGGGGGGCGAATATTTACAGGTTTTAGTGGGATCAGCACAGGTCGAGTTGAGTATCCACGACCCACAGGGGAACCTGCTTTCGGAGCGGGAGCGTCGCATCCCAGGGGGAATTTTCCTGGATTTGGGCTGGGAGCAGAGCCTGAGCATCTACACACCCCGCGCACATGGCGGCACGTATACTGTCGAAATTAAAAACGTTAGCGAGGCACCTGCAGCGTTCCAATTATTGGCGCACACCATCCAGGATGGGATAGTCACCGAGCGGGTGGAATTCAAGGATATCCTGGCCGTGGGTAAAATGTTATCCCTGGAATTTGAAGTCGAACTCGATGCTGAGGGGAAGATTACACTGATCAATGATCTCTAAAAAAACTTCCACCGGGGTATTTTTGCCTGATGGAACGAAATTATATTAATTTTTCGTGCTAAGGGCAGTATTCAACCGAAACACCCAGAACATAACCATCTGGATAGTATCCCTCTGCGCCAGAACCACTTTCGGCATGAACCTGATACTCCACGGTGCCATCCACCGTGCCCAGTTCCCCACCGGCTTCTGCACTCACATCGATGATAAATCCGTGCAGCCCGCCCATGGCATAATCGTGAACTGGGGTAGTTTGCCATGAGCCTACAGACCCATCATGCCCCATATAGCGGTAGCGAACATAGGCATCAACGATGCCAGAAAAATGGCGAATATTGGCTCGAATGCTCAAATCTTCGGCCTCACATCCCTCGCCGCCCGCACCTGGCCCATAATACACAACCGATTCCAGGGCGCTGACGTTGGAAATATTAACAGGGATCACCGCAGGCATTGGGATCAACCCGCGCTTTGGACTGTCAGGAGATGGAATGCCAGGGGGAGTGTCACCTTTGTCCGCTGCCGCAAGGGAAAATGTAAACAAGAGTAACAGTGCTGTCAGGGTGCTTGCTCGAATTATTTTGAACATGTCTGCCTCCAATGTACGATTTAACAATGCATATAGGGTAGCAAAGAGATGTTCAGAATTTGTTTAGAAGCTGTAAAAAGGGGGTAAGCAAATAAATGATAAGATGCCTGGAAATCTTTTTGGAGCCCGCTTAGAAAGAATTCCAGGCTTTAGGTTTCATTGATGAATATCGGCTGATCAAGCATCCGATGCCAAAGCTACCAGCTCAACAGTGATTTGAACCTCATCATTGATAGCCCTGTCGCCAAGATTACCAAAAAGGGAGCCTGATTTGTAAGTAATATCATAGTGGGTACGATCAAACACAACCTCAGCCGTGATGACAACATTTCCATTCTCTTCCAGAACTTGAGCTTCAAACTCGATCGGATGAGTGATATCTTTGATGGTCAGATCACCAACAACAAAATACTGGTCGTCAGCCAACACTTCGACTGAGATAATTTCAATCGTTGAAGTAGGGAACGCATCAACACTGAAGAAATCGTCTGATTTGAGATGATCAACCAAACGAGCAGCATCCCTACCGTTCAAATTCTCGTTTTCAATTGTAGTCATATCAATCACGACAGAACCAGATGTCAAGTTGCCATCTTCAATAATAAAAGATCCCGCAAGAATATCTATATTTCCGTAGTGAGCCTGGCCGACCACTTTGTCTCCCAGCCACCCAATGGTGGACTCTTCTGGGCTAACAATGTAGGTCGTGGAATCAGATTTCAACGTGGCAGCCTGCACGAGGGAGGCTGCACTACCTGCGATCATAAAATTGATGGCAAAGACGAGAAGTAGAAATAAAACGCTAATTTTGGTGTTCATGGTTTCCTCTTTTCTCTAGAACGTGAAAGCTTAATTTCTCTTACTATGCTGCCAGTATAGAAAAAAGAAGTTCAGAAGTTGTTTAGATTCGGGCGGAATTTGGTGAATTTTGTATTCGTCAAGAATTACTTGAACATTCTTTATCACAAATTTCTACGAATGACACCAATGACACGAATTTTCTTTCCTAATTGGTGCATCTCATAAAGTTATTATTGATTGTCATTGCAATGTCCACAACCGTCTGGTTGAAAACCGAATATTGGATTTGCTCAATACATTTTGTTGCCGTTTTTGGTTGTCTCCGGAATTTCTTGTACGGCATCCCAATGCTCCACAATTTTGCCATTGGCATCAAAACGGAAGAAATCCATCGTTACATATTCTTCACCCCCAGGCCAGATTTGATGCGTGTGCAGAGCAACTAAATCACCCTGCGCGACCGCCCGGACGAAATCGATGCTTTTATCCGGATACTCAGCTTGCATTCGCTCGAAGTATTCAATGAGGGCCTCTTTGCCATTGCCCACCAAAGGGTTGTGTTGGATGTATTCATCACCGACGAATTTTTCAACAGCCTCTCTGGGATTCCCCAAATAAGATAATTTATAAAAGGAGATGGCATTATTTTTGTTGGTTTCCAAATCAGTAGTCATTTTCATTTCCTCAATTGGTCAATATATATCTAAGGTAGCAATCTTAGCTATTGTATTCGATATAGGGATATTCCTGGCGCACAATCTCGATGAACTGCCTGGCCAGAAAGGAGACTTGTCGCTTAATATGTGTGACAGCAACAATTTTTCGCTGCGGACGCGAGTCACTGAATCTTCGGTAAACAACTTCATCCAGGGGGTCATTGATTGCCAATGCCTGCGGAACTAGTGAAACGCCTAATCCCATAGCAATGCAGTTATTCACTGTGGAAAGCTGTGAGGTGTGGCAAACGATGTTCAAATCTAGATCTTGCTGATAGCAAAATGACTGCACCTGTTCCCCCAGGCAATGGACTTCACTGAGGGCAATGAAGGGGAAGTCATCCAGTTCTTTGACTTGAATCGATGCCTGACTGGCAATGTCGAATTTAGGGGATGATGCTACCAACAAAGTCTCCGTCAACAACTCCTCTGTTTGGAGCATTTTGTGGTTTATGGGCAAACTGGTGATGCCGACATCCAATTCCGCCGCAACAATTTTTCTAACGATGTCATCGGTCAGGTCTTCGTGAACTTCTAAGGAAGCCTCCGGGAATTCCTGTCCGAACCGGCGGATGACG
The DNA here is from genome assembly GCA_964629085.1 of uncultured Anaerolineales bacterium. Lineage (GTDB taxonomy): Bacteria > Chloroflexota > Anaerolineae > Anaerolineales > UBA11858 > NIOZ-UU35. Next base: position 51,008 of record CAZVPR010000012.1, read on the forward strand.
TTTGGGAGCACAAAAGGCGAAATCGTGGGGATGAAACCAACCGCCAACGATCCTTGCCCCGCTTGAATATCGGAGTGGACATCCACTTTAATCCCTTGAATCTCTTCGAGAATAGTACGCGCTTTTGGGATCAGCATCCGCCCAGCATTGGTCAAGACAACTTTCCGTCCAAGACGGTCAAAAAGGAGGTGCCCAATTTCATTCTCAAGTTTCTTGATTTGCTGACTTAAAGAAGGCTGGGCTACATTACAGCGTTCTGCCGCCCGGCTGAAACTGCCAGTTTCCACAATTGCAATGAAGTATTCCAACTGATGAATTTCCATATCCTGCCAACCAAATATATAGATACAAACTATAAATCATATAGATAACCGATATTTTACAACTATATATAATTTTTGTACAATCAAGTCATCGAAATTAGTGGTCAAAAGCAGCGATACCCAATTGTTCTGGGGGGCTGTAAAGAATCAGACAATCAAAAGGAGAATTGAAATGAGTAACGAGAGCAAGTGCCCTGTGCATCACAACCCTACGGCCAGCAGTGGCGGCACATCAAACCAGGACTGGTGGCCCAATCAATTAAACCTAAATATTCTTCACCAGCAATCAGAAAAATCCAATCCCATGGGCGAGGGCTTCAATTATGCCAAGGAATTTAAGAAACTCGACCTGGAAGCTTTAAAAAAGGACCTTTATGCGTTGATGACCGACTCACAGGATTGGTGGCCGGCCGATTATGGTCACTATGGAGGTCTATTCATACGCATGGCGTGGCACAGCGCGGGCACCTACCGCATCGGCGACGGCCGTGGGGGCGGAGGAACTGGAAGCCAAAGATTTGCCCCGCTCAACAGTTGGCCGGACAATGTCAACCTGGATAAGGCCCGCCGTTTGTTGTGGCCTATCAAGCAGAAATATGGCAACAAGATCTCATGGGCAGACTTGATGATCCTGGCCGGCAACTGCGCGCTGGAGTCGATGGGTTTCAAGACCTTCGGCTTTGCTGGTGGACGCGAAGACATTTGGGAACCCGAGCAGGACATCTACTGGGGAGTAGAAAGCGAATGGCTTGGTGATGAGCGCTACAGCGGAGATCAAGACCTAGAGAATCCCCTGGCCGCAGTGCAGATGGGGCTGATCTATGTCAACCCTGAAGGACCCAATGGGGAACCTATTCCCGCAGCTTCTGGACACGATGTCCGAGAAACCTTCGCTCGTATGGCGATGAATGATGAAGAGACCGTCGCCCTGATAGCCGGTGGGCATACCTTCGGCAAAGCGCACGGCGCCGGTGATGTGGCCCTGGTCGGTCCTGAACCCGAGGCTGCGCCCCTCGAAGAGATGGGCCTGGGCTGGAAAAGCGGTCACGGCAGCGGCAAAGCTGGCGATACGATCGGCAGCGGCATCGAAGGCGCCTGGAAACCCAACCCGACTCAATGGGACATGGGCTATCTAAAGGTGCTGTTCAAGTATGAATGGGAACTGCTAAAAAGCCCTGCTGGCGCTTATATTTGGCTGGCAAAGGATGTTGACGAAGAGGATATGGTTGTCGATGCCCATGATCCCGCCCAAAAACATCGCCCCATGATGACTACGGCTGACCTTTCGCTGAAGTTTGATCCTGAATTTGAAAAAATCGCCCGGCGTTACCTGGACAACCCCGACGAGTTCGCTGACGCTTTCGCGCGCGCCTGGTTCAAGCTGACCCATCGTGACATGGGACCCCGCTCGCGCTATCTGGGTTCGGAAGTGCCTGAAGAAGAATTAGTCTGGCAGGACCCTGTGCCCACAGCCGACCACGAACTGATTGATGCACAAGATATCTCCGATTTGAAGGACAAGGTCATCGCCTCGGGTCTGTCAATCGCCCAACTGGTCTCGACAGCTTGGGCTTCGGCCTCCACTTTCCGCGGCTCCGATTATCGCGGCGGAGCCAACGGAGCACGCATTCGTCTTGCGCCACAGAAGGATTGGGAAGTCAATCAGCCTGAACAATTGGCGAACGTTCTAGAAGCATTAGAGACCATCCAAAAGGATTTCAACAATACACAATCAGGCGGAAAAAAGGTTTCACTTGCCGACCTGATCGTACTGGGTGGCTGCGCCGGAGTCGAGCATGCGGCCAAAATTGCCGGCCATGATGTGACAGTTCCTTTCACTCCTGGACGCTCAGATGCCTCGCAGGAGCAAACTGATGCGGAATCATTCGCCGTGCTCAAACCGGTTGCTGATGGCTTCCGTAACTATCTCAAAACCGCATACGCCGTTCCGGCTGAAGAACTACTGCTTGACAAGGCGCAACTGCTAACCCTGACCGCGCCAGAGATGACGGTGCTGGTGGGCGGTATGCGTGTATTGAATGCCAACTTTGCAGGTTCCCAGCACGGTGTGTTCACCAATCAGCCCGAGACACTCTCCAATGACTTCTTTGTGAATCTGCTCGACATGGGCATCGAATGGAAGGCGACTTCAGGAGACGAGAATGTGTTTGAGGGCCGAGACCGCGCCACGGGCAAACCAAAGTGGACCGGCACCCGGGTAGATCTGGTCTTCGGTTCAAACTCTCAACTGCGGGCGCTTGCTGAAGTTTACGCCCAGGATGACTCGCAAGCCAAGTTCGTAAATGACTTCGTGGCAGCCTGGAGCAAGGTTATGAACGCCGATCGTTTCGATCTGGCCTGATCCTACTATTTAGGAACGCAGTTCCTGCGTGGAACTGCGTTCCTGTTTATAAAAATCGTCATGGGGAAATACAAATTCAACGGGGTTCGTTTTTCAGATTATAATTTTCTTTATGAGAAAAATTATCGGGATACTCTTTCTCGTTGTATTTCTGTTATCGGCCTGCTACCGCCCCTCGCCCAGCGTACTGAATATGCCTGCGGCTTCGGCTACACCGCAGCCCGACTCCCCTCAGGAACTGGCCATCGTCGAGCAGGTCGTGCAGGCTGCCATCGACCTGGACCGTGAGACCACCCTGGCCTTCATCACCGCCGAGACCTCCATCGAAAACATCGACATTTCCAGCGATGGGATGTGGGCTATCGGCTGGCTAATCCCCATCGATCCTGAGACCGGTGAGCCTGCGCCCATCGAGCCCGGGCTGGTGCTGATGCAAAAAGTTCTCGACGATTGGCAGGTTTGGCTGCCGACCACAACCGGCTGGATCGATTTGCTGCCCAACATCCCCGATGAAATTCTTTCGCCCGAACACAAAGCCAACTGGAACCGGCGTTACAATTTCTTAGACATGGCCATACCAACCGCGCTGGGAGGCTATCTGCTGCCCTGGGAGGCTGGGGTTACCCGCCGTTTAACGCAAAGCACCTGCCACGATGACTACATCCCCAGCGGCAATGCTCACTACTCCTTCGATTTTTCCACTCGCGGCGTACTTTGGGAACTTTATGCTTCCAAAGGAGGCCAGGTCTGGTTGTGGAAAGACGATGTACCTACCTGCATGCAATACACCTGCTCTGACACCCAGCCCGTTGGAAATTATTTTGTCATTAAAGACGAAACCACCAATCCAGCCACATATCAACTCTATTTGCACCTGGCCCAGGGCAGCATCCCGGATGAATTGAAACAAAAAGGGTTATTGATTCCACAGGGGCGATTCTTCGGTATCGTCGATAACACCGGCCAAAGCTGGGGGCATCACCTTCATTTCCAGGTCCAAATACCTTTGTATGGGGAAAATTACTATTGGGGCCGTTCAGTAGATATCACCTTCGATGATGTCGATATTAACGGCGGTCGGCCGCGTGTCCAAAATGGTTGGTGCAATGACGGTGCCTACTGCGACCGGCCCGACGATGTCTGCAACAATTTCCGCGAGAACTACACCTCGCAGAATACCCCTCAAATCATTGAACCGCAGAATATTTATTTCCCGTTGATCTTTAATCAGGGAACGCCCTAAGGGCTTAGGTATCAGTTATCAGGTGTCAATTTTCTGATGAAATGCTTCATAGGATGCATTAAAAGCTTCTGTCTCCAGTCTTCGGTCCCCCGTCCAAATTATGCGTATTGCAGTCTTGACCAGTTCTTATCCCAGGTTCGAGGGGGATGGTACCGCTCCCTTTGTACAATCCCTTTGTGAGCATCTAGAAAAACTGGGAAATGAAATCGAAGTGTTGGCACCCTTTGATGTGGCGGTGGAATCATCCTATCAACAAAAATTTCCCGTTCATCGCTATCGCTACATTTGGCCAGACGGTCTGCACATGATGGGGCATGCCCGCTCTCTGGAAGCAGACGTTCGCCTGCGACCTTTGGTTTTTGTTCTGCTGCCATTCTTCTTGATGGGAGCTATCGTAAATCTTTTGCGCCTCACCCAAAGGCAGCAAACCGAATTGATCCATGTGCATTGGGTGGTGCCCAATGGGCCGATCGCGGCGTTAGTGGCAGCCCTGCGAAAGATCCCTTTTGTGGTCAGTTTGCACGGTTCGGATATGTTCATCGCTCAGAAGAATGCCCTTTTTCGTTGGGTGGCACGCTGGGTTTTTCAACGAGCCTGCGCGGTAACAGTCTGCAGCAAAAATCTTCAAAAGGCGGCGGTGGAGCTCGGTGCACCTTTTGAGCCCGAGTTGGTCATCTGGGGCGCAGACCCCCAGAGATTTGTGCCAATGTCAAAAAATCCGGAATGGCTGCAAAATCTCGATTTGGGAAAAAACGACCGGATTGTAATCACCCTGGGCAGGTTGGTGCCCAAAAAAGGCTTCGAAGTGCTGCTGAGAGCCTGGGCGATAATCTGCGCCGATATGCCCGACACCCACTTGGTCATCGGGGGTGAGGGGCCGCTGCTAAAACCCCTGACAAAAATCGCCGCAGACTTGGGCCTCACGGATCAGGTACGCTTTGCGGGGCGCGTTCCCTGGGATCAGGTGCCGGATTTTCTCTCGATTGGCACCCTGTATGTTTTGCCTTCCGTGCAGGGTAATGAGGGCAATGTTGATGGATTACCAACGGTGCTATTGGAGGCGATGGGCTGCGGCCTCCCTGTGATCGCCAGCGACATTGCTGGAATACCAGAGGCAATCACCCAGGACCAAAATGGATTATTAGTGCCGGCCGGTGATGTAGATGCGCTCGCTCTGACAGTGCGCGACTTGCTTATGGACGCCCACAAACGAAAACGATTGGGTCTGGCTGCCCGCCAGTCCGTAGAGACAAACCTAAACTGGGACAATGTAGCCCTTACTTACACCCGAATATTCGATGACGTACTCGAGCGATTTCCTGAATAGCCGTCAGCGCAAAGCCAATAAGATCAAGGCCATTTTGCAGGACCATCTGGGCCCGGATTTCCATTTTGAAAACTGCCTGGATATCGGTTGTCGGGAAGGTACCGTACTGAACTCCATATCCGATCACTTCGAGCACAGTTTCGGCATCGATTTAGATGTGCCTTTCCTTCACACGGCGCAAACCGCTTATCGATGGGTAGCCGACGGAATGTGCCTCCCCCTCCCAGACGAAACTTTTGACGTGATCTTGTGCGCACAAGTTTATGAACATGTCCAAAACGTTGGTGACTTGTTTACAGAAATCTACCGCACGCTAAAACCCGGTGGCATCGTATTTTTCAGCGGCCCAAACCGCCGTTGGCTGATGGAAGAGCATTATCAGCTGCCCCTATTATCCTGGCTGCCCAAAAATCTGGCTCATCGCTATTTGCGCGCCACACGTGGGATTGCAAAGTACGAGATCAACCCCCACACATCGAACCAATTGCGACGCCATTTGAAGGATTTCACAATCATCGACTACACACAAACGCTGCTGCAAAACCCCGAAAATTTCGCGCTGGAAGATCGGGTGCGCGTCAATAATTTGCCTGGCTGGTTGATCCAGATGATCAAACCCATTGTGCCAAATTTCAACTGGATTTTGATCAAGCCAAAATTCGACACCGCCATCCCTTCTAATGCCTATACGCAGGATTATTTCATGAATCATTGCGATGGCCACCAAGAATTCCAGCTCAATCAGAGCAGCCTCCCCAGCCGATTATCCCGCCCAGTGGCAATACCACAAATCACTGCGGGGCAGCGCATCCTGGATGTTGGCAGCGGGCGAGGTGAAATCGTGCATTATTGCACCCGACATGGCGCCCAGGCCTGGGGTATCGATTACGCTCGAGAAGCGCTGAATATCGCCAAAGGAGAGTTACGGGCCTATCAGCAGGCCGATGCCCAACATTTACCTTTTGGGGAGGATTATTTTGACACTGTCTTTATGCTGGATATCGTTGAACATCTGAATCCCGCTCAACTACAGAAATCACTGGCAGAGGTTTGGCGGGTTCTCAGGCCCGGTGGTCAACTTATCATCCATACCATGCCCAACCTATGGTATTACCGTTATGGTTACCCGTTGAATCGAGCGGTGCAACGTTTACGCGGTCAAAATTTGCCCAACAATCCCAAAGAGCGTTGGCAGTTTGCCCATCTGCACATCAACGAGCAGACTCCCACAACGCTGAAACAAGCCCTAGATTCAGCAAACTTCAAATCCAGGGTTTGGCTAGAAAATGTGCAATCGTATCAACAGGAGAACAACCCACTGGTCAAACAAACCATGACTCTGCTGGCTGGCCGCTGGCCATTCAAACTGATCTTTTGCAACGATATCTTCGCAAGGGCAATAAAGTGAACGAATGAAAATCGCCATCGAAGCTCTGGGCATTCACGATTACGGCGGCGGCCGCAGTGCTACCCTAAATCTGATTCAAAACCTGTTGGACAGCGACCAGAAAAATCAATATACGCTGATCATAAATCAACACGAACCCGATCTGGTGGCAAGAAACCTGCAACAGATCATTCTGCCAATAAAAAATAGATTTCTGGCGCGCGTGGTTGCCCAAGCTTATTTACCCATTGTTTCGCGCCAATTTGACCTCATTCATTTTGCCAAAAACTTGGGCTGTTTTGGAATATCGACGCCGTTTATCGTTACGATGTATGACATGACCACCCTGATCCATCCGAAAATCATGCCCAAAATCGACGTTTGGTATTGGCAGCATATCCAACCACGCATTTTGCAGCGGGCCAAGCAGGTTATCGCGATTTCGAATGCAACTCGAGAAGATATCCGCCGCATGTATCCAATGGAAGCAGACAAAATTCAGGTAATATATCCCTCCATCCATGCCCGCTTTCGGCCTGCCACAACAGAAGTGATCAACTGGGCGCGCCAACGCTATGGACTGCCCGAAGAATACATTTTGCACGTTGGGCGCATCGACCGCAAAAATAATATTTCGTTGGTTATTGCTGCATTTGCAAAGTATGTCCACGAAATCGATCCGAACTTCAACGGAAAGCTGGTCATCGTTGGGGGACGGTATGCGAAAAGCCAGGCTACAAACCTGACACCATGTATCGAACAATACAGACTTCAAAACAAGATCATCTTCACAGGCCGCGTCCCCGATGAAGATTTGCCGGCCATCTACTCAGGGGCCCGTTTGGCGGTCATGGCTTCGAGGCACGAGGGATTTGGGCTGGCGGCCGTCGAGGCCCTGGCCTGTGGAACGCCCTTGATTGCCCACCAAACGGGTGCAATTCCTGAAGTGCTTGGTACGGCCGGCTTGCTCATCAAGAATATTGATAAAGATAAACTGGCACAGGCATTTCATGACGTACTGAGCGATCACGAATACCAGAAAGATTTGCGAGCCAGAGGCCTGGTGCAAGCGCGCAAGTATCAGAATCGCCGAGATGCTGAGGAAACATTATCTTGCTATAGAATTTTGATCTAGAATTATTTAGGATTGTGTGATAATACAAACCAACGATGAATAATCAGCCCGGCAGAGAAATATTATTTTGGAATATTGACTAAATTACCAAACTCGACAAAAACGATATAATAAGACCATGCGAAACCACATACGCCGCTCAAATGGGAGGGGTGCCTTCATGAAAATTTTGACTCGATTATTAATTTGCCTTGGCATCTGCCTGGCACTCGCTTCTGCTGTTTATGCTCAAGGTCCCGATGGAGATTGGGTGAGCCAGATCGCCTGCCAAAACTTGGACCTCGTAAATGCTGCCGATATCACGCTCAAATTCTATCCCCATGGAAGCAGTTCTGCTGTTGCGACACACAGTGACACAATTCCCGCGGGTGGCAGTAGTTTTTATACGACCACGGATGGAGAATTGGGCGTACCCAATGATTTCTTGGGATCCGTTGTGGTGAGTTCTTTGCAGCAGGTCGTCTGCACAGTCAACACACAAAACACCGGTACTGGCTCCAGTGAAAATCCCTACCGCATTGCCAGCAGCGCCGGCCTGGATGAGGCTGAAATTGCAACAGCCATGTACGCTCCACAGGTGATGAAATCCTATTGGGGCTGGAACTCGTACCTGTCCGTTCAAAATGCAGGCAACGAAGAAATCACGGTTGAGGTGACCTACAAAAACCGGACCGGTGAGGACATGCCCACTGCTACAGAGACAGCCACAATTCCGGGGCTGAGCAATGCAATCTTCTATCAATCTGAAAACGCGGACATTCCAACCGATTTTGTCGGCGCGGCCAAGGTCACAGTCACGAATCCAGCGGACGCCAAATTGGCTGTAGTTGTGAATTTTTACAACGATGGCTCAGAGGCCGGAAAATCCCAATTCCATAGTTATATCGGAGCCAGCAGCGGCGCGACAAAACTCTATGCCCCCCGTGTGGTGCGGCGGTTCTACGGCTACAACAGCGGCATCACCGTCCAGAATATCAGCAGCGTAGATACCGCGGTATCGGTTAATTTCACTTTCGCCGGGCAATCTTATAGCTACCAATCCGATACCATCATCCCAAATACAGCTTTGGTGCTATATTTGCCAGACATCGCTGAACTTATTGATGTTGATAATTTGCCCATCAGCCAACGATTTGGCAGTGCCGTTATCGAAGTGACAAACCCGGCAGCTGCTATTATTGGAATCGTGAATGAAGATAATCGCGGCAATTCGGTAGACAATGACGGCAACCCCGTTCCCAGTGAACGGGTAGGCCAGGGTTCATCCTACAACGCTATTCCGGGGGGTTCGGAAACAACCAGGTTATATTTCCCCCAAGTGCCAAACCAGGTTGACGGTGTCTTTTCAGGAGGATTCTTTTTCTCGAATATTTCTGGGTCAGCTGGCATCTGTGAAATACACTTCTTCGGCGTACCCAGCGCAAGGATCGATGATTTCCCCATCAGCGTAAATGAATCAAAATCTTATTATGCACCTGATGTAGCCAACTTGCCCGCAGGTTTTAACGCCAGCGTCAGGGTTGTCTGTACTGTGAATATTATCGGTATTCAAAATTTTGCGGCCGCCCCTGGATCTGGCAAGCTTGGGGACAGCTTCACCCAAAACAACGCCTTCAATAAATAAGCCCCCAAAAAATTTCCATAGTAGGTGCGACGCAAGCGTCGCACCTACTATGGACCCTAGAATTTATCCCCGGAAGAAATTGGAAATAAAGAACCACAAATTGGCCGGGCGTTCAGCCAGGCGGCGCACAAAGTAAGGATACCACTCGGTGCCATAGGGAACATAGACTCGCACCGGGTATCCCTCAGCCGCCAATTGCTCCTGCAGATCCCGGCGAATGCCATTCAACATCTGGAATTCCAGCGCCTGCTTGGGATAACCAACCTTTTCGGCATATTCTTTGGCAAAAATTATGCGGTCTTCATCGTGGCTGGCGATGGCCGGAATTGGCGGGAAGCGGCCACAGCCAGAGATTTCCCTAGAGCCATCCTGCAATGCTCCATCGATCATCATCGCTGTCAGGCGGTCGAAACTGGTATCCACATCGGCTTTATCTGGAAAGGCAATATCCGGGGGTTCTTTGTAGGCCCCCTTGCACAAGCGCACACTAGCTTTCTCGTCCATCAGCCGGCGAATGTCTTCCTCGCTGCGGAATAAATAAGATTGAATGACAATCCCCGCGGTATCTGCAAACCCCTCGGCGCGCAGCTTGCGAAAGATGTTCAGTGTCACCTCCGCGACTGGCGAATCTTCCATATCAATGCGGACAAAATTATTATTTGCTTTTGCGCGCTCAAGGATTTTTCGCACATTATTTTCGCAGAGCATTTCATCCAGCAACAACCCCATTTGGCTCAATTTGATCGATACACCAGATTGCACTTCTTTTCGGTTGATTTCATCCAGGATGCTCAAGACTTCTTGTGTGGCTGCTTGAGCTTCTTCTGGAGTGTTAATATTTTCCCCCAAGTGATCGAGCGTCGCACAGATTCCTTTAGCGTTGAGGTCCTCGATGGTTCGGATAGCATCCTCGTGAGTTTCTCCGGCAACAAATCGAGACGCCACCCGCCAGGCAATTCCCCACCGTGTAACGATCTGACGTGCCCAAGCCGCTTGCGACAGATAAATCAATAACGAACGCAACATAAGCAATGATTCTCCTGGGATTTGGTTGTTAAAGCACAACTTATCATACAAAAACGTAAGAATTCATTCCAGTGCAATTGATAATTATTTATCGGGAATATTTACACCTAAAACACCCGCTCTAGAAACCGGATTTTTTGGGTAAATCTCAAGCAATTTGGTAAATACGCTTGCCAAAATGCCAGGCTTGAGCAAATTTCCTGGAAAATTCCGGTTTCTTTGGATTTCTTTCTTTGTCACCAAATTTTGCCCTGTGATAGAATCACCCGCATGAGAAATCAAGCTACATTTTCTCCACTCCGTTGGATATCCGTCTTTGTGCTCATATTCGCCGTCATTTTGACAACCGTGCAGGTGGCTACATTTAGCCGTTTGAGGGCCGTCTTTCCCAGTGGGATGACGATTGCTAAAATCCCCGTCGGCGGCTTGGATCGGCAGGCTGCCGCTCAAAGATTGCTTGAAAGGTACAACCTGCCCGTTGAGATTTATTACCAGGAAAACATAATTCACCTGGATCCTTCCGTGGTTGGTTTCGAGTTAGACCTTGAAAGCATGTTGGCCGCGGCAGACCTGGAAAGGACGCGCACACCCTTCTGGGCGGGATTCTGGGATTTCCTTTGGGGGCGCAACCCACAATCTGCTGACATCCCTCTCCGTGCTTCATTCGAAGAAGCCCGATTGATCACATATCTCCAAGAAGAGATAGGCACCCGCTATGATGAACTACCCACTGCACCCATCCCGGTAGCAGGATCAGTTGACTTCCAGCCTGGAACTTTGGGGACCATTTTGGATGCAGAACGCTCGGTGTTACCAATTGATAACGCCCTGCGCTCCATCCACGACCGGGTGGTGACTCTGCCCCTGAACCGGACACTGCCTCCAAGGCCATCGCGCGGAAACCTGGAAATCCTCTTGAAGCAAACCATCGACCTGGCAGAGTTCGAAGGCATCATTGGCTTTTACATGCTCGATCTGCAAACCGCCGAGGAAATCCATTTTGCTTACCAGCAAGGTGTTGAGTATCCGGTCCATCCTGATGTGGCTTTCACCACCGCCAGTATCATTAAAATTCCTATTCTGGTCTCGACCTATTTGCGGCTCGACGACACGCCGGATGTTGAAACTGCCAACCTGATCGAAAAGATGATCATCGAGTCAGGCAACGAAACCGCCGATTGGCTGATGCAGCGTGAAATTGATGCCAATCGGGCGCCCCTATTGATAACCGAAGACTTATTTGCCTTGGGACTTGAGAACACTTTTTTGGCCGGGCATTTCTATTTGGGCGCGCCAGTGTTAGATTTGTTCCTGACACCGGCTAATCAACGTACTGACGTTTATACCAACCCAGATGTTTACAATCAAACAACCCCAACGGATATGGGCATGCTGCTCGAAGATCTCTACCAATGCGCCGAGACCGGCGGGGGCGCCCTGACCGCAGTATTCGGAAACAAGATCAACCAGACCGAATGCCGCTCAATGATCGAGTATTTAACTCAAAACAAAATGCCCTCGCTCCTGGAAGCTGGCATTCCCGAAGGCACACGGATTGCCCACAAACATGGCTGGGTGACCAACGACGGCATTATCAACCTGATCGGTGACGCTGGTCTAATATACACAGTTGGTGGAGATTACATTCTAGTCATTTTTATGTTCCACCCTGAACAGTTAATTTGGGATCCCTCATCCGAATTAATAGGGCAATTATCGAGGGCAGTCTATAACTATTACAATTTACCAAATCCCTAAAAAAGTAGAAGCGACGCATGCGTCGCTTCTGCTTTTATTCTAAATTTGTCGATCCACTATATATTCCCCCAACTCAAATAAAGCTTGTCGCTCGATCCCTTCTGGTAACCCAGCCAGGACTTTCAAGCCGCGCTCAACATATTGACGGGCTTCATCCAAAGCATGTTTTATCGAACCGCTTTCTCGAATGGCCTCAACTAATCGCGTCAAACTGCCATCGTTGCTGTACTCGCCATTCAAAACGGATAGCATTTCAGGGTTCTCTGGGTGGAATTCATTAAAATAGATCGCCGGCAGTGTGACCAATCCCTGGCGCAAATCGCTGGCAACTGGTTTGCCCACAGTAGCCTGCTCTCCGGTGAAATCCAGAATATCATCGACAATCTGGAAGGCCATACCAAATTCATAACCCAAAACTCGCACACTTTCAACTATATCGTCAGAAACCGAACTGATCAAAGCAGCACACATGGTGGCAAGTTCGAACATGGAGGCTGTCTTGGCATAAATTCGTTTGAAATAGTCTTCCCGGCTGGCAACGCCACGGCTGGTAAACATTTGTGTAATTTCCCCATTAACTATTGTTGCCAGCGTATCAGCAAAATTGCGCATCACTTCCACTGAATCCGTCTGGGCAGCCAGTTCAGCTGCGCGGGCAAAAATATAATCTCCCGCCAACACGGTTGCGGCAGGAGACCATTGGGCATTCACAGTAGGGATACCACGTCTCAATAATGAGCCATCGATCAGATCATCATGCACTAAAGTAGCTGTATGCAGCATTTCAATCGATGCGGCCAAAGTGATCAATCGATCCGCATCTGCGCCCAACATCCTGCCAGTTAGCAATGCAACCGCCGGTCGAACACGCTTGCCCCCCGAAGACACCAGATGTTCCAAGACCGTCTGAAGGTCTGGGTGATGCTCAGCAACATGGGTGCGCATGCGTGCTTCGACCAGTTCAATCTGGTCTTCCACTAAATTAAAGAAACGAGTACTCAATCAGAACTTCTCCATTGAAATAACTGATCAGCATTTGCTGTCGTCATATCCGCGACCGCTTTTGGTGATTGTCCCAGAAGTTGGCCAATCTTTTCTGCAACATAATAAACGTTGGCAGGCTCATTGCGCTTACCACGATAAGGGTGCGGTGACAAAAAAGGCCCATCGGTTTCGATCAACAATTTTTCTGTCGGGGTGGAGTTTACCACGCATCGCAATTCATGGGCGTTTTTGAATGTAACCGGTCCGGTAATCCCGATATAAAAACCATGCTCGAGTGCCGCCTGAGCTTCGGCTTCGCTCTCCAAAAACGAATGGAACACGCCTCGGATTTCATCCGATCTCTCGTCGCAATGTTCGGTAATGATCTGGATAATATCTTCAAAACAAGCCCTTTGCTCTGGGCTGGTATTGCGTGTGTGAATCACAACCGGGAGATTGACTCTCCCCGCCAGGGATAGCTGTTCCCGGAAGACTCTTTTTTGGATTCCAGAGGGAGCCCGATTGCGATAATAATCTAAACCAATCTCACCAACAGCTACAACCTTAGGATGCGCGGCCATCATCTCCAAAGCTTCGAGTGTGCTGCTGTCCCAGGTAGTAGCACTGTTAGGATGAACCCCAACCGCGGCATATACACTGTCGAATTCTTCGGCAAGATTAATGGCTTCTTGAGAAGTTACCAGATCAATGCCAGGAACCAGTATCCGCTCGACGCCTGCCTCGCCCGCGCGAGTGAGTACAGCCTTGCGATCCTTGTTGTAATTATCAAAGTACAGATGACAGTGAGTGTCGGCAAGTTTCATGTGTCAGGTCTACAAGTACCACGTGACACCTGACACGTGATACCAAACGGCTATCGAATCCCAGCAATCTTCAAACCGTCTTGCAAGATCGCCTGGACTTTGTCCTCGTGAGTCGTTTCGCAGTACACGCGGATGATCGGCTCTGTACCTGAGAAGCGGACCAATACCCAGCCGCCATCTTCCAATTGAAACTGGTAGCCATCAATGGTGACCAATTCTGTAACTTTCAGGCCGCCAATTGTTTCTGGGTTCGCCGATAGGATTTTGTCGATCTTTTCCTGACGTTCACCCTGGAAAGGGGTGTCGATGCGGTCGTAGTAATGCCCGCCGACCTTGGAGAAGAGCAGATCAAGCAACTCGGAAGGTTTACGCTCCAGCTTGACCATCATGTCTAGAAAATACAGACCAGCGATAATGCCATCGCGCTCCGGCACATGGCCGCGGAAAGCATAGCCACCCGACTCTTCCCCGCCGATCAACGCATCGGTTTCGAGCATCTTGGGAGCCACAAATTTAAATCCAACGCCTGTTTCGTGAACGGGCACATCGTACATGTCTGCCAATTTGTTGAGCATTTTGGTAGTTGAGATGGTCTTGACGATGGGACCGCGTTCGCCCCGCACTTCCAGCAGGTAATAAGCCAGCAAGCCATAAGCCCTTAGCTGGTTGATGAATTCACCATTCTCATCACCAAAGCCCACCCGATCCGCATCGCCATCGTTGATCAGTAACACATCGGCCCCATGTTCGAGAGTCGCCGCCAGCCCAGCATCAATGTTGGGCGGGATCGGTTCAGGACGGCTCATCTCTGGGAAGATGGGGTTGCGCTCGTTGTGAATTTCGATAACCTCGGTGGAGCCACCTTTGAGCAAATCGGTAAACCAGCCAGCGCCGTTACCCCACATGGGGTCGACCAATATTTTCAAACCGGCATCCCGAATGGGTTGCAAGTCTACCAACTTCTCGATTTGTTTTATGTAATCAGGGTTGGGATCGAAAACAGAAATAAATCCTTGCCGGCGGGCTTCGTTGAGGGCCAACCTTTTTGCGCCTTCTTCAGTTTCCGGGATCAAACTCTCGATGCGATTCAAGCCCTGGGGAGGGATCGCGCCACCGTTTTCATCACGTACTTTGAAGCCATTATCGACCGGCGGGTTATGGGAAGCGGTGACGTTGACCGCACCTACAGCATTTTTAGCCACTACCGAATAGGAGATCACCGGCGTTGGGGAGGCTCCATCGGTCAAATAAACTCGCAGGCCGTTGCCAGCCAAAACCTCGGCTACAGCGACAGCAAAGTTCTCTCCGAGAAAACGTTTATCGTAACCAACGATAACCCATTTGCTTTGATAGCCTTTCTCCAATAAGTACGCTGCAAAACCTTGTGCACAGCGTCGTACGTTGGCAAAAGTGTAATCTTCTGCTATTTTGCCGCGCCAGCCGTCGGTTCCAAATTTGATTTCGTGAGACATTGGTCCTCCAAAAAATCTGATAATTTCAAGTAGGAAGGTATTATATCAAAGGGACGGGTTTTTGGAGATTGGGGTTCGTATTTGAAGATTGGTTTTGAAGGCTGGGATTATAACTCCGTGCTATAATCGGTGCGATTTACTCCGAATTATGAATAGAACCATGAATAAACACATTTATCTCGATTACGCTGCCTCCACGCCCGTCGATACTCGGGTAATTGAGGTTATGCAACCCTTTTTCGACATTCATTTTGGTAATTCATCCGCGACGCATTATTTCGGACAACAGGCAGATGCCGCCATCGAGCGATCACGCCAAACAATTGCCAGAGCGATCAACTGCCTACCCCACGAAGTGATAATCACATCCTGTGGCTCCGAAAGTGACAACTTGGCTTTGCGCGGTGCCGCCTGGGCTGCTCGTAAACAACGCCGCGCAAACCACATCTTGATCAGCCCTGTGGAGCATCATGCCGTCTCTCACACCGCCATGCAGCTTGCTGAGGTTTTTGATTTCAATGTGGAATTTTTGCCTATTGATGAGTTCGGTCGAATTTCCCCCCAGGCCGTCGTGGATCGGTTAAGAGATGAGACAGCCCTTGTTTCTGTGATCCATGCCAACAACGAGATCGGTACGCTCAATCCTATCTCTGAGATTGGCGTCGCCTGTCGCGAAAAAGGTATCCCATTTCACACCGATTCGGTGCAAGGCGCTGCGCACCTGCCTGTTGATGTTGAAACCCTCCATGTCGATCTGCTTTCTCTGGGCGCGCACAAGTTTTATGGCCCCAAGGGTGTGGGGGCATTATACGTTCGGGAGGGCACACCGCTAACCCCCAGCCAGACCGGCGGCTCGCAAGAGTATGGCCTGCGCGCTGGCACTCAGAATGTGCCCTATATTGTCGGTATGGCTGAGGCATTTAAGCTTGTCCAGAGTGAACACAAAATGCGATTTGATCATGGTCAGGTACTGAGGGATCGTATTATCGGAACCGTACTTGAAGAAATTCCCGATTCTAAATTAACCGGACACCCCTCGGCGAGACTGCCCAATCACGCCAGCTTCGTATTCAAAAATGTGGACGGCAACGAACTCCTGATGATGCTGGACGTAGAGGGCTTCGCCTGCTCATCGGGATCCGCTTGCAAGACCGGCAACCCGGAACCGTCCGGTGTGCTCACCGCGCTGGGATTACCCCGCGCATGGGGCCTCGGATCCTTGCGAGTGACCGTAGGCAAAAACACATCCCCAGATGATGTGGATTCCTTCCTTGCGACCCTGCCTTCCCTAGTTGAAAAAATAAGGTTATTGAGCCAGTGATGAACGGGGAAATATTTTTATCGACGTATGCGAATTAATGGTGACAATTGGCCACAAATGAATAGGATGAACACAGATTTGGCGGAGGAGGGAATGGACGTAGAAAATCAAGTGATTGTTGAACTCAAAGTTTGTAAGGATTTATCGGACAATCATGCAGCCCAATGCCTAAATTACCTCCGTGCGACAGGGAAGCCAGTTTGCCTTCTCTTGAATTTTGGACGCCCAAAAATTCAAGTCAAACGAATCTTGCCTCATAAAAGCTGGCATGAACAAAAGAAATCAATCTAAATCCAATTTATTCTATTTATCTGTGGCAAATTAAATGACCAAAGTCGTAGTAGCAATGTCCGGTGGTGTTGATAGTTCGGTGGCGGCGGCCTTGTTAAAGGAGCAAGGTTTCGACGTCATTGGTATGATGATGCGACTGTGGACCGAGCCTGGCAGCGAGGCCGAAAATCGCTGCTGCACCATCGATTCGATGAACCTGGCCCGGAATATCGCCTCACAGTTGGATGTCCCCTTCTACGCCATTGATGCTAAGGACGTTTTTCGTTCCACGGTCGTGGAATATTTCATCGATGGATACACAGAAGGCATTACACCCAACCCCTGTCTGATCTGCAACCGTCGCATCCGTTGGGGTTTTCTTCTAAAGAGAGCGCTGGCTCTCGGTGCGGAATTTATGGCCACGGGACATTATGCCCGTGTCAGCAGGGGGGGAGGAGCCGGCCGCAAGCAGCTTAAATTGCTCAAAGCCGTCGATGAAAACAAAGATCAATCCTACGTTCTGCACGTACTCAATCAGCAGCAGCTTTCTCATGCTTTGTTCCCTCTGGGTGAATTTACCAAACCCCAGGTGCGCGACCTGGCCCGCAAATTCAATTTACCTGTAGCGGAACGTTCTGACAGCCAGGATCTATGCTTTTTAGGGCATGGCACTTATCGTGAGTTCCTAGAACGCAATGCTCCCGATGCCCTGCACCCAGGCCCAATCATCGACGATCAGGGAGAAGAAATTGGGCGGCACAATGGGTTGGCATTTTACACCATTGGTCAGCGGCGCGGGCTTGGTATTGCTGCCTCACATCCATTGTATGTAATCAATAAGCAATCCCAAAACAATGCGCTTATTGTCGGCCCGAAAGAAAGCCTGGGAAAATCGGAACTTTCTGCCAGGGATGTCAATTGGATTGCTGAAAAGGCACCCGATCAACCATTCCGAGCACAGGTCAAAATTCGATATAAAGCTGAACCTGCCTGGGGGCAAGTGACCCCTCAAGAGCAGGATCACGTTCAAATCAAATTTGATGAGCCATTACGAGATATCACCCCCGGCCAAGCCGCTGTAATCTATGATGGAGAAAACTGCCTGGGCGGCGGCATTATTACCTGAAATCAAAGAGGTAACAATATGGAACCAAATGAAATGCACCGCAAATTCGCTGTAGACTGCTTCAACCAAACCTGGGATCTTTTGGACAAGAAAGACCGCACCAAAGACCAAGATCTGCTCATGATGCACACAGCCCACGCATCCCGTTACCACTGGGATCAGATTGGCGAGCCATTGAATTTTGCCCGGGGAGACTGGCAGTTGGCGCGGGTTTACGCCGTCTTGGGTTTTGGCGTGATGGCCTACAAATATGCCCAAAGTTCCCTGGCGTGGTGCGAAAAAGAAAAGCTGGGCGATTTCGATCTGGCGTTTGCCTACGAAGCTCTGGCACGAGCATCTTCTGTTTCGGGAGACATCGCCAAAGTGGGCGGTTACATTCATCTGGCCAAAAATGCTGCCGACACCATTGAAAAAGAAGATGACAGAAATTACTTTCTCTCAGAACTTAAAACCATTCCTGGCTATGAAGATTAGCCATGCTCACTTGCCTACTTGCAATGATATACTAACCCCATGACACTCCCCAGCCTGGTCATCGGTTTTTTGATCGCCAGTATCATTGGCACCCTCTTTAACCTGATCCGTGGCGGCGGCCCTGGACGCTTGTTGTTAATCCTGATCCTGGCCTGGATTGGATTTTGGGGCGGACATGCCCTGGCTACCTATTGGCAAATATCGCTCTACAGCGTTGGTCCATTGCAATTGGGATTAGCTATCGCAGGTTGTATCATCGGCTCAGGGATTGGTTACTGGCTAAGCCTGGTGGATTTCAGCGAAATAAATTAGATTACCGTAAAGGAAACCCATGTATCGAATTGAATCATTTCTCTCGGCGCGTCTATTTCTGGTCCCAGAACTGATTGGGGATCGCATATTCTTCGCCAGCAATCTTAGCGGGCACATCAGTTTATATGTGATGGATAAGGGGGGCAGCGTACCCGAACCATTACTGCCTCCAGAGATTGCCCTGCAAAACCCTCACATTTTAGGATCAACCCTTTTCAAGGTTTTCCCAAAATTAGGCAAGATCCTGGTGATCATCGATAAAGATGGGGATGAAGACTATAAGCCCATGTTGATCCCCATGGATGGAGGCTATCCTGTTCAAGCCTTCGAGGAGATGTTCGAGAGGCATCGCTTTTTTATGGGAGAAGCTTTCCCCGAGGATAACCTGGTCTATTTTAGAGCTTCGTCTCACGAGGAACCGGCCAATACCGCCATCCGGGTGAATTTGGCATCCGGAGAGGTGACTAAACTCCATCAGAGTGTCTATGGTGGCTATATCGACAGTGTCAGCACAGATCACGCCAAGGTTGTTTTACTGGATGGCTATACCGTGGGTGATCGTCTGGTTTCGCTCTGGGAAGATGGCGAAGTCCGGGTTATTCATGGCACGCCCATCGAAGAACGAACAGCAGGGGAAGAATACCCACCCAATGGCATGGAGAGCAGCCAATTTGTACGCAAGGATCAAGGCTTACTGCTGTCAACGACATTATTTGATGACGCAGGCGGGTTGTGTTTCTTGGACCTGGACAATCCTCAAGAAGCCATTCCCGTTCCAATTTCTGGCGTGGTCCACAAAGGCTTCGGAGAACTGGCCGGATTAAAAAGTACAATCGCCAATCAATATTTGGTTGCCTACAACATCGATGGCGCCGATTGGGTCTACGAGGCCGAATTTGATCAACAAGCACTCAGCATGGAATTGAAAAATGTCCTGGTTGGACAGGGACAATTATCGGACGGTGTGCTCGAACACATCGGCTATGAAAAGGCCAGCGGTCATTACTCCCTATCGTTTTCGACCGCCACTTCCCCAACGCAAATTTACACCATTGAAGACCAGCAGCTTCTCCAACACACGCGCGAGCGCACGCTAGGAATTCCTGCAAATCTCCTTTCGTCTGGGGAGGACGCCTCCTTCGAAACTTTTGATGGTTTACGCACCTCTGCTCGTCTATATCTACCCAATGACACCCTGGATTTCGAGCCACCCTTTCCGCTCGTGTATTACATCCATGGTGGACCACAAAGCCAGGAGCGTCCCGATTTTTCCTGGTTCTCAATGCCGTTGATACAATTTTTGACCCTGAATGGCTTTGCCGTTTTCGTGCCCAACGTGCGCGGCTCCACAGGATATGGATTGAAGTTCACAAAGAAGGTCGACCGTGATTGGGGCGGTGCTGATCGGTTGGATCACGTGCATGCCATGACCGAGGTGCTCCCCAAAGATGAGCGCATTGACACGCAAAGGGCCGCGGTTGTGGGGCGCTCTTATGGAGGCTATATGACGCTCACCTTAGCTGCGCGCCACCCCGAACTTTGGCAAGCTTCCTGCGATATGTTCGGCCCTTATGATCTCTACACCTTTTCAGAACGCATCCCAGAAACCTGGAAACCGTACTTCAAAATCGCCCTGGCCGATCCCGAAACTGAGCAGGGCCGCCAGTGGTTGGAAGAGCGATCCCCGCGTACCTACATTGAGAATATTGATGCACCGATGCTAGTCATCCAGGGCAAAAACGATCCGCGCGTTGTTGAGGCCGAGTCAGCCGATTTGGTCAAGCATTTGCGCTCGATCGGTAAAGAAATGGAGTACCTGATGTTCGAGAATGAGGGTCACGACGTGCTCAAGTTTGAAAACCGGGTGACCTGTTATAACGCCATCACGGACTTCTTCAAAAAACATCTGAAAGTTTAAGTGTGAACTCAAAAACTGAAACCGCAATCGCCGAGGCCGGCGACATCGCCCATCTGATAGGTCCACGAGGCAAATCTTTTATCGTGCGCCTCAAAACAGGCGTCAAGTTCCAAACACACCAGGGAGCCATTGATCATGATGATTTAATTGGGCAGCCCTGGGGCCGCCAGGTGAAAAGCCACCTGGGAAAGAGATTCGTCGTCTTGGAACCCAATCTAAACGACCTGTTGCTCAACCTGAAACGGTCGACGACGATCATGTACCCAAAGGATATCGGTTTCATTTTGGTCAATATGGCTATTGGGCCGGGGCAAAGGGTTCTTGAGGCGGGTTCTGGCTCTGGGGCTTTTACGATTGCCCTGGCGCACACTGTCGGGCCTAACGGTCAGGTATACAGCTATGAACGGGATGCGAAGAAACAGGTCGTGGCGCGCGAAAATGTAGATCGGGTCGGTCTTTCTGACCGAGTTGCTTTCAAAATTAGAGACGTCGAGCAAGGGTTCGAAGAAGATGGCATCGATGCCCTCTTCCTGGATTTACCGAACCCGGAAGATTACTTGCTCCAGGTAAAAGCAGCCTTGAAACAAGGGGGGTTCTTTGGCAGCCTGCTGCCGACGATGAACCAGGTGACACTGTTGCTCAACGCACTGGAAATCAACAACTTCGCTTTTGTAGAAGTTTGCGAAATGCTGATCCGCTATTACAATCCGGTGGCCAAGCGATTGCGTCCCAAACAGCGCATGATCGCCCATACCGGCTTCCTCATTTTCGCTCGGCCCATTGCCAATGAAAACTGATCGCTGGAGAATTTCATCCAGACAATTTTATGGTTCAGCACCAAGGCGAGACGATCATAAGGCGAAGTATTGCATGCAGCCTGGCGGAGACGATGAACACCAGGCCTGGATTCCCATTATGGCCGTCGCTAGATTGACCGAGGGCATTACCGAACAGGAAAACTGGTTGATATCACAAGCTGAAAGGATCTGATATGCGCAGAAAAAGAAGGCGCCCGATGCGGAGGCCCAAGGGTCCAAGACCGTCCAGACGGCCGGGAATGGCCGCGCCAAGAAACCGCGCCCACAAGGAATTGGAACGTGCCCACCATTTGATGGAAAGAGGTAATTACGCCAATGCCGCTGAACTCTTCGAACGGTTAGCGCGTACTGCTTACGACAAAGGCAAATTGCGCCAGGCCCCGCGCCTTTTCTTACAGGCTGGCAAGGCCAACATCCTGGCAGGGGATCTCCAACAAGGTGAAGAAATGTTGCGACAGGGCTTGGAAATTCTGGCCCTATCCCAAAAGTGGCAATTTTTGAATAATGCCGGTGCGCGCGTTATCGATGAATTAGAACAGTGGGGCCACAGCGATCTGGCGGCTGAATTCAAGACATGGTTAGAAGAAACCCTGCCCGAAGGCAGAGACAGTTATCACCAAGCCATGGGATCAAATAGGGGTCAACGGCCCCAGCTCCCGCTTACCTGCCCCTCTTGTGGGGGTCCCATTCGCCCCGACGATGTCGAGTGGTTGGATGCCCGCACTGCGGAATGTCCCTATTGTGCCGGTGGGCTGAGGGCGTAATATTCACCGCGCAGATGCAAAGAACGCTAAGCATTTTCATGTATTCTTTGCGACCTGCCCGGTGGGCCACAGGGAGTGTGCCCAAGGCGGTAAAGGAACTATGCTAACCGAAACTGACATCGCCCAACGCTTGACCGCAGCGTTCGATCCAGATTGCCCCCCGGAATCTCCCTATGGGAAATTGTGGGTCGATGGCCCGCCCCAACCGGCAGCGGTGTTAATACCCTTCCTTTGCACTGATAACGGTTGGGAATTGCTGTTTATTCGGCGCACGCAGCACCCCAAGGACCGGCATGGCGGACAGGTGGCCTATCCTGGGGGCCGCTGCGACGCTGAAGACCCAGACGCGGTCAAAGCGGCCACTCGTGAGGCCCAGGAAGAAGTGGGCATTGATCCCAGCGATGTCCAGATCTTAGGGCGTTTGCGGGATATGCTCACCATCACAAATTATCGCGTCACACCCATCGTGGGGGCTGTCCCCTGGCCCTATGAATTCATCCCCCAACCTGATGAAGTCAGCCGAATCTTTACCATTCCTCTCGACTGGATTGTAGACCCCGCCAACCGAGAAGTGCGAAATCAGCAAATCCAACACCAGGGAACTCCCATCCCTGTCATCCATTACAAACCCTTTGATAATGAAATTCTGTGGGGGGCCAGCGCCCGCATGACTATGCTTTTGTTAGAGGCGTTGGGATTAGCAGAACCCGACAACCGGTATCGTTAACCAGCATTCAAGAGATTATTCGGTACGATCAGCATCCCCCACTAACTCAACCGCATCAATCTGATTCCAACCCAGTCCCAAGGACGACTGGTCAACCGTCAGGCGTACTTTGCTGTAGCGCATATTGGTCTTATCAATGACAATCGACATGACATAGGGGCAAGGCTGGTCTACCTGAAAGGGTTCACCCGCGTAAATCTCCAAGACGCTGCCCAGGGCGGAAACCAACTCCACTGTGACGACCTGATTGGGGTTGAACGTTTGGTAAATATTGACGGCTGAAACAAAGAGAGCCTGATCGAATTCCACCTCCAACCAATCGATGGAATCACTGGCGGCGGTAGCCCAGGCCGTCTGGATATCTCCACAACGTGAAGTATCCGGTGCGCCAGTGACTTGCTCAGCCGCCCATTCGGGATCATCATAACTAGAGCTGGCTTCGGCGCTGACAGCCCAAATGCGCACTGATCCACTTTGAATGACCTCGGGGGGTGGTTCTGCCTCGACGGGCGTTGGCTCTACCTCCGGCGCGATTTGTTCATTGGTCAGCCCGGGAACAATATCACATGCGGGCATACCAATGATCACCACCAAAAGGAGGGGAAAGCCCTTCAACAGCAATTGAGTAAACGACATTCTCGATTTCATCATTAAAGAAAACATCCCGCAAGGCGAACCCGGCGGGATGTTTTATCGGATACAAAATTAGGCTTCGTCGTCTTCTTCCTCTTCCTTGCCCTTTTCGATGACTTCGGGCTCTCCGATGGCTTCTTCGCCCTCGAGGAGTTCCTCGTCCACAATTTCTTCTTCCTCTTCGATCATGGAAGGAGCTGTTGCCATCACAACCATCATCTCCGGGTCATCAAGTACGGTAACACCTGGAGGCGGCGTGATATCCGAGACCGAAATGCTGTCACCGATAACTTCCAAAACTGATGGGTCAACCGCAATTTGATCGATCAAATCTTTGGGCAAAGCCTCAACCTCCAACGAGTCGAGACCTGTAATGATCATCGCTCCCATTTCTTTGACTGAAGGGATTTCCACATCAAGCACAACAACAGCGACTTGGGTACGAACTGTCTGTGTCAAGTCCAGGGCCAGAAAATCGAGATGTGTATATTCTCGACTGAGAATTCCCCGTTGAAAATCACGCACCAAGACTGAGTACTCTTCCTTATCAACTTTGAGTGTGAGCAAAGTCGAGGAACCAACCTCGCGCAGAATTCTGCTGGTTTCAAGCAAATTGAGCACGATGGGTGTGGGTTCAACCTCGTGACCGTAGACTACCGCGGGGAGTTTTCCATCACGGCGCAATTGCTTGACCTTTTTACCAATTACGTCGCGGCGAGTTGCTTCCAATACAATATTTTCAGACATCTTTACCTTCCTCGGAGCGCCTCTCACCCGCAGTGTGCGGATTACCTTCACTCCTCAAAATAAAATTATCTGCGCAAGGGGTAAACGTTAGATTTCTTGCGCAGGCCAATACAAATTAATTCTTGCGGCGGGTAAGCAAGCTGCCTACCCAAAGTACCAGCCCAACGGCGGCTCCGGCGGAAAGACCAGCTAACAAAGCCCGGGGCGTATCCAACACCGTTTGAACATCGCCGTGGACTTCACCGGCCAGCAATACCTTGGTCTGGATCTTGTCACTGTTGATTTCACGGGCGACAACCAGACCGTTGCGGGTATCTTGCAAAGTGGCCGTTTCGGCATAGGCCGCGCCGACACCACCGCCTACGACCATCAGGTTGCCTGCTTGCGCCAATCCTACACCACCCTGGGTGACATCAACTTGATCGGACTCAACGGCCCCGGCACCACCCTGAACGATGCTAACTGAATCGGCTTTGACTGCTGCTGTTCCACCCAAACGTATCTCAACTTCTTCGGCGTTGATCGTTTCGGCGCCACCCTGCTGAATACGAACTAATTCAGCGTTGACCGTACCAACCATAGTCTGGCTGACGTTGACAACTTGGGCGTCTACATCTTCAATTTCGGGCTGAAGATGACTTTCTTCGGTTTTCTTTTCGTCGGACATGGTTTCCTCCGCAAAAAAACGCCGTCACCAATATTTTGGCGACGACATAACAACGTTCAAAATTTTACTGGGGATAAGATTATTCGTCAATGAGCATTATTTTACACTCCTGGGCAGGCTGCGAACTGCGTAACTCCTATTTATATATATACATATCAAAGGAGTATGCCATACATATCTAAGAAGAATGCCATATATACCGTAGGTGTATCATACTTTCTGTAAAATTCATTTAGCAAAAAAGTTGTAGGTCAAG
>CAZVPR010000013.1:0-74370 GCA_964629085.1 uncultured Anaerolineales bacterium
TGGCTTATTCTACCCCCATATCTAGGGGTCGCCACGGAAGTTCCCAAAGAACCGAAGTGCCTAAACCGTTAAAGTACAGTTTCTGTCACGCTGGCGCCGAAGGCGAGTGAAGCACGCAGGGGGGCGCCTCTGGCGGGCTCGGCGAAACGCAGTGTGAATTGCGCTTCGCTAGACCCTTCCATTGTGGCGTTGCCTCAGGGTGACAAAGTTGTCTAATTGAGTTAAAAAAACTCGCGACTATAAAATTGCTGTGGCCTAAAACGATAGATCGCTCGATGTACTCCACGATTTTGCTCGTTCGAAAAAGTGTGTCAAAGGATGTAAATCGTTTATATCCATTGACAGATTTGAAGTGCTGGTCCGGGGATATTGGAATACGTGGCTTCCCGCTGGAAGTTCCGTAGCCAGCTTTCGATACTCTTTTCGTGTAATATACCCTGTGAAAATGCAGGTCAGGCCATAAATCCAGATATTTCCCCAATGCATTGGCTCGATAATGTGCGTTTCATTGAATGATTTGCTATGAATCCCCAGTGATCCATCCGGAAAATTAGGTGTGTGCAAATAGTGTAATGCGTAAAACTCGTGTTGACAGGTGATTCTTGTTTTAGGCTTCAGTATTATTTGCTCGGAAATGGGGTTTTGTTCCTTGTCTTGACCACCTAATTCTAATTTTATGCTTTTCGTGGAATTGCTTTTTATGGCGATTTTTCCCAGAGATTGCCAGGTTTTTGGGCGTGCCCAGTTTTTTGGCAAGGGGAAAATAAGGAAAATTGGCTGCTTTGCCTGAATGGCTTTCTCAAGAGTGCGCTGATTTGGCGTCAATAGGGCGGCCAGGAAGGCAAAAATATATATATCGTCATTATACAGATGTGAGGATGCGAATTGATCAGTCGGAATCAGCGCCTGGGCATTTTCCAGCTTGGTGGGGTCTTCTCGAATTTCACGAATGCGATCTTTATTTGTGACCAGGAAACTTTTGATGTCACATCGTCTACCCCCTATGGCAATGTCATAACGATCTGGATCAGTAAAAGGTGTTGCTCCCAAATTGTTGTGAGGAACATCCATTTCTACAAGGTGTCGACGGAAAGCTAACTCCACTGCCACGCCAGCTACAATTCTTTGCAAACGCTTGAAAGGGGAACTTCCCATTCGGTCGTAAGTATAATGCAGAGATTTGCATGCATAGGCTATCCCCCCCTGGGTCATGTCTGGAGAATATGGAATTTCGATAAAATCAGAAGCTTTTACCATTTGCAGTCGTCTACTCATTTCTAAATTGCAGACAATAATGATGGAAGGTGTTGCTAACCCACGCATTCCCCATGCCATAGGGGAACAAGCGAATATTATCCTGACACCAAATTTTCTCATCCTTAAGCGCAAAAGTTGTATCTAATCTTTTCCCCAAATCCCAGGCTAAAGGATAGATTTTTCCACCCTTCTTTACATTTTTAACAATGATCGTCAAGTAGGCCTTCGGTCTGAGTATGGGTTTTAATCCCTGGTAAATTCTAACCAATTGATCGAGAAATTCTTCGTAATTGACGATATTGCCCACATCTTTGGGATCGTCAGAATAAACGACATCCAGTTCTTGATCCTGACGACGTTTTTGCTGGGTCTCTGCCCCTTTGGCGTGGAGCATATCCCAATAGGGGGGTGAAGTAATTACATAATCGATCAAGGGGATACTTGAATCTTGAGCGAATTCTGCGATTTTAGCAGCATCTGCATTAATGATTTCGGCAGTCAAAGAATGCGCAATCTTTCCCAGAGTTTGTCTTTCTTCATTAATAATCTCACGGGCAATCCCCGCATAATGGGAGTTTAATTCTACGCCATAACTATGACGTCCAGCCCGCAGCGCGGCGACCAACGAACTGCCCGTGCCAGCCATCGGGTCGAGAACAACTTCACCTTCTTTCGTGAAAAATTCGATAAATTCCTGTACCAGTGTTTCTGGGAATTTCGCTGGGTGGCGGAGAACATCATCCTTACGGGGTGGAGGGTTATGCACAAACCAGGATTTCTGAAATTTTAACCACTCTTTGTTTGTAAGATCGTTTAAACGATTTCTATATTCTTTTTTTGACATATCGATTATTGCTCAATTTCGCGAACTTCCAGGTCCGAAAAACTCACCGTAACGGCGGTATCTCCACCAGCGCGCACAAAAACGCCCATTGCACCGCTGGGTATTGCAGAATCTCGGATTGTAAATTGATATTGGTCGTTGATAAAAAAGCGCAATTCTTTCCCGACTGCCCAAACCCCTAAACGTGAAGTACTAGGCGCTGCTGATGGGACCGTGGCGCTGACCATCCAGTCTTGCGGTGAGGAAGCAATACCGTCGTAAACCCGGTCTAAGCGAACCTGTCCGTTGCACGAGAGCGAATAGCGGTAGAAATTTGTTGGGGATTGGTATCGAACTAGCATGCCATATTCATCTAATTCACTGCACAAATTGGTGCTGGTCGTAATTTCTGCATAAAAATTTGAGAATAACGCGCCTTCTTGCACGCTGGAGATATATCCTTCAGGGCGTCCAAGAGCTAACGTGATTTCATTTCCCCCCACAAGGATGCTGTCGCTGGCAGTCTCCAATAAGACCCAGTCTGTAGGCAAACTAAAATCATCTTGGAAGAATACTGGTCCAACATCGGGACGCAATTCTTCTGTTGGCGAGGGGATCACAGTGGGTATCTGTGTCGGCGTTTCGGTTGGTGGAAACCAAACTATTGTGGGCGTGGGCACATCAGTGGAGGTTGCTGTAACTGTCGGCAAGGGAGGTAGGGGTGTTGTGGGCAGGCAGGCGCTAACTCCCAGGATCAACACTGTGATTAGTATTATTTGATGAAGCCTGTTTTTCCAGCCTTCCCTGACGCTGGTTTGAAGAGTAATTTTGAATTTGTTCACTTGACCTCGATTACCTGCTTGAGTTCCGGGCCTACGGTAATATACCGTACTGGTAATTCGGTAAATTCTTCGATAAACCTGACATATCTTTGCGCTTCTTTGGGGAGTTGTCTCCACTTTTTAACGTTCATAATTTCGCGTTGCCAGCCAGATAACTCCTCATAAATGGGCTCATTAATCAGGCGGGTTGGGCCAAAAGGTAAGCGATGAAACATTCCATCACTATCTCGATAGCCCGTGCAAATGCACAAAGTATCCATCCCGGAGAGAGCTGATAGATCTGTAATGGCCAATTCGTTTATGCCGTTTATCTGAATAGCGTATTCCAGCAAAACACCGTCTAACCAACCAAAACGACGCCGCCTTCTGGATGGCATGTCAGGTCGTTGACCCGGTTTCTTTCCGTTACCACCATGCCTACCGAAAATGTCACTCAATATTTCCGTTGGAAATGGGCTATTTCCCAGGAAGGTCTGATAGGCTCTGGTAACGCCAACCACGCGATTTGTAGAATCTAGGCCTAATCCCAATCCGACCAAGGCCCCTGCGGAGGTGGTGGTTGAACTCGATACCGAGGGATAATGACCATGGTCTATATCGAGCAACGTGCCCTGATTCCCGACTGCTAGAATTGTGGCACCCGAATGAATGGCATCTGATAAATGAGCTGAAACATTGGCAACATACGGGGCCAATTCATAGGCGTAATCGATATATTCTCGGGTGGCAGCTTCGGCATCAATTGGCTCGGTTTCATAAAGCTCGATCAGGACATCATTGGCGGATTCGATTTGCGCCATAATTTCTTTGGCGAAGTTATCAATCGAAAGCATGTCTTCCATGCGCAATCCCGACCGGGCCGTCTTGTGGTTGTATGCGGGCCCAATTCCCCGGAAAGGGACGATAACTGGTTTTTCGCCGCGGGCCTGTTCTCTGGCCTGATCCAATGCCAGGTATGCCGGCGTAATTATGTGAGCAGCATGGGAGATGAGCAACCGATCAGGATTGATCTCTACTCCTGCATCACGGAGTTTACTGATGTCGTTTATGAGTATTTTGGGGTTGATGACCATCCCATTGCCAATCGCTGCGATTGTTTGGGAGCGAATCACACCTGAGGGAATCAGGAACAGGCTGAACGTCCGATTTCCTGCTGAAACAGGCTGACCCGCATAATCGCCACCATTAAATCTGGCTACATAGTCCGCCCCTGAGGCCAGGTATTCTCCAATTTGTTCAGCGCCATCATCACCCCATTGGGCGCTAATTATGATTTTAAGCGGCATGTTGATTTCCTCGAAGAACTGACAACTGTCTGCCTGTATATGATGATCTATCCATTGGCAACTAATCACCCGATGGCGTACAATTGAAACGATAATTTCATTCTAGCACAATTCCAATTCCATAAAAGGAGAATAGGATGCGCAAGAAAGCGATTTTGATCACTGGCGCAGCGGGGGAGATCGGCCACGCGCTGATTGAAGCTTTAGGAAAGAATGGAAATACCCCCTTGTTGACGGTGGACCTTGATCCGCTTCCTGAGGATATTCAGCATTTGACCACGCATTGGGAGGCGGATATTCTGGATGAAAAGTTGTTCGATCGATTGGTTAGCGAATATGAGTTTGATGCCATTTATCATCTGGCGGCACTGCTCTCAACCCGAGGAGAGTTTTCACCCAAGGCAGCCCACCGAGTAAATGTAAATGGCACGATGCAACTTTTGCACCTGGCAGGTGAGCAATCTGAATGGCGTCGCAAACCGGTGCAGTTCATATTTCCCAGTTCGATTGCCGTCTATGGCTTGCCGGATTTGGAAACCAAAACTCAGTATACACGAGTGCGCGAATGGGAGTGGAATTACCCTCGCACGATGTATGGAGCGAATAAACTGTATTGCGAGTTGTTGGGCGTTTATTATAGTGAACACTATCATCAATTGGCAGCAGAAAAACCTACTATGGTTGATTTTCGAGCTTTACGGTTCCCTGGGTTGATCAGCGCCTTTACAATACCCAGTGGTGGAACCAGTGATTATGGGCCTGAGATGTTACATGCAGCTGCAAAGGGCGAACCTTATGCGTGCTTCGTGCGCCCTGACGTTCGGATTCCCTTTATGGCTATGCCGGATGCCGTCAAATCCTTACTGGATGTGGCAGCCGCGCCAGCGGAAGCTTTGAGCCAGCGAGTATATAATGTGACCAGTTTCAGCCTGTCTGCGGAGGAATTCAAAGACTGGGTATTGAAATTTTTCCCAGATGCACAAGTCTCCCATGAGCCGGATCTCAAGCGCCAGACCATTGTCGATAGTTGGGCCGCGGACATGGATGACAGCGCAGCCCGTCGAGATTGGAACTGGCAGCCCGATTTTGATTTACAACGTGCTTTTGATGAGTATCTGGTTCCGAACATCAAGAAACGCTATACATAAACACAATTCGTGAATGCGCAAATGAAGATTTTGGGTGCGCTACTCGAAGATTCAGATGCTCCTCGAAAGGTGTGAAATTTCTGCCAGTGTGTAGGAGTTCAATGTGGTTTTCGATGCAGAAGGTGGCAATTAGACAATCAATGGTTTTTCGGATGGTGATTCCCAGTGAGTGCAAAAAACGGTAGCTTTTGGTTTTTGCCAGCCCAATTTTCTCTCCGACTATTTCAATGATTGGGCATTTCAGCAATGCATTTTCGACAGCCTTGAAATCTTGATCATTTTGAAAACCTTGAAGCACCTCTGTCAGAATTATGTCCCCAACAAATTATCTAAGAGATTTGTTTCTGGAGTGAGTTCACTGTTGAAATAATTTATCCAGACAGACGAGTCAACTAGTAGAGCCAAAACGTCCCTCACGCATTTCGGTTTAATTCCCATCCCAATGGAGCTTGCCTCGCAGTTGACGAACATCCCTTTGCTCATATAATTGGACAAGGAGTCTAAGAGCTTCGTCGACAACGGCACGCTTTGTTTTCTTTCCACTGAGTTCTTTGGCGCAGTTGACCAACTTTTCATTTAGATCAATATTTGTACGCATCGTTTGCTCCTATGAATGTGTATAAAGCAAGAAGTAGACATCTTTGACAATAGTTGAAATTGAGGAGAAATCTATGGAAGATACAATTAGAGTTGGCTACATCGGTTTGGGGTTGATGGGAAAATCCATGGCGCTCAATATTCTTAGGGCAGGATTCCCTTTGGTTGTGCATAATCGCAGTCGAGAGGTTGTAAACGAGTTAGTGGCTGAAGGTGCCATCGAAGCTACCAAACCGGCGGAAGTGGCTTCTCAGGTTGATGTAGTTTTTACAAATTTGCCCGACTCACCGGATGTAGAATTGGTAGCCCTTGGCGAACAAGGCATCATCGAGAGTGCCAAACCCGGCATGATTTTTGTGGACAACTCCACGATCAAACCGGCTTCTGCCCGTTACATTGCCGAAAAACTGGCTGAGAAAGGCGTTCTTTCATTAGATGCACCGGTCAGTGGTGGTGATATTGGTGCCCAAAAGGGCACTCTGGCAATTATGGTCGGCGGTCCCGCCGAGGCATTGGAAAAAGTAATGCCCATTTTCAATGTGATTGGCAAAACCATCACGTATGTTGGCGATTGCGGTGCAGGTCAAATCGCCAAGGCAGCCAATCAGGTCATGGTGGCTGCACAAATGGTCGCTATGGGTGAACTGATGATTCTGGCAAAAAAGGCCGGTGCTGATCCCGAAAAAGTGGTTGCTGCCATTCAAGGTGGCGCGGCTCAATGTTGGGCTCTCGACATCAAACCTCCACGCCTTTTCGCAGACAATCGAGAGCCAGGATTCAAGGCTTACATGCAGGCAAAAGATTTGGGTATCGTAATGGATACCGCCCGTGAATACGGCGTCTCCATGCCCGCGGCTGCTGTAAACACGCAGCTCTTCGATGCCATGCTGCAAATGGGAATGGAAGAAAAAGATAATTCGGCGATCATTGGTGTCATCGAATCATTGGCTGGAACGACATTATTAGAGTAGTGAGCAGGTTTATCGAACTCTTGAAAAGAATCAATCTCCAAACGCCTCGTTTCACATGGGAAGCGGGGCGTGATTATCTTTATGTTTTTGTGGGGGCTGCATTGCAAGCCCTGGCTTTACGAGTATTTTTGGTTCCTGTGAACCTGGCCAGCGGGGGTGTAAGCGGTTTAGCTCAGATCATCAACCATTACACGAATTGGCCCATTGGGCTAATGGTGCTGATAGGAAACGCGCCCTTGTTTATGATTGGATGGAGATACCTTGGGGGACCACGGTTTGCATTTCGGACAGCCTTTGCTGTGGTCGCATTTTCATTAATTACGGATATTCCTTTAAGATTTTTGCCACGGAATGGATTGACTGATGATCTCTTTCTCAATGCTCTTTATGGAGGAATCGTTAGTGGTATTGGGTTTGGCCTAGTTTATCGAGGGCGGGGAACTAGCGGTGGTTCTGATATCTTGGCCCGAATTCTCAGTCATTGGCGAGGGATCCCGGTATCTCAAAGCTATCTGCTGACAGATGCCTTGATCATGTTTTTAGCTGGATTGTCTTTCAGTTGGGAGAATGCGCTGTATGCCTTGATTATGTTGTATATTAGTGGTATCGCTGCAGAAACGATAAGCCAGGGTTCGAATATCGTCCGTACAGCCATGATCGTTACCTCAAAACCGAATATACTCAAGGAAAACATCTTTACTCATTTAAACCGTGGTGTGACAGTAATATCTGGTTACGGAGGTTATACCGGGGATGAACGAACAATCTTGTATTGTGTTGTTACACGTGCTGAAGTTTCTCGCTTAAAAACTGTTGTTAGCGAAAGCGACAGCCAGGCATTTATGGTCATCGGTCAGGCGCATGAGGCCTTGGGTGAAGGTTTTCACCCTTTTGAAAACTAACAGACAAATTTTGCAACTTTTATTTTATTGATGCGTATGTTGATATACATAAAAAAATTGCAGGAGCGCATTTGTGAACGACAATGAAGCGATATGGCTCGCTAAAGCGCGAGCAGGCGACGATGAAGCCTTCGCATATATCGTAGAAGCATATCAAAAACCGGTTTTCAGTTTGTGTTATCGCATGCTGGGTAACGCAAACGATGCTGAGGATGCTGCCCAAGAAGCATTTTTGCGGGCCTATAAGCATCTGAGACGCTATGATCCGAATCGATCATTCGCGACTTGGTTGCTGTCGATAGCCTCACATTACTGTATCGACCGGTTGCGGAAGCGGCGCTTAACCACGTTTTCGATAGATGATGAAGACTACGATTGGTGGCAGCCTCCTGACACAGGCCCCTCTCCTGAAGCGGCTTTAGTTCAAGACGAAAAACAAATTAAAGTTCAAGCTCTCTTGGATGTGCTTCCTCCGAAGGACCGCGCTGCTGTCACATTACACTATTGGTATGACTATTCTTATGAAGAAATTGCTGAATCATTATCCCTGAGTGTTAGCGCCGTAAAAAGCCGACTGTATCGAGCACGACGAGCACTCGCTGAAGGTTGGCAATCTCTGGAAAATAATGAGCAAATGCACGAAAACTCCAACGCTGAAAGGACGCCTTATGAAACACCAGCCTTTTGAAACCTGGCTCCTGATGGACGATCCCCTTACCTCTGAGCAGACACAAATGCTCGCTGAACATATTTTGAGTTGTGAACATTGCCAGCAATTACGTGTTGCCAAATTTAGTTTTGAAAATCTCTTTCGGGATACGACTAACGTTGAACCGAACCCCGGATTTTCCTCTCGGTGGCAGGCGCGCCTGAAAATGGAACGACAACTGGAAGCGGCCTCTCGCCATCGTTGGCAATCTTGGATTACCTTTATATTGATTGCCAACGCCGTCTCGTTGTTGGCGGTTCTGCTAGGTTTGCAGTTCTTTAACACTTTTGATTCTTTGACGGAACTATTAGTGGTATGGGTTTATCGCCTCACATCGCTCCTATCAATCGTCAATATATTCCAAAATTTCCTCGCAATCATGATCCGCACGATCCCAGGACTCTTATCTCCTGGTGGATGGGCGGCTTTAGCTTCGATCGTCAGCGTTGGCAGTATTGCCTGGGTGCTTTCGATGGCTAAACTTGCAGGAACCCCGCGGAGGGCATAAATCATGAAATCTCTAAAATTATTCTCAATAGTATTTGTAATCATTGCCTTGCTTTTGCCGGGAACAGTGTATGCTAAAGATTTGCTGGATGACAAAGTTGTCTTTGGCGGTTCCTTTACCCTCGAAGAGGGCGAGACATTGAATGGCAACTTGGTTGTCTTTGGAGGGACGATCACGCTCGAAGTTGACAGTACCGTCAACGGCGATGTCGTTCTGATTGGTGGAACTGTCGATGCCGGGGGCACGGTAAATGGGAGCCTGGTTGGTGTCGGTGGAGTTCTTCAATTGGAAGAATCGGCCCGAATAAATGGCGATCTGGTTACCGTTGGCGCTGCCATAAATCGCGATGCTGGTGCCGAGGTCAGTGGACAAGTGATCCAGGGATTTGGGTTTCCCTTCCAGTTCAATGTGCCAGCTGAAATGCAGTTCGACGATGTCAACCCGCCTAGTTTCAATTTCGGTGGAAATCCGGCCCTCGATGTAGTCTGGTTCTTCTTCCGCATGTTCATGTGGTCTGCGCTGGCAGTTCTGGTTGTGATTTTCTTCCTCACGCAGACGGAGCGAATTGTGAGCGCTGCATTTGATCAACCGCTAATTACTGGTGGTGCTGGCCTGTTGACAGCGTTTTTAGCGCCTTTAGCATTGGTTGCTTTGGCGATTACGATCATTTTAATCCCCGTAGCTGTTGTAGCGGCTATTGTGATAGGGATTGCCTGGCTTTTGGGTTGGGTGGCTCTGGGATTGGAAGTTGGTCGGCGCATAGCCAAGATGTTGGATCAAGAATGGGCGCCAGCCATCGCTGCAGGTGTTGGAACATTGGTACTTTACTTCGTATTGGCAGGATTTCAAGAGTTAGTTCCCTGTGTTGGCGGGCTGCCACGCTTTTTGGTCGGCGTTTGGGGTTTGGGTGCCGTCTTGATGACATACTTTGGAACGCGAGAATATCAAGGCCCCCCAGCATCTGTCGCGCCCCCTCAGGTGGTTGAAGTTATCGATGCAGAAGAAGCGGAAGCCGAAGTTGAGCAGGATTCTTTACCCGAAGGTGATCCTCCCGAAGAGAATCTCCCCGAAGATGGACTTACTACCGAGGATGAACCTGCTGATGAAGAAGAATAAAAGCAAATAGCCATCCCCCAGGATGCTTTGGAGCGTGACATGAATTATTGTGTCATGCTCCTTCAATTTTAAAAGGTCATCAAAAACCCAAGGCATAACAAACATTGAGCCAGTTGAAAGCTTATCGTAACCCGAAGCCCGCCAAACTTTAAGTTCTCAACAAAGCGATCCCACACAAACCATATTGAAGAGATAAAATAGAACAGCGCCCCTGCACTTACCAATAAAGCCCGATAATTCTCCCAATGATTGGAAATCAGAGTCAATAAAGCCGATATGAGCATAACACTGATGACAATCGAAAATCCAAGGTATGGCCATCTGAGACTGGAATGGCCGGATCTTTCCAAACCTGCATAAAGGCGAAGGTAGATCTGATACATCGTCAATCCCACCATAAAAATAACGAATAAAGCAGCTACATTGAGGGGTGGATAAGAAATTATAAGCGCCAGAATATAAGCAAGACTAGCAAGTGTAGCAGTAATCATCCATGGAAGAATAGGCTTGCGGGGTAATAGTTGGATGATTTCACTAATCAGCGATAAAAAGACTGCAACCAACAGCCAATTGATATATCCATGGACAACAAGACCAGTTCGCAGATGCCATACGAATGCCAGTAAAGTAATCATTGTAGCTGGTTTGGCAATGTATTCGATACGTTTGATGTTAAACACGATTGCGACCCAGTTGAGTGCGGCAATGATCAGGGCTAATTGTAAAAATGTGTATTTTTCGATACCCATAATGTTGATTACTTTTCCCAGCGCTGAAATCCGAACTGCTTTAGTGCTTGTTCGTTATTGCGCCAATTTTTGCGAACTTTGACGCGCAGTTGCAAATACACTTTTCTCTCGCTCATGGCTTCAATTTGCGTCCGAGCGTGGGAGCTGATACGTTTTATCATTTTGCCTCCATCCCCAATCACGATCCCTTTTTGCGAATCCCTTTCTACGAACAAAGTCGCTCGAATATAGGCACCATGATCGCCGCGTTCAGTGTACTCATCCATACGCACTGCAATCGAATGGGGTACTTCGTCTCGAAGATGGATTAGACAAACCGAACGGATGAGATCGGCACTAATTTCTCGTTCGTATAAGTTTGTAATCTGGTCTTCAGGGTAATAAGGTGGGCCTTCGGGTAAATTTGATATAAGAATTTTCACCAACTCATCCAGGTTTTGGCGTTTTGTTGCTGATATTTGGATAGTTGTTGCTTCGGGTAAAAGAGTCCTATACACCTTTGCTCGGGATTCGATATTTTCGGTTTCGACGTTGTCGATCTTATTAATTGCCAGAATCACCTGGGGTGGCTGCTTGAGTTCACTGAGCAGATTGACAAGAATTTGATCTTCATCGTGGGGAGGGAATTGAGTAGCATCGACCAGGAACAAGAGTAAATCGGCGTCCTCGATGGCGTCAGCTGCTTCGTCGTTCATAAATTTCCCCAATTTGTGATGGGGATTATGTAAACCTGGAGTGTCCACAAAAATGATTTGTGCCTCGTCGAGAGTCACGATTCCTAATTGTTGTTGACGAGTAGTTTGGGGTTTCGGAGAAACAGCAGCAATTTTCTGACCAAGGATAGCATTGATCAGTGTTGATTTTCCTACGTTTGGTCTTCCCATAACGGCAACAAAGCCGGATCGGAAGCTTTCGTATGGGTTAGATGTCATCAAAAAATCCTTATCATTATTTGGTTATGGCCACATAATTATACTCTCCCGTGCAAAATGTAAAGGAAACAATAAAATTCGATCAAATAGGTGCAGATTCCTGCTTGACCGATGTATTGGAAATCAGTATAATTGTGTTTCTGTCTAGGCCCAGTGATTTATGAAGTATTCCTTGGCCGAAAATTGAATGGGACGTGGTTGCCCTGGCTGAATGGTAACGAGCCAGGGCATTCTTCCGCGTTGCCCTTACTGGTTTAAGAGTATTCCTATAGCCAAAGGTTGACTCAGGAGTAAATGTTATATGGCACAGCTTCCTCCCTCAAAATCTTACGCCCGTATTGACGTTAGATTTAACCTGCCTGATTTAATTGAAGTTCAACTGGAATCGTTCGAACGTCTGAAGAACGAAAGACTGGCTGATCTATTTCATGAGATATCCCCCATCGAATCATATAGTGGTGATATGCGCCTGTATTTCCCAAGCAAAACACCTGAATCGGAAGAATGGGGTCTTACTTATTGGTTTGAAGATTCAAAATACAATGTTGATGAGTGTGTTGAACGCGATTTGACCTTTGCCAAGCCGTTGTATGTATCTGTACTTTTGGCTGGCCCGGCAATCCCTGAACCTATCAAACAGGATATTTTCCTGGGCGATTTTCCGGAGATGACCGAGAAAGGCACCTTCATTATTAATGGCACGGAGCGGGTTGTAGTAACTCAGTTGATTCGTTCACCCGGTGTCTATTTTGAAGCTGAAGTGGATCGATCTACGGGTCGTAAGCTTGCCACTTCCAAAATGATTCCAGATCGTGGTGCCTGGATGGAATTTGGGACGCGCAAAAGCGATTATCTCACGTTGAAGTTCAATCGTAGACGCACAATTCCGATCACGATTTTCTTGCGAGCATTAGCCACCGTTGATGATGGCTTGGAAAACAATGCCATTCTTGAAGGGACTGATGAGGAAATCCTCAGTTTATTCGAAGATGTGGATAATAATCCCGACCGCATGTATATCCCTGCCACTTTGGCCCAGGAGCCCGAGTGGGATTTGAGCGACGGAATTACTGTGGCAGAAGCAGCTTTGTTGGAGTTCTTCCGCCGCATGCGTCCTGGTGACCCTGCTACCTTAGAGAATGCGCGCGAGTTTTTGGAAGAGCAGTTGTTCCAGCAACGTCGCTATGATCTCAAGCGTGTGGGTCGCTATAAGCTCAACCAAAAATTGGAATTACATGATTTCGTGCCCATCGAGCACCGCACGATTACGAAATGGGATATCATCCGCTTGGTTCGCCATATGATTTCTATTAATAATGGCATTGAGAATCCAGATGATATCGACCATTTAGGCAATCGTCGAACTAAAACTGTGGGAGAGTTGATTCAGAATAAATTGCGCATTGGTTTGCGACGTATGGAACGTGTCGTAAAAGAGCGCATGTCCATTCGTGATAAAGACAATCTTTCCCCAGTAAGTTTGATCAATGTTCGACCTGTGGTTGCATCGCTGCGCGAGTTTTTCGGATCCAGTCAGTTATCACAATTCATGGATCAAACCAACCCGCTGGCAGAACTGCGACATAAACGTACACTCTCCGCATTGGGCCCTGGCGGTCTCCGACGTGAGCGAGCTGGATTTGATGTGCGTGACGTGCATCAGTCGCACTATGGGCGAATTTGCCCTATTGAAACACCTGAAGGTCCCAACATCGGTCTGATTGGACGATTTGCTTCCTTCGCAAAGGTCAATGAATATGGGTTCATCGAAACACCCTATCGCCGGGTGTTGAAATCGTTGCCTCCAAAAAGTCCCTTGATGGAAGGTCGGTTGTTGCGGGATGATTTAATCGATCCTAAAAACAACAAAGTGATTGTCGAAAAAGGTGAACGAATTACCGAAGCGCATGCTAAGAAAATTGCCAAGCTTGATCTGGATGAAATTCCTGTAATTCCCTTTGTTACCGAAGACTATATTTACCTTTCGGCGGACACTGAAGATCGATTTGTGATTGCACAGGCAAATTCCCCCCTGAACGACTATGGAGAGTTTGTCCGTGGACGTGCCTCGTCGAGACATCGCACATCCTTTATCTTTTCTCCAGCAGAAAATATTGACTATATGGATGTTGCCCCGCAGCAAATTGTCGGTATCAGTGCTGCCTTGATCCCATTCCTTGAGCATGACGATGCAAATCGAGCGCTGATGGGCTCGAATATGCAGGCCCAAGCAGTACCTTTGTTGAGGCCAGAAGTGCCTCGAGTTTCCACTGGCATGGAATATTCCTCGGCTGTGGATTCGGGACAAGTTGTTATTGCGCAAGAAGATGGAGAAATTGCCTCTGTAACTGGTGGTCGTATTGTTGTCAAGCACAAAGATGGCGAACGAGTTTATCCATTGCGCAAATATCAGCGTTCGAATCAGAGCACCTGTGTCGATCAACGCCCCGCAGTCACCAAAGGCCAATTAGTCAAGAGAGGCGATGTGATCGCTGATTCTTCTTCTACTGTCGATGGGAATTTGGCACTTGGCCAAAATGCACTGGTCGCTTTCCTTTCGTGGGAAGGTGCAAATTATGAGGATGCCATCGTTATCTCTGAGCGCCTTGTTCAGGATGATCGATTTACCTCTGTGCATGTTGAAAAATACGAAGTTGAAGCCCGTGATACTCGACTTGGCCCGGAAGAAATCACTCGCGATATTCCCAATGTGGGTGAGGCTGCTATCAAAGACCTGGACGAGGAAGGAATCGTTCGTATCGGTGCGGAAGTCGGCCCCAATGATATTTTGGTAGGAAAGATATCGCCCAAAGGTGAAAAAGAACTTACCCCCGAAGAACGCCTATTGCGTGCGATTTTTGGAGAAAAATCCCGCGATGTGAAAGATACTTCTTTGCGCATGCCCCACGGCTCACGTGGAAAAGTTGTTGATGTGAAAGTTTTTTCCCGTGATGATGGTGTTGAGCTTTCTTCTGGTGTTGAGACGATGGTCCGAGTTTCGGTTGCTCAGCGTCGAAAACTCTCGTCAGGCGATAAGCTGGCAGGACGGCATGGTAATAAGGGTGTTGTTTCGGTCATTGTCCCTGAAGAGGATATGCCTTTCTTGGAAGACGGTAGCCCCGTTGACATTATCTTGAATCCCACGGGTGTTCCTGGTCGTATGAATTTGGGCCAGGTCTTAGAGGTCCACTTAGGCTGGGCAGCGAATAGACTTGGCTTTAGAGCTATCACCCCAGTGTTTGATGGTGCTCGGGAGATTGAAATCGAAGCTGAGCTTGCTCGCGCCTGGATGATCGACAGGGCATGGAAGGCTGTTGGTGACAATGCCTGGTCCTGGTTGTCCGAAGACGGCTATGATCCTGAAACCATCGATGACGATAATTACGTCCGGCGGATTTTTATGGAAGCCTGGTTGGGTGAGTTGGGCTATGATGTGTATCGGTTGATTTCTGACCAAGATTATGCTCGCCGCTCAGTTTTGCGTGAATGGCTGCGAGAGAATGGCTTTGATCCTGATCAAATTCTGGCCTTCGAAGATATGGCTATACCTATTGATGATCGCGACGCGCAAGATGAGCGAGCTTTGTATTCCTGTTTGCGTCTTTGGTTGAAAGACCAGGATGTTGATTTCGACAAGCTCGCTGATGAAGATTTGCGAGAGAAAGCCAGCGAAATTGTGCTGAAAGAAAATATCCCCTCACCAATCCTGGGAAAACAAGTACTTCGAGATGGGAAGACAGGTGATCCTTTCGATCGTCCAATAACTGTTGGTGTCATGTCAATCCTGAAACTGCACCACTTGGTTGAGGATAAGGTACATGCTCGGTCGACAGGACCTTACAGTCTGGTATCACAGCAACCTTTGGGTGGTAAAGCCCAGTTTGGCGGGCAGCGTTTCGGCGAGATGGAAGTTTGGGCACTTGAAGCTTATGGCGCAGCCTATACTCTTCAAGAGATGTTGACAATCAAATCGGATGATGTGCAGGGCAGAGTGAAAGCTTATGAAGCCATTGTGAAGGGAGAAACCATGGATGATCCCAGTATCCCCGCTTCCTTCCAGGTTTTGGTCAAAGAGCTTCAAAGCTTGGGTCTCTCTGTCGAGGCAGTCACAGAGGAAGGCAAAGTCATCAAATTTGGTAAAGACGACTCTAAGAAAAAGCGTCCTAAGATGAGTACAGGATTGCTTGGATTAGGAAAAAACTATTGACGCTGAATTTTCGGCGTGGTAAAATCACTGGTCGTTGTCCCAAATGGAAGGGTAGGCTATACCCCCTGCCCGCTTAACATAGAAAACTTTGAAGTATACGCGAGGCCATCAATGCACGAGCGATGGCCTCCGTTGTTGAAACGAAGAATAAATAGTATTAGAAAGTAAACATTTTTGGAGGCGAACGTGCCCACAATCAATCAGTTAGTTCGAAAAGGACGAAAGTCGAAATCGGTAAAGAGTAAAGCACCTGCTTTGCAGTACACCTTCAATTCGTACAAGCAACGACGCATTCGGCAGCCTAAAGGTGCTCCTCAGAAGCGCGGTGTGTGTACAGTTGTTCGTACAATGACACCGAAAAAGCCCAATTCTGCCTTGCGGAAAATTGCTCGTGTGCGCCTTACGAACATGATTGAAGTTACCGCTTATATTCCAGGTGAAGGTCATAATTTGCAGGAACACTCGATAGTGTTGGTCCGAGGCGGACGTGTAAAGGATTTGCCTGGTGTGCGATACCATATTGTGCGAGGAACACTCGACTCCACAGGCGTAGATGATCGCAAGCAGGGCCGCTCGAAGTACGGAACCAAGAAACGATAGAGTCTACCAAACAAAATCGCCGGTTTATTATTTGCCGGCGATTATTGGCGCAATTATTATTTGCAAATAAAGATCTGATATCGAAACGGAGAAGTTGAATGCGACGAAATAGAGCACCAAGACGCGAGATAAATCCGGATGTGCGCTACAACAGCGTCAGAGTGCAGTCCTTTATCAATCGCGTTATGAAAAGTGGTAAGAAAAGCGTGGCAACTCGTGTTGTTTATGATGCAATGGAACTCATGCAAGAACGCTCGGGCAAAGACGCTTTAGAGATGTTTGAAAAAGCATTCGAGAATACCTCACCAGTGATGGAAGTGAAACCTCGACGTATTGGTGGTGCAACTTACCAGGTGCCGATGGAGGTACCTCCTCACCGTCAATTTGCATTAGCAACTCGCTGGATTCTTGCTGGAACTCGCTCTCGATCGGGCAAGGCATTTTCTGAGTTGTTGGCTGATGAATTGCTTGATGCCGCCAATAACACTGGTTCAGCCGTCCGCAAACGAGAAGAGTCGCACAAAATGGCGAAGGCCAATCGGGCTTTCTCCCACTTCCGAGTTTAAGGTATTTGTTGAGTAAATAAATATGTCCCGGCAGTATCCCTTGGAACGGTATCGCAATATTGGCATTATTGCCCATATCGATGCCGGAAAAACCACCACGACTGAGCGCATCCTGTATTACACAGGAAAGACGCATCGCCTTGGTTCAGTCGATGACGGCACCACCGTCACCGACTGGATGGACCAAGAGCGAGAGCGTGGTATTACCATTGTTTCTGCTGCAGTTTCTGCCGAGTGGAATGAGCATCTGGTAAATATTATCGATACTCCAGGCCATATTGACTTTACGGCAGAAGTTCAGCGTTCCTTACGGGTGTTGGATGGCGGTGTCGTCGTTTTTGATGCAGTTCAAGGCGTTGAGCCTCAAAGCGAAACTGTCTGGCGACAGGCTGACCTTTATGGTGTTCCGCGTATCTGTTTTGTCAACAAGATGGATCGGGTGGGCGCTTCCTATGAACGAACCATCCAGATGATCCGTGAACGCTTAGGGGCAAACCCGCTTTCGGTTCAGATGCCCATCGGGGAAGAAACTGAATTCAAAGGGGTTGTCGATCTTCTTACATTAAAATCCATCATTTGGAAGGACGATCAAGGGAAAGAGCCTGTTGATAGTGATG
Source organism: uncultured Anaerolineales bacterium (assembly GCA_964629085.1). GTDB lineage: Bacteria > Chloroflexota > Anaerolineae > Anaerolineales > UBA11858 > NIOZ-UU35. The sequence continues at coordinate 17,831 of CAZVPR010000013.1, forward strand.
TGCCCGTCGATTTGCAAACCCAAGTCGAAGCCATGCGTGACCGCTTGGTGGAACAAATTGCTGAAACAGACGATGATCTGACCATCAAATATTTAGATGGCGAAGATATAACAGTTGACGAATTAAAGAAAGCCCTGAGAAATGCAGTGATAGCTGGCCAGTTAACGCCAGTTTTTTGCGGCACTTCTCTTCGTAATAAAGGTGTCCAGCCGGTACTTGACGCAGTTGTCGATTACCTCCCCTCGCCTCTCGACATCCCTGCTGTGAGTGGATTTAAACCCAACAGTGATCAAGAGTTAGAGCGACCCGCTGAAGACACAGCGCCTATGAGTGCATTGGTATTTAAAATTGTCACCGACCCATACGTTGGACGATTAGCCTATTTGCGAATTTACTCAGGTCGCCTGAAAAAAGGCTCCTCGGTTTACAATCCTGTAAAACAGAAAAAAGAACGTGTAGGACGCCTGATTCGGATGTACGCTGATCGTCGTGAAGATATTGATGACGCTTCAGCGGGTGACATCGTGGCCATCCTTGGACTAAAATTTTCATTTACGGGCGATACCCTTTGTGATGCTGCCAACCAGGTCATATTAGAGGACATTTCATTTCCTGAACCAGTGATATCTGTAGCTATCGAGCCAAAAACGCTCGCCGATCAAGATAAAATGTCCGAAGCCCTGCATAAATTGGCTGAAGAAGACCCAACTTTTCAGGTTCGAGTTGATCAAGAGACTGGACAAACGCTCATCTCTGGGATGGGCGAATTGCACCTGGAAGTTTTGGTGGATCGTTTATTGCGAGAATTTGGCGTTCAGGCTCGCGTGGGTAATCCCCGCGTGGCATATCGCGAATCGATTACTCAGACTGTTGATAAAGTCGTATATCGCCATGTCAAACAGACCGGTGGTCGCGGACAATTCGCTCACGTTGTCATGGCCGTTGAACCCAACGATCCCGGCGCAGGCATTTCGTTTGAAAATGAAATTGTCGGTGGTTCGATACCGAAAGAATTCATACCAGCCGTCGAGAAAGGCGTTCGTGAAACTGCAGAATCTGGAGTTTTGGCGGGATACCCGGTAACAGACGTGAGTATTCGTCTTTATGATGGTTCATTTCACGAAGTAGATTCAAATGAAATTGCCTTCAAAATGGCTGGTTCAATGGCTTTTCGAGATGGTGTTCAGCGAGCAAATCCTGTATTGCAAGAACCCATCATGAAAGTAGAAGTTGTAACTCCAGATGATTATCTGGGTGAAGTCATAGGGCAGATGAATTCCCGGCGAGGTGAAGTACTTGGCATGGAGGTTCGTCTTGGGCAATCTCAGGCTGTCCGTGCAATGGTGCCTCTGGCAGAGATGTTTGGCTACGCAACTCGCTTGCGATCAGCGACAAAAGGGCGTGGTGTTTTTACAATGGAATTCGATCATTACGCCACTGTTGCCGATAGCCTGGCCAACCGGATCATTCGAGGCGAATTATAGTCATTTTATAGGAATTATTAGATAGGATAAGAACCAAGTAGGAGTATACGTATGGCAAAGGAAACATTTGTAAGAGACAAACCGCACCTGAATGTAGGCACCATGGGACACATTGACCATGGCAAGACGACATTGACTGCGGCCATCACAAAATTCTGCTCATTCCAGGGAGATGCAGACTTTCGAGCATTCGATACGATCGACAACGCCCCGGAAGAGCGCGAGCGCGGTATCACAATCAACATTGCACATGTTGAATACGAGACCGAGAACCGCCACTACGCCCACGTGGACATGCCTGGCCACCGTGACTACATCAAGAACATGATCACGGGAGCAGCGCAGGTTGACGGAGCGATATTGGTTGTGGCAGCACCCGATGGAGCGATGCCGCAGACGAGAGAGCACGTACTGTTGGCCCGCCAGGTGGAAGTGCCCAGCGTCGTTGTGTACCTGAACAAGGTGGACATGATGGACGATCCCGAACTCTTGGAGCTGGTGGAGCTGGAACTGCGCGAGCTTTTGGACGAGTATGGCTTCCCAGGGGACGAGATTCCCATAGTAAAGGGCAGTGCCTTGGCAGCCTTGGAAAGCGACAGCACGGATCCGAATGCGGAAGAGTACGAGAGCATCAAAGAGTTGCTGCGGGTAGTGGATGAGTACATCCCGGAGCCGGAGCGCGAATTGGACAAGCCGTTCATGATGCCAGTGGAGGACGTCTTCTCGATCAAGGGACGCGGCACGGTTGTGACCGGGCGTATCGAGCGTGGTGTCGTGAAGGTTGGCGAAGCAGCGGACATTGTGGGATTGCAAGACGAGATCGGCAGCACGACGATCACCGGTGTGGAGATGTTCCACAAGTTGCTGGATCAGGGTCAGGCGGGAGACAACGTTGGGTTGTTGCTGCGTGGTGTTGATCGAGACGAGGTGGAGCGAGGCATGGTGATATCCAAGCCGAAGAGCATCGAGCCGCACACGAAGTTCAATGCGCAGGTGTATGTGTTGAAAGCCGATGAAGGTGGCCGACACAAGCCGTTCTTTCCTGGATATCGTCCGCAGTTCTACATCAAGACAATTGATGTGACGGGAGCGATCACGTTGCCGGAGGGTGTCGAGATGGTGATGCCTGGTGATGATGTCAACATGGAAGTTGAGTTGATTGTACCGGTGGCGCTAGAGCAAGGACAGAACTTTGCTATCCGAGAGGGTGGCTTGACTGTTGGTGCTGGTGTTGTCACCAAGATTACTGAGTAGGTAAATAATGGCTGACCAGAAGATACGCATACGCCTGAAAGCATATGATCACCGCGTTTTGGATCAATCTGCCAAGCGCATTGTCGATACTGCCGAGCGCACGGGTGCCCGAGTTGTTGGGCCGGTTCCTTTGCCAACGAAAATTGAACGATTTGCAGTTCGTCGCTCGACATTCATCGACAAAGATTCTCATGAACACTTTGAGATTCGCACCCATAACCGTCTGATTGATGTGTTGGAGCCAGATTCAAAGACAATTGATATGCTTATGCGGTTGAACTTGCCCGCGGGCGTAGATATCGAGATCAAGATTTAGATAGGCTGTTTGATGGTTGGTTTGTGGGTAAGAGTTTGTCACCGTCTGACCAACCAATAAAATTTGAATAGCGCAAGAACAGTTTGGCCAGCGGTTGATATAAAATCGTTCCGCAGCCATGTTGTTGACTGCGTTGTTCGGGGATGATGCAGCTAAGCCCAGCTGACAGTCCCTATAAATCTATTATTTAGGAGAAAACCGAAATGTTGAAAGGGCTGATTGGAAAGAAAATTGGTATGACCCAGATTTTCGATGATGTCGGGGCGGCTGTCCCGATTACTCTGATCGAAGCTGGGCCTTGCTTTGTAACCCAAGTGCGCGCTGTCGATCGTGATGGCTATGAGGCCGTGCAGTTGGGTTTTGGCGAATCAAATCCCCGACGATTGACTGGTGGACAACTTGGACACCTGAAACGAAATGATCTCCCGCCGCTACGCTTCTTGCGCGAATTTCAAGCGAAGAATGTGGAAGTGTCTGAAGGCGATCAAATCACCGTCGAAGTATTTGCAGTTGGCGAATATGTAGATGTGGTTGGCAATAGCAAAGGGCGCGGTTTTGCAGGTGCTGTAAAGCGCCATGGCTTTGCCGGTGGCCCCAAAACTCATGGTCAATCAGATCGTCAGCGTGCTGTAGGTTCTATTGGTGCGACGTCCGGGACTGGACGAGTTTTCCCGGGCAAGCGCATGCCTGGACATATGGGCAACCATCGTGTTTCCTCACAAAACCTTAAAGTTGTCCTTGTTGATTCAGAGCGCAACCTCATTGGTGTGCGCGGATCGGTTCCTGGCCCCAAAGGCGGCTTGGTGATGATCAAGGAAGCCCGTAAACAGTAACGCCTGGAGCAAATGATCATGGAAGTAAATGTATTGAATATGAAAGGCAAGAAGGTTGACACGGTGGAATTACCCGTGGATGTCTTTGAAGCCTCGATAAATGTAGATTTGATGCACCAGGCCTATGTTCGCCAGATGGCTAATGCACGCCTGGGGACGCACAAGACGAAATCTCGTGGCGAGGTGTCCGGAGGCGGGAAACGCCCCTGGCGGCAAAAAGGCACTGGTCGTGCCCGTCATGGGACTACTCGTTCACCTGTGTGGGTTGGTGGTGGAAAGGTTCACACCCCAAGACCTCGCAGCTACACCAAAAAGATGCCTCTGAAAATGCGTCGAGCTGCTTTGCGCTCTGCTTTATCGGCAAAAGCTGCTGACAATGAAATCATCGTGTTGAATGAACTCAAGTTGAAAGAGCCCAAAACAAAGCTCATGGCTCAATCTCTGGATAAACTTTCTGGGGAAAACAGCGCATTAATTGTGATCCCCAATAAAGACGAAGATTACAAGACCATTGAGTTGTCGGCACGCAATTTACCCAAAGCGAAAACCTTGTTGGTGAATTATCTCAACATTCGAGATTTGTTGAGCTATGATAAGGTCATTCTGCCTCTTCAAGCTTTGGAAGCGATTTCGGATCATTTGGGATAAGTGAGAAGAAGCTATGGCAACGAATGTATATGAAGTTCTAAAACGACCTTTGTGGACGGAAAAATCCAGCCACCAATTTGCAAAATTGCACCAATATGTTTTCGAGGTTGATAAAACAGCGACCAAGTCGATGATTAAAGATGCTGTCGAGACATTGTTCGACGTGCGAGTGCTCAAAGTCAATACCATGATTTTGCCTGCCAAACGTAGCCGCCGTGCTATGAGCCGTCGGTTGTTGGTGCGCAAGAGTGCTTATAAAAAAGCCCTCGTTACCTTGCACCCCGACGATACCATCGATGTCTTCGAAGGAGTACGCTAACTATGGCTGTCAAGAAATATAAGCCTACTTCCCCCGGTATGCGAGGGAGGACAGGTTACACATTTGAAGAAATTACCAAGAAGAAACCTGAGCGTTCTCTGGTAGTCAAGCGTCATAACCGCGGTGGTCGCAATGCCCAAGGGCGCATTACTGTGCGTCATCGTGGTGGTGGCCACAAACGCAAGTTGAGGATTGTAGATTTCAAGCGCGATAAACGCGGTATTCCAGCTCGAGTAGCTGCGATTGAATATGATCCTAATCGTACAGCTCGCCTGGCATTATTGAACTATGCTGATGGTGAGAAGCGTTATATTCTTGCTCCGGTTGGCTTGACCGTAGGAGATACCGTTTTGGCTGGCCCAGATATCGATGTTCGGCCCGGCAACAGCATGCCCATTAGTCATATCCCCACCGGGACAATGATCCATAATATTGAACTGCAACCCGGTCGTGGTGCTCAAATGGTACGTTCAGCCGGAACAGCTGCTCAGTTGCTGGCTAAAGAGGGTAGTTACGCTCACGTACGCCTCCCATCAGGAGAAATTCGATTGGTTCACCGCAATTGCTATGCCACCATTGGTCAGGTAGGTAACCTGGATCATGGCAGCATTAAATTGGGGAAGGCTGGTCGCAAACGCCATAAGGGTATTCGCCCAACGGTTCGTGGTTCAGCCATGAACCCCAACGATCACCCCCATGGTGGCGGTGAAGGGCGCTCCCCGATTGGTATGCCCAGTCCGAAAAGCCCTTGGGGCCAGAAAACACTTGGTAAGCGCACGCGCAAGAACAAGCAAACGGATAAGTACATCGTCCGTCGCCGAGGCAAGAAGCGCGGATAGAAGTGAATGGTCACACAGTCAGTTAGTCTGGCAGTCGAACGGTCTTGAAAGACAACGACTAGGAGACTAAAAGACTAAGAGACTAGGAGACTGAAATTATGTCACGATCACTGAAAAAAGGGCCCTTTATTAGCCCGAAACTGTTGAAAAAAGTCGAAGCCATGAACGATAGTGGCGACAAGAAAGTTATTCGCACCTGGAGTCGGGCGAGCGTGATCTTCCCCCAGATGGTAGGACACACGATTGCCGTCCATGATGGTCGTCGCCATATTCCCATCTATATTACTGAGAATATGGTTGGCCATCGTTTAGGTGAATTTGCTCACACCAGGACATACCGCGGCCACGTGGTTGAAAAGAAGCGGAAAGGGTAATCGTCATGACACAAGATATTCGTGCTCATGCACGTCAAATCCAGATTTCTCCGCAAAAAGCGCGTTTGGTCATCGATATGGTCCGCGGTAAGGATGTAATCGAAGCGCTAAATATATTGAAGTTCGTGCCAAATAAAGCCGCACACCCTGTTTCGAAAGTTATCGCTTCTGCAATGGCGAATGCCGAGGAAAACTTTGGAATCAGTAGAAATGACCTGTACGTCTACAGCATAGTCGCTGATCAGGGTCCAACTCGTCGCTGGCGCAAGTTTGGTGCTCGAGGTCGGTTCAAGCCTTGGACACGTAGGTCTTCGCACATTAGCGTAGTCTTACGAGAGCGAGAGGTTTAAGGAGAGATTATGGGTCGCAAAGTAAATCCTATTGGTTTTCGTTTAGGAATAAACCGTGATTGGGATGCCCGTTGGTACGCAGAAGGTGATAATTATGTTGATCAGCTTCAACAAGATTTTGCCTTACGCGAAATGATTTTTACCCAAAACGATCGCGCTGGCGTTTCCAATGTTGAGGTCGAGCGTTTCCCCGGAAAGGTCCGCGTTATTGTTCACACCGCGAAGCCTGGCGTTTTCATCGGTCGTAAGGGTGCAAATGTCAAGCTGGTGCGTCAAGACCTGGAAGCTTTGGTTGGCATGAAGGTTGACCTTGATATCAAAGAGATTGACAACCCCGATTTGGACGCCTATTTAGTGGCTGAGAATATCGCCGGTCAATTAGAGCGCCGCATTAGCTTTTCACGTGCAATGAAGCGTGCGATTGGTCAGGCCATGCGCCAGGGAGCCGAAGGAATCCGGGTTCAAGTTGCTGGCCGCCTCGGTGGTGCTGAAATGGCTCGAACGATCCATTTGCGTGAAGGTCGGGTACCCCGCCAAACGTTGCGCGCCAACATTGATTATGCGGTAGCTGAAGCTGGCACAACCTATGGTCGTATCGGCGTTAAAGTCTGGATCTATAAGGGAGAAATCTTCCCCGAAGCCGATGAAGCGCCAGAGAGCACCGAAGGTGTGTATATTAGTGAATAGTGTCTTAGCCAGCATTTGAGTTGGTTTGGACTATAAGAGAGTGATCAGCTATGTTGATGCCAAAGCGTGTAAAGTATAGAAAGCAAATGCGCGGCCGAATGAGGGGCAAAGCCCAACGCGGCTCGGACATCCACTTTGGAGACTATGGGCTTCAGGCTCTGGAACCAGGGTGGGTCTCAGCTCGACAAATCGAGTCTGCCCGTCGTGCAATGGTACGTGCAATGCGCCGCCGTGGAAAAGTCTGGATTCGCATATTCCCTGACAAACCGATTACCAAGCGTGCTGCTGAAAGCCGTATGGGAAAAGGTAAGGGTGATGTGGAATTTTGGGCTGCGGTTGTGAAACCTGGTCGCATTATGTTTGAAGTTGGCGGTGGTGTGCCCGAAGATATTGCTCGGGAAGCCTTGAAATTAGCCTCCTACAAACTTTCTGTAAAGACCAGAATTATCACCGGTGATTCGGTTGCAGGAGAGTAGGTATGAAAGCAGCAGAAATCCGTGAACTTTCCGCTGATGAAATCCGTGAACAGCTTGATGAATCTCGAGAGGAACTTATGAACCTTCGATTTCAGCAAGCCTCGGGTGAGTTGGTGGATTTCACAAGAATTCGTCAAGTACGCCGTGAGATAGCTCGCTATCTCACGATCCTAAATGAGATGGATCGTGAAGCGGCAATGGAAGGTGAAGCATGAACAATCGCCGTCGTTTAACTGGAATCGTCGTAAGTGACAAGATGCAAAAAACGGTCGTCGTCGAAGTTACAAGGACTTATCGCCATCGTCTTTATGGCAAAGTTGTTTCTGACAGTAATCGTTTTATGGCTCATGATGAGATAGGTAGCAAGATCGGCGATCAGGTTTGCATTGTCGAGAGTCGCCCAATTTCCAAGCGCAAGCGTTGGGTTGTTGAAGAGATTCTCGAGAGTGATGAGACCGCCGCTGAAGTAGAAGAAGCAGAGGCCTAACCATGATCCAGCAAGAATCTCGTTTACGAATTGCCGATAACACCGGCGGACGCGAAATGCTCGTAATTAAGGTCCTCGGTGGTACCCGACGCCGATATGCTGGCGTGGGTGACGTTATTGTTGGCACTATCAAATCGGCTACTCCCCACGGCTCTGTCAAGAAGAGCGATGTGGTTCGTGCAGTAATTGTTCGTACGAAGAAGGGTTGGCGTCGTGAAGATGGTTCCCACATTCGTTTTGATGACAATGCCGCAGTTCTCTTGGATGGTGAAACTAAAAATCCAAAAGGGACGCGCATTTTCGGACCTGTAGCACGCGAACTCCGTGAAAAAGGTTTTACAAAAATTGTTTCACTGGCGCCAGAATCCTTGTAGCGCTGTGAGTGAAGTAGGAGCGATAAAGTGAAAGTAAAAATAAGAAAAGGCGATACTGTTGAGATCATCAGTGGCCGCTCCGAAGAGAAGGGCAAACGTGGTGAAATTATCAAGGTTAATCCTGATAATGGTCGCGTTGCTATTCAAGGCATGAACATCCGCAAAAAGCACCAGGGTCAGTATCAGACTCAGGGACGAAGTGTTTCGCCCGGTATTATCGAGTTTGAAGGCCCCGTGCATATTTCGAATGTGATGTTAGTTTGCCCATCTTGTAATGAGACCACTCGGGTTGGCGTGACGCGCGACGAAGATGGTGCTCATCGAGTTTGTAAGCGCTGTGAAGCGCAAATAGACTAAGGTCGGTGATGAGATGATTCTAAAAGAACGTTACGAAGAAATTGTTCCGGACCTGATGAAATCACTGAACCTCGAGAATATCATGGATGTTCCCCGTATCCAGAAAGTGGTTGTCAATATTGGAGTTGGCGAAGCACTGGAAAATGCCAAAGCTTTGGAAGGCGCGGTCAGTGACTTGACTCAGATCACCGGGCAAAAGCCCATCATCACACGGGCACGTAAAAGTATTGCTAATTTTAAATTACGTGAAGGCAGCCCGATTGGCACCAAGGTGACCCTGCGTGGTAAGCGTATGTGGCCTTTCCTCGATCGCCTGGTGAACGTTGCTCTGCCACGTGTGCGTGACTTCCGTGGAATTTCTCCGGATTCTTTTGATGGCCGTGGAAATTACACCCTGGGTTTGCGGGAACAACTTGTATTTCCCGAAATCGATTATGACAAAATCGATAAAATCAGGGGCCTGGAAATCAGCATAGTAACTTCAGCAAAGACCGACGAAGAAGGTCGGGAATTGCTGCGAATGCTTGGAATGCCTTTCAGGAAGGAAGGATAGAAAAATGGCTAAGACATGCATGGTTGTTCGTGAAAGCCGTCGTAAGTATAAAACTCGCGTACGGAATCGATGTAAACAATGTGGTCGTCCACGCGGATATATGCGCCGCTTTGGCTTGTGCCGTATTTGTTTCCGAGAAATGGCGCTAGATGGAAAAATCCCTGGCGTTAGAAAAGCTTCCTGGTAATCCGGGCGGAGGGTTGACGCATGAGTGTTAGTGATCCTATTGCCGATATGCTGACTCGTATCCGAAATGCTGTCATGGCTGGTCAAACGCTGACCGCTATGCCCAGTTCGAAAATGAAAGTGGCTATCGCCAAGATATTGAAAATTGAAGGTTTTATTAGCGATTTTGAAGTTGTAGACGGTGAAATCAAGGGCAAGCAAGTGCTCCGAGTTCACCTGAAGTACATCGGCGAACGGCGCGACCGCCGTTCGGTGCTGACCGGCCTTGAACGCATTAGCCGACCTGGTCGCCGAGTTTACACGGGTAAACAGGATATTCCCTGGGTGCTCTCCGGTATGGGTGTTTCCATACTTTCGACTTCAAAAGGTGTCATGACCGGTCGCGAAGCCCGCAAACTGGGCCTCGGTGGCGAGGTCGTGTGTAAGGTTTGGTAAATTTGGGGTTTGGCGTTAGAGATTATTCTCTTAACTCAAATCTCCAATTGTAGGAGGTTGACTGTGTCACGAATTGGTCGTTTGCCAATAGAAGTGCCGCAGGGTGTGAGTGTCGATATCAAAGGGACGCATGTTCGGGTCAAGGGCCCCAAGGGTCAGCTTGAACATACCTTCCCTGCCTCGATGGATATCACTCTCGATAGTGGCGTGATCAGTGTGAAGCGCCCTTCTGACGAGAGTAGGCACCGCGCAATGCATGGTATGACTAGAGCAATTATCAATAATATGGTGATCGGCGTTACCGATGGTTTCGAGAAAATTCTGGAAATCAACGGGGTTGGTTACCGCGGAGAAATGAAAGGCAAAAACCTGGTACTCAATGTTGGGTACTCGCACTCCGTAGAGGTAGAGCCCCCAGATGGAATTACCTTTGAAGTGGAAGATCGTAACCGAATCGTCCATGTAAAAGGGTATGACAAAGCATTGGTTGGCCAGGTCGCTGCTGATATTCGTAAAATTCGACCGCCGGAGCCTTATAAGGGCAAAGGCATTAAATATCAAAATGAGTACATCCGCCGCAAGGCCGGAAAAGCTGGTAAGGTGATGTAATTATGGCGAAGAATAAATCACGTACAGCTGCTCGACTTCGACGGCATCGCCGAGTCCGCAAAAAAGTTGCTGGAACCCCCGAGATGCCGCGCTTGAACGTTTTCCGAAGCTTGAGTGATATTTATGCTCAAATCATCGATGACGAAGCAGGAACAACGCTAGCTTCTGCATCGACGATTGACATTGAACTTCGTTCAAAGATGAAAGGCAAGAATAAGTCTGAGCAGGCTGAAGTTGTTGGTAAAGCAATTGCAGAGCGAGCTCAGGCAATCGGTGTGAAGAAAGTTGTCTTCGATCGCGGTGGATATCGCTATATTGGGCGCGTTCGTGCCCTGGCAGATGGCGCACGCGAAGGCGGTCTGCAGTTCTAGGACTGCAGAAGGAGAAAGATATGGCTAATTTTCAAACAGAACCAGAATTTGACGAGCGCGTAATTGAAATCAGACGTGTTGCCACAGTGGTTAAAGGTGGTCGTCGTTTTTCTTTCCGTGTCACATCTGTGATGGGTGACAATGCAGGTCGCGTTGGCGTTGGTACCGGTAAAGCAAATTCGGTCCCCGATGCGATCCGCAAAGCGATGAAGCAAGCCCGCAATAATATGCATCGGATTGCTGTTTTCGACACCACAATACCCTATGCAGTAGAAGGTAAAGCTGGCGGCGCACGTGTGTTGCTAAAACCGGCTTCTCAGGGTACTGGCGTTATCGCCGCAGGTGGCGTGCGCGCGGTTCTCGAAGCAGCAGGTGTTTCTAATATTTTGACCAAATCTCTGGGTAGCGATAACACCCTGAACGTAGTTTACGCTACTATGGATGCGCTGGATCAGCTCAAAACACCTCAACAGGTGGCTGATGAACGCGGCATTCCTGTAGAGCGGGTGCTACCGTTCTGGAATCGAGGATAGAGAAATGGCGAAAAAGAAATCAAAAACGCTCCGAATAACCCTAGTAAAAAGCCCAATTGGTTATTCCAAGCGACAAAAAGGTACAGTACGTGCCTTGGGGCTTCGCCGGATCAATCATACAGTTGAGCAACAAGATACTCCCGTTATCAGAGGCATGATCAATAAGGTCAGCCATTTAGTGCGGGTTGAAGAGTAGGTATAAAGATGAAATTGCATGATTTGAAGCCAAACGAAGGCGCAACGAAAAGGCGCAAGCGAGTTGGGCGAGGCATCTCCGCAGGCCAGGGTAAGACTGCTGGCCGAGGTATCAAAGGCCAAAAAGCCCGCGCTGGCGGTGGAACTGCTCTCTGGCATCAGGGTGGTAATCTACCCTTTTTCCGCCGACTGCCTTTCAAACGAGGTTTTACTCCTCCGTTTCGCGTGACGTATAACGAAGTCAACGTTTACCAACTCGAGGGTTTCAGAAAAGGTAGTAAAGTAACACCTGAAACTTTAGCTGAGGCGCGTTTACTAAAAGATGAGCGCAATCCCGTTGTTATTTTGGGTGAGGGTGAAATCAAGAAAGCCCTCAAAGTCAGTGCGCATCGTGTTACCAAAGGCGCACGTGCCAAAATCGAAGCTGCTGGTGGTAGTGTTGAAATCATTGAATCGTAAATCAATAAGGAGCCAGATATGAAGCGGTCTGCTTGGCGATATCTGTGGACAGCTCGTGACATTCGAAGAAAACTTTTGATCACGCTTGGGATTATGGTGATCTATCGTTTAGCTGCCCAAGTACCTGTTCCTGGAGTAAATCGTGCTGCTTTGTCATCCATTCTAACGGGTGGTGGGGCTGCTGGTACCCTGGTCGGTATCCTGGATTTGCTTTCTGGTGGAACCGTGGCAAACTTCTCGGTAATGGCCATGGGAGTTTATCCCTACATTACCGCCCAGATTATTCTGCAGTTGTTGGTGCCAGTGATCCCCGCCTTACAACGCCGGATGGAAGATGACCCTCGCGAAGGCCAGAAATGGATGGAGAAATGGACCTATGTATTGGCGGTGCCTATGGCCGCCTTACAAGCTGTTTCTCAGATCCGAATATTTAGCAGTTTCGCAGGCGGCGTGCCGATTATCGATGATTATGGTTTTAGTGGAAGTTCGCTACTGCCATCGCTAGCGATTATCTTCAGCATGACAGCTGGGACTATGTTTGCCATCTGGCTGGGTGAATTGATCTCTGAGTATGGTATTCGCAATCAGGGTCTGTCGTTGCTGATTTTTGCTGGTATCGTAACCCGTATTCCGCAGAATTTTGCCCAGCTGTTAAACCCGGATGCCTATGCTGATCCCAACGTGCGCTGGGTCGTGTTTACCGCTATGCTCATAATAACAACGTTGATAATCGCCGTTATTGTGTTTGTGCAGCAAGGTCAACGCAACGTTCCCGTGATGTATCCAGGACGGCGCGTTGGGCGAAGACAATCGATGCCTGTCAAAGGCACCTTGCCTTTGCGTGTGAACATGGCCGGAATGATCCCGATCATTTTTGCCCAGTCTTTGTTGACATTCCCGGCGATTATTGCTGGTTTCTTCATTGATTCAGATACAGCTTGGGTTGCTAATTTGGCCATCGGAACACAAAATGTCTTTGGTGGTGGCAGCCCCTGGTATTGGCTGGTTTATTTCCTGTTTGTGGTTGGATTTGCCTTTTTCTATACGGATGTGCTCTTTGCCCAACAGAATTATGGCGAAAACCTCAAACGTTCTGGTGCGCAAATTCCAGGTGTTAGTAAAGGTGAACCCACCCAACGTTATCTCACCAAAGTTTTGCGCCGTATTACCTTCCCAGGTGCATTCTTCTTGGGATTGGTGGCAATTATGCCCTTCCTGGTAGGTCTTGTCCTACCCTTGGGTCAAAATACAGGCGTATTGCTGGTTTCTTCGTCCGGTTTGCTGATTGTGGTTGGTGTTGTCCGTGATACCTTCTTCAATATCAATGCTGAGTTGAAACTGCACGGATACGATGAGGCTTTGTTAGTCCGCTAGAGGCATAATATGGCTAAGCATATCGTCATGCTTGGCCCTCCCGGAGCCGGGAAGGGCACTCAGGCGAAAGTACTATCGGAAAAGTTGAGCATCCCGCATGTTTCATCAGGTGATATTTTCCGCGAAAATATGTGCCAGGAGACAGAATTAGGCAAAAATGCCGCGGTTTACATAAACCGGGGTGAGTTGGTGCCTGATGATGTTACCATTGCTATGATTCGCGAGAGAATCTCCCAGTCAGATTGTGAGGAAGGTGTTTTGCTCGATGGTTTTCCGCGCACCGCTCCCCAGGCAGAAGCGCTTGATCAAATGTTAAGCGAACTAGGTAAAGGTCAGGTGGTTGCAGTGCCTTGTATCGTGGTTCCTGATAGTGTTTTGATTGATCGTCTGACTGGGCGCCGAACGTGTCGTGCAGTGGGACATGTATTTCATGTGCTCTTCAACCCACCAAAGGTGGAAGGTGTTTGCGATCAAGATGGTTCAGAGCTTTTTCAGCGTGATGACGATACTGTAAAGACGGTATCGAATAGAATCAATGTATATCAGAACCAAACCCAACCTCTGATTGACTATTACCAGAAGCGTGGTGTTTTGTTAGAGATCAATGGTGATCAATCCATCGAGGCTGTCTTTGATGAAACATTGGCGGCTCTCGCAGGTGTATAGATTATGGTTTGGCAACGTAACGTCGTTGTAAAGACTCCTGAAGAAATCGAGATCATGCGTGAAGCAGGGTATATCAATGCCTTGGCGCACGATACTGTGCGCGCTTTGATCAAACCGGGTGTCTCAACTGCAGAGCTAGATAAGGCTGCTGAGGAAGTGATCCGTGACCATGGAGCAGCACCTACATTCAAAGGTTATCCCGGTCCTTATCCTTTTCCGGCGACATTGACGATCAGCATCAATGAGCAGTTGGTCCATGGTATTCCAAGCAAGTTGGAACTGCAACCTGGTGATATCGTCTCCATTGATTGTGGGACTACGTTCAAAGGTTTTGTTGCCGATTCTGCCTTTTCTGCCGGAGTTGGCGAAATCTCGGCTGAAGCCCAACAGTTATTGGATGTCACTGAAAAAGCATTATACATTGGCATTGAGCAGATGCAATCCGGGAACCGCGTTGGTGATGTTTCTGCGGCGATCCAGCAATTTGTAGAGGGCTTTGGTTTCAATGTGCCCCGCGAGTACAGCGGGCATGGTGTTGGCCGCCAGATGCATGAAGCACCACAGGTCCCCAACTATGGTAGAGCAGGACGAGGTTTGGTCCTGCGGCCAGGGATCACCCTGGCGGTCGAGCCGATGACCTTGATGGGTACGTACCGAACGAAAGTGCTGCCTGACCAGTGGACAGTTGTCTCTGCAGATGGTGCATTAACGGCCCATTTTGAGCACACCATTGCTGTAACTGAGAATGGGCCCAAAATCCTGACGGTTTTAGACAAAGTTCTGGACGGAAGGATGAACAGCTAGTATAATTGAGACTTTGGCTAGGAAGGCATTGTCAACCTGGCAAATGAGAGGCATTATTATGAAAGTATCAGCATCTGTGAAAAAACGCTGCGCAAAGTGCAAAATTGTTAAGCGCAAAGGTAGATTGTACGTAATCTGCGAAAATCCAAAACATAAGCAGCGACAGGGATAATATTATGGCACGTATTGAAGGTGTAGATCTTCCGCGCGACAAGCGCATTGAAATAGCGTTGACGTATATTTATGGCATTGGCCGTACTCGCTCGACCGAACTTCTTGATGTTACTGGGATCAGCCCGGACACGCGTGTTCGTGATCTGACCGACACACAAGTTGCTGGTCTGCGTGAAGCGATCAACCAGAATTACAAGGTCGAAGGTGATTTGCGTCGAGAGACTCAAATGCACATCAAGCGGCTAATTGAAATTGGAAGTTATCGCGGCATTCGACATCGACGCAGCCTGCCTCTGCGAGGTCAACGCACACGTACCAACGCGCGCACCCGCAAAGGCCCCAAGAAAACGGTTGCAGGCCGTGGACGTCGTCGAGGTGTGGCGAAGAAATAGTTTTGTAAATTTCTGGGTGATTGGTCCCCCTTAGGGCACAGAATCACGCAGAATTACACATTGAATACCTTGGACGCTTGATGTTGATTGGTTGGGAGTCCTTCCTTCTCTTCCCCCGTGGCAAAAATCAGCAGAAAAAATCCTGGTATGCACGATACAAATACAAATTTGAGTGCGAGGTAGTATGGCGAAAAAAGGTTCACAGCGCCGCAAAAAAGGCGCCCGCAAAACCAAGCGCACTTTGTCCGCCGGACAGGTGCACATTTACGCAACGTTCAATAATACGATTGTGACCATCACCGATCCCCAAGGAAACACGGTTTGCTGGGGCAGCCCTGGAATTATGGGGCTGAAGGGTTCACGCAAAAGCACACCCTATGCTGCTCGATTGGCAGCTGAACATGCCGTAAAACTGGCTATGGATATGGGTATGCGAGAAGCGGAAATGTTTGTCAATGGTCCTGGTCGTGGTCGTGAGGCAGCCATCCGTGCCGTGCAGGCTATGGGTATCAAAGTAACTTCGATTACTGATAAGACCCCTGTGCCGCATAATGGATGCCGCCCTCCCAAGAAACGCCGCGTATAAGTAAGTATGAAAAATATTCTTGATCCGCATATGCTGGAATCAAGAAAACCAGAAGGAATTGAAAGACTGATAGAGGATTGAAAATATGGGACGATATCGTGGGCCCGTTTGTAAATTATGCCGCCGAGAAGGCGAAAAGCTCTTCTTGAAGGGAGCACGTTGTTATACATCTAAGTGCTCTTTCGAGCGTCGAGGCTATCCCCCGGGAGAGCACGGTCGCAGCGCGCAGTTCCGCCGACGGCGAGAATCTGACTTTGCTCGACAGTTGCGAGCAAAGCAGAAAGCCCGCCGGGTTTATGGTGTGATGGAGCGTCAGTTCCGTCGCTATTATGAGGAATCGCTGCAGCGCCGTGGTTTGACCGGCTTGAATTTGCTTCAGATTTTGGAATCCCGTCTGGATAATGTTATTTATCGGATGGGTTATGCCAGCAGTCGCACCCAGGCGCGCGTCTTGGTGACACATGGACATTTTGATGTCAATGGTCGTCGAACGGATGTGCCTTCGATGCTGCTTTCTCCTGGAGATCAAATCTCTGTGCGAGATGGCTCTCGAAAGCGTACTTATTTCAAGGAACTTCGTTCTGTCGCTGATGAAAGAACGATTCCGGAATGGGTTTCTCGGAACGTTGAAGGCCTGGATGGTGAAGTTGTTCGTTTGCCCGAACGGCTGGAAATCGACGGTAATTTAAATGAGCAACTCATCGTTGAATACTACTCACGACGGTAAATTGAGCGTGCATAGTATGTGCGACACAAAACCTCGAAAATTAGAACGGGAGGGGTGACCTGTGTTGGGATTGAGTAATATGGTAACGCCAAAAATCGAGCGAGAAGCTGAATCTCGAAATTATGGCAAATATGCAATTAGCCCGCTAGAGCGTGGCTATGGTCTCACTCTGGGAAATGCTTTGCGTAGGGTTTTACTGTCTTCACTTAGCGGTGCGGCAGTAACCTCTATTCGCATCACCGATATTCATCATGAATTTCGTGATGTCCCAGGTGTACGTGAAGATGTCATTCACGTGATGTTGCAGATTAAGAAACTGCGCATGAAACTCTATGATGTGGATACGGCCCGAATGCACCTTGAAGTTCATGGTTCGGGTGAGGTAACTGCAGCGGATATTATTACTCCGCCTGAGGTTGAAATCATCAACCCGGAGTTATATCTGTTCAGCGTGGATGGCCGGGATGCGCCCCTGGAGATCGAGCTTACAGTTCAGCTTGGTCGGGGGTATTCTCCCGCGGACCATCGTACCGGCAGGCTCCCCATCGGAGAGTTGCCCGTGGATGCCATTTATAATCCGGTAAATCGCGTCAATTATGATGTTGGATTTGCCAGGGTTGGGCAAAGCACGAATTACGATAAGCTCACCATGGAAATATGGACGGATGGCACCATTGAACCTGAGGCAGCCCTGAGTACTAGCGCTAAGTTGCTCATGGAGCATCTCCAGCATATGGCCGGTATCAGCGCCGAATCTCTCGCTGCGATGGTTGAAGAACAGGTTGAAGAAGAAACCCTGGGTGAAGAAATCATCGAAACCCCGATCGAAGATCTGGATCTTTCGGTGCGAGTTTTTAACTCACTGAAACGAGCCGGTATTACGAATATCGGTGAAATTCTCGAATTGATGGACAAAGGCGATGATGCTGTCTTATCCATCCGGAATTTCGGTGTCAAGAGCCTGATAGAGCTTCGTGACAAGATGGTCGAAAAAGAATATATCCAAGATGGCGATTTTGCCGATCTTGAGTTGGAGTAAGCAAGCATGCGACATAAAGTATCAGGCCATAGATTAGGCCGCAATAAAGGTCACCGCACAGCTTTGCGCCGCACGATGATCAAGCAGTTTTTTGAAAATGAGCGCATCGAGACGACCCGCGCCAAAGCTGAGCATATTCGTCGTCCGGCTGAAAAGTTGATCACACTGGCAAAGCGTGGAAACAATGCTGAAGGTGCAGAAGCGGTTCACGCTCGCAGATTAGCAGTTGCACGGCTTGGTGACAAAGAAATCGTTACCAAGCTGTTTGATGAAATTGCACCCCGTTTCGAAAGCCGCCCTGGTGGGTATACCCGTATGGTTAAAATGGGCCCTCGCCATGGTGATGCTGCAGAAATGGTAATTTTGGAATTAGTGGAAGAATAGCGGTTCGCGCGAGGCGGCTAGCAATTCGATAACCGCTTTCAGCTGACGACTGACCGCTACAATGGCACGTTACCAAGTTATTCTCGCCTACGATGGCACCCATTTTCACGGATCTCAACGACAGACTGAGGTTCGTACGGTTCAGGGTGTTGTCGAGCAGGCTTTGCGAAAGCTAAACTGGACTGAGCAATCGATTTTGCTTTCTGGGCGTACGGATACTGGAGTTCACGCCTCGGGGCAGGTGGCTTGCTTCGATCTGGATTGGAACCATCCTTCCCATAAATTGGGCAAAGCACTCAATGCATTGCTTCCGGAAGATGTCTCTATCCGGAGTGTATCCGAAGTGAACGCTGATTTTCATCCACGTTACGATGCATTATTTCGGAGTTATCGCTATCAGATTCTTTGTGATCCGCGTCGTAATCCGTTGAAAGAGCGTTATGCCTGGAGAGTTTGGCCAGCACCGGAGCTTGAAAGGCTCCAATCCGCGGCCAAATTGTTTGTTGGCGTTCATGATTTTGCCGCTTTTGGCAGCCCGATGAACCCAGGTGCTAGCACTGTTCGAGAAATTTTGGTTGTAAACTGGAATCATTTTGATGATCTTTTGGAATTTGAAATTACAGCCAATGCTTTTCTTTACCACATGGTGCGCCGCCTGGTTTTTGTGCAGGTCAAGATTGGATGTGGAAGGCTTGGCCAAAGCGAAGTAGAGCAATACTTGCAAAACCCGAACCAACCCCCTATTCAAGGCCTGGCACCCCCAAACGGGCTTAGCCTGGAAAAGGTTCAATATCGGCGAGAATAACAAAATGGAACTAGTAAGAACAGGTAGAAAATTACCTGGAATAGTAACCGGAGTGAAATACCGTGTATAAGACGTATTATCCTAAACCTGAAGATTTATCTCATGAGTGGGTCCTGGTAGATGCCAATGACCAGACTTTGGGACGATTGGTAACTCAGATCGCAACGGTGATGTTGGGAAAACACAAACCTGAATTTACCCCCGGTGTGGATGTCGGTGATTATGTCATCGTCGTGAATGCCAAGCAGATTCGCGTCACTGGCAATAAGCTCGATGACAAGATGTATCATCGCACCAGCGGCCGCCCAGGTGGTCTGAAATCAATCAATCTACGTGGATTACTGGAAAAGAATCCTGAGCGCGTAATCGAAAAAGCAGTCTGGGGCATGGTGCCGCATAACCGTTTTGGCCGCAAATTGATGAAGAAACTGCGTGTATATGCAGGGCCAGATCATCCGCATGCAGCCCAATCCCCGAAACCCATCGAAGAAGTTTTGCCTTCGAGCGAGGAGTAATAAATGGCAGATCAATATTATGAAGGTATCGGTCGTCGAAAAGCCAGCACAGCCCGTGTTCGGGTGGTGAGCGGTACCGGCGAATTTGTTGTCAATGAAAAGACTTTGGCGGATTATTTCCCACGCCAGGGTGATATGGAACACATCCTTGGGCCGTTAGAAACAATTGGTCAACGCGGATCGATTGATGTCAGCGTTTTGGTCAGAGGCGGTGGTGTTACTGGTCAAACAGGTGCTGTGCAGTTAGGTTTAGCCAGAGCATTATTGAATATGACCCCCGAAGCCAAACCTGCTCTCCGAAAAGCTGGCTTCTTGACCCGAGACCCGCGTGAGAAAGAGCGCAAGAAACCAGGACTCAAACGCGCCCGTAAGGCTCCTACTTACACCAAGCGTTAGTATATGATTTTGTAGCTGAAACGTAATGCGTAAACAACTTGCTTCTTTTACGCATTACGTTTTGTATTTAACCAGGTATTGAATATGGAAAATAAAGGCATTGCGTTGCTAGGGTTAGGCCCCGGAGCCCCAGAATTACTGACCAGACAGGCCTGGCAGACAATTCAGGACGCGTCAACAATTTATTTGCGAACTCAACATCACCCCGCAATAGTCGGGTTCCCGAAGCATGTTGATGTGAAGTCATTTGATTATTTGTATGATGAGTTTGAATCGTTTGATGAAGTATATGCTCGAATCGTAGATGAAATAATTGATTTGGGACAAAAACCTGCTGGGGTGATCTATGCCGTTCCAGGCCATCCCTTTGTTGCAGAGGCCACCTGCCCGGAGATTTTGCGTTGTGCCGGAGAAATGGGGATTCCTGTCCACGTTTTGGAGGGCCTCAGTTTTCTCGAACCTTCATTTTCCGCCCTGGGGATAGACCCTTTGCCCATAACATCTATTGTGGATGCATTGGTTTTAGTGCAAGGCCATCATCCCCCGTTTCCACCGGATGCACCCGCTTTGATTGCGCAAATTTATGATCAGCAAATTGCCTCCGAAATCAAGATAACCTTGATGGCTGGTTATCCCGATGAACATCCTGTCAGGTTAATTCACGGCGCTGGAACAGACAACGCTATGATCGAAGAACTGCCGTTATTTGAAATCGACCGTAGTGAGAACATTGGGTTATTGACGACTTTGTATCTTCCTTCTTTGGGCCAGGCTACATCCATGGAAGCCTTTCAAGATCTCATCGCTCATTTGCGTGCTCCCGAAGGTTGTCCTTGGGATCGAGAACAGACGCACCAATCTCTACGCCCAAATTTGCTGGAAGAGGCTTACGAAGTTGTTTCTGCCATCGATGCGGATGACCCTGAAGCTATGGCAGAAGAGTTTGGCGATTTATTGCTACAAGTTGTCTTGCACGCCCAAATTGGCAATGAATACGGCGAATTCAATATGGCTGATATCATCCAAGGCATTCATACCAAGTTGGTGCGCCGTCATCCGCATGTGTTTGGTGATGTGGATTTAGATGAACCCGATTCTGTTATTCGCAATTGGGAGCGGTTGAAGGCCGCTGAACGTAAAGAAAATGGCCAAATAGATAAAGGTTTACTCGATGGCGTAGCCAAGGCACTGCCCGCGCTTACACAGGCGCAAACCTATCAAAAAAGGGCCGCGAGAGTGGGGTTCGATTGGCCTGAAGTCAGTGGGGTGATCGATAAAGTTTGTGAAGAAATCGAAGAAATCCGCACGGCTCCCGATGAGAATGCGCGAACAGCCGAGATGGGCGATTTAATCTTTTCGGTGGTCAATCTGGCCCGTTGGCTGAAAATCGATGCCGAAAGTGCTTTGCGAGAAGCCAATGCAAAGTTTCGACAACGCTTTGCCAAAATTGAAACCGCGGCGCGCAAACAAGGCCGGGAAATCAGCGATATGTCTTTGGACGAACTCGACAAATTATGGAATGCCGCGAAGGGGAGAGATTAGGTATTGGGTATCAGGAATCTTTCTATCACTTGATACCCAATACCCAGTAAACCAGTACCAGAACTTTGATTTATCCGCTAATAATATTCTTTAGAATATCACCACCGATGCCAGCCACACCGGTTTGTTCGCCGCCGCTCTGGCTGAACGTGATGCCGCGTTTGATGCGATCTACCAAGCGGGAGAACGGCAGGCTTTGCAGATACACTTTTCCGGGGCCTTTGAGGCTTGCCAGGAAGAGACCTTCACCACCGAATAACGCATTCGTGAATCCACCGACAAATTTAATATCATAATCTACGGTAGTGGCAAACGCTACTAAACAACCGGTGTCCACGCGAAGATGTTCACCCGCGGCTAAGTCCTTCTCGATTACGGTGCCGCCAGCGTGTGTAAATACCATTCCATCGCCGACCAGGCGTTGTAGGATGAAGCCTTCTCCACCGAAAAGTCCCGCGCCGAGTTTTTTCGTGAAAGCCACTTCTATCTCTGTGCCTTTGGCTGCGCATAAGAACGAGTCTTTTTGGCAAAGAACCTGACCATTGAATAGATCCAGATCAAAGGCTACGATTTTCCCAGGATACGGTGCTGCAAAAGCTACTCGCTGTTTGCCCTGGGCACTATTCAAGAAGGTGGTTATGAAGAAACTTTCACCGGTAACCATGCGTTTGAAGCCCTGAAATAGACCGCCACCGGTACCGGTTTGCATTTCAATACCATCTTCCATATAGGTCATGGTACCAGCTTCGGCACGGACTCCCTCACCAGGATCGAGCTCTACTTCAACGAGTTGAAGATCGTCTCCATAAATTTTGTAGTCAATAACATCGGATTTCACCATTTGAACAACCTCCATTGGGTAATTGTTTGCTACATTCTACTATGATCTACGCTAATACTTTATGAAGGTTTCACCGTCGAATATGATTTATTCGATCACCCCGGCTCCAGTGGATGCCTGCGCGGGATAAATTTCAGGTTCAATGCCGGTTTGATTTTTGTAATGGTTGTTTGCGTGGTTGGAGAAGGGAACTTGTTGTCCATCTTCGATGAACGCGATCAAACAGCCTCCAAACCCGGCCCCGGCGCCGCGCGTTCCAAAGATTCCGGGGGCGCCCATGACGGCTTCTTTCATTGCAACCATTTCATCCGAAACGATTTCATAAAGATCTCGAGCGCCCTTGAAAGATTCTAACGCCAGTCGACCGGCTTCTTGATGTTTGCCAAATTCTAAGTTTTTGGCGAGGGCCAAAACACGCTGGTTTTCTTCGATGATGAATTTGCAGCGTTTGAATACAACCGGATCAAGATCTGCCGCATGTGCCAATAGCTGTTCAAGGGATGCATCGCGCAAAGATCGTATTTCTGGATAGAAACTCCCTAAAACGCGAGCACCCTCTTCACACTGTGCGCGCCGCTCAGGGTATTCGGATCCGGTTAGTTCTCTCTTGGCGCGTGTATCGCAGATCATCACTTGAATTCCGGGGGCGATGGGTTTGACCTCATGGCTGATCGATCGACAATCTAAAAGAATGACACTGTTGGCTACACCCATGGCTGATGAGTATTGATCCAATATTCCGCAATTCATGCCGACAAACTCATTCTCAGCGCGTTGACATAATTTAGCCATTAACACTGGATGGATATCCAGTTCGCCTAGGGTATTCAAGGCAATTGCTGTAGAAATTTCCATGGCGGCGGATGAACTAAGACCACTGCCAATGGGAACAGTGCTGTGAATCAATCCATCAAAGCCATTGACTAAATAACCTGCCTCTTGGAAAATTGCTGCTACACCACCGACATAATTTGTCCAGGGTACTTCGTGGTTGTACTCTATATTTTCCAGGTCAAACTCACCGCAACCTTCAACATCCAATGAACAGACTCGAATGGTGTGGTCGTCTCGCTGGCGTAATGCCATAATGATGTTGCGATCAATGGCCTGCGTGAGGACATAGCCCAGGTTGTAATCGGTATGACTGCCCATTAAGTCAACCCGACCTGGTGCCTGTACAAACAAAGTAGGTTTTTCACCAAATAGTTTTTCAAATTCCTCTTTAAGAAGTTGTTTGCGTATCGCGAAATCCATATCGAAAACTAACCCTTTTTTACAAATTTATGAGACCTCCCAGGCTCTAAAAACCTGGGAGGTCTCAAGTTTTACCTGATGAACAGAATCACGCTAAATTCCAGACGGATCACTCCATCCGTTTACGCAGATAGGTATGCATAATCACCGATAGTACAATGATCAAGCCATAAATCAACTGGGTCCAAAAGCCGGTCAACCCGATGGCCACGGTGGCTGCTTCGATAGCACCGATGATAAAAGCACCGATAAAGGTTCCAAAAATTGTTCCTACGCCACCAAACACCGAGGTTCCGCCCAAGAAGACCGAGGCTAGGGTGCGTAGCAAATAACCTTCACCCAGGCTGGGCCAGAAATAGGTGACATGCAGACTGGCAATCACACCTGCGAAAGCAGACACTATCCCGATCAATACAAAAGCCATGATGCGTGTACGACCAGTGTTGATGCCCATCAATTCAGCACTGTTGACATTGTCACCGATCAGATAGATGTGAGCGCCAAATTTGTGTCGATTGAGCAAAACCCAAGTTAGTGCCGCGATCACAACTAACCAGATCATTTGCATGGGAAATTTCCCGCCAATTTTCCCTACCAACATGGGGTGAAGAAAGGTTTCCCTTGTGTAGACCAAGGTGCCGCTTTTTCCCTGACCAAGGACCAAAACCGCCCCTCGCCAGAAGAATTGGGTACCAATGGTTGCTACCAGTGAAGGGATTCCAAACTTTACGATGATGACACCATTCAACCATCCGATGGCGGCGCCAGTCAGCAACGCCACCAAAAAGGCCAGCCAAACATTGAGCGTAGCGTCATAGGTCATCATGAAGGTGATCATGCCCATGGCCATGATCGATGGGAAGGAAAGATCCATTTCACCGGCAATAACTGCCATAGTAAGCGGCATGGCCATCATGGCAAAGAAAGGAATTGTCGACATGAAGGCGAAATAGATCTGTGACCTTAGGAAGGTTTCTGGCGCCATGACGATAAAGAAAATCCACATGGCAACAAACACACTAAATATTCCCAATTGGGTGCCATTACGACGGGCGAATTTCGCCAATGTAAAGGTATCCTGATAAGGTTGAGCTTCAGGCGTTGCGTTTGTTTGAGTACTCATGATAGCTCCTAATCGAGGCTGCCGGTTTCTGCAACTCGAATCATTTTTTCCATTAATGTATCCAGGGTAATATCTTTGGTAAAGAATTCCCCTGCTACCTTACCACGATCGATAACCACTACCCGGTCGGCTACCGAGTAGACGTGGAAGATATTGTGGTCGATGAAGACAGCTGATTTACCAGCCTTCTTAATATCACGGACAAAGTTAAGCAGTTTTTCGGTCTCCTTGAGGGAAAGCCCCATGGTGGGCTCATCAAGAACGATGATCTCGGCATCGAAGTACAAAGCTCTCACAATGGCCACGCCCTGTTTTTCTCCGCCTGAAAAAGTCCCAACCTTTGATTCAGGGGTCACGGCCGTCGAAGTGAATCCCATCGATTGGGTCATTAGTCTGTGAGTTTCCTGTTTCATTTTTGTAACATCCATGAAGCCCCAGCGATTATTCAACTCACGTCCAAGGAAAATGTTGCGCCATAGCGTTTGCAGCTCAGCCAGAGCACGTTCCTGGTAGACTGTTTCTACACCCAGTGAGCGTGCCTTGGGGACGCTGAGGTTATCAATGGCTTGCCCATTAAATTTGATTTCTCCTGTGGTTTGCTGATGGTAACCGGTAATGATCTTGATCAGGGTTGATTTGCCAGCCCCGTTATCGCCCAGCAAGCCGACGACTTCATTCTGGCCTAGCTTGAAATCTATGTTTTGTAGGGCTTTTACTTCTCCAAAAGATTTGGATACATCACTGAGTTCCAGTCGGTAATCCATAAACGCATCTCCCAAAACAGTTCAGAATTTATTCTTGTGACGAGCTCTATCAGATAAACAATCGAATAATAGCATTATAAAACGTGGTAGTTTACTAATAATTGAATTTCTGACCATTTATAAAAACTAAGTGAGGGCTAAATGACGATGAGCTACGAAGGAAACTCGACGCTCAAAGCAAACTTAGATGTCATTTAGCCCTCTTCGGCAATTATCTTGACCAACGTTTCACGTCGGCCAAAATAAAATTAGCGAATCTGCTGTTCAACCAATTCGGCTAGCAAAGCCACATTGTCGGCGTGCAGGAAACCAGCGCCAGTGTCAATGTGCAGACCGGTGAAAGCGAAGTTGTGGGTCAGACAGATCTGCAGAACGGACAGATACCCTTGCAGCCACTGCTGTTGGTCAATGACCAAGTCGGTCCAGCCGCCTTCCACAGCCAATACGGTAGCGGAGGAGAGGTCGAAGCCTACAGCGTGGACGTCATCGGGGCCCAACCCAGCGCTGGAGAGGAAAGTCTCTAATGTGGCGGTGAGGGCGCCATGGTCTGTAACAACCAGTTTGATGTCAGGGTTGGCGGACATCATGCCAACAAATACGGGCACACCAGCGGCCGCATCGGCATTAGTGGCGTCATCGATTTCCTGATAGAGGACTTCCAGTCCGGCATCTTCAAGAGCATCAACAACACCCTGGGTGCGCTCACCACGTCCAGCCTGAGCTAACAAGCCCCAAACAAAGGCCTGGTCGCCAGCTTCAAGGCCGAAACGGGCAACAGACTCGGCACCCAAAGCGTAACCGGCATCATACAGAATAGCGCCGACATAGCCAAAGCCAGCCGAGCTGTATGCAGCCTGGAGATCCTGCAATTGGGTGTTCATGCTGGTAACGATGATGCCCTGATCTTCAGCGTCGTCAACCAGGGGGCCAAAAGCTTCGTCGCCAGGGTGACCCATGATGGCGATGCCATCGGGGCCGGTGGCTACTGCCTCGGCAAACTGGGTGACCATTTTCTCGGGGTTCCAGTCGGACCAGACATATTCCACATTGGCACCTAGGTCTGCGGCTGCCTGTACCGCGCCGTTATATACAACGGTCGCAAAGGGGCCACCAGGGGATCCACCAGGGAAGAATACGATGTTCGTATTCGAGCACCAGCCGGTTGCGGCATCTTGAGTGGGTTCGTCCGCCAGGGCAATTCCAGGGAGTGCCATGGAAAGGACAAAAACGAGAACTAATAACCAATACAGCTTCTTCATTTTCTTGCTCCTTCTCTAAGATTGTTCAATGGATGTTTCAAAAAAATCTACGTACTTCTTTCTTTTGCTGCAATCAAACCATTTACACCTCCTTGACTTCTTTCTATCAGAACTGAAAATAGACAGATTAAAACAACAGTTTGCATGAGATTTCATTTCCATTTCTCAACTCGATTCAATATTTCAATCTCTTCCTCTTCGCATTCTGTTGCTACCCACAAGAATAATCCTTCGGGTTCCATGGCATCGATGAACGCATCGATGTCCTCTTTGGCTAAATCGATAACCATGGGAAGGCCTTTGGCCTGATATTCCTTGATGAAAGGTACCCATTGCATGATGGGGTAATCATCACCGACACCCTGGACCCACTGCAATGCATGTACTTCGGGGACACTTAGGATTGCATCCAGATGTTTTGCAACGCCTGCACCGTCCACGTGGAAAATATTACGGCTCATCAATTTGACTTCCCGCTCGAGGATTGGCAGGCCAAACTGCTCGAAAAAATCTGGCGATATCAGACTGGAGAAGTCACAACTGGGGATGTGCATCTTGCCAAAGGAAGGAATGCCCATCCAACTGACGGATAATTGCTGTTGTTCCTTGAGAATAGCATCGAAATGATCGAAAATCATTTGAAAATCGCCAATCGCCAATTCTGCTAAATGCTGGACGCCTTCAGGGTTATCGAAAAGATCCAAACAAAAAACTTGCGGGTCGCGCCAGGCCGCAGCGCAATCGATACCAGGATGAAGGTCGGTATAGCCGACCATGAATAATCTTTCACAACGCTCCAGAGCATGCCGGGTGAGTTCTTCAATCTTTTTGAAATATTCGTTCCCCATATCTAACCGCGGTTTGTCAATCTGAGTCCAATCCTCTACCAGCGGCTCTGCGTACGATGTGACTTCACTAAACACTAAATCGGCACCGTAGAAAGCGGGATAAATTTCAGGCCCCAGGTTGGGAAAGAAGACCGGGAAGGTCTCGCCGTGAAAGCGACGCCCTTCGATGGATTTGATGAACAGATCCACCTGCAGTTCGGCATCGAACCACCAGGCTTTTTTCTCTTCCCGCGAGAGAGTCTCGATTTCTTCGGTGGCCGCATTCAGGAAAGCGTTGTGCGCCTGGAAACGGATCGGCGGACGATCGATGATTTCATTTTGATACCAGGCTTCGACGCGCTGCATGGCCAGATCAAATTGCGGCATGCATTCGAGTTCGAGAGTCCAGCGTTCTTGGGGGGGGGCGGGTTTAGCCATAATTAATTTTCGAAACCCAACATGTTTTCAAAACCTTTTGGGTTTAATTGGGATATGGTGTATTGACAATAGTTTCGACCATGGCCCAGAAATTCTCCAGCGGGGTATCTAACTGGACATGGTGGGTGGGTGCCAGGATCAGGCCGCCACCACTCCCGAGGGTTTTCAAGCGTTCGAGCACTTCGGCTCGCACATCTGCGGCGGACCCGAAGGGCAGGGTATGCTGTTCATCGATGCTGCCCCAAAAGCAGAGCTGGTCGCCAAACTGTCTTTTAATTTCAGCCGGGTCCATGCTGGCGGGCTGGATGGGGTTGAGCACATCGATGCCGATCTCGATCAGTTCGGGGATAATGGGCAGGATATTGCCGTCAGAGTGATAGGCGACCTTGAGATCCGGATTGATAGCTTTTAGTTCAGCGATGAAATTGGCCATGCGCGGTTTGAAGAATTGACGCCACATCCTGGGTGAGATGAGCATGCTTTCTTGCGCGCCAACGTCATCCCCTGTCCAAATCATATCGATGCCCATTTCGACTAATTTTTTAGCGGCTGTTAAGTGATAATCGTATGGGAAGTCGAAAATGTGGTTTGCCAGACCAGGGTCCATGGCCATGTCCAGGAGCATTTGCTCCAGGCCGCGCAAGGCCCATCCAGTCTCAAAAATGGTGGTAACCGTCACCCCCACGATCCAATACTCGTCCTTGAAATCGCGGATCATTTGTTCGGAGGCAGTATAAAGCTCGGGACGAAGGGGATCTGGGGATTGATATTTGTCCAAGGTGGCCGCGTCAGCCAGGGGATGACTGGTAATTTCGGTGTAATGACCCACCCCAAAGGGCGTCTCGTAAGCTTTAACATCCCAACCGATGCCCCATTCATCGGTATAGGGTTTGTCATCCATATAATAAGAGTTTGCCCAACCCACAGAGGTCAGCAGCATATCTTCGCCCAGCGTGCGTTCAAGCTGGTATGTATTTCCGCCGCCATGGGGGTTATGTACTTGTTTGCCCTGGATTTCCATATCTGCCCGTAGGCGCACGGCAAACTCGGGCGTGAAGCTGGCCTGCATGGGGCAGCGATCTGGTTCCTGGCGGTTGAGCGCCATTTCGACGCGTTCTCTAGGTTTCATCATTTCTGTCCGTATACGTTCTGATAGCGCTCGTAGAGCTTATCGATGTCGCTGGGATCGATGGTCAGGGGGGTACCTATTATCAAGGATGCCCAGGCGATAGCTGCATTGTCTTCCGTCATCACTGCCGCCTTGACAGCCTTTTCGGCTGTGGGACCGACGGTAAAAACGCCGTGGCTTTGCAGCAGGCAGGCGGGACTGCGGCTGTCTTTGAGCGTCTCCACTACGACTTGCCCAATGGCTTCCCCACCGATCAGGGCAAACTCGCCGCAAGGAATCTCGCCGCCGAATTCATCCCCCATGGCCGTGGTGATACAGGGAATGCCCTGCCCATGGGTTGCAAAAGCCGTAGCATAACGAGAATGTGTGTGCACGATGCCGTTGACTTCAGGCATGTGGCGGTAAATATGGCAATGGGAGGACGTATCGGAGGAGGCTTTATAGTCGCCCGCGACCATTTGGCCATCCAGGTCAACGACGACCATGGTTTCAGCCGTCAAATCGGGGAATTTGATGCCGCTGGGTTTGATCGCCACTAGGCCGGTCTCCGGATCGCGTGCGCTGACATTGCCGCTGGTCCAGGCCACTAAGCCATTTTCGGGCAATTCCATATGGAGAGCAACTAATTCTTTTCGGATCGCTTCTAACAACATGATTTCAATGATCTTTCTTAATTTCATTGCGAGTACCCGCAAAGCGGATGCAAAGCAATCTCAATTTGAAATAAATGGATTGCTTCGTCGGACCATCTTTGATGGCCTTCGTTGCAATGACATTAATTTCCTTTCTATTTAGAGCGCCTCTACAGCGGTTCTTTCAATGATCAGGCCCTTTTCGTAGCGTTCCATGAAGGCCAAAAAGCCAGTTACATCATCGGGATCGGGAGCTATTGTTGTGCCAACTTCCCCGGCAAACACCTTCTTCGATAGGTAATCGTCCAAGGTTTCATTGTTTGCTTTTTTGAGCATATAGGCTGCTAGTATTGCAATGCCCCAGGCTCCGCCTTCGCCCGCCGTTTCCATCACGGAAACGGGCACGTTCATTGCCGCGGCCATGATCTTTTGGCCCACAGCCTCAGTTTTGAAGAATCCGCCGTGACCAAGAACCTGGTCGATCTGCACCTGTTCCTTTTTGAAAAGGATGTCCAGCCCTAACTTTAGGGCACCAAGGGCCGAGAACAGATGTACACGCATGAAGTTGGCCAGGGTGAATCGGCTTTCGGGCTTACGCACAAATAGGGGCCGTCCCTCCTCCAGGTGGGTGATGTGTTCGCCGGAGAAGTAGTTGTAGGCCAATAGCCCGCCCGCATCAGCGTCACCATTGAGGGCTTGTTGATAAAGCAATTCAAACAATTTGGATTGGGCGATTTCCACGCCCAACACCTCGGTGAAATCCTGGAAAACTCCCACCCAGGCATTCAGGTCCGTTGTGCAGTTGTTGCTGTGTACCATAGCCACAGGTTTGCCTGCGGGTGTTGTCACCATATCGATCTCGGGGTATAGCTTCGATAGTGCCTTTTCCAAGACGATCATGGCAAATACGGATGTTCCCGCAGAAACATTGCCGGTTCGCACCGCAACACTGTTGGTAGCGACCATACCCGTGCCAGCATCGCCCTCTGGTGGGCAAAGCGGAATACCGGCTTGCAACCCTCCCGTTGGATCGAGGAGTTTAGCACCTTCTTCGGTGAGGGTGCCAGCAGTTTTTCCAGCGAAAAGGACTTTGGGTAGGATGTCCCGAAGCTTCCAGGAGATGTTTTCCTCGGCGAGTCGTTCATTGAACAACTCAATTCTTTCTTTATCATAATCGTTGGTCTGGCTATCGATGGGGAACATGCCCGAAGCTTCTCCAACGCCCATTACCTTTTCGCCGGTCAATTTCCAATGAACATAGCCTGCCAGTGTGGTCAGATGACGGATTTCTTTGACATGTGTTTCTTTGTTCAGGATTGCCTGATAGAGGTGGGCAATGCTCCACCTCTGAGGAATGTTAAATTGGAACAACTTCGTGAGTTGTTCGGCTGACTCGCCTGTGATGGTGTTGCGCCAGGTCCGGAACGAGGCAAGAAGATTGTCGTCCTTGTCGAAGGGTAGATAGCCATGCATCATGCCGCTGAATCCGATAGCGCCAATATGTTGGAGTTTGGCCTCGAATTTTTCGGAAATTTCATTGTTGAGATTTTGGAAACTATCTTGCAAGCCGGTCCAAACATCTTCAAGGGCGTAGGTCCAGAGACCGTCCTCGTAGCGGTTTTCCCAATCGTGGCTTCCCGATGCAATCGTCTGATGGTCTTCATCAATCAATACTGCCTTGATGCGCGTTGAGCCAAATTCGATGCCTAACGCAGTTTTTCCACTCTCAATGATTTTTTGAACTTCGTTTTGATCCATGGTCATCTCTCGTATCAAACAATTTCAAGCGTGGCTGGGCGAGCGATAATCTGTCCATCAATGTCAACGTCGATCATGGGCCAATCGGGAATGGTCGACATGATTTCGTTTCCTTCCAAACCGACAAGGATGGTGTCCTCGGATTTGGTGCCCGTGATCGAAGGATTCCAGGCATAGGCTTGACCGGCGTGAACGACGAAATCTCCATTTGGCGTAGCCACAAACTCTCGGGGAAGATAAGCAGCCGGACCTCCCTGGTGATGGAGTTGCCACTCATTCTCGAAGCCTGTTTCTGCATATTTAGCCTGGGTTAAACGAAAGATCTGGCCCAAAGTTGTCCCTGGCCTTGTTGCTGCAATCATGGCGGCGTCGATTTCAGCGACAGCCTGTGCCTTGCGCTTCAACTCATCGGGTATGGCACCAAAATGGACCAGGCGTGTAATCGAGCATACTAACCCATGCTGACGTCCGCAGAGCACCAGCATGGCGTATTTGTCGAGAATCTTGTCGGTGGGCAGGGGATGGCGGAATTCATATATGCGTTGGTCAGTGGCGATCAGGTTGACGATGGGTTGAGGGCCGCGGCGCTGTGTCTCTGCGCTCAAAATGGCGGCGATCTCGAACTCACTCATTCCGGGTTTCACTTGCCGAATGGCAGCATCCATAGCTTGGGCGCATAATTGAGATACACCTCGGAAACGATTCTGTTCCTCGGGTAACAGGACCATGCGCAATGGAGTCAGAGCGGCATTCACATCAATACCAATGGGATAGTTGCCGTCCGTGCCTAATTTCAAGCCATTAGTCAAACGAGAGATATCATCTGCACCTTGATACCAATCACTGATAACAAACTCCCAACCCTTTTCTACCAGCTTCTCTTCAGCCCCTATGCGGGTTGCCTCGATATTGTTGGTTATCAGGTAACGACCCGAGGGTGTGATCAGTAGTGAAGCTGCACCAACATTGTCGGCGGTATTGACGTACGAAGACGCTCCACCGGTGAGCCAGGCAAAGTTATCCACCCGCTGGATCAACAGGGCATCCAGATTTTGCCTGCCCAGCAGTTCATTGATTTTGGAAATTTTCGTGTTGAGTTCGCTGCTCATTTGTTTATTGGTGGAAATATATATCCCAGCCCAAATATTTACCCAGGGCTTCGTTGATTACCGTGGCAGTTTCCGAAAGATTGACTGCCACATGATGTTCGTAGCCGTTTTCACAGATATAATGCAGCAGTTTCTGCAATCCGGGGACTTTGACCACGCCGTATCCGCCAAAAGTTTTCATGGGATCATCGGTGATTTCACCTTCCCCGACATACGCTACGACTTTGCCGTTGAGATCATCTGTTGATACTCGCAAGTATGTGAAGGGGCCCGTGCGTACGCGTCCAACTACCGTTCCAAAGGTGTTTTCTTTGCCGACGGTTCCGGCAATAATTTCCTGGTAGTCCATTACTGGGATATCTTCGCTGGCAATGGTTTCATCCACGAAAATGTTTTTGGGCAGGTTGGAGCAGTGGAATATGACGCCTTTGTCAGGGTCATCACCGTAGTTATTGTTCCAATCGACGATGGCGCTGGCCGATTCGGAGGCCAACGCTAGAGCATACATCGCGACTACACCGGCGATATCCGTTTCACAGGCGGAGGGTGCCAGACGATTGCTCATCATGCTCATCAGGGTGCAGGGGACGACGCCAAAATATTCTTCCATGGAAGTCCAGCATTGAATAGCAGTTGCGACCAGTTGAGTTTCGTCCATCCACCCTTCCACAACAACACCGAACTTGGCCATCTTGAGTAAGGCGTCTTCAGAAATGCCTTGTGTTGAAACGTAATCTTTGATCGCGGAGAGTTTTTCAACGACCTGGGGATCATCATCGGCTAATTGCTCGACATGCCCGAAGGCCTCCGACAAATCCAGTGTTTCAACAGAAATACCGGAATGTTCGAGTAGTTTTTCGCTGAATCGGACTGTGTTGAACGCTGTGGGACGGGCTCCCAGCGCACCAAGGCGAGCATTTTTTAGACCTCCCACCACTCGACAGACTCCCGCAAAATTGCGTAAGTCCTTACGGAAACTCTTGCTTTCTGGAGCGACCGTGTGCAGCCTGGTCAGCGTGTACTTGATGCCATATTGGCGCAAATTATTGCAGGCAGACATCTTGCCGCAGAAAGAGTCACGACGATCTGCAATGGTCATATTGGCGGCATCGTCAGGGAAGGCCTGTACCAGCACGGGAACATTCAATTCAGCCCAGCGTAACGCATTGGCAATGGCGCGCTCATCGCCAAAATTTGGTAGAGTTACGAGAACACCATCAATTTCGTCAGCGTGTTTTTTGAAGAGATCAGCGCATTTACGAGCATCATCCAGGCTTTCGATACTGCCGTACGTTGTATCTTCCGGGGATAGAGCAACAGCATTAATGCCCTCTTCTTCCAACACTTTCAGAATCGTTGCCCTTCCTGTCTCGCAAAGATGGCTGGGGAAAAACCCCCGATTTCCAACTATAACGCCTAAAGTAATCTTTTTCATTTCAGCCTCTTATTCCGTTTCTCGAATTGAACTTTTGCGAACGATCAGCCGGGGTTGAACCCAGCGAGTATCCGGTTTAAATTCCTCATTATTTTGCCTGGCTTGAAGCCTTTGAGCCATTTGTTCGACAGCTACCGCGCCTAAATTTTCGGCATTCTGTCGTACTGTACTAAGGGAGGGGTAGAAATACGCCGATTCTGGAATATCGTCGAAACCAACAATGCCCAGATCGCCTGGTACTTCTATTCCCATTCGACGGGCTGCCTGGAAAACGCCCAGGGCCATTTGGTCATTACTGACGAAAATGGCATCAATATCTGGGTTTTTGGTCAATAAGGCGTGCAGCCCGACTTCACCACTGGCAGCACTCCAATCTCCTTCGACTTTTAGATCATCCAGATCATCATGTCCATTTTCAAGCAGAGTATCACGCCAACCCTTTTCACGTTGGTGGGCTTCCCACCATTCGTGGGGGCCTGTGATGATGCCTATCTGTTTGTAGCCCTGGTCAAGTAGATGCTCAGTGGCCAGACGCCCTCCAAGGCAGTTATCCATGGCGGCGACGATATCATCATTAGATTTATCTTTATTTAAAAAAACGACGGGAACGGGGATTTCTTGAAGCTTTTTTGGAAAATCCTGAAACACTTCGCTGATACCCGGCACCGCCCAGATGATACCTTCCACTTGACGGGAAAGCAGGTCTCGCAAGATTTCATCCACGCGATCCGCTTCAAATCGATCCAATAGGCTCAAGATGAACGAGAATCCCGATTCATTGGATTGTTTCTCGATGCCGGTCAATACGCTCGTAGAGCCATAGTATCCCAGGCCAAAACCGACGATCCCCAGGGTATTGCTGCGCCCGCGGCTGAGGCTGCGAGCGAGCACATTGGGCGCGTACCCTAAATCTGCGATAACCTTTTGAACGCGTTCCCTGGTTTCCGGGGAAACATCAGGCCGATTATTTAAGACGCGTGAAACAGTTTGGGTGGACACACCCGCTGCTTGAGCTACATCTTTTATTGTGATCCTGTGATTACTCACCATGAAAGGCCTTGGGAATGTTATCGATACCGTTATCGGTAACATGGAGCTTCACCACCATAGCATAGCCCTTGAGCCGAGTCAAGTTTACCCTACTATTTGTTACCCCAAACATAGGATGAATGTCATATTAATGCGGGTTGCCAATCAAACCTTGAATTGTTATCGCTTCCGTTATCGATAACAGTTGGCCTGCTTTGTAGTAAAATAGTGCCTTTAGTTTCTTTAGAAAATTGTTCGATAAGGATGAATTATCATGACGAAATTGGCTGGAGTTCTTTGGGATATGGATGGCACCTTGGTTGACACCAGCGAACTGCATTTTCATTCTTGGGTGGAAACGTTGCCTAGATACGGCATTTCGTGTACTCAAGAGCTATTTGATCAAATCTTTGGCCTTGGGCTGGAGGATTCTCTCAAAGCCATTTTTGGCGATATGTATTCGGTGGACTTGCTCCAAACAGTGGGTTGGGAAAAAGAAAACAGTTTCCGTCAAGCGTTGCGTGGCAACATTTCTCTGCTCCCAGGGGTGATGAAATTACTGGGGGGTTTCCGGGATGCTGATACCCCCCAGGCTGTTGCCTCCTCTGCTCCGCCCGAAAATGTCGATGCTGTTTTGGATGAATTGAAAATCCGGGCCTATTATCAGACGGTTGTCAGCGCAAAGGATTTGCCGGGCAAACCGGACCCGAGAATATTCTTGGCCGCAGCCCAAGGTTTGCAAGTCTCACCGCAAGAGTGCATTGTCATTGAGGATTCGGTCCACGGGGTTGAAGCGGCCATACGAGCAGGCATGAAGTGCATTGCCGTGACTACCACAAACTCGGCCGAAAATCTGGCAATGGCAGATAGGGTTGTCGCTCGGTTGGATAAATTAGACTTGGATGATTTCGAGGCGGTAATTACCGGGGATTGCCGTGCACGCATTAGGCGACGGAGATAAACAGGGATTGATCAGATGTTCATCCACGTTTTTTCTCTGGAAATACAATCAGGAGTTACGCAGTTCGCATCCTGCCCTTACAGGATGCTTCGCGAGGTAGTCCCCGCCGAAGGCGTGCCGTTGGCAAGGAATTGTATTGAAGGGTGCGAATGGGAGAAAATTGACCCTTCGATGCGCCTTTGGCTACTCAGGATGCAATTTCCTCCTAGAAAGTTTTCAACTGCGTAACTCCTAACTATTTTAATTCCTCAAACACTTCTAGCAAAGCAGCCACATTTTCCATGGGAATATCGCCCATCATGCGGTGGGATGGAGCCAGGAGTAAGCCAGTACCATCGGGAGCCAACTCTGCCATACATTTTTGGGCCGCTGCTTTAACTTCTCCAGGAGATCCGTAAGGCAGCACGGTCTGGGTGGATACACCGCCATAATAGGCCAATTGATTTCCAAATGTAGACTTGAGCCAGACGTGATCTAGCACTTCGGGTTGTACCGGGTTGAGGGTGGTCAAACCTATCTCAACTAGATCCGCCAGGATCGGTGCGATTTTGCCATCAGAATGCATCAATATCGGTAGGCCAGCCTCGCGGAACGGTGCAAACAAGCGAGCAAGCCTGGGCTTGATCATCTGTCGCCACATCTCGGGGGAGAAAAGCAAACTTACCTGGGCGCCATAGTCATCGCCGAAATAGCCGCCATCCACCCCCTGGGCGACAAACCGTTTGATTAGCGCAAGTTGAATTTCTGTGACGCGTTCGAGCAGGTCTGCGCAGAAATCAGGGTCCATAGCCATATCCAGCAGGAAGGTGTCGAAGCCGCGCAGCGACCAGGCGCGTTCGAAAAGTGCCCATCCGAAGTTTGGGGCGATAAAATGCTGACCGCCATCCGTATTGATCTTTGCAATCGCCTCGTCTAACAAGCCTGGAGCTTGCGGGTCGGGCCAATCGAAGGCTTCCAAATCTTTCGATTCGGCCAGCGGATTGTGAGCCGTGTAATAGCCTTCCTCCTCAACATCAAAACCGACACCCCACCAATCGAAATTTAGCTTGCCATCTTCGCTGTATTTATCTTGATTTGCGATATCTACCCGAAGTAAATGGTTGCCCAGGAATCCAGGGAGATTTTCCATCTCAACACCGAAATGTTCACAAAGCGCAATTCCCATGGAATGCGTGGTATTGACCTGCGTTGGAAATCTGTCGACGGGTTGATGAGTTAATGACCGCTGGAGGCGTTCTTTTGGATTCATGGTTACCAGCGCTGGTGAACGCTTTCCTTGACCATATTGTCGTAGATTTCCTGGACCGCGGCCATCGTCTCCTCAGAAAGATCAGGCAGATCAGCGGCCTGGGCATTGTCGCGCGATTGTTGCACATTTTTAGCCCCAGGGATGGTACAGCTGACGGCCTCATGCATCAGGATCCATCGCAGGGCAAATTGAGCCATCGATACGCCTTCCGGAACCAGTGTTCGCAATTTCTCAACGGCATTGAGGCTGAGGTCGTAATCGACACCCGAGAAGGTCTCGCCAACATCGAAGGCCTCACCGTGACGGTTGTACTGGCGGTGATCGTCGGCCGTGAAGGTTGACTGCTTGGTGAACTTTCCTGTCAACATGCCCGAGGAGAGCGGCACCCGTGCCAGGATACCGACCTCTCGACGCTGCGCTTCGGTGAAGAACAATTCATTGGGGCGCTGGCGGAAGATATTAAAGATGATTTGCACCGACTGCACTCCGGGATATTCCATCGCTTTGAGGGCTTCTTCGACCTTTTCGACGCTGACGCCGTAATAGCGGATCTTGCCAGCCTGTACCATATCGTCGAGCACGCCGAACACCTCTGGTCGATAATAGGCCTCGGTTGGCGGGCAGTGCAATTGCACCAGATCCAGGGTCTCGGTTTCCAGGTTCTTCAGGCTGCGGTCCACAAAGCGGTTTAAATTCTCGCGGTTATAGCCGTCAGCAGTGTGTGGATTCAGGCGGCGGCCGGCTTTGGTGATGATATAGAAATCCTCCGAGCGCTCCTTCTTTAGCTGGGCCAGCAGCTTCTCGCTGCGCCCATCGCCATAGACATCGGCTGTGTCGAACAAATTGATGCCCTCATCCAGAGCGGTGTGCAGCGCCGCGATGGCATCCGCGGCCTCGACCTGACCCCAATCGGCGCCGATGGCCCAGGCGCCGAAACTCACCGTCGATACGTCCCATCCTGTGCGCCCAAATTTTCGGTATTGCATAAAATCCTCCTCTAAAGATATTGATTGAAAAAATGTAAGTTATTCTCGTAGAGACGTAGCATGCTACGCCTCTTGATTCGATAGATGTGCCTAATTGTAATCATTCATTGGGCAAAATCATCACCTTCAACCCGCTGCGATCCTGGGCGATTTCGAAGGCCTGCTCAAACTCATCCAAGGGGAAACGGTGGCTGACCACCGAGCGCACATCCACCTGGCCGGACTTCACCAAATTGATCGCCCGCGGATACGTATTCTTCATGCGCCGCACTAATTTAATCGTCAACCCTTTGCGGCGGGCTGTTGAAGCTTTGAACGAGGTGCTGTTTACAGACGGAATCCCACAAAAAACCACGCGCCCTCCCGGCTTACACGTTTCGACTGCCGTTTCCACGGCGTCATTCTCTCCGGCCGTCTCAAAGGACACATCCACACCTCGGTCCCGGGTAGCAGCCATAATTTCAGTACACTCTTTTCCCTGGGAGGCCAGATAAACATCATGGGCGCCCAATGCCCGGGCCGCCTCCAGACGATGGGGGAAGAGATCCGTAGCGATTATGCGGGTGGCCCCAGCCAGACGCGCCATTTGTAACGTCAACAAACCTATCGGCCCACAACCATAAACGCCTACCGTCATCCCCGGGCGAACCTTTCCCAAATCAACTGTATGGATCGCCACGCCCAATGGCTCCAACATAGCGCCATCCTCCGCGGTGAAACTGTCCGTCAAGGGATAGAGATATTCTTCAGGCCAGACAAATAACTCTTGCAAAGCGCCATCATATGGAGACTGACTGGCGAAGATCACATCAGGACACAAATTGGGATTTCCTTCTCGACAGAATTCACAACGTTCACAAGGCATGGCCGGATCGACGGCGACGAGCTGCCCTCTTTGTTCTCCCTCCTGGACAATCCCTGCAAATTCATGACCCAAGACCAGGGGCTGATCGAGGACATCAACCCCTGTCGTACCGTCCATCACCCAATGCAGATCGGAGCCGCAGATGCCGACCGCCGTAACCTTGATCAGCGCCTGACCGGGTTTGGCCTTGGGGGTCGGCTCATCGTGAATTCTGAGATCATTGACCGCATGCAAACGAAGAGATTTCATAACAACCTGTGCCTCTATTGTGGATTGTACCGTAGCCGTCAAGTCATGAAAACCAGACAGGTCAGCAAGTGAAAGGGAACAGGCCTGTCCGGTTTGCGAATGAAAAATATTAGCTCAGATAACTCTGTGAACTCTGTGGCGAAAAACAACATCAGCTTGACTCTAACAGCTTAACTCTAACATTTGACATCCTGGGCAAAATATGATAAAAACAGTCTCAATCACATAACAAAAGGCTGTGAAGAGGAAGAGTAAGCACTGACACGGCGCCCCAGTGAATCGGGAACAAGTGAGAACCCGGTACGTACGCCAGTGTTGAATGGGCCTCAGAGCTGCAGAGCGAACGCTCCCCGGAGCCATTAGCGAATGCCGGAGTTGCCACCGTTATCAGGGCAAAGGGTATAACTCTGTTATCAGAACGTACCCCAATGAGTGAAGCTGGCTTTCCTTTTCCTGTTGCATCATCAACAGGATTTTTGTTTAATGGCACATGGTCAGCTTAACCAGGGTGGCACCGCGAGAGCCTGTTCTCGTCCCTAGGACGGAACAGGCTTTTTGATTTGAAAGGAAACCCTATGGAAAATATTGCCACTCAAACTCTGATCCCAATCGTGCGCGAACTGCCCGCCGATCTGGAAACCCCAATTTCCGTTTACCTCAAATTAGCCGGGGAGGGTCCATCATTTCTGCTGGAAAGCGTTACCGGAGGTGAACACGTTGCCCGATACTCCTTTTTAGGCACCGATCTGAAAGAGGCTTTTGTTTTAAAAGACGAGGGTTGGGAGATTCACTCACCCCGAGGACTGGACCTGCTCCCTTTGGTGGATCACCAGACTCCGTTAGAGCTGCTGCGCGCTCATTTAGCACTGCCTGCTCCCAAAGAGATTCCAGGCTTGCCGCGTTTTTCAGGCGGCTTGGTCGGCTACCTGGGCTTCGAGACCGTGCGCTATTTCGAGCCCACCCTGCCCCTGACCCCCCACCCCGATCTCCCCGAAGCCATCTTCCTCTTGGCGGATACCATCATCGCCTTCGATCACGCCTACGGCAAGATGCTGCTGATCGCCACCGCCCACAACGAAGCTGATATTCCCGCCATCGAAGCCCACCTGGACGATATCGAAGCCCGCCTGTCTGACCCCGTACCCGAGAGCAACGGACACAAACCCGTTCGCACTGGGGCAGAACTACAATCCAACGTCAGCTTCGACGAGTTTTGCCAATCCGTAGTTGATGCCAAGGAACATATTGCCGCCGGTGATATTTTTCAAGTCGTGCTATCCCAAAATCTCAGTCGGGAGACTTCGGCCAAGCCCTTCGATATTTACCGTTCCCTGCGGCGCATCAACCCCTCCCCATACATGTTCTTCTTCGATTTCGCCGATCTGACAACCGGCGACCCCCTATATTTGATCGGCGCCTCGCCCGAAATCCATGTCCGTCTGGAGGATGGCACCGCCTCCCTGCGCCCAATCGCCGGTACGCGCCCGCGCGGCGCAACACCTGAAGAAGACCATAAATACGCCGACGAACTGCTAGCCGACCCCAAAGAGCGCGCCGAGCACGTCATGCTGGTCGACCTGGGACGCAACGACCTCGGCCGGGTTTGCGAATATGGCTCTGTACTGGTCCCCGAGCAGCTGCTGATCGAGCGCTATTCCCACGTTATGCACATCGTTTCGCATGTCGAAGGGCAACTGCGCCCCGAGTTCGATGCCTTCGACCTGCTGCAAGCGACATTCCCAGCCGGGACGGTCAGCGGGGCGCCTAAGGTGCGGGCTTTGGAAATCATCCACGAACTGGAAAACCAGCCCCGCGGCCCGTATGCCGGAGCCGTCGGCTATATATCTTACGATGGCTCATCGG
Organism: uncultured Anaerolineales bacterium; assembly: GCA_964629085.1. Classification (GTDB taxonomy): domain Bacteria; phylum Chloroflexota; class Anaerolineae; order Anaerolineales; family UBA11858; genus NIOZ-UU35. The sequence goes on from CAZVPR010000013.1 coordinate 59,145, forward strand.
ATACTTGCATCGCCATCCGCACCATGGTCATGCAAGGCCAGCAGATCAGCGTTCAGGCCGGGGCCGGGATCGTGGCCGACTCCGTTCCAACGACAGAATTCCAGGAATCGATCAACAAAGCCAAAGCACTTTTCGCCGCTGTCGATCAGGCCGAAGGAAATGGGTAGAGACGTAGCATGCTACGTCTCTACGATTTATTTTGGAGAAGAACTTATGATCATCATTATCGATAATTACGACTCGTTTACCTACAATTTAGCCCAATACCTGGGCGAGTTGGGCGCAGAAGTACAGGTCCATCGCAACGACAGCCTGACACCCGCCGAGGTAGAAGCGTTGAAACCTTCCCATATCGTCATCTCTCCGGGGCCCGGTGATCCATCGGATGCCGGCATCTCTCGGGATATTATCCGCCAGCTGGGGCCCAAGATTCCCACATTGGGAGTCTGCCTTGGGCATCAATGCATCGGTGAAGTCTTCGGCGGCAATGTGGTGCGCGCGCCCCAACTGATGCACGGTAAGACTTCCCCCATCCACCACAACGGCGATGCCCTCTTCGATGGCGTCCCGGAACCTTTCCACGCCACCCGTTACCACTCATTGGTCGTAGAGCAGGACAGTGTACCCGACGAATTAGAGGTCACGGCCCGCAGCGCGGATGGTGAGATCATGGCCCTTAGGCACAGCCAGTATCCCATCGTCGGGGTGCAGTTCCACCCCGAATCGATCCTGACACCCCACGGCAAGCAAATTCTGAAAAACTTCCTCTCCAATGGAAAGGCGGCCAAAAAAGCCCCCCGGATAGAGATGGAGACGCCCACCCAACCCATTGCCATTGGAAAAGATGTCAAGATTGGCAATAACGCCGTCTGCCTGATGGCTGGCCCCTGTTCGGTCGAAAGCTATGAACAGACTCGCCTTGTTGGAGAAGTCATGCATGCCAATGGACTGAAAATTTTACGCGGCGGCGCCTTCAAACCCCGCACCTCACCCAACAGCTTCCAGGGATTGGGTCAGGAAGGGTTGGAAATTCTACGGGCGGTAGCGGATGAATTCGATCTGCTGGTCATCACCGAACCCCTGTCGCCCGAGCAACTTCCCTTGGTGGCAGATTATGCCGACATCATCCAAATTGGCAGCCGCAATATGCAGAACTTCCCCTTGCTCTGGGCCGCAGGAGACTGCGGCAAACCGGTGCTGCTCAAGCGCGGCTTCATGTCGACGATCAGTGAATGGCTGGCCTCTGTCGAACATATTACCAGCCGCGGCAACGAGCAGATCATGCTCTGTGAGCGCGGCATCCGCACTTTCGAGACCGCCACCCGCAACACGCTCGACACAGGCGCCATCGCTCTGCTCAAGCAGACCAGCCCGTATCCCATCATCGGTGATCCCAGCCACGCCACCGGCCGGGCAGACCTGGTGCTGCCCGCGGCCCGCTCAGCCCTGGTGGCCGGTGCCGATGGCCTGATCGTCGAGTTCCACCCCGAGCCTAGCGAAGCGCTTTCCGACGCCGACCAGGCCTTGGCCCTGGATACTTTGGAAGACTTCACCGGCCAGATCCGTCACTTGGCCAATGCCTTTGGGCGCAGCGTAATATAAAAGCAGCTTGACTTCTTCAAGAAGTCAAGCTGCTAAAACACAGAGAGTAATAATGGCAAGAAAATTCACTGTTATGACGGATTCAGAAGAATAAACTCAACGTTCTCTGCGTCTCAGCGGTAACTATTCATGATCAATTAGTAAGGAGATAGACATGTTAAAACCTTATCTTCAAAAAGTCATCAACCGCCAAAACCTGACCATAGAAGAGGCCGAAAGTGCTATGGGCATTATCATGGATGGCGAAGCCACCCAGGCGCAGATCGCTGGTTATCTGGTCGGGCTGCGCATGAAAGGCGAAACCGTCGAGGAGATCACGGGCAGCGCACGCGCCATGAAAGACCACGCCTTGCCCGTCCCGCTCAACGTCAACGGTGACCCCTTACTGGATATCGTCGGCACCGGCGGCGACGGCGCGCACACCTTCAACATCTCCACCACGGCAGCCTTCGTTATCGCAGGAACGGGACGCAGGGTCGCCAAACACGGCAACCGGGCAGCGTCATCCAAGTGCGGCAGCGCTGATGTCTTGGGTGCTCTAGGTGTCAATCTCGACCTGACGCCCGAGCAGGTCGGGGGCTGCATCGATGAACTGGGCATAGGCTTTCTTTTTGCGCCCAAATTCCATCCGGCCATGAAACACGCCATCGGACCACGACGTGAACTTGGTCAGCGCACAATCTTTAATGTGCTGGGCCCGCTCACCAATCCCGCCGGCGCCACCCACCAGTTGATCGGCGTCTTTGATCCAGCCTTGACCCATTCCATGGCTGAAGTACTGGGCGAGTTGGGGGGCACGGCAGCCTATGTCGTCCACGGGCACGGCGGCCTGGACGAATTAACCACCGACGGTCCCAACCGCGTCAGCCATCTCAAAGACGGCCAGGTAGAGACCTATGAGTTGGACGCGGCTGAACTGGGTTTGCGCTGCGCATCCAAGGAAGACCTGCGCGGCGGCGATCCGACGCTCAACGCCCAGATGATGCGCGATGTGCTCTCCGGGGCAGACACCAGCCCACGCCGCGACGTGGTGCTATTGAACGCGGCCGTGGCCCTGGCTACTGACAATGCTGATTTTTGCAGTTCGCTGGACGACGCTCAACAGGCCCTGGATAGCGGCGCAGCCATCGGCAAGCTCAACCAGCTTATCGATTACAGTCAGGCCTACGCATGAGCATCTTGCATGAGATATTTGCCCATAAGCGCGCCGAGGTCGCGGCGGCCAAAGCCAAAAGGCCGATTTCAGAGTTGGAGGCGCGTGTTGGAGATGTTCCTAAACCCCAGGCTATGACGAGCGCACTGACAGGACAATCCTTCGCGCCCCCCAGGTTGATTGCCGAAGTCAAGCATCGTTCTCCTTCCAAAGGGGTCCTGTGCCCTGACTTCAATCCTTTTGGGTTGGCGCGCAGCTACGCCAAGAATGGAGCCGCCGCCATATCCGTGCTGACCGACAAGAAGTATTTCGGCGGTTCATTACGATACCTGCGAGAGATCGCGGCCCTGGATTTGGGACTACCACTTCTGCGCAAGGATTTCATTTTCGACCGCTACCAACTGCTCGAAGCCCGGGCAGCCGGGGCCAGCGCCGTACTCCTGATCGTAGACATGCTGGAAGAACGCCAGCTGGGAAGCTTATTGAGTGCTACCCGCGATCTGGGCATGGAAGCCCTGGTCGAGACCCATGATCGTGCCGAGATCGAAACGGCCCTAGGGGCCGGGGCGCGTCTGATCGGCATCAACAATCGAGACTTGCACACCTTCGAGGTCAAGTTGGAAACGACCCTTGAGTTGTGCCCCGAGATTCCACCGGATATCGTTGTTGTGGCGGAAAGCGGCATTCACAGCCCCAACGATGTTGCCCGACTGACAGCCGCCAATGTCAACGCCATGTTGATCGGCGAAAGCCTGGTCACGGCGGATGATATCGGTGCCAAAATCCAATCATTCTTAACTGTGGAAATCGAACCTCAATGATCGTAAAAATCTGTGGGATTACCAACCTCGAAGATGCCATCCTGGCCATCGAAGCGGGGGCCGATATGCTGGGCTTCAATTTCTATAAACCCAGCCCACGCTATATCGCACCCGAGGCTTGCACCCGCATCATCGCACAATTAAAAGATACACATGTCATCCATGTCGGCATCTTCGTTAATCAACCTCCGCAGGATATTCGCCAAACGCTTGATGATTGTGGTCTTGACCTGGCGCAACTCCACGGGGATGAGGGTCCAAATGACCTGATTGCATTGGGCGAACTGGCTTTCAAGGCCATCCGGCCGAAGAGTTTGGAGGCAGCAGAAATTGCCAGTCAACATTATACCCAGCGCAGCCTACCCCCTTATTTGCTGGTCGATGCCCATCAAAAGGGCATGTACGGAGGCACAGGCGAGACCGGGGATTGGGCCATCGCCCGTCACCTTGCAGCCCAGGTCCCAATTCTGTTGGCCGGAGGGTTGAACCCAGACAATGTCGCCGAGGCTATCCAAAACGTCAGACCCTGGGGCGTGGATGTCGCCTCGGGGGTTGAGGCCAGCCCAGGGATCAAAGATCCACACAAAATTACAGATTTTATCGCTGCTGCGAAATCAAAAGGTTGAACCTATGACCCTTGCAAAAGAAACTACTTTACCCGCAAAATTCGGCACTTATGGCGGCCAGTTCGTCCCCGAAACCCTGGTGCCCGCCCTGGCCGAGTTAGAAGCCGCCTATCTGCACTATCGCGACGATGACGAATTCCAGGAGCAGTTCCAGCATTTGCTTCAAACTTATGTCGGGCGGCCAACGCCGCTGACCTTCGCTGGACGCCTGACCGAGGCTTGCGGAGGCGCCAAAATCTATCTCAAGCGCGAAGACCTGGCTCATTCGGGCGCGCACAAGATTAACAATGCCCTGGGGCAGGCTTTGTTGGCCGCCAAAATGGGTAAACAGCGCGTCATCGCCGAAACCGGCGCCGGGCAGCATGGAGTCGCATCAGCTACAGCCTGCGCCCTTCTGGGCCTGGACTGTGTCGTCTATATGGGCACTGTGGATATGGCTCGCCAAGCACCTAACGTGCAGCGTATGCGCTTGCTGGGGGCCGAGGTGCGCGGTGTCGAAAGTGGTTCCAAGACATTGAAGGACGCCATCAACGAGGCCATCCGCGATTGGGTCACCAATGTCGACGAAACGTACTATTTGTTGGGGTCCGCCTTAGGGCCGCACCCCTACCCAACCATGGTGCGCGAATTTCAGGCTGTGATCGGGCGCGAAACCCGGGGACAAATCCTGGAAGCTGAAGGCCGGCTGCCTGACACCGTGATTGCCTGCGTTGGGGGCGGCTCGAACGCCATCGGTATTTTCCATGATTTTGTCGATGAAGCGCAGGTCGACTTGATCGGTGTGGAGGCCGGGGGCACCGGTATCGATAGCGGACAACACGCGGCCCGGTTCGCCGACCCCGCCCTGGGGCGCCCGGGCGTCCTGCACGGCTGCTATACTTATGTGCTGCAGGATGCAGACGGCCAAATCGCTCTGACGCACTCAATCAGCGCCGGGTTGGATTACGCTGCCGTAGGGCCAGAGCACACTCGCCTGCGCGAGTTGGAACGGGCCTTCTACACGTATGCTACGGACGATGAAGCATTGGAAGCCTTCCAGCAACTGAGTCGCCTGGAGGGAATCTTACCGGCGCTGGAGTCTTCGCACGCCGTCGCCGAGGCCATCAAACGCGCGGGGCAAATGTCCCCCGATAACATATTGGTGGTCAACCTTTCCGGGCGCGGCGATAAGGACCTGGACACCGTGCTGCAGGTTTTGGGCAAAACCGAAGGATAAATAGTACTTACCACAAAGTCATAATGTGCATTATTTACCTAGTATTTGGAGTTAATCAACAATTTGAGTAAATCCTATTTTTCTACCCTCACCCCACCGTCGCTCCGCTCCGGTTTCCCCTCTCCCAGTGGGAGAGGGGTTAGGGGTGAGGGAATTGATGGAGATTGATAATGGTTCAAGCAACGAAAATTAGCACAGCATTTAGCAACGGGCATAGCGCCTTGATGCCCTATTTTACGATTGGATTTCCAGACTTTGAAACATCTCTGAATGTGATCGAAGCCTGCGTGGAAGCAGGAGCCGATTTGATGGAATTGGGCATCCCCTTTTCCGACCCCCTGGCCGACGGACCGACCATTCAGCACAGCACCCAGGTTGCCCTAGAAAATGGGATCAACGTTGCACGCTGCTTGGAGGCTGTGGCCACCTTGCGAAAACGCGGCGTCACGATCCCTTTGATCCTGATGGGCTACTATAACCCGATTCTGGCCTATGGCGTCGAAAAATTTGTCGAGGCAGCTGCACAAGCCGGTGCCAGCGGATTTATCATCCCTGACCTACCTCCAGATGAAGCCGCCGAAATGGAAACGCTTTGTGAGCAATATGGATTGGGTTTGGTGCATTTGCTGCCTCCAAATAGCACACCGGAGCGCATCAGATTTGTGGCCGATCACAGCCGGGGTTTTGTCTATCTGGTGTCGGTCCTCGGTATTACTGGGGCCCGACAAGAAATCCCCTTGGAGCTAGAAAATTTTATCCAGCGGGTGCGTGCTGAAACAGACAAACCCCTGGCGGTCGGTTTTGGCATTTCTACACCCGATCAAGCCGCCACAGTGGCGCAGGTTGCGGATGGTGTGATTGTCGGTTCGGCTTTGATCAAGGTTGTAAGGCAAGCAGAGAATCCCTCAGGCGCTGCCGAACAATTTGTGCTGGGATTGAAGAATGCTTTATCGCCTGTGGCAAAATGATGAACCACAGATACATGGGATGAACACTGATCTATTTATTGATTGTCAGTGAGCAGAGTAAAATTGTTTTTAGGCGACTTTATAGTGTTTGGTGGGCAAGGAACGTAACTTTTCCGCGGCCTGTTCAGCGGTCAGGTCGCGTTGAGCCTCAGCCATCATTTCATAGCCGACCATGAATTTTTTGACTGTCGCTGAACGTAGCAAGGGAGGATAGAAATGCGCATGAAGTTGCCAGTGCTCGTAAGCCCTTCCAGGATTTGGAGTTTGGTCATCCGATGATGTTCTCACATTCGAAACCTGGAAGGTCTCAATAGGCGCACCATGCCAGCCCATCGAATAGGGGAAGGAAGTCTCGAATAAATTATCATAACGAATCAATAGTTTTTTGAGAATTTCAGCCAGGGCATCACGCTGGGCATTATCCAGATCAGGTATACGCAAAACTTGCTGTCGGGGGAGCAAGAGCGTTTCATAGGGCCAGACTGCCCAATATGGGACCAGAAATACCCAATGTTCATTGATTTCGATAACGCGGATTTCATTCTGGATTTCCGCTTCCACGTACTCGAGCAGCAAGCTGCGACCGTAATCTTGAAAATACGCTTTTTGAAGTCGATGTTCCTTAGCAGGCTCATTGGGCAGATCATCGAGAGCCCAAATCTGCCCATGGGGATGGGGGTTGGAGCAGCCCATCATAGCGCCCTTGTTCTCGAAGACCTGCACCCATTGGTATTTCTGGCCCAGTTCAATCGTTTGCTCAGCCCAAACATCAACGACTTTGCGGATATCAACCACATCCATTTCCGGCAAAGTAAGATCGTGCCGCGGTGAGAAGCAGATCACCTTGCTGGTTCCCTTGACAGGTTTCTCCTGAAACAAGGGTTGGCTGGCCTGGTGGTCTTGGGGAACTTCAGGCAGCAAGGCGGCGAAGTCGTTAGTGAAGACAAAAGTGCTCTCGTATTTTGGGTTCTGTTTGCCTCCGGCGCGTTCATTGCCGGGGCAAAGATAGCATTTAGGATCGAATTCAGGACGTTGATCAGGGGTGGTTTTCTCGACCTGTCCTTGCCAGGGGCGCTTCGTGCGATGCGGTGAGACGAAGATGTATTCCCCAGTCAGGGGGTTGTAACGGCGATGCGGGTGTTCGGTGGGATCAAATTTACTCGTATTCGACATTGGATTCGTAGATGGGTATATGTTGATTGGATAGCCGGATTATATCATTGGGATATACGCGAAAAAGAAGCGTTTTGTTCAAAACGCTTCTTTTTCAAATCAGTGGATGAAGTCCAATCTCACCCTTTCAGCGCACCTGCCATTAACCCACGTAAGAAAAAACGACCGAGAAAAACATATACGAGCAGCGTTGGTAACGCGGCCAGGAACGATCCGGCCATTTGCACGTTCCAGGCGATAATTTGGCTACCAGCCATATTATTTAAGGCGACAGTAACGGGCCAATTGCTGGGGCTGGTAAGCACAACAGCGAACAAGAAATCATTCCAGGCAGATGTAAATTGCCAAATCAGGACAACGACGAAACTGGGGATTGAAAGCGGCAGTAAAATATGCCGATACGAACCCCAAAGGCCTGCGCCATCGATGCGCGCCGCGTCGATCAGATCTGTAGGGATGCTGGCATAGTAGTTGCGGAATGTCAGCGTGGTAATCGGCAAACCATAAATGACATGTGCCAGGATCAGGCCGGGTAACCCGCCGTACATATTGATCCTGCGCATAAACTCCACCAATGGAATGAGAATACTTTGGTAGGGGATAAACATTCCGAATAAAATCAGCGGAAAGATGATGTTTGATCCTTTGAATTTCCATTTTGCCAGCACATAACCATTGATTGAGCCAAGCAAGGATGAAATCACGGCTGCCGGGACAACCATGTTGAAGCTGTTATACATGTATGGGGAAAGTTTTTCGAAGGCTTCCACAAAATTTTCGAAGCGTATTTGGCTGGGAAGTTCCCACATGGTTTTAAGACTGACTTCGTCGAAACCCTTGAAACCGGTCACCAGCATTATGTACATGGGAATCAAATAAAACAGCGCCATGAAAACCAGTGGAATATACAAGAAGTTTTTTACGGACCTGCGTCCTCGAAGTGAGCCTATCATAGTTCAGCCTCTGTTCGCAATGTGTAGGAAAGGTAAGGAATGATCAGCACCGCCACGCTTATCAATAAGAGAATACCGATGGCTGCACCGCGCCCGAAGAAGTAGCCATCAAAGGTGGTTTGCCACATGTAAATTGCCGGCACATCGAGTGGGATTTGCTTCCCTGCTATGGAAACAATCAGGTCAAATACTTTCAGCGAGATGTGTCCCAGGATGATCATCGCGCTAAGCGTAATTGGTCTCAATAGGGGCAAGGTAATATTGGTGAAAAGTTGCCATTCGGTGGCACCGTCAACCTGAGCCGCTTCGCGCAGTTCTCCAGGAATTGCGCGAAGGCCGCTGAGATAGAGGGCCATCGTATATCCGGACATTTGCCAGATCGCGGCCAGTGCAATGGCCGCGATGCCCCACTTGGGGGTTGTGTGCCATTGGTTAATGAGAAAATCCAAGCCCAGGTTCTTGAAGAGGAGATTGAACCCGCTGGCTCGAGATCCGGCTGCCGGGTTCATTAACCAGCGCCAAACTACACCGGTAACGATAAATGATATCGCCATAGGGAAGAGGTATACGCTCCGGAAAAAGCCTTCACCTTTTAAACCTTGATCCAGTAAAAGAGCTAAAGCCAACCCTAAAAGAAGCGAACCACCCACAAAGGTAATCGTGAAGATCAATGTGTTGCGGATATCAATGTGGAATCTGGGATCAGAAAAGAGATCAATATAATTCTTGAATCCAGCCCAGGTATAGTCTGGTAATAGGCCCTTCCATTGACTGAGCGAAACCCGAGCGGACCAACCGATAAAACCATACACGAATATTAGTATAGCCAGGATGGAAGGGGTCACCAAAGCAATGGAGAGAAGGCGCTCATTTCTTGTTGTCATGCTTTTCCTCGATGAAAGATTTCTTTCGCCGTTTTGTGGTCATTTGATGTGCTGTGCCAATAAGATTGCTTATTTTCACAGCACATCCTTTGACAGAAGATATTTTACACTGCGATGTTAAAACAAGTTGGGTGGGGACATAAGCCAATCCCCACCCAGAATTTTGATTCTTAGTTTATTGGCAAGGGCCAGAGCTGTCGCAGGCGTCCACCAGAGCGGTCTGGAAATCTGCGATCTCGCCGCCGGCCAGGAACAGGCCAAGAGCGGTGTCAATTTCAGTCTTCCAGGAGTCATTGGCGGTCACGCCGTGGGTCAGAGAACCAACAACATTGTTGGAGCCCCAATCATCGGTAGCAGATTGCAGATAAGCACCGAAGAGTTCGGGATCGCAATCGATGCGGGCGCAGATCGAACCCTTGACGGGGTTGAAAGCTTCCTGGCCTTCTTTGGAGCCGGCAACGGTCAGCCAAGCAATAGCAGCATCACGGTGCGGGGCGCCGACGGGCAGCACGAAGCTGTCAGAGAGGAACTGGAAGTTGCCACCGGTTCCGGGAACAGGGGCCCAGCCATAGCCAGCCTCGGGCTCGAAGCCGAGCTCGCGGAAGAAGCCTTCTGCCCAGTCACCCATAACGTTGAAGGCAGCGTCGCCATCAACGACCAGTTGAGCGGCGTCCTGCCAGCTCAGGGAGGCGGAATCGGCGTTAACATAGGTCAGAACCTTGGCGAAATCTTCAAGGGCGGTGGTAACCTCAGCGGCACCCCAATCGGTGGTGCCATCCCAGAGACCATTGTAGGCATCGGGGCCCATGGAAGCCAGGAGGATGGTCTCGAAGAGATGCAGAACGGTCCATTGCTCGCCAAGGGCGAGAGGCAGTACATCGGCGGCAGCCAAAGTGTCCATAGCGGCAAACCAATCTTCGAGGGATTCAGGAACATCAACACCATTGTCAGCCAGGATGGTGGGGTTGTACCACATTACGTTGGCGCGATGGATGTTGACAGGCACGGAGTAGATGTCGCCATCCTGAGAGATCAAGGGGATCAAAGTCTCAGGCATGATCTCCAACCAGCCATTCTCTTCATAGAGGAAGTTGAGCGGCTCGAGTTGGTTGGCAGCAACATAGGTGCCGATCAGCTCTTGACCAGCGTGGCCCTGCCAGCTATCGGGGGCATCTCCAGCCTGAAGGCGGGTGGCCAAAACGGCGCGAGCGTTGGTGCCAGCACCACCGGCAACGGCAGCGTTGACGAATTCAATCTCGGGGTATTGTTCAACAAATACCTCGATCATGGCTTCCAGGCCAGCGGCCTCGCCACCACCAGTCCACCATGAGAAAACTTCCACCATGTCCTCATCCTGTGCCAGGACGGCTCCGGGGATGATAATCGCCAGAGCGAGGACCACAATTAATAACGAATACAGCTTCTTCATTTTCTTGCTCCTTCTTGTTTAGATTAAATGGATGTTACATGTTTGATCAGGATATTCTCAATTCTATTGAAATCAAACTATTTACACCTCCTGTATTCTACATCGAAAATGGACGGGCTGTTTTCAAACTACGGTAAAATCTGCCATGTAAGAACAGATTTTCAAACCTAGTTTATAGGTAAGTTTCATTATACGGTTATTGGATTTGTGACTCAACCACTTTTAGGCCATGAAGCGGACATAGAGCGGACATATGGAACAAAAAGAATTTAACAGTCTGTTTAGAGATTTGATATTACACCTTTATGATTTTACAGTTCTTGAAACGCATCTACTGATAGGCGTGATCAATGTGCCTGAAGATTATTCTGGTAGTAAAGGGGAATTTATCCGCAAACTTATAGTCGATGAAATCGAGCGGTTCAAGCCGACTGATAAAGATGAGTCATTAACTGCCATTGAATGGCGCTCTTATAATATTTTGTACAAACGTTATGTGGAGGGGATCAGTTTGCGAGAATTATCGCAAATGCTATCGATAAGCGAAAGACAATTGCGTCGAGACAATAGCAGAGCACTCCAGGCGTTATCTGGCAGGATTTGGGATAAGTTATTTGCATCTGATGAAAATCAGTTTACACCGGATGATGATCAGCAAGATACTCCACAAACTTTCGAAGTAAATCTTGAAAAGTTGGATTTAAGTGAAATTACTTTTGGGGTGGCAACTGTTCTTCAGAAGCGAATTATCTCCGAAGGGTTAGCACTCAGCGTAGAAAATGAGGTTTCACCTATTCATGTCATGGCAGATCGGGTAATTATTCGGCAGATACTCATTAGCTTGATAAGCTACTTCCTAAATTTTAGCTGCGAAGGTGAAATTGCCGTATGCTCGGACATTATTGGAACGAATGCCAACATTGTTATTCACTCCAAGCTAAATGAACCATGGAGCGGTGAATTGCGGAAAGAGCATGCCGATTTGTTGGAATCGGCGTTATATTGGTGCCAACAATTGCAGGCATCAATTGCAGAATCATACCCACCCCAAGGTGATACTGGAATCATCGAACTGACATTTTCGCTTCCAATCGCCAAACAGGCCGTCATTCTGGTAGTCGATGATCAAAAGCCAACCCAACAAATGTTCCGGCGATATTTAAATCGCACAGCGTACGAGGTTGTTGGGATCACAGATTCTGCTGAGGCGTTGGCGAATGCTCGGCAATTGAAACCGAAGTTAATCACCCTGGATGTGATGATGCCAAAGGTTGATGGCTGGGAAATTTTGCAAGCGCTGAAAACCGATCCTGAGACGAAGGACATTCCTGTGCTGGTATGTTCAGCCTGGGAAGAACCTGAGTTGGCGAATTCGCTCGGTGCGGTGGGTTTTTTGAAAAAACCTGTCCGACAGGGTGATTTGCTGCAAATGCTCAACCGTTTGAATTTGTAATTTTCGGATAAACAGGTTTGACATTTTCCAAAAGGGCATTGAGAACGGCCGCGATCTCTTGTTTGGAAAAGGGACGGCGCATCATAACATCAAAAACCTGACGCCCATGGGTGTATAGGATTTGGGGGAAATCCATCGCTGAAATAATGATCACAGGGATAGCATTGAGTTTTTCGTCTTTTTGTAATTCAGCCAGGACTTCCCAACCATTGATATCCGGCAGGTCTAAATCTAATAGGATTGCATCTACTTGGTTTTCTGATAAGTGATCGAGGGCTTGTTGGCCTGAAAAAGCTGTCAGAAATTGGTAATCAGCGGGAACTTCTTCGAGATAATCCGCTGCTTCTAGGGCTTTGGTGACAAAGCGCACCATCGCCGGGTCATCATCAACGACCAGAACACGTCTAATATCGCTCCCCAATCGCTGTACAGCCTGGATCAGATCGTTGCGATCGACGGGTTTTACTAAATAGTCATTTACGTTTTCTGGCAGTGTCTGGAATCCATCTAACATTCCAGGAAGGAAAATGCCAATTACAGGAAGATCATAGGGGAAATCGCGGAGCCGTATCTTATTTTCTAGAGAGATGGACTTATCAACAAAGATGGCTTGTGGATAATATTGGGCGACGATTTCTGGGAGAATATCGACTTGATCAACGGTTACAATTTTAAAGGTGTCCAGGCTTTGTTGGATGACGCGCCCAGTCAAGGAATCGGCGGTCACGAGTAAGGCCAGGGGTTCCTCATCATCAGAAATATGTCTGGGTAATCCATGTCTGACCTGATGTTCGAGGATGGGTTCAATTTCCTGACTTGTATCTAAGATTGGAAGTGTGAAAAAGAAAGCTGAACCTTGGCCGAGGTTGCTTTCCAACCACATTTCTCCCCCATGCAATTCGATAAAACGTTGGCTGATTGCCAGGCCCAGCCCTACGCCTTCGCGCCGCCGCCAGGAGTCTTGCCCAACCTGTCGAAACGCCTCGAAGACTTTGGGGATATCCTCATCAGCTATGCCTGATCCCGAATCTTCAACTTTTATCAGCAGAAATTCTTCCTGTTTGCCTACCATAATTGTGACGCCCCCTTCTTCAGTAAATCTCAAACCATTATTTACCAGATTCAGAAGAACCTGCCGAATACGCGCCGAGTCGATGAAGACAGGTGGTAAGTTCTTTTCACAATCCGTCTTCAACGATAAATCTTTTTGTGCAAAAGCCGGTTCAGCCATATTTTTGACTTCATTCACCAAATCTGAAATAGAAGCTTTATCGCGATAGATGGTCATTTGTTGGGCGTCGATTTGGCCCATGTCTAAAATGTCGTTAATTAGACTCAATAAATGGGTGCTGCTGCGATAGATTTCTTGTACATCATCAAACAACCCTGGGGGCCATTTTTTCAGTTTGGCGTATGTTTCGGGGGAGTTGGCCATCAAATCACTGAAGCCAAGGATAAAGTTCAGTGGGCTGCGTAATTCGTGACTTACCGCCAGGATAAATCTATCCCGGTCTTCGCGCGCTTCATCTGCCTTGGTTCGGGCGAATTGAAGCATCTGGTTCAATCGTTCAAGCTGATAATTGGTCTGGTTGCGCTCCTTCAACATGCGGCTGATTTCGGCGCGGTGATCGCGTGTTTCATCAAGCAATTCCCTGGCCCGGTGATAATGATAGGAAGATGCCGATAAAGCGGAAAGAAGATTATTAGAAAGACCCCAGCCGAAAAAACCGGTGAACATACTGCCCAAAATGACTCCAACGGCATAGCCAGAATCCAGGGGCAGCAGAAAGTTTGCATTCTGGATCATCACGATGAGAAGAATTACAAATGCCTCAACGACAATTGTGCCCCATCGGCCAAGGGTTGCGGTAGCAATCAAGGGCAGGAAAATCAGAAACAAGATTGTCTCGGGTTGCTGGTAAATGTTGTAAGCTAGAATCACCACAAATGCCAGCCCGACCTGCCAAATTAATTGAGAAAGATAGTAACTTCGTTCAATGGTATTGATGGTAAAAATGAACAGAATAACGACGGAAAAGGAAACCAACCATATCGAAGTGTTGAAAGTTTTTGGCCATGTTAGAGTGGCAATGAAATGCCAGACCATGTAGAGCACCCCGGTGGTGAAGATGATATTCCTGGATGTTGTCTGTAACATCTCGCGAGATTCCGAATCATTTGCCAGTATAGTTTTTAGCCAATTCATTTGCAAAAACTCCATTCAGATTGGTTCCATCAATTGTACATGAATAGGAGTGAGAACGGGAATTAAAAACTGCAGGGGCACAACGTCGTTGTGCCCCTGCAAGCGGAACTTGAGAAAGATGTGTTCACTGATATTCGGTCAGCCAATCCCCGTGTGCTGCAATCAATTCGTCCACCATTGCCCAAATCTGATCCAAGTCCAATTCAGCTGCCGTGTGCGGATCGAGCATGGCGGCATGGTAGATATGCTCCCGTTTTCCGGTCAGAACAGCCTCTACCGTTAAGGCTTGCACGTTGATGTTTGTTTGCATTAGAGCAGCCAGTTGAGGGGGAATAGCGCCAATTCGTGTGGGTTGTATCCCGTTGCGGTCAACCAAACAGGGCACTTCCACGCAGCAATCAGCGGGTAGATTTTCGATCAGGCCATAATTGGGCACATTTCCATAGATAGTGCGTGCTGTACCGGTCTCCATGCTGTGGATGATCTGCCCGGCGTATTCGACGCTCGGTGTCAATTTGTCAATTTCTTCATAATCTTCTATAAGGCTTTGACGGATACAGGGCATCACGGGAATCGCGCCGATGTGTTCATCTAGTGAAATAGCAGGCTGACGTTTGGCCTGCTTCAGGTATTCCTGGGCATAATCCCAGGCTTTGAGCTGGGCCTGACAACGGAAGAGATATTCATCTAAGGGGATGTTATAGTGTTCGAGCAAGTCGGGGCGGTTTTGCTTGATGAACCA
>CAZVPR010000014.1:0-71043 GCA_964629085.1 uncultured Anaerolineales bacterium
TTAGGCGCATTAATGTCCGATTTTTTTGTCCGAAAGTCAGCGCGCCAGCCATGCTTGACAAGATTTGTAGCCATCGGTATACTCCATCCATAATTGAATATTGCACGGGGAGCTTGCGAAATCGCAGGCTGAGAGGAGCAGTTACTGCTCGACCCGAGAACCTGATCCGGGTAATTCCGGCGGAGGGATTGCGTCAAATGAAATTCGACCCCCTCCCCGGCAATCCGGCGGAGGGATTTTTGTTGCGAGTTATTATTTTTGCCAATGGGACAATTTCACATCCTCAGATGGACGCCAGTCAAATTCAATCTGAGGATATTATCATCGCGGCGGATGGCGGGGCGCGCCATTGTTTGGCTTTGGGTCTCGTTCCCAGGCTGGTCATTGGGGATTTTGACTCCCTTTCAAAGGATGAGCTTCAGGTCCTTAAGCAGGCCGGCGCGACATTACAAAAATTCCCATATCAAAAAGACGAGACAGATCTAGAGTTAGCCCTGCATAAAGCGCTCGTTTTTTCCCCAAATGAAATTATCATCTTAGGAGGGCTTGGTGCACGCTGGGATATGACTTTGGCAAACATATTGTTGACCGCTCACCCGGATTTCGAGGATCAACCAATCACGTTTAGAGACGGTACACAAAAAATATTACTTTTGCGCCCTGGCCAAGAAAATCAAATCTCTGGCAAAATCGGCGATACGATTTCGTTGATTCCAGTTCGGGGAGATGCGATCAGGGTCACAACCAAAGGTCTGGAATACCCCCTCGAGAATGAAACACTCCTTTTTGGATCGCCCCGAGGCGTCAGCAATGTCCTGAAGAACCCCGAAATCTCTATTCAATTCGAAGAAGGTTTACTATTAATCATCCACAATATCCCGCAATAGCATTGTCGATTACCAAAACATTTTTTGGAGAATACATGAAATTGAAATACCCAATCTACCTACTACTTTTGACTTTTTTGCTCACAGCTTGTGGTTCCCAATCCAACACACTGACAGTTATGACTCATGACTCATTTGCCATATCCGAAGCGGTGCTGGCCGCCTTTCAAGAGGAACACGGCATAGAAGTGCAATTCCTGCAGGCGGGTGATACCGGAACCGCCGTCAATAAGGCGGCTTTATCAAAAGAGAAACCGTTGGCCGATGTTTTCTATGGCGTGGACAACACCTTTCTGAGCCGCGCCCTGCACGAAGACATCTTCGAACCTTATCAATCTCCCCTTCTGGAGGATATCCCCGATGAGTTCGAACTCGATCCGCAACATCGCGCCCTCCCCGTGGACTTTGGCGATGTTTGCCTGAACTACCAGGTCAGCTATTTCGACGAGAACAATTTGGCCCCGCCAGAAACCTTGGAAGACTTGCTCAAACCTGAATACGCTGGATTACTGGTTGTCGAAAACCCGGCCACATCATCCCCAGGGTTGGCATTCCTGTTTGCAACCATTGGCCATTTCGGAGAAGAAGGATACCTGGACTTTTGGGCCGGCCTGGTCGAAAATGACCTCAAAGTGGTCAATGATTGGGAAACTGCCTATTACAGTGAATTCAGCCAATGGGGCGGGCAGCACCCAATTGTTGTATCCTACGGCTCCAGCCCTCCTTTCGAAATGATCTTTGCCGAAGAGGAGATTGATTCACCTCCCACAGCCGCGGTGATCGGCCCAGGGAGCTGCTTCCGTCAGATCGAATTTGTTGGCATTCTCAAAGGAACCAAAAACCGCGATTTAGCCGAGAAATGGATCGATTTCATGCTCTCCCCTGTTTTCCAGGAGGACATCCCCCTGCAAATGTACGTCTTCCCGGTCAATCCAAACACGAATCTGGATGCTACTTTCAAGCAATATCTCGCCCTCCCCGAAAAACCCGCTTTCGTCTCACCGGAGGATATTGCTAACTCCCGGGAAAAGTGGATCAAAGACTGGACAGAGGCCGTTTTACGGTAAACAGCGGTCAGCGTCCTGTTGACAGAAACCTAACTTCTGATTACGGTTTACTTAAACAAACATCATCAAATCAGTGATAAAAATTTTTTCGAATGGGTACAATTTGACGAAAAACATTGGCTGGCGACGACATGTGTTCAAGGTGGCATTGACAGCTACAGAAATTCAAGAATAATGCTGTGATTTAGTATCCACAGAGCACATTCGTGACCTTTGTGGTATTCGATTCCAGTCGTGATGATCAAAAGAGAATTTTGCAAAATATTGTCGGTTCGCCAGATTACCCTTCACCGAATTCCTTATCAATGAAAATTAAACCAATCCATTCCTTGCTTCTCTGGCTGTTTCCACTGCTATTCCTGGGAATATTCTTCTTCTATCCTTTGGGAAGTATCCTTCAACTGAGCATCGCTCGCAGCCAGGGAAGTTGGTTGGTTCCATTTATTGAGGCTCTACAATCAGAATCCATTCGCAAGGTTATTGGTTTTACCTTTGGACAGGCAGCGCTTTCTACGATTTTGACATTGATCATCGGCTTGCCTGGAGCCTATCTATTTGCCCGATATAATTTTCGGGGCAAATCAACGCTCCGCGCAATAACTGGAATCCCCTTCGTAATGCCCACATTGGTTGTGGCTGCCAGCATCAATTCCCTCCTAGGACCTCAGGGATGGCTTAACACCGGGTTAATGCAGCTTTTCGGATTGGCGAACCCGCCCATACAAATTATCAATTCGCTGGGCGCCATCCTGATTGCGCATGTTTTCTACAACACGACCATAATTCTGCGCATGGTGGGCGATTTCTGGTCTCACCTGGATCCCCGGCTTGGAAAAGCTGGGAGTATTCTGGGAGGCAATCCCTGGCAAGTTTTTACAAAGATCACCCTGCCCCTCTTGCTGCCCGTACTCGCCGCAGCCTCCCTTTTGGTATTCATATTTGATTTCACTTCCTTTGGTGTAATATTAATTCTTGGTGGCCCGAAATTCGCTACGCTAGAGGTCGAAATATATTACCAGACCATCAGCTTGTTCAATTTGCCCATGGCGGCGGTACTCTCGATATTGCAACTGAGCTGCACGCTCCTCATGACCATCATATACACTCGCTTAGCGTCAAGCTTATCACGTCCGCTGAATTTGCGTTCTCGCCTGAACACACAGGCAAGGCTGAACACCTGGAAACAAAAATTGTTTTCAGGAATTATCATTGGTTTTTTGCTGATTATTCTCGTTTCACCATTACTATCCTTGGCAACACGGTCGATTATAACGTTTGGCGTGATCCCAGGTGTGGACGTTCCACCCAATCCTGGGGTGACTCTAACCTTTTATCGTCAATTATGGCGCAATGAACAGGCATCTCTGTTTTACGCATCACCCATAGCAGCAATCGGCGTGTCGTTGGTTTATGCACTGACTACGGTGTTACTTTCCTTGACTCTAGGTCTTCCAGCTGCCTTTGCGTTAGCCAGAGACCGCCAATCGCGTTTCAACCGTGTGTTTGATCCTCTGTTAATGTTGCCGTTGGGAACCTCGGCGGTAACGTTAGGATTAGGCTTCCTCATCGCCCTGGCTCATCCTCCTCTGGATTTGCGCGCTTCGCCGATCCTGGTTCCCTTGGCGCATTCCCTGGTGGCATTCCCATTCGTTGTACGCAGCCTGGTGCCAGCCTTGCAAAGCATTCAACCTAAAATCCGGCATGCAGCCGCCGTTCTGGGCGCCTCCCCTCGTCAGGTGATCCGCCTGATCGATATTCCATTGATTGGGAGGGCATTATTGGTGGCCGCCACATTCGCCTTCACAATTTCCATGGGAGAATTTGGGGCCACTTCCCTGCTTTCTCGCCCAGAATACCCGACAATCCCGGTCGTCATCTACCGGCTGTTGTCGCGTCCAGGAGCCATGAATTATGGTCAGGCCTTAGCTATGAGCACCATTCTAATGGTGGTCACTGCGGCTGGAATGCTGCTCATTGAACGCTTCAGAATCGCGGAAATTGGTGAATTCTGATGTCCCAATTATCCATTCGCAACATCCAGAAATCTTTCGGAGAGATTACTGCACTACAAAATATATCTTTCGAGTTGCAACATGGGGAAATTCTTAGCTTACTGGGCCCCAGTGGATGCGGCAAGTCCACCCTCCTGGAAATCATTGCCGGACTTAAAAAACCAGATTCGGGCGACATTCTTTGGGAGGGTGAATCCCTGGAAAGAACACCAAGCCACAAACGTGGCTTTGGGTTGATGTTCCAGGATTATGTGCTTTTCCCGCACAAAAACGTATCCCAGAATATCGATTTTGGTCTTGAAATGGCCCAAATGAACCAGCAAGATATCGCTCATAGGGTGGACGAAGTGCTTGATCTGGTGGGCCTAAATGGCTATGCGAAGCGTGATGTACAGACCTTGTCTGGTGGTGAAATGCAACGAGTCGCGCTGGCCCGGTCACTTGCACCCCGACCGAAATTGCTCATGCTGGACGAGCCTTTTGGCTCCCTTGACCGCAACCTGCGAGAACGCCTTTTATTTGAACTGGGGCCAATCTTTAAAGAATCGGATCAAACAGCAATTTACGTGACTCACGACCACGAAGAAGCCTTTGCGCTTTCGAACCAGGTTGGGATCATGAAACAGGGAAAGATCGTGCAATTGGACTCTCCTGCGAAAGTATATCGACAACCAGCTTCTACGTTTGTGGCGACCTTTTTGGGGTTAGAAAACATCGTATCGGGAATTGGACAGGGCGATAGTATCCAAACCCCCATCGGATCTTTCCCCGCACCCCGTCACACAACAGGGGACATCCAACTGCTGATAAGACCAGACAGAGCAATGCTAAATGGAAATGAACCAACCCAAATCGTTGGAAAAGTGACCAACAGCACCTTCCGAGGCAATCATTGGCAAATTGAAATTCTGAGCAATGACCATAATCTTAGATTTTCCTTCTCATCCTTGGATGTGGAAATCCCCAATGTTGGCGAAACTATCACTATCAGCATCGACCCCAAAGAAAGTATCCAAATTTTCGAATGATGATCTCAGCGAAAAAAATGATTACCGTTATTAAACAGAATGTATCCGGGGAAGAAACCTGGCGATATCAAGGTGCAATAATTGACCAAACACCTGAAAAAATTGTCATCGAGGCCTTCTTTGATCGGGAAGATAGTGAGTTCCATGGCATTTGGCTCCGCATGGGAGACCGCTTCGTTGAAACTTACTTTTCAGAGCGCTGGTACAACATTTTCGAAATTTTCGACGTTCATGATAAATTACCCAAGGGTTGGTACTGCAATATCGCTACCCCAGCCGTTCTTGATGGCGACAAAATTTCATATAGGGATTTAGCCCTGGATTTGCTGGTATACCCCAACGGTCGTCAACTTGTTTTGGACGAAGACGAATTCGAGGCGCTCGCACTGCCCGAAAAAATGGTCAATCAAGCCAAAAAATCACTTGCCGAACTGCAGGCGCTCTTCGATTCGGGGAGCTTTTCCGCTGAAAAATGACCTCAAGAGAATACGCTTAGTCCATATGGATATTTTTCCATCCTAATTATTCAATTTATCTGTGCCAACAGCTCAGATAAGCGTAACAATTTTGACGCAGATCCCAAGCAGTGCGTTTCAGCAAGCTGGCACGCCTGGCCCGCAAAGCTCGGCGAATTCGGCGCTCGTCTACGTCCTTTTTGATGAAATTCCCAGTCGGCTACTATCTTTCTGATTCAATTATCCTTGTAGGCAAAATCAGCCACCCTATAAGGCTAATCTGATTTGCCTGAACAAAAAGAACTCCCTCAAATTCAGGGAGTTCTTTTTCATGACAAGCTCTTTCGTTACAACATTTGAAGCAAGGTTTGGGAAGTCAGGCCAAATAATTCATCACCATTATTCCACAGCCACCAGCCAGCACCAGCCAGAACTGCCATGCAGCAACAAAGCACTACCAAAACAATTGCGATAATAATAATTACTTTGCTGTTGCCGCTCTTTTCTTGGGCGCTTTCAACATAATCGTTTTGCTCAGTCACAATAGCCTCCAATTGGAAAATTAAATAATTACAATTCAGCGTCTATTATATTACACTAAACAAAATCGGCAATAAAGAACCCCATTCTTCAGATGCAATCCCAAAGACTGCCAGACAGAAAGGAATGGCGATGGCTACACCAGCTATGCAAATACCAATAATGGATAGGCCAATTCCAACCCATCCTAGAATTGTCCCAGCTTGAGCCAGACCATCACCTCCCAGGGTGCCTGCACTTTCAGCAATTTCTCTTTTTGCCATCGGACCTGTGATTACAGCAACAATGCTGCCGATCACGGGAAAAAATGTAAACCCTAAAATGCCAGCGACCAGACTAACAATGGCCATTGAGCTATTTGGTGTCGAGGGGGCACCTTCATAATCAGACATCACAATACTCCTTTATTCAAAATAACTCCAATCATAAGAAAACCGATGCCAAAAAGATAATGACGAAAAGAAACATTTTCGCCGAATTCGGTTTTCTTGATCCTGAATTGATTTATTGTACCAGCGATTTCCGGTTTGCTCGCCTCCATAAACGCCAAACAAGCCAGGAGACAAACAAGACTACTATCGCAGCGATCAAGACGGGAATAACTATTGCTAATATCGACATTATTGTA
Organism: uncultured Anaerolineales bacterium; assembly: GCA_964629085.1. GTDB lineage: Bacteria > Chloroflexota > Anaerolineae > Anaerolineales > UBA11858 > NIOZ-UU35. Next base: position 6,618 of record CAZVPR010000014.1, read on the forward strand.
GATACGATATCTTCTAGTATGCTGACGGGAACATTCCCAGCCCCACCCGTTGTTGCAGATATCGCCGGTCTTACGGCAACTGATTTTGCGGCATGAACACCACCCGCAATTAACAACCCAGCGATCATCGAAACAACTGGATTGACCTCAGCAACTTGAGCACTGGCAGCAAAAACCAAAGCCCCGGCAACTGGACGAATCAAGGTTTGAATAGCATCGTTGATGTGATTGATTGCTGGAACTTTATCAGCGAAGAATTCCACATGGGAGAGCACAATCAACACCCCTATCACCCACCAACTTTCCATAGTGTCCCAGGGTTTGCTTAATTCGATCCAATCGGTAAAACGCGCAACCAAAGAGACGACCAGCAACGGGATATACGCATTCAAACCAGCGCTGGCAGATAATCCAAAGGCAGTGAAAATGTCCATAACATCAACTCCATCATCATTTTGAGCTAGCAAGCAGGCTTGTGGTAAGTATACAAGGTAGAGATAACCTATGTCTACCTAAATAATTCCCGTAGTAAAGAGGCAAAATACCTGGTACCAAGTACCCAATACCCCCTCCCTATCCAAAATGAAAACCATCCCAGGTTCCAGTGATCAAAAACCGCATATAATCAATTAGTGCAATTTGAAGGAGGGCAATGGTGAATCCAGCCACCAAAGGGAAAATGAGTCCGCTGAATTTTTCGAAACGGTTTTCCATCCGGAATAGCATCACCCAAACCATGCAGTAAACCATAGTCAACAACACCAAAACACCACTCGCAGAAACCAGCGCCAGGGGATAGAGTATCAAAGGATTTTCAGTCAGCACCAACAAATCCAGAATCACCCCAATGACTAATAATCCACTCAAGGGCACCCAACCATCCACAGCGGACCGTCGATCTCTTTGTTTCCACACAGTCTGATTAAAAGCCGGTATCAGCATTACGCTTATGGCAATCCCTAATCCAGTTCCAGTTATCAAGCGGAGCATATTATTTGGTTCATAGATGTAAAACCGAGACATACCCGGCAGCAAGTGCAGATATGAATTCGACCCATCCACCACATAAATCAAAGCAAAGGCCGCCAAAATCCCAATTACATACCAAGGAGGCCGCCCCGTTGCACGAGGGCGTCTGAGAGTCTGGAACGCCAAACCCAACATGGCACCCAAATATTGACCGGTACAACGGGCGCACAGTGCGAATTGTCGATCCCCCAAATGGAACGAACGCAAATCGATGCGGTGACATACCGCATACCCAACGGCATCCGTTTTTCCTAAAAGGCCTTCGGGAGTATTGAGCAGCCAGGTAATCAACAAAGCTCCAGCAACTAAATAGCTGATCCGTTGCCAGGGAACCTGCCGAAGCATGGGCATTTTCAAGATCTTTTTGATCAAAACCATGGGCTAAATTATAACGGAAATGGTTTCATTGTCGAATTGGCAAGCCCTGGCAAGTGCGGTAACATTACAACTCTGACTTCAAAACAAACACTGCTCATCGCTATCATGCACACCAAACGAATATTATCTATCCCTCTCATTCTTATTGGCCTTTCTTTTGCCTGCACTCTTGAAACCACCCGTCCCGATGACATTTCCGTTGAAATAATCGCATCAGAGACGCCTGCCCCGCCTGAGGTTGATACATCATCAACTGGGGAAGAACAACCCCAACCAACCAGTGAACCAACCAATGAACCGGCCACACCAACATTAAAACCCAGCAGTACGCCCATCGCAACAATCACCCCACTTGTAAATGTCAACAATTTTATTCGTGTCGGGCCCTTCGACTTTCCATCCGATATTAATCCATTAACAGGACTCCCTGTTCCCAACCCGGCCTTGCTCGAGAGGAGACCCATAGTAGCCAAGATTCCCAATTACCCTCATAGCGTCCGTCCGCAATCCGGAATTACCCTCGCCGATCAAATCTATGAGTATTATCTCGAATGGGACCTAACCCGCTTCGCGGCTGTCTTTTATGGAAATGATGCCGCTCGCTTCGGTCCCCTGCGCTCTGCTCGAGTTTTCGATGAAAATCTGATCCGGATGTATAACGCGATTTTCGTATTCAATGGGGCCGATCAGCGGGTCTTCAAATACTATGAAAAGCGGGAACTGGATCCCAATTATTTTGTTGTCGAACGCTTTTGTCCACCCCTATGCCGGGATGATAGTATCCCTTCATATAACAACTTGTTTGGCAATACTGCCCAAGTCCATGAACATATTACTGGTTGGGGACTACCCGATGAGAGACATGACCTGTCTGGAAATTTCTTCTCTTCGGCAGGCGGCCTCGATTTCAAACCCGGCACAGAAGTATTCGTAACCTACTCGTATGCTAATTATGCCTACTGGGCTTATCACGAACCATCCGAGCGTTATATTCGTTATCAGGGCACTGTCGACAATGTTGATGGCAAAAGCGCCAATTACGAAATGCACATGGATGCCTTCACCGGCCAGCCTCTGACTGTTGATAATGTCATCATCCTTTTGGTACCACATTCTTTCTTTCACAAATCATCGGATACTGAATTTTTCCAAATGGATCTCACTGGCAGTGGTGAAGCCTATCTTTTCCGGGATAACAAAGCCTACCCCGCCCGTTGGCATCGCTTCAAAGAAAGAAGACCTCTGGCAATTATAGATCTGGATGGAAAACCGCTGGCGCTCAAACCTGGGGTAACTTTCTTCCAGGTGATGAACAGCACATCCGAAGTCAGGCAAAATGATCAAACCTGGTTTTTCGATTTTGCTCGACCTCCAGACCCAGACAATTAGCCGCCAAAACAATGTTAAATCAAATTTGGAAATTTGGCCTGATCCTGTGCCTGGGGTTATCAGCCTTCACCCAAAGGCCTGAGGCGAATTCAACAGGGACAAATGGGATGACGTTTGAGTTGACAGCAAATCCCGAAGAGGATCCAAGCCCCACACCTTCAATTGGTTTCGATCCCTTAGCAAACTATCCCGCCGAGGGCTATGGGCCAAATCGTTTCCCCAAGAACATCAACCCGTTGACTGGCCTACCTGTTGAAGACCAGGCTTTGCTCGAACGCCATCCGGTAGTCGTGAAAGTGTCCAATGGGCCGCGCAGTGTACGACCCCAATATGGTCTCTCCCTGGCTGACCATGTTTGGGAGTACTATCACGAGGTTGGTCGCACCCGCTTCAATGCCATTTATTATGGGCAGGATGCCGAGTTTGTTGGGCCAATCCGCTCAGCTCGCTTCGCCGATGAGCACTTCATCCACATGTACAAATCCATATTCGCTTTCGGCAGTGCCGATGCACGTGTGCTTTGGCGTTTATTCAACACTGGTTATGGCAAACGGTTTGAATATCTCTCCGACCATCCCTGCCCGCCCACCGTCGAGATTCCCCTTTGCCGTATCGATCCCGACAGATACAACTCATTAATGACGGATACTGCTATATTCAGCCAACACTACACAAATAAAAACCTGGGGAATTTCCGGCAAGTGCTTGATGGATTGACTTTTCAAGTGCAGCCCCCTGAAAGTGATACAGTCGCTACCAGCCTGACATTGCGATATAGCTCTGGATTCTATAACCGTTGGGATTATGATGCCGCTAATGGAAATTACCTGCGCTATCAGGATACGGTTGATGATTATTCCAATGGAATGGGAGAAGTTTTCGAGCTATTCATCGATCGCTTGAATGGTGAACCTCTGACGACAGACAATGTCGTTGTTATTCTAGCCCGACAAACATACTTCTTGGAATCCCCAGAAATGTGGGAAATTAATTTGATTGGTTCCGGTGATGCTTTTTTATTACGAGATGGAAAGATTTACTCAATCCAATGGGTGCGCGATAGTGAAGAGAGCCTTATCCAATTGAAAAACTTCGATGGCAGCAGAATTCCGCTAAAACCGGGAAATACCTGGTTTCAAATTGTTGGCACTGCCTCAAGCATCTCGAACAACGGTCCGCTCCTGCGGATTGTGCACATGATGCCGTAAATTTTGTAGAAGTGAACTTTCCCTAAAAGTTTACCTCTTTTGAGCAAAATTATGCAAAAACGTGATTATACAATTCCCATATTGGCAATTGTGGCTTTTCTACTCGCGCTGCTGGCCTGGCAACAGGGTGGGCTTGAGCTGGTACAGAGGGGCCTCCGAAGTGGAGCAACCTTTTTGCTTAGCGTTCTGCCTTTGCTAGTTGCTGCTTTCTTGACGGCCGGTTTGATCCAGGCCTTAGTCACGAAGGAGACCGTCTCACGGTGGCTGGGTTCTCGGTCAGGTTGGCGCGGCTTAGCACTGGCTTGCCTGGGCGGCGCACTGATTCCCGGCGGACCTTATGTTTACTTCCCCATCGCCGCCGCATTATTGAAAACCGGAGCCGGATTGGGGGTGCTGGTCGCCTTCGTCACAGCGAAAAATTTGTGGTCGATTTCTCGCATTCCAGTTGAAATTGCTCTGTTGGGACCAAGACTGACTTTCGTGCGTTACCTGGTAACCTTTGCGATTCCTCCCTTGTTGGGATTGCTCGCTGAAGCGCTTTTTGGCAATACCATTGAAGCCACACGGAAAGCCGTTGCAAATTCGACGGATTCCCGAGAAACCCTAGGGGAAGACAAACCATGACGACCGCAACCCTGACCCTTTGGATCATCACTCTGGGCTTGTTGGTTTACGCATGGAGCAGGAAAGATGGCAGTCTAAATAATGGCGCTGCCCTTGCCTGGAATACGTTCAAACGCAATGTTGCTTTGCTAATTGTCGCCTTTATCATTGTTGGTTACGTAAACGTGCTCTCCCCAACTCAACTGGTAAAAGCCTGGATCGGCCCCGATTCAGGCTTGAAGGGCATATTCCTGGCAGAAATTATCGGCATGCTGTTGCCTGGAGGACCTTATGTTGTCTTCCCCCTAATCGCTGTGCTTTACAGCGCCGGTGCCGGCTTAGGCCCCGCCGTCACGTTAATCACCAGTTGGGCTACACAGGCGCTGCTCAGCATCACTTTCGAGCTACCTTTCATGGGTTGGCGCTTCGCCGCCATCCGCTGGGGGCTAGGGTTAGCGGTTCCGGTTTTGGCGGGAATCGCGGCCCACATCTTGTTTGCATGAGAACGATATTCCCCCGAAATACTCTGTAAAAATTTGTAATAGTCCAGAAAGGCTAAACACTCGTTGATCACGAATTTTTTGTGCAAAATATTCGTGCCATTCGCCCTCATAAGAGATTTTTCCTGTCACGTTCCGCATTCTAGAAAATATTCCACCAGCAGTTTGTCAGAGAACTCATTTTCACATGCCATAAACCCGGTTTTTGGTTGTAAAATACCCGGTTTCTTTAGTTCTCCGACAGCCTGCTAGAATTTCATTTGATCCAGCACATCCATCACATCATAATTCGTCAAATCCAATTGAATCGGTGTAAGTGAAATATATCCGGCTTTCATGGCGCCATAGTCTGTCCCATCTTCTTCAACGCCTGTCGGTGCTTCTCCACCAATCCAGTAATAGGGCTTGTTGCGTGGGTCTTCGCGCTTGAGCAAAGCATCCCGATATAGGCGCTGACCCTGCCGGGTGACCTGAATCCCTTTGATCTCACCTTCGGGCAGATAGGGCACATTTATATTAATCACCGTTTTCGGGGGGAAGCCATCGGCCAGCATGCCTTCAACGATCTTTCCTGCATGACTGGCAGCGGGTGCATAATCCAAAACACCCAGGTGATTATCTGGCGAATCCAGCGAGACTGCCACTCCTGGAATCCCGGCGATCACAGCCTCCATGGCCGCCGTGACAGTGCCTGAATACGTCACATCATGGCCAATGTTGGCATTGGGGTTGATCCCGGAAACAACAATATCAATATCCTTCTCAATTACACCTAACAATGCCAGAGCCACACAATCTGAGGGGGCACCATCACTGGTCAGTGCGGAAACTCCATCATCGAGAATTACTTTTTTTACACGCAGTGGGCGATGCATAGTTTTAACATGCCCTGAGGCCGACCAATTGCGATCGGGAGCTAAAATCGTGACCTCACCTAATTTGCGCATTTCAATTGCCAGGGCTAATAATCCCGGCGCAGTAACACCGTCGTCATTGGTAACAAGTATGTGTGTCATAGGTTAACTGATCCCATTTTTGATTAATTTTCTACACTTGCTATTGTAGATAATTTCAGGCGCATATTATACCTGACGGTAAAGCAGAGTGGTACAATTCCCCAGTTTTATTGTCAAAATTTATTCCATGAAGAAATTAATACGTCTCCCCTTTGACGAATACCCGCGCCAATTCTGGCTGCTATTTTGGGGCATGCTGATCAGCACCGCAGGGGCCAGCATGATCTGGCCTTTCCTAATGATCTACGTTAGCGACCGCCTGGGATTGGCGATGACCGCTACCGCCAGCCTGATGACCATCAATGCGATAACCGCTTTGATATCATCTTTCATTGCCGGCCCCATCACCGATCGAGCGGGCCGCAAAGGCACCATGATCGTAGGGTTGGTCGCTATGGGATTTACGTATCTGGCGATGATCCCAGCCAATTCATTGGCAGCCTTCGCCATTTTGATGGCTGCACGTGGTATTGCCAACCCCCTCTTCCGGGTCGGCTCGGATGCCATGATCGCTGATCTTATCCCTGAAGGCAAACGAGCTGATGCTTACGCAATGAGTCGCTTGAGTAAAAATGTTGGGGTTGCTTTAGGCCCCGCCCTTGGGGGGTTCGCTGCTACTTCATCCTACAGTATCGCCTTTATCACTGCCGCAATAACGCTTATCGGCTTCGGTATTGGTGTTGGGATTCTTTTGCGAGAGACACTTCCACAAGTGAGAACATCGAATCCTTCACAAATCCAATCGCAAAAGGGCGGATATCAACACATTGCCAGTGACGGTAAATTTTTGCAATTCATCGGCGCCTTCACGCTAACCCAGATCAGCGCCACAATTATGTGGGTCTTATTGGGAGTTTATGCGAAAAACAATTACCAAATCATCGAGAGCCAATACGGATTTATACCGATGACGAATGCATTGATGGTCGTACTTCTCCAGGTTTGGGTTACACGTCAAACACAGAAAAAATCGCCTTTGCGGATGTTATTCATCGGCGCTACTATCTACGGGCTCGGAGTGGGCAGTATCGCCTTTGGGGATGGATTCTGGGATTTCTGGGGCAGCATGGTGATAATCACCGTAGGCGAATTGATCCTGGTTCCAACAGCAACTACATATGTTGCCGATCTGGCACCTGCGGATATGCGTGGGCGTTATATGAGCGTATTTACAGTAAGCTGGGGGGTTAGCTCTGGTATAGGGCCGGTAGTGGGGGGCATTCTCAATGACCAGATTGGACCCGAGGCTATCTGGTATGGGGGCGGGATCATTGGTATTCTCGGAGCAGTTTGGTTCCTGAGTCAAACTGGAATTGCAAAAAAGAAACCCGAATTTTGATAAAACTCGGGTTTCTCAGCGTTTAGTCTAATGCGTTTTCGATGAGCGTTTGAATTCTAGGCAGCATACTGGCCGGGTCGGGATGCAAACCTTCAATAAGTAAAGCACTTTCGTAAATCTGCTCGATGACGGTCTGGTTGCGTTCATCTTCGCCTGAAAGCGAGTGCAGTTTCATCAAGATAGGATGCTGGGGGTTCAGCTCCAAGACTTTCTTAGGGATTTCGTATTCCTTATCGACCAGGCGATATACACGCTGCATTTCTTGATCCATAGACCCTTCAGGATCGACCAGGCGGGCCACAGAATCGGTCAGGCGGTCGGTGGCTCTTACCTCGGTGATACGCTCGCCCAGGTGCCACTTGAAGCGTTCGACAATCTTCTCGAAATCTTTTTCGGGTAACGCTTCGGGGGCAGGCTCATCCTTTGGGGCCGCCTCAGCAGCCGGCAATTCCAGGTCCGGCGCGGCTACATTCTGTAGCTGGTAATCCCCATATTCACGCAGACCCAACAACATGAATGAATCCATCGGATCCGTCAATGTGATCACTTCATAACCATGTTTGTCGAAATAATCCAGGTGCGGACTGCGGGCTACGGAACGCTCGTCATCGCCAAGGATGTAATAGATTTTGTCCTGATCGTCCTTCATGCGCTCAACATAATCGCTCAGCGAAACCCAGCTTTCAGAATTTGTGGTGGTGTGGAAACGGATCAGCGGATACAGGGTTTCGCGATCGGCATTCTCGGAGGCAATACCCTCTTTGATAAAAGGATTGAAAGCCAGCCAGAATTTTTCATACTGCTCCGGTTCTTTCCTGGCCATGGTCTCGAGCTGCTTGGTGACCTGATTGGTGAGGATTTTCTTGATGCGATTGATCATGGCCGTGGCCTGCACCGACTCGCGGGAGACGTTCAACGGCAAGTCTTCGGCATCGACCACACCCTGCATGAAGCGGAAATAGGGCGGCAGCAAATCCGTGGTGTATTCCTGAATGAGTATCTTGCGGGTATAGAGCTTGAGGCCGTCTTCTTTGCGGAGAGAAAACATGGTGCGCTCAGCGCTGTTGGGGATGTACATTAAGGCAAAAATACGCAAAGGCGCATCAGCGACAAAATGAACTTTATCAAGGGGATCTTGAAAATCCAACGTCAGGTGTTTGTAAAACTCGTTATATTCTTCGTCTTTGACATCGCGAGCAGACTGACGCCAGATGGCGGTCTGCCGGTTGGATTGATCATCATCTTCACCGACATAGATGGGGAATTGCACATAATCCGAGTGTTTCTTGACGATATCGCGCAACTTGTGCTCTGTGGCGAAATCTTCGGCATCTTCTTTGAGCTTGATCTCAATCGTTGTGCCGCGTTCTGCTCTTTCGGCTGCGTCAACCGTGAAGGTGTCTTCCCCGGTGGCATACCAGCTTGCAGCCCTGGAGCGCGGTTTGTACGAACGGGAAGTCACCCGCACCCAGTCGGCGACCATGAAAACCGAATAAAAGCCGACGCCAAACTGACCGATGACATCCGCAAGCTGCTGCTGGTCTATGCCCTCATCGGCAGCGTCGAGAAAGGCTCGCGCCCCAGACTGGGCGATCGTTCCCAGGTTGGTTTTAAGTTCGTCACGGGTCATTCCAATGCCGGTATCAGTAATAGTAATGATCTTTTCATCTTCATCGACGCTCAGTCGAACAGCCAACTCGGCATCGGGGTCCAGCACATCGTGATCTGTCAGCATGACAAAATCCATTTGTGTGAGCGCATCAGAAGCATTGGAGATCAATTCGCGCAAAAAGATCTCACGGTCTGTATAAAGGGAATGAATGAGAATATTGAGTAATTGCTTGATTTCAGCTTTAAAGGCGATAGGTTTTTTTTCGGTCATATCTTCCTCCTCGAAACAAAGATTCATGAGGAAACCAGAAATGCACGAAAGTTTCGCGAACTCCTGGTTTTCACATCAACTAGTAAATTTTAGCGCGAAAGTGTTAGAACGATGTAAGAAAATAGCCGCAAGTGCATGGCATTGCGGCTACATATTCATGTTTTTGCTGCCGTTAATATCTAAAGCATATTTCTGAGCACGGTATGCAAGATGCCGCCATTGCGATAATACTCAACTTCAATGGCTGTATCCAAACGTACATCTGCTTGAAACTCTACGGGCTTCCCATCTGCTTTGGTCGCCCGGATTTTGATCTCGCTTTGTGGTTGAAGGGAATTGGTCAAACCCAAAATATCGATAATTTCGTTCCCTTCTAGCCCCAAAGAGGCGGCATCTTCGCCATCCTTGAACTGCAAGGGTAAAACACCCATCCCGACCAGGTTCGAACGGTGAATGCGTTCATAGGATTTGGCAATCACAGCTTTGATACCTAACAACATGGTCCCTTTGGCGGCCCAATCACGGCTGGAGCCAGTGCCATATTGCGTACCTGTGAGTACTACCAGGGGCACAGCGGCATCTTTGTATTTCATCGCCGCATCGAAAATGGTCATCATTTTTCCATCATCTGGATCCCCTGGCCCAAAGAACTTTGTGTAGCCGCCCTCTTTCCCTGGCACCAATTGATTTTTCAAACGGATATTACCAAATGTTCCCCGGGTCATAACCCGGTCGTTGCCGCGGCGAGAGCCAAAGGAGTTGAAATCTCGCCGCCTGACGCCATTTTCGATTAGGTATTTCCCGGCCGGCTCATCAGAGGGAATGGAACTGGCAGGGGAAATATGATCTGTGGTGATGGAGTCTCCTAACAGTGCCAAAACTTTGGCTCCTTGAATGTCAACGATATCGGGAACTTCTGGTGTGATGTCTACAAAGAAGGGCGGCTCCTGGATATAGGTCGATTCAGAATCCCAAGCAAAGACCTCCCCTTCCCCGCCCTCAATTTGATTCCAGATTTCATTGCCATCGAAGACATCGCCATATTGCTCCTTGAACATTTCCGGCGTGACATTTTTGGCAATGGTGTCCATAATCTCCTTTGAGGAGGGCCAGATGTCCCGAAGGTATACTTGTTTCCCATCATTTCCGACTCCCAAAGGCTCATTTTCAAGATCGATATCCACCGTTCCGGCCAGAGCATAAGCCACTACCAGCGGCGGAGAGGCTAAATAGTTAGCACGCACGTGCGGACTGATGCGCCCCTCAAAGTTGCGGTTGCCCGAAAGCACCGCTGAAGCTACCAGATCAGCTTCGTTGATCGCGCGCACGATTTCGCTGCTCAAGGGACCAGAATTACCAATACATGTTGTACAGCCATAACCCACCACGTTGAATCCCAGTTTTGCCAGCGGCATCAACAAATCGGACTGCTGCAAATATTCGGTCACCACGCGGGAGCCTGGAGCCAGGCTGGTCTTAACATAGGGTTTGACCTGCAAGCCTTTTTCGACCGCGTTTCTGGCCAGCAACCCTGCACCAACCATGACCGAGGGATTGGAGGTATTCGTACAAGAGGTTATGGCGGCAATAACCACCGCACCATGCGCCATTTCTTCGGTGGATCCATTGGTCCCAATGGTGATGACTGTTTCCAGAGATTCGTCTTCGAGAGCAAAACCTCGCTCACTGACCGGCCTGCGCAGCGCATCACCAAAGGCAATTTTCATGTCTTTCAGCGCCACCCGGTGATGAGGCAAAGACGGGCCAGCCAAATTGGATTGCACGGTACGCAAATCTAATTCAAGCGTGTCGGTGTACTCTGGATCAGGGGTATCTGACGTGCGGAACAATTTCTGTGCTTTGAGATATTTTTCGACCCGCTCGACAAGTTCTTCACTACGGCCGGTAAGCCGTAAATAGCGCAGCGTCTCCTCATCAACAGGGAAAAAGCCCATCGTCGCGCCGTATTCAGGCGCCATGTTGGCAATGGTGGCCCGGTCAGGGAGAGTTAACAGATCCAGGCCTGGACCATAGAATTCTACAAACTTACCGACCACGCCCATCTCACGGAGCATCTGCACCACGCGCAACACCATGTCAGTAGCAGTCACGCCATCCTGCAATCCACCATTCAATTTAAACCCGATCACATCCGGGGTGAGCATATCGATTTGCTGACCCAAAATAGCGGCCTCAGCTTCAATGCCCCCCACACCCCAACCAACCACACCCAGACCGTTGATCATGGTAGTGTGCGAATCGGTGCCAACCAGCGAATCGGGATAGGCGACCTGTTCACCATCCACTTCTTTGGAGAGCACAACGTCAGCCAGGAATTCCAGGTTGACCTGGTGCACAATGCCCGTGGCGGGCGGCACAACCCGGAAATTATCGAAGGCTTTCTGACCCCAATGGAGGAACTCATAACGCTCGCGGTTACGCTGGAATTCCAGCTCAGCGTTGCGTTGCAAAGCGTCGCTGCTGGCAAAAAAGTCCACCTGCACCGAATGGTCGATGACCAAATCAACCGTTACTTGCGGATTAATGGCTTTCGGGTCACCACCCAATCGTGCCACAGCCGAGCGCATAGCAGCCAGATCGACCACAGCCGGAACTCCTGTAAAATCTTGCATGACAACCCGTCCGGGTCGGAACGGTAGCACTGGACGATCTGTGGTATTCGGCTGCCAGCCGGCCAGGTTTGTCACATCCTGCCGGGTGATGGCTCTCTCGTCACACTGCCGCACCACAGCCTCGAGCATTACCCGAATTGAAAAGGGAAGCTTATCGAGCTGGGTCAACCCCTCGCGTTCTAGTTCTTCTAATGCATAATACGTGTATTCGTCGTGAGAAGTTTGCAAAGTTTCACGAGCGTTAAAATAGTCAATACTCATTCTGTTTTCTCCAATATTATTTTCGTACGATTGCATCTGTCATGCGGGCCACGCGCATCATGGCTTCGACATCATGAACTCTGACGATGTCTGCCCCGCGCGTTATTCCCACAGAAATGGTTGCGCCGGTGCCTTCAATACGCTGATCGGGCGGTAAATCGAGGGTGTAACCAATAAAAGATTTGCGCGAGGGTCCTATGAGCACCGGGAATCCCAAAGCGCGGATTTCTCCAAGATGATTCAGTAATTCCAGATTCTGTTCTACTGTTTTACCAAATCCAATGCCCGGATCGAGAATAATGTGATCATCGGAGATGCCGGCTTGGCGAGCGATTTCGACACTTTCCATCAACTCAAATTTGACATCTTCTAGCAAGTCATCATATTCCACGCCAACATAGCGCCCGCCCAAGCGATCACGCACTTCGGCTGTTTTGGGGTTGCTGCGGTTATGCATCAAGACCACGGGGGCATTGAACGTTTTCACAATCTCTGCCAGATCAGGATCGGCACGCAAACCCCAAACATCATTGACGATATGCGCGCCCGCTTCGAGAGCCGCTTCGGCAACGGTGGCTTTGTAGGTATCGATGGAAATTAAGGTATCAGGCAAATGGGTGACCAGAGCTCGGATTATGGGGATTACGCGCTTGAGTTCTTCATCCACAACGACCGGTTCAGCGCCGGGGCGTGTGCTTTCGCCACCCACATCAAGGATGTCCACCCCAGCCGCCACAAAGCGACGTCCTTGGTTCAACGAGCGATCAACCGTTTCCAGGCTGAGCAATCCATCCCCCGAAAAACTATCCGGGGTCACGTTTAGGATGCCCATGACATACGTTTGGGCACCCCATTTCAGCGCATGATTATTGATGGTTAGAGATGTTTGCATAGGAGCCACATTTTACCAAAGACAAGGAAAATTTCTGTTAATATTAAGTGAGTTCTTGCAAGGCCTGGGCCGGTTCGAACGCAGAAATAATCCCCGCAAACCGGCGCCTTTATTCTTGATCCAGAGTTACTAACAAACTTCCAGGTCGAGCTAGAATCAAATCAAAGGGCGCCCAAATCAAGTGCGGCAATTCTGATATTGTATTGGCAAATTTCTTCGCCAAATCCGATTCTCCACTTCCCCTTCCAACGGCGGCAGCAACTTCTGGCAACAATAACATCGGAACGATAATCGGTTTGCCTGTTTCCTGCAAAAGCGCCAAAAATTGGTGGCTGGTTTCGTGTCCTTCTTCATAGGGATTAAAGGCGTTTAAGAACACACTAGCGTCGATTGTGTAAGTACTTGCCATGTGACTGCTCACCGACGCGATTCTGATAGTATTTCAACTGAGGATTTTTCAGATTCCCAATCCTTTCCAATAGCTTCCCCCAAATTTATCAGTTTCGGCGCGTCCTCGGTGTATCACAACGTATTTGGCTTGAAATTCCCTCACGCTACGAACAAATTCTGAGGCGCGCACTTTCAACTCACGAAATCCGATGTCTGGCATGACCAACCTCCACAATGTAGTCACATATGTACCTGCATTCTATCATGACTTAGAAACGCTAAATTACCTCAGAATTGGCTCCACGATGGAGGTATTTCCCCTGGCCAGGTTTCCCCTGCCATTCATCACCATCGACGATCAGTTTACCTCGTAAGAATACTTTTTCCGGATAGCCGATCAATTCCCAACCTTCATACAAGCTGTAATCCGTGCGCTGATGAGACATGTTTATGCCATATGTGACTTTGCGCTCTGGATCCCAAATCACGATGTCCGCATCTGCGCCGGGAGCAAGACAACCCTTTTGTGGATAGATTCCAAATATTTTTGCGGGATTGGTGCTCATCATAGCCACAAATTGATTTGGAGTGATTCTGCCTTTGACGACCCCCTCTGTCCAGAGAATCGGCAAACGATCCTGAACCCCCGGCAATCCGTTGGGAATCTTGGTGAAATCATGGGCACCCAGTTCCTTGCCAGGGATGGCGATTTCCTTCCCCTCATAGACAATCGGCTTGGTACCATCGAAATAAAAGGGACAATGATCCGTACCCATAACTTGCATGTCACTCAATGTTAGGGAATCCCAAAGTCGGGCGTTATCCGCCTTCGTGCGCATGGGGGGTGAACAAATCCATTTCGCGCCATCAGGCCGCCGATAATCGTCCTCGGTGAAGAACAAATATTGAGGACAGGTCTCACCCATCACTTTTACGCCGCGTTCTCGGGCAAAATTTAACATTTCGACTTCACCCGCCGTATTCATATGTACGATGTACAGTGACGCATCAGCAACTGCGGCCATGCCCGCCAACCGCAAGAGAGATTCCGCAGTGCCCCATCCCGGCCGCGTGAGGGCATGCCAGATGGGGTCCGAATGTCCTGCAGCTAAGGCATCCGCAACTAAGGTTTCGATGACATCGCCATTCTCACAATGCGCCATCACCAACATACCATTCTCTTTGGCTATGCGCAGCGCCTTAAAAATGCTTTCATCATCGATGCGCAGGCGGCCATTATAGGCAGTAAATACTTTCAACGTATTGATACCCATTTCCAACAATGAAGGAATCTCTTTGGCAACTTGTTCATTAAAATTGGTCAAATTCATGTGGAAACTGTAATCGATGGAGGCGATTGCCGCCTTTTTGTGCCACTGGTCAAGCGAGTATTTGAACCCCTCAGGCTCCTGGACAACAAAATCCATCACCGTGGTAGTACCGCCAAACGCGGCTGCTTTATGCCCGGTATAGTGATCGTCGGATGAGAAGGTATCAAACATGGGCAACGCCAGATGCACGTGCGGATCAATCCCACCGGGCATGATGTATTTGCTTGTCGCGTCGATCACCTTGGCTTCGGGGATCTCAAGTTGCTTAGCAATTAATATGATCTTCTCATCTTCAATCAGAATATCGGCCTTGAAGGTATCGCTGGCAGTAATGAGAGTACCGGATTTGATGATGGTCTTAGACATGAATGTCTCCAATTCTAGGATATTTATTTCAGAGGAACCAAAGGAGTCAGATGAGTCATCTGGATCATCCATACCCCTCCCCCAACTCCCTGATCCCTAACACCTTAGCCAACATTTCAGCAGACAAGTCGAATTCGGGCACATCGTATTTCTGCTCTTGGGAGGCTCTTTCGCGTAAGGCACGCCACAGTAATTTTCGCTCATCGGAGTGGACCACCAGGTCATTGATGGTTTGCGCACGCTGAAGATATTCTCCTGTTGTGTACAAAAATGTTACTCGCTTCCAACGGTCAGCTTTGATGGGTTGCGGCAAGGCGCTCAAAGGGCCTAATTGAATCTTGAAATATTCCTCCGCCGCTGAGGGGTGATCGGGTTCAGCGCGGATCAACTCGGCCCGGGTAAGCAATTCGTGGCCATACACCGGGGCAACATATTCGATACACCACTTATGATCCCCAAAAGAGGCCGGCTGATAAAATGCCAGATAATCCACCGAGACAACTTTCGGGGCCGTTCTGAGTGGAATCCTATACCAGCCCAGCACGCGCGCAATCTCCAGATCGCGTAGTGAAGGCAAAAATGCGACCAATATCAAATCGGAAGAATTTATCAGTTTTTCAACCATGCCAACCCATCCTTTGGACCTGCATCCTAAACGTCAGAATCCATCCTGTCAGCTTCTCTTTGATCAGCTTCTCTTTGGTCAGCTAAACAAAGCATCCACGTCATCAGCCGTCAGACTCTTGAAGAAACTACTTTCCGTTGAAATCAACTGATCGACCAGCGCCATTTTTTTCTCTTGAAGCTGTACTATCTTTTCCTCAACGGAGTCACGCACGATAAATTTGAAGACGAAAACAGGCTTGTCTTGACCAATACGGTGCGTGCGATCTGTGGCCTGCATCTCGACGGCTGGGTTCCACCATGGATCAATATGAATGACATAATCAGCCGCAGTCAGGTTGAGGCCCACCCCTCCGGCTTTCAAACTGATCAAGAAAAACGGAACATCCGGATTATTCTGAAATTCATCGACGCGCTCCTGGCGTTTGCGCGTGCGGCCATCGAGATATTCATAAGGTATTCCACGGGCATCCAAATCTGAACGTATTAACGAAAGCATCTTGACGAACTGTGAAAAAATCAGCGCTTTGTGACCCTCTGCAAACAAGGTTTCCAAGGTATCGATCAGCAATTCCATTTTTGATGAAACCCCGCGAAAATCAACGTCGACCAATTTAGGATGGTTGCATATCTGGCGCAAACGCAGCAAACCTTCTAACACCTGCATACGCGCCTTGTTCATGCCTTTATCTTCGATGACACCCATGAGCCTCCCCCGATAATACTCTTTCGTCTTGTTGTAGAACTTGCGTTGAGCCGGCTCCATATCGCTGAATATGATTCGTTCCGTACGCGGAGGAAGCTCTGGGGCAACCTGTGCTTTTGTGCGGCGTAGAATAAAAGGGAATACCATCTTGCGCAAGAATTGCGACGCATGCTCATCGCCGTTGCGTTCGATTGGATTTCCAAATTCGCGTTTGAAGTACTCAAGGTTTCCTAATAAACCCGGGTTCAAGAAGGCAAACTGGGACCACAGCTCAAACGTCGAGTTTTCGACCGGTGTACCAGTTAACACCAGACGATGATCACTATTTAACAGTCGAGCAGACTTCGACGTTTTGGCGAGTGGATTTTTAATCGCCTGAGATTCATCTAAAACGACATAGTGAAATTTGTATTCCTTCAGACTCTCTATGTCGCTGCGCATGGTGCCGTAAGTGGTCAACACCAAATCTTTTTGGTCAAAAACATTGGTATCCACAACGCGCTCGGAACCATAATGAAAATGAATATTCATTTCTGGCGTGAAGCGTTCTGCCTCGCGCTGCCAATTAAATAACAAGGAGCGCGGCATTACGATAAGATCCGCTCGCTGTGCATGCCCGCGGCGCAGGGATTGTAAGAATGCCAGGGTTTCAATGGTTTTCCCTAAACCCATGTCATCTGCCAGGCAGCCGCCAAAACCAAATTCATGCAAAAAGTGCAGCCAGTCATAACCAGCCTTCTGATAGGGGCGCAATTCACCCACAAAGGCAGGGGGCAACTCTTTTGACTGAATCCCCTCGAAATCCAAGAGACGTTTGCGGCGCTGCTTAAATTCATCGTCCAACTGGGCACGATCTGCCTCTGCCAGCAACTGATCTATCAATGTTAAATGGTGATCCGATAAGCGAATGCCTTCACCGGACAGATCACCTAAACCAAACAAATGTTTGTAGCGATCCATCCACTCTTCGGGAATCTCACCAATTGTGCCATCGGCCAGTTTGACATACGTCTCTTTTTTGCGCAGTGCCGTACGAACATCTTTTAGGCTGGTTTCTACCTCCCCAAACTTGACCACCGCCTCGAGGTCGAACCAATTAATTCCCGAACTGACACGAAATGAAATCGTTGGCTGCTGACGATTGACCCGCGCAGTCTTTAGCTTTTCTTCACCATAGATTTCGAAACCATCTTCGGCCAACCTGGGTACACAGCGCATCAAGAAATCGATCGGATGCACCTTGGCGCGCAGCATGAAAATATTCGGGGCATCATCTGCCATACCATATTTCAGACCATGGGCGGCGGAGGACACCGAACGATATATTTGCTCCTCAAGTTCGGGCCGCCTGTGGAGACGGGCCAGAGTCCAGGTACCAGGATCACGCCGAACGGTAATTTCTGATAAAAAGCGGTCATACTCTACTTCATAATCACCATACCCAAAACGCAAAGCCGCTGTCATCTCGCTGTCTTCATCACTAAGATATAAACGCTTGACAGGCTCAGCGGCAACATCTCTCCAATCAATATCATCACCACGAATGCTGTAGCTTTCAACAAGGGTTGGGAGATAGCGCTCCATAAACTCATCTTCAGACTCAGGGGGAATCTCCAGGTTTGGCTCTCGCAACCAAGGCATCAAATATTCTAATGGCTGCGGATTGATCAACTCGAAGACATATTTGTCCGAATAAATCCACCGAGAGCGTTTGTTGGTCAACACATCCACATTGCGCTGATCAATGTTTAATAGTTGATTTCCAGAGTCCAGGAGCATCGACACTCTGGCTCCGTTTCCGGAATTCCCATCTAATTGGAGAATCATTTCTACAGGATCAGGCAAAACTCGAATGGGACGTCTGACAGGGTTTTGATGATTTCCAACGTATACTGGAATCGAAGTTCGAGTCAGGAGCGACAAGAAATGGTCTAGCGGATAGTCCTGTGAATAGGCATAATAATACGATTGCTGGGTACGGTTCTGGTTTACCAACAGGTTGATGACGGCGACCTCCTGGTCCCCACCATTGATACACCCTCCCTGAGAGTATATCTGTTTGGGAGAAGCCATATAATCCAGCAGCCATTGATTTTGCTGAATGAG
This sequence comes from uncultured Anaerolineales bacterium, assembly GCA_964629085.1. Classification (GTDB taxonomy): domain Bacteria; phylum Chloroflexota; class Anaerolineae; order Anaerolineales; family UBA11858; genus NIOZ-UU35. The sequence continues at coordinate 25,271 of CAZVPR010000014.1, forward strand.
GTCTGGTAATTCGTCAGCAATCTGACTTATATCATCCGACAGAGTGCCACCAGGCAGATCATCCAACCAGATGCGATATGGCAATAACTTCCAACCTTCTTCTGTTTGCTGAAGACTGAGAAAAGCCCAATACGGTCTTGCCGTCTCTAATTCAGTCGTACTAGCCCCTTCCAACAGCCAGTTCAGACGAGTTTGCCACTTTGAGGGGGAATGCTCTTGGAGATGTTGTCGCACGGATAACCCGGCGGCGACCATGTGCTTGCAAAACCAACCGCTCTCTGCATGTGGACAGGAGCAATACACCGCCAATTCTCCCTCAAAAATTGCCAGACTAACCGAGTAAAGATGGGTCCCCTCTACCAGAGATTGAGATTCGTCCATGCTGGCCGATAATACGCTCACTTTACCCAACCGGTAATAAGACATGCCGCGGGCAAAGATCGCGCTACCCGCAAAATCGCGCAAAATATGCTCATTTAGATAATCAAGTAGTGTCTCTTCCACGAATACCTTTGCGAATGAATATCAATCCAGAAAATTCCTATTGTAACTTAAATTTATTCTTTTCACCAAATATTCATCGAAGCTTGAATCATCCCTTGGCGGGAAAAGGGATTCCTCGAGCGTAAAAGGCGCGCCTCCGACGACTCGGAATGACATTAAGTATTTGAATATTTGGCCTTGTAGCACAACCTTTCGAAATATTCCTATCCCCATCAAAAAAACAGTAGGTGCGACGCATGTCTTTGCACCTACTGTTTTTATTTGGATTGGAATAGAAGTTGAACTTCTAAAATTCTATTAAATTAACCCTACCTTAGCGTTGAACTCTTCGATCAGAGCATCCATCTCTGGAATTTGTTTCTGGAATTCAGTCCAGTAATCTCGCCCGTACCACTGTTCCTGAATTTCTTCATAGGAGCGGCCCTGCTGCTCAACCCAGGTGAAGTATTTGAGTTGATGCACTCGGCGGCGATCTTCGTAGCGCAGCTCGAGCAGGTTATCGGTGGATTCGCCCTGCAGCCAACGAGCAAAATCGGCAGCGGCGTCAGTCTCTTTGTACTCACCGAATTCTTCGTGCATTTCTTCCAGCCGGCTCTGGTACAGTTCCATGGAGTCGGTCAGCACGGTGAACATGATGTCTTCTTCGCCCATCTCGTAATACTTGGCAGCCTTGATCGCTGAAAGCACGTTGGAGATTCCAGAGAAACCCAGCAAATCGAGCTGGCTGACGACAGCTTCGGATACGCCCTGGTTGACAAGATACTCACGGCCAACTGGTTCATTGAACAGACGTGAAATGTTGACCACCGCGTTGTCATCGATGGCTACGATCATATCGGTATTTTTGGTGTTGTGGACCCAAGGCACGTGTTTATCGCCAATGCCCTCGATGCGATGGGAACCGTAACCATTTTCGAGCAAAGTGGGGCATTGCAGCGCTTCGCTGGCAACGATCTTGCTATCAGGGAAAAGCTGCTTCATGTAATCGCCGCTGGCAATGGTTCCGGCTGAGCCGGTGGCCGAGGCCATTCCGCGATAGCGATCCCGCGGGCCCATAACTTGGTTAAGAACCTCTTCCATAGCGTGGCCGGTGACTTCATAGTGCCACAAGTAATTGCCAAATTCTTCGAACTGGTTGAAGATCATCAGGTCTTCACCGGATTCGCGTAATTCCCAACATTTGTCGAAAATTTCCTTGACGTTGGATTCACTGCCTGGGGTCTTGATGGTTTCGCCAGCAATTGTAGCCAACCAATCAAACCGTTCCTTGCTCATTCCCTCGGGCAGGATAGCAATAGAATCGCAAGCCAAAATAGCCGAGTCATATGCTCCACCACGGCAAAAATTGCCGGTAGAGGGCCAGACAGCCTTCTGGGTGGTGGGGTCAAACTGACCTGTAACCAGGCGGGGCACCAGACACCCAAAGGCGGCACCAACCTTGTGAGCGCCAGTAGGGAACCATTTCCCTACCAAAACGATGATGCGGGCAGGAACGCCAGTCAGGCTGGAGGGTAGTTCCAAGAAATTAACACCACCATAAGCACCGCCGCTAGCCTGGGGTTCATTATGCCAGTTGATGCGGAACAAGTTGCGCGGGTGCAAATCCCATAAGCCAATCGAAGCCAATTCTTCTTTGTACTTGTCAGGGATCAGAGAGGGATCTTTCATTTGTGCGAAAGTCGGAATAATGATGTCACGCTCACGGGCGCGACTTACGGCTCTCTCCAAACGATCTTCGTGAACGGTCAAATCAATTGTGTACATTTCTGGGTCTCCATACATTTTTAGGAAAAATATCCCCAACACGAATGTGTTGGTGTTAGCGATAGTCCCATGATTTTTCTCGGATTGGACTGCTCGCTCGCTTCAGTTGTCAGACAACTGAATTATAACGCGCGTTGAAGCAGACGCCTAGATTAAAAAGGGTGTCATTTGTCCTCAGGAGTTTCGCTGGTGATGTAAAGGGGACGTCCCTTGGCTTCGTCGTACAGGCGGCCAACGTACTCACCGAGAATACCAAGCGATATCAATTGAACTCCCCCCAGGAAAAGGACGGCAATAAGAGTGGAGGCCTGCCCAAAGAAGGCCTGAGAACCGGCCAAACGCATGAAAATAACAATCGGGATCACCAAGATACTAATACCAGCTGAGACGAATCCTAAATACATAGCCAGTTGTAAAGGGAAATAGGAAAAGCTGGTGATGGCATCGGTGGCAAACTTGATCATCTTATTGAGTGGGTACTTCGTTTCGCCAGCGAATCGAGCCGCTCTTTTGTATTCGACGCCTGTTTGTTTGAAGCCTACCCAGACTGACATCCCACGCAAGAAGCGGTGGCGTTCTCGCATCTGCCCCATTACATCGACCACTTTTCGGTCCAACAATCGAAAATCTCCGGTATCCAGGGGAATATCCACATCCGTGATCCGATAAATAATGCGATAGAAAAGTGACGCTGTGAATTCTTTGAACCAGGTTTCCCCTTCCCGCTCGGAACGAATCGCGTAAACAACCTCGTACCCTTCACGCCATTTAGCAATCATATCCAGGATTACTTCAGGGGGATCTTGCAAATCAGCATCTATAATCACTGCGGCTTCCCCCCTACTGAAATCCAGTCCTGCAGTGACGGCAATCTGATGACCAAAATTACGAGCAAAAATCACCGGCCGAACACGCTTTTCATTTGCGGCTAACTCCCTGATCAAATCCGTTGAACCATCGTTTGAGCCGTCATCAACCATGACAATTTCCCATGCTTCTCCGGTCGAATCCATAACTTTACAGATCCGGCGGTAGAGCTCGGGGATGTTTTCAACCTCATTGAAAATTGGAGCAATTATTGAGTGTTGAATTGTCATGATTATTTACTCTCATTCTCACTGGGGACGATTTCATCTTGGAATGGCGGAATTCCCAAAATCTGGCAACGAAAGTATTTGCCAATCTCAAATAATGATAACAATACTGGAACTACCAGAAAAGCGGCCAATGCACCATGAAACAACAGCGCACCAATTACTACGACGAAAACAATGCCCGGGTGTATGTGAACGGTGCGGCCAACAATAATTGGACGAAGCCAAACGTTTTTTATCAGCGTCAGGATCAAATATAATACAAAAACTAAAACGGCAAACCAGAAGTTTGACATTTCGAAAAAATGTGACCCTTCTAACAAGGCCACTAACACTGACAATACACCTGAAACAATGGCACCAATCTCATGCACAAAACTGGTCAAGCCAGTAAACATTCCCAAAAAGATTGCCCCCGGCAAACCGATCGCCAGCCAGGCAATTGAATCCATTACCCCTACGGCTAACATAAACAGCAATTGGCTGCGCATATAATCCGACCAGATATATCGCAGCCGCTCTACAATATGCCGCATATCATCGTGATGCGATTCGGGTGCGATGCGGATGAGGATTTCCCCCAAACGATGACCATCCAGTAAGAAATAATAATAGCTAACCAGGATAACCATTACAGAAAGGAAGTTCTTGGTTACTGCACCGACTACCGTTAAAACCCCTTCTGCCAGTGGTGATAACATATCCGTGGAAATTGCCGGGACGGCTGGCAAAAATTCGGTAAGATCCCAGCTCCAATTCATGAAATCGACGGTGGAGGTACGCAGTTCCCCGTAGTGCGTCACCAAGGATTCGATATTCTCTGAAAGTAGACGGACCTGGCTAACGGCCACCGGTGTAATGATTGCCGGCGTTGACGCTAAGAGCAGCAATGAGAGTACATAAACAATCACTACGGCACCCCGATGAGAAATGCGCGTGCGAGTGGTGATGAATCTGACAATTGGGTTGAGAACGTAAGCAAATAAAGCGGCAATCGCAATCGGATTGAAAATGGCTTTGAAAAACCAGAACAAGGCAATGACCCCAACAATCATGCCCAAAAGCGCCAGATAGCGCAACTCTTTACTCCAAACTCGATGTTTGTCCATAAAAAAATTCCACGAAGGACACAAAGCGATTGTCAAAATAATACTTCTGGAATGTTATCAGCGAAGCAGCATCCTGCGTAGCTGCCGCACCCTTCGATACGTTCTTCACAGTGTTTCGCACTACTCAGGATGCTGGACTACCAGGCATCTTAGGCAGTTTATCGAAGGGTGATGCGCAACTCCTATTTATAATAATTTTTTGACTGCTTCCAGAGTTGGTTCGATGATCGGGGCTTCACCAGCCGCTTGCATGGCCGCATTGACATCCTTCAGTCCAGAGCCAGTGTTCATCACAACCACAGGATCGTTAAGATTAATGAGACCTTCTTTGACAGCCTTGACCAACCCGGCATAGGAAGTCGATCCGGCTGGCTCCGCGAAGATGCCAACTTTGCCTAGGTCAGCGATGGCTGCGATAATATCACTATCGGGAACGAGCACATAGGCTCCGCCCGTTTGAGTGGCTGCTCGTAAAGCGCGCAAACCATCCCGAGGCAAATCCACTGAAATGCTGTCTGCACGGGTAGTTGCGCTAACTGGTTTAATCTGCTCAATTCCCGCGTTGAAAGCGTTGGCGATTGCCGCCGACTCATCCGATTGGATGCCAAAAATGCGCGGCATGCCTGAGATTAGACCCAGCTCGAGTAAATCCTTGAAACCCTTGTGAATGCCCGAAATGATATTCCCATCACCAACAGAAACAAAGACCGATAAACGTTCACTGACTTCAGGGAGTTGCTCCCAAATTTCAAAAGCAGCCGTCTTCTTGCCTTCGGCCGTGAAAGGGTTGTACCCCGTATTGCGGCAATACCAGCCAAACTCCTCCGAAGCCTGCACGGAGAGATCGAAGGCAGCATCATAGTTGCCATCAACCAAGAGCACCTTAGCCCCGAAAATTTGCAATTGGGCGATCTTCGCTGGGGGCGCGGTCTTGGGGGCAAAGATAACGGCCTTATGGCCAACTGCCGCAGCCATTCCTGCCAGGGCGGCGCCAGCATTTCCTGTCGAGGCGGTGACAACGATCTCAGCATCGATCTCTCGAGCGCGCGCCATCAGCCCAGCGCTGGCGCGGTCTTTGAAAGAAGCAGAAGGATTACTGCTCTCATCCTTGATCCATAAGTTTTTGAGGTCCAGTTTCTCTGCCAAGGGAGCAGGAGAAAACACCGGAGTCCAGCCAGCCGCTCGAAGGGGGGTCGCTTTTCCACCTGGATCAGAAACAGGCAATAAGGGTAGATAGCGCCAAAGGGACTGTTCATCCTTGAGAATCAGGTCATCAACAGAAATCTTTTTAATGGCATCGTAATCCAGAATCACATCCAGATTGCCGCCATCCTTGGGACAGGTGTACGTAATTTCGCCGGGACCATACGTGGCTTCACACACGGAACATTGGTAACCGATAAATTTATTCATGCAGTAGGAACTCCTTCTTCTATGACACCCGCCATCAGCAAGCCAAGCTGTTCGGGTGTTGCATCTTCGCTGGCAACAATGCCCATTATTCGGCCTTCATAAATTACTGCAACGCGATCAGAGATGGTCATGATTTCATCCAAATCCTCGGAAATCAATAAAACGGCGGTGCCATCGCCCCGCTGCTCGATCAGCTGCTCACGGACATATTCGGTTGCGCCGATATCAAGCCCACGAGTAGGCTGCGCCGCAATGATTACACGCGGTTTGCGAGAAAGTTCTCGGGCCAGGACAACTTTCTGAATGTTGCCGCCGGAAAGATTTTTTGCTTGTGTTTCTTGTGAGGGGGTCTTAACTTGGAAACTCTCGATCAGACGTTCGCTATGCTCGGAGATTTGACGCAAATTCAGGAAACCTGATCGAGAAAAAGGCTGTTTGTGATGCTCGCGCAAGATCATATTTTCTGCGACCGTAAACTCTTTGATCATGCCATCACGCATACGTTCTTCGGGGATATAGGAAAGCATCAATTCGGTGCGAGCCCCGGGAGATAGATTGTTGATCTCCTGGCCCTCCAGATTAACTTGACCAGAAGTGATATCCCGTAAACCAGCGATGACTTCGGCCAACTCTAATTGCCCATTCCCAGATACGCCAGCAATGCCCAATATTTCACCAGAGCGAACTTCTAAGGAAACATTTTGTAATCCCGGTGTGCCGCGATCACTCCTACAGGAAACACCTTTCAACTCCAGGCGAGTCTCACCATAAGTTTCCTCGCCGCGGTCTGGCGCAAAACCAACTTCACGGCCGACCATCCAACTGGCCAGATCCGCTTTGGTGGTCTCCGAGGTAGGTTTGGTGCCTATTTTGCGTCCATCCCGCAGGACTGTTACGCGTTGGCTGATGTCTATGACTTCGTGAAGTTTGTGCGAAATGAAGATCAGTCCGTGGCCATCAGATGTCATCTGGCGCATGATCACGAAGAGTTCATCGACTTCTTGAGGCGTGAGCACGGCTGTCGGCTCATCGAGGATCAGGAGTGCTGCACCACGATATAAGGCTTTGATGATTTCAACACGCTGCTGCTGGCCCACGGACAACTGCCAGATATAAGTATCCGGATCAATTTGCAGACCATAGATTTTTGCCAACTCCAAAATGCGCTCGCTGACACGGTCCAGGTCGGTCAAGGGCCCGCGCGAGGAAGCTAATCCCAGGGCAACGTTCTCAGCCACGGTCAGGGATTCGACCAACATAAAGTGCTGGTGGATCATGCCGATGCCCAAATTAATCGCATCTGTAGGAGATGTGATTTCCACTGGCGCGCCGTTGAGCGTGATTTGGCCTTCGTCAGTGTGATACAAGCCATAAAGGATTTTCATCAGGGTGCTTTTTCCTGCGCCATTTTCCCCTAGTAATGCATGCACTTCACCGGCCTTGACATCGAAATCGATGTTGTCACTGGCCAATACGCCAGGAAAGCGTTTGGTGATATTGCACATCTCCAAAGCATCGATGCGGGTATGACCGGAGGGTAGTTTGTTGTTTTCGCTCATAGACTCATCCTATCGTTGACCTATTTCGAGAAATATCAAGAGGCCATTCAAATTTGCGTGATGCTTGTGAAAAACCCAGGCAAACAGGTAATTTTTCCTGCGCGCGTGGCTTACTCAAAATGATAGACATGGAAGGACGAAAACTTGGCAGGTTTTGCGAAGCAATTCGAGAAATCCTGCCAAGTTTATTAACTAAACTACTCGCCCAATTCGATCACGATGCTGCCATCGATGATCCCTTGAACGGTTTCTTCAGCCGCGGGCGGAACTTCGAAGTTTTCGTTATATTCCATTACCTGACCGCCTCCGGCCAGATCAATCACGAAGGCAGTACCGCCATACGTACCCTCTGCAACCTGAGAAACGATCTCTTTCAAGACCACTTCCCAGTGATAAACCTGATTAGCCACTACGCTATCCGGGGCTAAATCAGTCTGGGACGACTGAGTACCAAACCAGAGCACGCCATTTTCCTCGGCCACGCCGATAGCACCGACAACCATCTGGGCAGTGCCGGTCAGCACATCAGCGCCAGCGGAGATGTGGGTATTGGCAGCCTCAGCAGCCAGGGCCACGTCAGAAAAGGAACCAATGTAATTGACATTGACTTGAACATCGGGGTTGGTTGCCTTAGCACCAGCCACAAAGCCATCCACATACAGCTTGGCGTCACCAGTCTCGATGGGGCCAACAACGCCCAAAACGCCGCTCTCGGTCATGCTGGCAGCCATCACACCGTTGACATAGCCACCCTGATGAGAGGCAGCTTCATAAGCAAAGACGTTGGGCAACCCAAAGGTGTCCACCGTGGTACCCCAGGCAAATGCCGTTTCGGGGAAATCAGGGGCAATTTCCTGCAATGAGGAGCCATATTGTGAGCCGTGAGCAACAACCAGGTTGAAGCCCTGGGATGCATAGTCACGAATGGCTGCGGCAGCATCGTCAACCACGAACATGCCTTCAGAGTATACAATCTCCATAGCCGCCTCACCACCCAGCCATTCTTGCAGAGCCAGGAGGGCATCGTACATACTCTGGCTGAAAGCCAGGTCATTGATGGCACTGGGCATAACGACTGCCACTTTGAAGACATCATCAAACTTGGGCGCCATCATCGCGCCCTCTTCGGCTTCCATGGCCGGTTCGCCGATGACAATGCTGCCATCGATCAAGCCGGCAACCGTGGCTTCGGCCAATGCTTTGACATCATCGGGCAGGGCGTAGTCAGCGTTGTATTCCATGACCTCGCCGCCACCGGCCAGATCGATCACGAAGGATTTGCCGCCATATTGACCCTCATGGATCATGTCAATTACTTCATTGAGCACAACTTCCCAGTGATAAACCTGGTTGGCTACGACGATGCCGGGGGCCAAGCCAGTCTGGGATGATTGCGTACCCAACCATAGAGCGCCATTCTCTTCGGCAACACCAATGGCACCAACTACCATTTGAGCGGTTCCGGTCAGTACGTCAGCGCCAGCGGAAATGTGTGTGTTGGCCGCTTCAGCAGCCAGGGCTACATCGGAGAAAGAACCGATGTAATTGACATTGACCTGGACGTCGGGGTTGGTCGCTATAGCGCCAGCCACAAAGCCATCCACGTATAGTTTGGCATCACCAGTCTCGATAGGACCGACAACGCCAATGACGCCACTTTCGGACAAGCTGGCCGCCAAAACACCATTCACATAGCCGCCCTGATTAGAGGCAGCTTCATAGGCAAAGACGTTAGGCAAACCAAAGGTGTCAACCGTGGTGCCCCAAGCAAAACTGGTCTCGGGGAAATCAGGGGCAATCTCTTGCAAAGAGGAGCCATACTGTGAACCGTGGGCAACCACCAAGTCGTATCCTTGGGAGGCATAGTCACGGATGGCAGCTGCGGCATCGTCAACTACGAACATAGCTTCAGAGTAAACCAACTCCATAGCCTCTTCGCCACCCATGTCGGCCTGGATGCTCAGCAAAGCATCGTATATGCTCTGGCTGAATGCCAGGTCATTGATGGCGCTGGGCATGACGACGGCCACTTTGAATTTCTCTGCGGCCATTTCCTCTTCTGCTGCTTCTTCTTCAGCAGGGGCAGCTTCTTCAGCAGGTTCTTCAGCTGGCGCTTCTGGAGCAGGCTCCGGGGCGCAGGCTGCCAACAACAAACTGAGTACTAATAAGCTTGCAACGATCCATTTTAGATTTTTCATAATTTTCTCCTAACGTTACAAAAAAATAATCTTCAAAATCAAACCATCATTTTTAGGGAGCACACCTCCTTGGCCTGAAATTAATCTTCACGTTCGAAAGGTCGGGTCAACGCCGAGGGTGCACGCACCCTGGAAACTGTTGCCACCAATACCAGTATTGTCAAAATATAGGGCATCATAACAGCGATATCCGAGGGGATGGGGATTCCCAATACCTGGATCCACAATTGCAGCGAGTTGATCATGCTGAAAAGCAACGCGCCGCCCAACACTCCCCAGGGACGCCACGCCCCAAAATAGACCAAAGCCACGGCGATGAAACCCAGGCCGCTGGTCATATTTTGTTGGAAAACATTCAATAGCGCAATGGACATGGAAGCCCCCGCGATCGCTGAAAGGATTCCACCTAGAATAATTGTAAAATACCTCACGCGTGCTACGCTAACTCCAAGCGAATCCGCAGCTTCTGGGTTCTCTCCCACGGCGCGAATCTTCAAACCCAGAGTAGTCTTATTGAGCACGAACCATGCCACAGGTACCAAAGCAAACGCGATATAGACCAAAATATTCTGTCGGAAAAATATATCACCCACTATCGGCAAATCGCTCAATCCAGGGATATAGATTTTCGAAAAACCTTTCACCGTCTCAACGGTACCAAGCATTTTCTGAAACAACAAATCGCTTAGGCCCAACCCGAAGAGATAGAAACCAATCCCACTGATGCCTTGTACTGCATGAAGATTGACGGTCACGAAAGCCATCGCCAGCCCCATAAATGCGCCGACGATTATGGCTGCTAACATTCCCAACCAAAGGTTTTCGGTGGTAAACGCAACGTAGAATGCCGCAAAAGCACCCAGAAGCATCTGGCCTTCGACACCCAGGTTAAGGACACCACTGCGCTGGCCAAAGGCTTCCCCTATCGCCGCATAAAGGTAAGGTGTCGCCAACCGGATTCCGGAAGCCAGAATACCAACAAGTACGGTCGTGGATAACAGTTCATTGATCATGCTTCCACCTCCGTTGATGCATCCTCTGCTTCAGCGTCCGAGCCCACATTTTCGTCTGCATCCTGATCTTCGTGCGCTTCAGCCAACCTCCTGCGTTGACGTCGTCGACGCCAAATCTCACTACTGACCACAAACACTACAACTAATCCGTTCAAGGCAGTCACCAGGGCCGAGGGAACTTGGACCACACGCTGCATTTTATTTGCACCCACCAGTAGAGCGCCAAACAGCACCGAAGCGGGGATCGTCCCCAAGGGATGCAACTGACCAAAGAGCGCCGCCACGATGCCATTGAAACCGGCGGCCCCCGTGAATCCCGAAGCCGAGCCATCTGTGATCATGCGGTAGTTGACTCCGAACACTTGTGTCACACCAGCCAAACCAGCAAAAGCACCTGACAACAAAAGCGCCAGGACAACATAATTCTTCACTTTAATACCGGCATATTTCGATGCGTGAGGATTTTGTCCTACCGCACGGATGCGATAGCCTATGGTTGTGCGCCAGAGCAATATATAGACAAATATCGCCAGGATTACGGCGATCAGGGCCCCAAGGTGCAGCCGTGTCGGCACCCAGCGCGGCAACCGAAATGCATCGATCAGGCGGGCCGTTTGGGGAATTCTTGAGGCTAATTCCAATTGGACAGGATCGATCATTGGGCCACGCAGCAAGAAATTCATCAACTGCACGGCAATGGCGTTCATCATCACTGTACTTAGAATTTCATTTACTTTGAAGTAAGCTTTCAAAAATCCAGGAATCCCTCCCCAGATGGCGCCTCCAATGAAACCGGCAAGCATCGCCAGGGGCACTACCACCCATCCGGGCGATTCGGTGAAGGAGATACCTACCATTGTACCCAGGATAGCTCCAACGATCATCTGGCCTTCACCGCCGATGTTAATCACATCACCACGAAAGGAAATACAAATTCCTAGGCCGACCAATAACAAGGGGGTCGCTTTGACCAGCGTTTCCGCCAGCGCATTAGTGCTGCCAAAGGCACCTTCCCAAAGGGCCCCATAAGCTTCTATGGGATTGACCCGCAGCAGCAGCAACATGATCGCGCCGACCGCCAAGGCTGCCAGTGTGGCAATTACAGGCAACAATGCATCAAATAATGAACTCAATCGAGATCGCATGGATCACCTACTCCTCAGACATTAGCTCAAAAATCGTTGTTCGCTATGATTCTCAATTCCAGGTATGAACCAATCGCAATCGTAATATCGAATCGTTGAAAAAACTGCTTCCAATAGCCAATGGTTGATTGTTATCACCGTAAAATGCCACCTTCAATTCCAATACCGGTCTTTCCCCATCACACTCTAAGAATTGGCTGATTTCTGTATTGATGTTCGTTGAGAGAATTTCGGTTATTGCAAATTCAATATCCTGATGGCAATATTGCTGCATCATTTCCCGAATGCGAAGCTGTCCATCGATTTCATGAAGGGGCACAATTAACAAAGATTTTGGAATCAGATTTGTTGCCAAAATGACCGGCTTTTGATCGGCGTAAAACAACCTTATTATAGCTAATAGTTGATCACCTGGGTCGATAGCCAAAAGCCGCGCTTCTTCTTCAGTGGCAGTTTGTTCAGTCAAGGAGAGAGAAGAAATCGAAGCAACATAGCCATTGCTTTCAATCAACCGCCAGAAGTCCCAGATGTTGCCCAGGTGGGTATTTCCCTCTTTGATTCTTTCATTGACATAAGTGCCATCCCCCTGTTTCCGAATGATCAAGCCTTCAACAGCCAGCTTAGCAAGCACTGTGCGCACAGTTGCCCGACTGACGCCAAATTCATCTGATAGTTCATTTTCAGAAGGCATGCGCTGTCCGGGTGGATAATCCCCCTCCCGAATTCGCTCACGTAGGATTTCATTAACCTGCCCTGCAATGGATTTTGGACGAATTACTTTCATAAGCCTTTAGTAGCTAGTTGATAATCGTCTGACATTTACACCTTTCCCTTTGTACCATATCTCACAATTATTAGCAAGTGAAATATCACACGGTCACGAGAAAATCAGTTTTTCGGGTGTCAGAGGTAATGAATTAACACGCACGCCAATGGCATCAAAAACAGCATTGGCAATTGCGGGTGCAGTCGGTGGCACAGTCACCTCACCAATCCCTTTTGCGCCAAAGGGTCCACTCTCCTCGGGGATTTCAAGGATGATGTTTTCAAAATGCGGAGGCATATCTTTGGTTGTGGGAATCAGGTATTCGGTGAAGCTGTCTATCCAGCCATCGGGCTTTAGGTCCATATTTTCCGTAAGGGCGTATCCCAAGCCCATGGCTGCCCCACCCTCGATCTGCCCTTCTACCCCAGGGCGGCTAATCACGCGGCCGACGTCGTGGACAGCGGTCAGGTGGGTGACATCGACAGTGCCCAGGTCAGGATCGATTTCGACGCGCGCGATCTGGGCACCAAAGCAGAACATGACATGCGGCATACCGATGGGCCATTGCTGGGGTGTGGTCTCTTCGGGATATGGAAAGCTGAAAGTGGCCTCACTCTTCAAGGTGATGCCGTCATCTTTGGCGCGGCTGATAATCTCTCGGACTGCAATACGATCATTGCCATCAACGATCACATCCCCTGCCTGATAAGCCAGATTTTCCTGGGGTTGCTGCAACAGACGCGCCGCCTGAGCTAGCATTTGTCCTTTGAGTTGTCCAGCCGCATCGACCAGGGCGTTACCGACCATATAGGTCATACGTGATGCACACGTAACATTGCCGTTAGGCGATTCCCAGGTGTCTAAATCGACGGCCCTGACTCGCTCGTAAGGCAGTTCCAGCGCTTCTGCCGCAATCTGCTCAGCCGTCATGGTTAAGCCTTGCCCCAGGTCGGGGGAACCCAACAAAACGGCTACGCTGCCATCCGGCAGCCATTCCAACCCTTGGGTGGAATCATCGGGCACTTTGGCCCCTAATCCCATAGACTGCATCACCAGCGCCATGCCACTACCGGCGACTTTACCCGGTGCAGGCTCGATGGCCTGGAATTTTTCTAATGTCTCCTCAGCATGCTGCAAACTTTCCGGCAAACTGTTGGCGGTCTCGTTGACGATGACGTCATTAGACATCTTGTCCCCTTCACGCAAGATATTTTTGCGTCGCACTTCGACGGGGTCTAGCCCCAAATCGGCGGCGATCATATCGACCATGCTTTCCATCGCAAAGTGAGATTGCGGGCTGCCAAAGCCACGCATCGCTCCGGCCAGGGGGTTATTGGTATAGGCCACGATGGTTTCCAGATCGACATTGGGGATACGGTATGAGCCGCCCAACGTTTCGGTGACAATCACGCCCACCGCCGGGCCATAGGATGCAAAGGCTCCCGTGTCAACATGCGCTTTGGCTTGCAGCGCCATAAAGGTGCCATCCTTCTTGGCACCCAATTTGAACTGGAAGCGCGCCGGATGTCTTTTGGGATGCGCCCAGAACGATTCCTGGCGTGTGTTGACCAACTTGACCGTCCCGCGAACAGACCAGGCTGCCAGGGAGGCCAGGATCGCCAAACTGGCATCTTCTTTACCGCCAAAGGCTCCGCCGATCACAGCGCTCTTCACCTGAATTGTCTCGGCCTCGATTCCCAATGTAGCTGCAATTTCAAGTTGATCGATAAAAGGATGCTGCGAACTTACCCATACAGTCAACGTATTATCGGCGTTCCAACGGGCGACGGCATTCTCCGTTTCCATATACGCCGGCGAAACCAGCGGCACAGAGAATTCTCCATCGATGATCACATCGGCTTCGCCGAAGCCATCATTAATATTTCCGTCGCGCACTTCAAAATGCGAAATCAAATTTCCTTCTGCATACAACCGAGCAGAATCCGGCTCAATGGCATCCACCGCGTTGTGCACGGACTCGAGGGGTTCAAATTCAATCTTAACCAACTTTGCAGCGTGTTCAGCAGCAACACGCGATTCGGCTACCACAACGGCAATCGGCTCACCCAGGTGACGCACCAGATCGACCACCAATGGAGGCTGATCGTGGATCAGAGGACCAAATGCCTTTTCGCCGGGGATGTGTTCTGACGTGAGCACTTTCTGCACACCGGGAACATCCAGAGCCGCATCCACATCAACCGAGAGCAAGCGACCATGGTGAATAGTCGAACGTACGACCACACCGTACAGCACATTTTCGTGCGGGATATCGGCCACGTATGCGGCTTCGCCGGTGACTTTGGCCCAGGCGTCTTTACGCAGTTCGCCTTTTCCCAGGGTGATGGTCTCTTTAGTCATGGCGCATCTCCTCAGCCGCGAGGCGCACCGCATCGATGATCTTGACGTAGCCAGTACAGCGGCATAAATTCCCGGACAAACCTTCTCGGATGTCTGCATCGCTGGGGGCGGGGATTTCTTGCAACAAAGCTTTGGAAGCTAAGATCATGCCAGGGGTACAGTAACCACACTGAACGGCGCCCGCCTCTACGAAGGCAGTCTGTAATGGATGTAAATCGTCATTATCTGCCAACCCCTCAATCGTTTCAACCAAGCTGCCTTCCGCCTGCCCGATCAAAACCAGGCAGGCATTGACCGCCATCCCATCCATGATCACTGTGCAAGCACCACACTCGCCCTCGCCGCCGCAGGAATCCTTGGCTCCGGTCAGTCCCAAATCTTCCCGCAAAACATCCAATAAGGTACGGTTGGGCATGCTGTGAAGGCTGACTGATTTTCCATTTACGTTGAATGAAACCTGGATTGCTATCACGATATTTTCCTTTGCGCCTGAACGATGGCCTGCTGCAAAGCCCGTTCGGTCAGAACAGCGGCAGCATGTTTGCGATAATCAGCTGTTGAGCGCACATCTGTGATGGGAGAGATGTCTTTGACGATTTCTTGAGCCGCGCCCTGGATCAACGTTTGGCTGGGCATCTGTCCTTGAAGTTTCGCTTCAGCTCGCGGGCTGCGCACCACCGTTGGGGCCACCGACCCCAGGGCAATCCTAACTTCCGAGATGGCACCAGCATCATTGAGGCGGACAGCCGCCGCCGCACTAACCACAGCGATCGCCATGCCATTGCGCTTGCCCATTTTATGGAAAGCCGCGCCCCAGGCTCCGCGCAATTTTTGGAAAGAAATGCTCTGGATAAATTCATTCGCTCGCAATTGAGTCTGGCCAGGTCCCACAGAGAATTCTGTCAGCGCAAGCGAGCGCTTCTTTCCATTTTGTAACAATTGCACGCTGGTATCGAAAATTATCAATGGGGGCACGGTGTCCGCCGCCGGGGAGGCGTTGGCGATATTGCCACCCAGGGTGCCGCGCTGGCGGGTTTGATTGCAGCCAACGCTGGCCGCAGCAGTGACCAGAGCCGGATTGGCATCCTGCAATACAGCAGATTTCATCAGCGAGTCATGTGAGGTCAACGCGCCAATGACAATCTCTTTTCCGCGGTCTTTGATGAAATCGAGTTCGCTGATGCGACTGACATCCACCAAAGTGTCCGCAGAAAACAAGTTTTGCCGCATTCGCGGGAGGACATCGGTACCACCGGCAACAATGCGCCCATCAGTTTCGGCCAGGGTGGAGGCCAACTCATCTAATGTTTTTGGCTGCAAAAAGTCAAATTCTTGCATTTGTTTGCTCCGTTCAAAATTAGCCGCTAAGACACCAAGATCGCCAAGTTGTTTTTATTTTGTTTGCGCTCTTCGCGTCTTTGCGGTGATATCACTCTACAAAAGGAATGGTTAGCCGATGTGCAAACTCATCTAATGTCTTGGGCTGCAAAAAGTCAAATTCTTGCATTTGCTATCTCCGATAAATTATTGGATCGTCCAATGGGAGAGGGGGTAGGGGTGAGGGCGATTACACAAAAGGACTGATCAGCTTGTGATCAAGCACATCCACCAGGCCCATGTCAGTTAGGCCGAGCTTGGGTACGGTCGGCAAGCCAATAAAAGAAATTGTCATAAAGGGGGCCGGCAGCGTACCACCCAATTCCTGATAAATCTTGTTAATCTCTGCCAAGTTTTCGATGACATCATCGACCGGCTCTTCACTCAGCAGGCCTCCAATTGGCAGAGGCAATTGGCCCAAAACTTTACCATCGGCTGCAATAGCCAAACCGCCCTGCATCTCTTCAATGGCTTGCACACAGGCCGCCATGTCGGCATCATTGGTACCAGCGACAATGATATTATGGTGATCATGCGCCACTGAAGAAGCCAACGCGCCATTCTTCATGCCAAAGCCACGCACGAAGGTCACGCCGATATTGCCATTCTTGTCGTGCCGTTCGACAACGGCTAATTTCAGGAAATCGGGTTCGACATCCGCCATCACCATGCCATCGATAACCTTTAGTTCCGCCTCGATCTGCTCATTGATGATCTGATCGGGATATAAGTCGATCACCCAAACTTTCGCGGTGTCGCCTTCTGCTGCGAGCACAAAATCTTCAGCTTGTTTGCCGCGTTTGACATCAACTGTTTCATAAATCCATTCGGGATACTCGGCCTTAGGCGGATCGACGATCAATTTGCCTTCGCTGGCGACATGCTGGCCCTTGAAATAGACATCGCCAGGGACAATGTGTTCAATATTCTCAGCCAAAACGAAATCCGCCCAGCGCGCTGGGGAAATGCTCCCAATAAGGTGTTCCATACGGAAATGTTTGGCGGCATTGATGGTCGCCATCTGGATGGCCGTAACAGGCGGCACACCCAACTCAATGGCGCGATTAACCATGAAATCGATATGCCCTTCTTCGAGAATTTCATCGGGATGTTTGTCATCCGTGCAGAACATCAAATGGGGCGAACCGATAAAACCATCCTCCACCATGCCCTTCAGGATCAAGTCTAAATTGCGTTCGGTGCTGCCCTCCCGAATCAAGACCGACATCCCCAACTGTAAGCGCGTCAAGGCTTCGGCATAATCGACACATTCGTGGTCATCGGACAAGCCGCCGCAAGCGTAACCTACCAACTCTTTGCCTACCCGTCCCACTGCATGACCATTGCTGATCTTTCCGATGGTTTGAGCCGCTTCGACTTTTAGCAAGTAATCGTCCCGCATTTCCAACACTTTAGAAGGGTCCAATTCGCCCAGGCTGACCGATTCCGGCCAGCATAAGATTTCACGCACATCGAGCAAATCCAACTCTCCTCCTGTTGTCTCCAATCCGGGTGCAGTAGGGACTCGAGAAGAGACTTCAATAAAGATGTGGTAAGGCAACTGATGGATGGAGGAGATCAGCGCTTTCAAACCCTCTAAGCCGGCCACATTGGCAACTTCCATGGGGTCAGCCAGCATTACTGACGTACCGTGCGGAACAATTAAATGAGAAAGGTTTTCCGGAACAACCAGAGTCGAGTCAATGTGCACATGGGTATCAATGAATCCGGGCATGGCATAGCGACTGCCGCCGTCGATCACATTTTCAGATTCATATCCCTGCGCATAGGGGGTCACAATACGTCCATCGAGGATGCCAATCGCACCGGGTTCGATTTTGCCGGTGTAAACATTGACGATTTGTACATTATCCACTACTAATTCCAACGGGATTTCGCCAAGTCCTGCCCTGATCAGTTTTTTGCGTTCATCCAAATTCAAGATCATATACACACCTAGGGTAGAGACGCTCCGATGGAGCGTCTCTACGATCACGTTAACTTATTTGCCTTTGATTTAGAAAAGAGAGTTACAAACCGCGTTGACCGCGAATGTACGGCAAACCCAACGCAGCTGGAGTGCCGATCCGTTTACGGTTGGCCTCCCTTGAACCGATAATCAACACAACCACCGTGAAGGCAAAGGGAATCATCTTTAGGAAAAATCCCAGGTTGGTGTTGTAGAAAAATGGGTTCGCCAAGCCAAGGACTGTCGCTGGCCCTTGAATATCCAACACCAATCGTCGTAAGGCACCGAAGGTATAGGCACCAAAGGCCGCCCGAACCGGATTCCATTGAGCAAAGATCACCAAGCCAACTGCGATCCATCCTTGTCCGGAAGTGGTCAATGCACCGAACCAACCTGGAGAGATAGAAAGACTGATCGTCGCGCCGCCTAATCCGGCCAACAAGCCGCCCACAAAAACATAAAAATAACGCAGGGCGTACACTCTAATACCCAGGGTATCCGCAGCGGCAGGATATTCACCTACCGAGCGCAAATGCATTCCCGGGCGAGTGCGGTTGATGTAATACCAGGCTAATGGGATGAAAATGAAGCCGATATATACCATCACACTCTGATTATCAAAAAATATATCGCCAAGCCACGGAATTTCGGATAATACAGGAATTGAAAATTTTGGTAACTGCGGGACAACATCGCGCAGGCTGGTCAGGCCTTCACCCAACACCAGGCTGACTCCCGTAGCCAGAAAATTAAGCGCCAGTCCGCTGATCACCTGATCTGCCTGAAGTGTGATGGTAATAAAAGCGTGAACCTGGCTAATAGCACCAGCGGCAAGCATGGCTACCAATAAACCTAACCATGGGTTTTGAGTGGCGGCTGAAATTTTATAAGCAAACATTGCCCCAACCAACATCATACCCTCTACCCCAAGGTTCAATACGCCAGACCTTTCCGAAAAGATTTCCCCAACAGTTGCATATAGCAAAACCGTGCCAGTAGCAACACCCGATGCCAAAATTATAATTAAGTTCATCTCATACCTCCTCGCGGCGTGTAATGGTAACGCGATTTCGTAGGAAGTAATCACTGGCAATCAACGCCACCATGATCACACCCTGGATCAATGTAGGGATTCCGGCAGGCTGAACCTCTCGTCCGGCCAGGATTAAAGCACCGAACAGTATTGAGACCAGGATCACTGCAAGGGGGTTTAGTTTCGCCAACCAAGCAATGATGATACCGGTAAACCCATAACCAGGAGAAATGGATTCTTGTAGACGATGCACAACACCAGCAATTTCAGACATACCTGCCAAACCAGCCAGTGCTCCTGATAACATCATCACCAGGATTATGTTCTTTTTGATCGAAATCCCAGCATACTCTGCTGCCCTGGGGTTATCGCCAATCAAGCGAATTTCATATCCCCACTGGCTCTTGGCCAGAATCCACCACAATGCAACAGCTGCGACAACCGCAAATACTAAGCCCATGTGAGTAGTCAATCCTCGAAAGAAAGGCATAGTTTCGGCCAAATCGGAAAGGCGCGGCAGCCAGGCATTGCGCTGGAACATGCGTGTTAATTGGAAACCATGATCAGACCAGACGGCATATATGAAATAGTTATTCCATTGGATGGCGATATAGTTCAGCATCAATGTTGAGATAATCTCATTGACGTTATAACGGGCCTTGAGGAAACCGGGGATAAATCCCCACAGTGCCCCGAATATCATCCCCGATGCAATCATGACAATAATAAACAGCCATTGTGGAGCAGGTTCAGGCAAAACGGGTAAAAGCACAATCAGACTAGCTCCATAAGCCCCTAAATAAAACTGCCCTTCGGCACCAATGTTCCACAATTTCATTCGGAATGCCAGGGAACAAGCCAACCCGGTAAGCATTAGAGGGATAGCTTTTACCATCGTATCAGACAACACGCCGACACTTCCAAACGAATATCTAGCAATATGCGAGTACGCTGCCCAGGGGTTTCCACCACCAAGCCAGATTACCAAGGCTCCAATTAACAAAGCAAATACCACGGCAAGCACCGATAACATTGGTGAATACCATTTCGGCGGATCATCTACGCGAGGTTCAATATTTAACTTAAACGGCAGCATGAAACCTGATGTTGCTTTCGTCATCTCTGAGTCTGTCATCTCAGGCAACTCCTTCACTCTCAATATGCTCTAATCGAGCTCCCATCATCATTTGACCAATTTTGTCAATATCACCATCATCGACTTGACCCATGATTTCCCCTTCATAAATAACGTAGATCCGATCACTAAGTGAGATCAGTTCGTCCAATTCCTCAGAAATCAATAGTATGGCAGCACCAGATTCTCGTTGAGCCAATAATAACTTTTGCACGCCTTCGATTGCACCAACATCGAGACCTCGAGTGGGCTGAACTGCGACCATGAGCTTGGGCTCACTGGAAATTTCTCGGGCCAGAATGACCTTTTGCAAATTACCCCCTGAAAGCAGCCTGACCGAGGTTTCAATGGTTGGCACCATGATATCGTAGGCTTCCTTCAGGTCTGAAGCATAATTGTTCGCTTCGGTGGAATTGACTATCCAACCTTTACCGATGGGTTCCTGATCGTAACTCTTCATGATCACATTATCAGTTACGCTTAAATTGGGTGCCGTGCCAACGTGGGTGCGATCGGCGGGTATCAACGATATACCCTGGCGAATACCTTTTTTCACAGGTTTGTTGGTCACATCTTTTTCATTGACAACGATTTTTCCACCCAACACTTCTCGAAGTCCAGCCAGAGTTTCAGCCAATTCGTTTTGGCCGTTTCCTGCAACACCGGCCAGGCCGACGATTTCACCCTGACTAACAGTCAGGCTAATGCCATTGAGGGCTGGCAAGGCTTTATCATTATCGGCTTTCAAGTTTTGAACGGAGAGAACAGTATCGCCAATGTCCACTGGTTTTTTCTCCACTCGAAATACAACATCTCGTCCAACCATGAGGCGTGCCAGGTCTGCCCGGGTCACATCCTTGGTTTGAATTCCTGAGGAGGAGACTTTACCCTTTTGCAATACAGTAACCCGATCAGAAATTTCCATCACCTCGTGGAGTTTGTGACTGATGAACACAATCGATTTGCCTTGCGCCGTCATTGAACGTAAAGTTCTAAACAATTCTTCAATCTCACTTGGCGCTAAAACAGCCGTGGGCTCGTCCATGATCAATACTTCTGCGCCGCGGTAGAGCATTTTCAGAATTTCTACTCGTTGCTGTTCCCCGACGGTCAACTGCCAGATTTTAGCCGCAGGATCAACATGAAGTCCGTACTGCTGCGCAATTTCATCAATCTTTTTGTTGTAGCGATTCAAATTCATGCGGAAGCGCGGTTCGTCCAAGCCCAGCAAGACATTTTCGGTCACGCTCTGAGATGGTACCAACATGAAATGCTGGTGCACCATTCCGATGCCTGCGTCGATGGCTTCACGAGGAGAACCAAATTTAGCCGGATTTCCTTTGACAGTAACCGTGCCGCCATCAGCACGATACAATCCTGCCAGCACATTCATGAGTGTACTTTTTCCAGCCCCGTTTTCACCCAGCAGGGCATGAACCTCGCCCTGACGCAGATCGAAATCCACCTGATCATTAGCCAGGACTCCGGGGAACCGTTTGGTTACCCCGCTCATGGTGACGACGTTCTTGTATCCATTCGTTGAATTCTCTTGATCCATAAGATTTACACCGCTTTCGAATATAGGTGGATAGGAACAATGACAATTATCGATAATAGCAATACTACCAAAGAATAGGAGAAATCCAAAATATGAAACACGAGTTATTACGGATGCCCCCAATTACACGAAAAACAATAATGGGTTATTAGTAAACAATTTCGTGCCATTTGGGTCATTCGAAAAAATTCGTGTAATTGTTTTTCGTATTAGACAGAAAAGTGATTGCAAAATAAAAAAGAGTGGACGCCCAAAAGCGCCCACTCGTCTACGTATCTATTTTTTAGAGATCGGGCAGGTCAGCATTGATGTTTTCATTCCACCAGTACATACCATATTCAGCCTCAAGGCCGGGGGCGCCGGGGGCGAATTGATCAATGTCGTTGTACTCGAAGCTCATGCCCTCTTCGATAACCATGTTGCCTGTGTTATCGGTGATGGGGCCGGTGAAAATGTCAAAGCGGGTAAACTCACCGGCTAACATGGCAGCAAGTGTATCTTGGATCATAGTGAGTTCATCTTCCGGCAAACTGGCAACGCCGGGTTGAAGTTCTTGGTCTTCCATGAAACCGTAGAGACCCAAACCACCGTCAACAGCCTCGAAGTAGTGCCAGCCGTACTCATACTCACCAGCCTTGGCAGCCTCTGTAATCTCAGCAAACACTGGGCCCCAGATCCAGTAGGGGGAAGTCAGGCATTCGTCGATGGTGCAGCCACCGATCCAGTCATAGTTAATACCATAAACGCCTTCGCGGTCCGCAGCAGCCAGCGCAGCAGCAGGAGTGTCCGCACCGGTCATAACAACATGCGAGCCAGCGTCAAACAGCGAATCAGAGCCTTCACGCTCAACAACCGGGTCATGCCAGGTGTAGATCCAGCGGATATCGACAGAGCACTCTGGGCAGGTTTTCTGAACGCCTAATGAGTAAGCGTTGAACAGACGGAATTCTTCGGGGATGGGGAAGGTAGCCATACCACCGACCTTGTCGGCACCATCAGCCTTGGCACGTGAACCAGCGATCATGCCAGCCAGGTATTTCATGTCTTCCATTGCGCCGAAGAGGTTGCCAAAGTTGTTCATATTGGATTTGTAGCCACTGATGTGCACAAATCCAACATCAGGGAATTCTTCCGCCACAACTTCCATGGCATCCATGTAACCAAAGGAACCACCGAAGATCAAATCAAAGCCCTTGCGAGCCAGGCCGCGGAAAACCTGCTCGGAATCGGCACCTTCAGCAACCAATTCCATATAAGCGGTGTGAACGCCATCCACGGTCTCGGCAACATAATTGATGCCGTCCCATTGTGCCTGGGACCAGCCGCCATCATCGTGGTTGCTGAGCATCACAACGGCAACATTAAATTTTCCTTCTTCTGCTTCGGGAATTTCGACCTGTTGTGGCTGAGAGAAAGAACCAAATGCGCTCAAAACCATTGCGGTCACAACCAAAACACTAACCAACCAAATAGCTTTCTTCATAATTGTAACTCCTCCGAAAAGTTTGAACTAAACTAATACTGGACAACGAATTACTTATTCAACGATCAACTAATTTGGGCGGCACCACCTCCTTTCGATGAATATCTAACTACATAAAGTTATTTATTACCAATTGAATTTATTGTCATCGGCATAATTTCCTGATTTCCAAAAACAAGTCACTTGAAAATCAGGAAATACTCGCCTAGGATACATCAACTAAGATTCATTGTCTAGACAATGAAATCAATATTGTTGAAATTTTTATGCTATGGAACAATCCAGGTTCCAGTTTCGCCTTTTAGAGCTCGACCAATATTTTCGGGGTCCGTGATCAAAGCTTGTTTGCCACCTGACTCCAGGAACCATATGATGGCCTCGATCTTTGGTGCCATTGATCCTTTGGCAAAATGAGTACCTTCGGCAAGATACTGTTTGGCTTCAGCAAGGGTCATTTTGTCAAGCCATTTTTCATCAGGCTTTCCGAAATTCAATGCAACTTTTTCGACGGCCGTTGAAATCAACAATAGGTCAGCACCGATTTCTTTTGCCAACAGGCTGCTGGCAAAATCTTTATCGATGACTGCTGCAACGCCCTTGAATTGTCGGTCGCCAGTATCGTAAACTGGAATGCCACCACCACCCACGGTAATAACGGCTGTCCCAGCTTTCAGCAACGTCTTAACAGCAGGAAGTTCCAGAACCTCGATGGGTTTCGGGGAAGGAACCACACGTCGCCAGCCACGACCGGCATCTTCGACAACACTCCAACCCAGATCGGCCTCTCGCCTTTTAGCTTCGTCAACCTCCATGAAACTGCCAATGGGTTTGCTTGGACTCTCGAAAGCGGGGTCTTTGGAATCTACAGCGACCTGAGTAACGACTGTCGCCACGGATTTATCAATTCCACGTCGAGCCAATTCATTTTGAAGCGTTTGCTGTAATGAATATCCGATTGCACCCTGGCTATCGGCTCCACAAACTTCCAGAGGGACTTCGTGCATACCCTCGGCCTTGGCGGCGATTTCCGATCTGCGCAAAATGAATCCCACCTGAGGGCCATTGCCGTGCCCAATTGCTACATCCCATCCAGATTCGATCATCCCAGCAATATGGAATGAAGTTTCTTTCGCAGCAAGATATTGATCTTCGACAGTGCTGTGAGCCTTGTCTTTGATCAGAGAATTACCACCAATTGCGACAACTGCTACTTTTTTCTCTGCCATCAATCACCTCATCGTCAAGGCCATAACAGCCTTTTGAGCATGCATTCGGTTTTCAGCTTCATCAAATACTACAGAGTTGGGACCGTCCATAACTTCGCTGGTGACTTCAACGTCCCGATCCGCTGGCAGCGGGTGCATATAGATGGCATCGTCTTTGGCCAGGGCCATCTTGCGGGCATCGGTGATCCAGCTTTCGTATTTGTCTTGCAGGACTTTACCCTCATCAGGATCGTGAGTTGTCATCAAAGGCCCCCAGGATTTAGCATAAACGATATCAGCGTCCTTGAAGCCTTCCTCCATATCATGGACAACTTCAAATCCAGTCTTGAATTTTCTGGCCTGCTCTTGAGCCTGGTCCATCACCTCGGGCATAAGAGTGAATTCGGGGGGATGCGCCAACACAACATCCATGCCAAAACGAGGCATTTGCAAAATCAGAGATTGCGGGACAGACATGGGCTTCAGATAAGATGAAGCATAGGCCCAGGATACGACCATTTTCTTGCCACGCAAGTCTCGGCCTTTTTTCTCCATAATGGTCATGAGATCAGCCAAACATTGGTGGGGATGGTAGATCTCGCACTGCATATTGAGTATGGGAACTCGTGACGCACTAGCGACCAAATTAAGATAACGGTTGCCTATGCCCCAATCCACGTGGCGGATGGCAATGCCATCAAAATATCGGCCAAAGATTTCACCCATTTCGGTTTCGGTATCACCATGGGAAATCTGGGTAGTGCGGCTCTCGATGAAAGCTGCGTGGCCTCCTAACTGTGCCATTCCAGCCTCAAAGGATCCGCGCGTGCGGGTGCTAGAAAAGAAGAACAACATAGCCAGCACTTTGTCGCGCAAGTAAGCATGCGGCTCGCCCAAAGCGCGTTTGCGCTTCAGGTCCCAAGCAACATCCAAGATGGTTTCGACTTCTTCTTTACTGAAGTCCAAATCACCTATTAAATCACGTCCTCTTAAATCACTTTGCATTTCAATTCTCCTAGTCTTTAGTCAGGTAGTCGGTAGCCAAGTAGTCAGTTGTCGATTCGTCAGTACTAACGTTTCAGGTATTTGATGAACCCATTTATAAGCTTTTTGACTTCTGTAGCGACATCATAGGCATTTTGTATCTCTGCCTCGCTAATATACCCTCGATCTATTGCAAGATTAGTTGCGACTGAACTTCACTGGCAGATCGTCTTGCCATCTTCAGAAATCTTATAAACTCAGGGTCGGTACCCGTATCAAAGCCTTCGGCAATATTGTGCATAGTTGAGCTTGCAGCCCGTCGTATTTGACGTTTCAAATCATAATCTCTGGCAAATTCTTCAGCTTCGCTAAGATCGTAAATCAAATTTGCTATGTGACGGGCTTTTTGCCAGCAAATTAGACCTCAAACCGCTCAGGTTTCGCCATAGACCACGACTAAAGACTGAAGACTAACGACTACCTAACGAATAAGTTAAATTACTCCATTGCGCCTAACACAGAAGCCAAAAGCGCCATGCGCATGACTACGCCGTTGAAAGCTTCCTGCCAATAACGAGACCAGCGAGTGATGTCCACATCCGGAGGAATCTCGTCCATGCGAGGAAGCGAGTGCAGCAGGATAGCGTCTGACTTGGCTTTGTTGACCAACAGATCTTTTGTAATCTTATAATTCTCGGGCGTCATACCCACATCACCATCGCGCTCATCGCGGGATTTAGTGTAGTCCGGCTGAACGGTCGGTTCAACAAGGATGACGTCCGCATCTGCGATAACATCGCCAACGTGATCTGAAAAGCTGAAATCAAGACCCATGGCGGAGAAATCTTCCTGATAATTCTCAGGCATTTCCATTCCGGGTGGCGCTACAAAGGTGATCGGGCAATCGAACTGGGTAAGAGCATGGCCCAGTGAGTGCATGGTGCGCATGCGCATATCGCCTACAGCGACCCAGCGCAAACCGTCGATCTGGCCTTTTTCACGCAGAACGGTGTACAGATCGGTCAGGATTTGTGTGGGGTGCTCGCCCCAGCCATCACCACCGTTGATAATAGGCACAGAAGCCCATTTGGCTGCATCATGAGGAGCCCCCAACTGGAAGTGCCGCATAACGATCACATCACCGTAGAACTCCAACATTTTGACAGTATCCTTAATCGATTCCTGATAGAAATCGCCAGCACGAGTCATCTTGGCATCGGAGAAGCCTGTAACTTGGCCGCCCAAGCGAAGCATGGCAGCTTCGTGAGCAAGTCGGGTGCGGGTACTGGGTTGATAGAAGGCCGTTACCAAAGTCTTTTCTTTCAACAGATCGGTATTACGACGGTTTCGAGCAATGGGTTCTAAAACTTCAGCAACCTCAAAAAGGCGGAAGAATTCATTTCGCTCGAATTCTTTCAAAGATAAAATATCACGACCTAAAAAACTACGCATTTCAATGCCTCCAAAATATAATTTTGATTTCAATTTACAGTAATCAGGGGCCAGTCTTATCAGACCGACAACTGGTCACTGATCACTACCAACTGAGTCAACCTACTTTCCTTACAACATGAAAATTGAAATAGCCAGGTAAGAAATAACTAAACGAATAATCAATCGGGTCTCCGTTGTCACTATACAAACGAGACTCAAAACGTAATACAGAATCACCACGCTGGATATCCAATGCACGAGCAACATCCGAATCGGCCGCTACAGCGTTGATCTCGCAGCGTGATCGCTCCAAGGGAACGTCACCCCGCTTGAGCAACAAGTCCAACACGGAGCCAGTAAAATCCAGAGTCAAAGCATCGGAAGCAAGAAAACCTGCTCGAAGCGTATCCACCAAAAAGGCGACCGGTCGCCCCTCAGCCATAATCACACGAGAAATACACTGGACATCTGTTTTAATGGGAATTTTCAAATTCTTAGCGATACTTTCATCAGCCGGACAAGTCTTGATTTCACATTCACCCATGGATACAGGCAAGCCAATCTTTTCCGCTAGTGTTTCTATGCTCTGCAGTACTTCCAATCCACTTTCAATTACGTGCGAGGGGCGCACAACAAATGTCCCGACACCCTGACGCCTCCGCAAAAATCCTTGAGTCTCGAATGTGCGCATGGCTTCCCGCAAGGTAGCCCGTGACACACCCAATTCTTTGGCTAACTTGGGTTCAGAGGGCAATTGTTCTCCCGTCTGAGCCGTCGAGATAATGGCTTCCAAACGAGCGTGCAATTTTTCAGAAAGGTTAGATTCTGGCATCATTTTCTCCCTGTCGCCATCTATCGATCCAAAACGGAAATAAATTGGAAATTATTAACATCGACTAATCCCAAATCGGAAATCCGCAATTCAGGAATGACCACAAGCGCAAGCAAACTGAGCTGCATGTTGGGGTTATTTAACTGGCAACCGCATTCAAGGAAACCTTTTAATACCTTAGCTGCTTTGTTAGAAACAACTTCTGCAGGCTCGTTAGACATCAACCCCGCAATCGGCAGTTCCACCTGCCCAATCACTTCTCCCTCTTTGATAACCACCTGCCCGCCGTTTATCTTCCCGAGATGGTTGGCGGCCAACGCCATATCGCGCTCATTTGTACCAACAATGATCATGTGGTGGCTATCGTGCGCCACGGTGGTTCCAATCGCACAAAGCTCTGAAAAACCAAAGCCATGCACTAAGCCAACGGTTACATTGCCGGTGCCTTTATGCCGCTCAACCAGCGCAATTTTGGCAATATCCTTTCCCATGTCTGCCCGAATTTCGCCATTTCTACCTTCGACTTCCATCCGCAAATGCCGGGTGGGAGCTTGATTTTCAATGACACCAATCACATTGGCGGTAAAGGTTCCCCCCGACGGAGCGTGCAATTTGAAATCGGAATATTTGAGTTCATGGCCTAGTTTGATGGATTTGGTCGCCCACTTCGGATATTTAAATTCTGGTAATTCAAAAAGCAGTTGACTTTTTTCTGCAATAAGTTGGCCTTTTGCAAGCACGGCTTCGACCTGGAATTTGGAGAGGTCACTAACTAAAATAACATCAGCATAGCGCCCTGGGGCGATCATGCCAACATCGCGCGAGACCCCAAAGTGTTCCGCAGCGTTGAGCGTCGCCATCTGAATGGCAATGATCGGATCTAATCCCTGTGCGATGGTGTGTCGCACAACGCGGTCCATGTGCCCATCTTCGACCAGCGTTTGCGAATGTGAATCATCGGTACACAATATGAAATGGCGCGGGTCCAGGCCATCATCGATGACGGCACGAACCTGTGAAGCAACGTCATGCCAAGCCGACCCAAATCGCATCATTACCTTCATGCCCTGGCGAATTCTCGCAACGGCATCTTCCTTGCGGGTACCCTCGTGATCATCCTCTGCGCCTCCCGCAGCATAAGCATGAAAATCCAAACCCAAATCGGAAGAGGCAAAGTGTCCTCCAATCACTTTATTCGCTTTGCGTGTGTGCGCCATTTCTGCATGAATTTTTTCATCGCTGGCTACAACACCGGGGAAATTCATCATTTCACCCAGACCAATAATTCCGTCCCAAGTCAACGCTTTAGCGACATCTTCTGGGGTGATGCTGGCCCCAGGTGTCTCCAAACCAGGAGCAGAAGGTACACAAGATGGCATCTGGACCCAAACATGGATGGGTTGTTCGGCAGCCTCATCGACCATCAATTTGACACCTTTCAAGCCGAATACGTTGGCTATCTCATGCGGATCGATGAACATGCCAGTCGTTCCCCGGCGGGCAACCGCACGCACAAACTCAGTAACGGTAACCATCCCCGATTCAACATGCATATGCGCATCGAGCAATCCTGGCACCAAATAGCGCCCTTTTGCATCAATAATTTGTGTATCATCACCAATGGTATGAGACGCGTCTGGCCCCACAAAGGCAATTCTTTTACCTTTTATAGCAATATCCGTATTTTCAATGATCTCGCCAGACTGAACACTAACCCATTGTCCATTACGAATGACGACATCAGCCTTTGCGCGTCCCTTGGCCACATCGACCAATTTTTGTGTGCGTTGCGTAATTTCTTTGGCAGTCATTAATTCATCTCTCAAGTAGCTGCATAGCCAGCCGATTGTGATTGCTAATTAAGTTTGAAACATCTACAGTAACCATCTCGCCGGCTTTAACCACAAATTTGCCGCCGACAACCGTATAATCCGATCTTACCGGAGCCGAGAATATGACAGCTGAAACGGGGTCGTGAAGTGCCCCAGCGTAATCGATTCGGTTCAAATTCAATGCGAAGAAATCTGCTGCTTTTCCAGGTTCCAGGGAACCCAGATCATCACGGCCCAATACCGAAGCGCTGCCGCGCGTCGCTAACTCCAAAGCCTGTCGGGCTGTCATCAGAGGCGGGGCATCGTCACCCGAAAGTGAAGCGCCCATCAACCCAGCACGCACGCGTGCTGCCATTTTGACCATGCGCACCTCTTCAAGCATGTTAGAACCATCATTACTGGCAGAACCATCCACTCCGACCCCAACTTTTACCCCCGCGCTGAGCATTTCCAATATCGGCGCTATTCCTGATGCGAGGCGCATGTTGGAGGTTGGACAGTGCGCCACGCCGCAACCTGTGCGGGCATATACGCCGATTTCTTCCTCGTTGACATGTACGGAGTGGGCAAACCAGACATCATCACCCACCCAATCGACTTCCTGCATATAAGCAACAGGGCGATGGCCAAACTTTTGCAAACAGAATTCTTCTTCGTCCTGCGTCTCGGCCAGATGGGTGTGCAGGTGGACTCCATACTCTCTAGCCAGTGCCGCTGACTGGCGCATCAAATCGCCGGTCACGCTGAACGGTGAGCAAGGCGCCAAAACCACTTGTGTAAACGAACCTGGATTGGGATCGTGATATTGCTCGATAAGTCGTTGACTGTCCTTCAAAATTGTCTCTTCATCATCAACCACGCTATCCGGAGGTAACCCGCCTTTGCTTTCACCCAAACTCATGGATCCACGCGAGGCATGTACCCGCATCCCCACTTCCTGCCCAGCCAAAATTTCATCGTCTAGTTTTGAACCGTTGGGAAACAGGTATAAATGATCAGATGCTGTCGTACAACCCGATAGAGCCAGTTCGGTCAGGGCTGTCTTTGTTGAAATCTGAATATGATCTGGAGTCATGCGGGCCCAAATGGGATAAAGAGTTTTCAACCAATTGAACAAATTTGCATCCTGGGCTACCGGCACAACTCTGGTTAAGGTTTGGTAAAAATGGTGATGTGTGTTGATCAGGCCAGGTAAAACGATATGATCATCCAGATCAAGAATCTCATCGGCTTCTTGCGGCAATTCTTCAGTAGTTCCTACCTTTTCGATGAAACCATCCCGAATAAAAAGACCACCGCCCGCGATCTCACGGCGATGGTCGTCCATGGTAACTAGAATATGCGCATTTCGGATCAAAAGTGTAGCCATCGATTCTCTCAATCACTAAATTTCCGCGTGGCAATTAATTTTTTCTATAATCTGTACGACCAATTGTCTGACAAATTTAGTTTAACAACAATTTAACAAAATGTCAATTGTCAGACAACTAAAAGGGATAGATGTCACATAAACAAAAATGCTCACCACACAATTTGCATGGTGAGCATAAAGCTATCCTCTTAGAAATCCTACTCAAATTCAGATTCAACAACTCCATAGTCGATTGTATATTCCGGGCTAAACACCACATTGCCATTGCCTGTTTGTGGAACGAAAAATCCACCAGAAATGTTTTGATAATCCATGTAATAATTATATTCGTAGCTCCCCCCTACAAGCTGGAAGGTATTTCTACCAGGATTGGCTGTGACTAGATAATTTTCAGGTCCAATTAACGTCAAAATCATTGGGAATGAGGCGTGGTTGATAATGTGAAAATTCACTGGATTCGGTTCTCCATGCACACGTGCCGGACTGGCGTGCCACTCACAACTGCGCAAGAAAAATTGTGTCTTTCCAGAAGCTAAAATATCAACAACTCCATTGAAATCTTGATCGCAGGCATCGTAATTATAGGTATTTAATCCAGAGTAAACCTTAACAATAGTAAATCCGGGTGCAATCTCAAATTCGTTTTCCGCATATCCCGTAATTTTTAATGTGACAGTTTCCGCCAAATGATTTTTTACCTGCATAACAGTTGGAATAGAATCGCAAGGATAAATAGTGATACTTACATTTTCCTTCATTACAAGTTTGGCATCAAATAGTTGTCCACAGGCCAGGTATTTGTAATAGAAGGTATCGTCAGAATCTAGTTCAACTTCAGCCGTGCCGCCTGCCCCAACAAAAAACCGCTTCGCTGCTGAACTATCACTGTCACCATCCGGATCCGATAAATCTGTTCCCCAACCACCATAGTCCGCATCCTCATAGCCATAAACTTCGACGTATACATCTCGATTCGTAAGATTAGTTACTTTAAAGGTGCTTGTACCATTCGCCATTACGGATGTAAAAGCCATTCCCGCAATTATCAGCACTCCAAATATTGCCATTATAAGCATTTTATTCTTTTTCATCGGATTTCTCCTTTTTTGCTCATTAAATCAAAACAAATATTCTGAATTTGTTACCAGGTATTATACCAATAAACCACTGCCACGCCCATTATAGGTACTTTCGATGGATTATAATATTTTTGCGAAGAAACTAAAGATATTTAATGAAAGGTATGTCCCATGAAACACATATTATTGATGAGACACGCGAAATCAAGTTGGAAAGATGCATCCCTTTCAGACCACCAGCGCCCTTTGAACAAACGTGGAATAAGAGATGCTCCACGAATGGGTAACTTTTTAAATGAGCATGATTTAATTCCCGATGTTATCTTGTGTTCTACGGCGAATCGCGCTCAATTAACCGTAAAATACCTTCTGACCACTTGTGATTTTGAGGGGGATGAGCAATATTTCGATGATCTATACCACTCGGATGTATCTACCTATTTAGGGATATTGCAGGGGCTCGAAACTGAAATTGAACTTCCGATGATCGTTGGACACAATCCAGATATGAATCATTTCCTTTATTCCATCTGCGACGAATATGTCCACATGCCCACTGCTGCCATAGCTTACATTTCATTAGACTGTCAGGATTGGTCAGAACTTAACCTGGAATTTGAAGGAAAATTAATAAATCTTTGGAAACCCAGGCTAATTTCCTAATTCAACAACGGTTTAGAAATCAACTCTGATATCTTTTCCTCAAGCAGGTCTTCTAAATAGAATTTCCAGACTGAAGGAACTGATTGGCGTAATTCTTCAAGTTGATTTTGTTTGAAGCTCAGGTATTCTTGAATTCCAGAATCCAAACCGATTTTCACAGATACATCTTTAGAACCAGACGTTCCTTTCTCAATAAATTGGGAAATATATCCACGTGCCACCCAGGCATCATTTAAATCACCTAGGTGATCTTGCATTGGTTTTATCGCATCAATGATTTGCTCATATCCCGGATCGAGAACATCTCTAAAAAATTCCAATGTATATCGCAGAATTTTTAACCGAATCCGCAACCTATGGTATTCCTCCAAATTCGCAGCCCCGATTTCAGTATTGAAATCTTTTACTTGAGCAAAGTACATTTTGATAATTCCAGGCACCCTTGAATGTAAGTATTCTCTCCGATTTTTCCGCGCCACCCAAAATGGCGTTTCGGTAAAAACTTTGAAATCACGCCTAAAATCCAAGTAAAAATCAGAATTCAAATATGTGACCAAATCCAATTGAAAATTTTCCCGCTCATTTTGCCAATATATCTGAAAAGCTTCTAAATCCTTCGATATTAAGTTTGGGTTTTCATCAATATCAATTGACAGTTTCTCCAAAAACACATCCATATCCCGAACCACCCCAAGAATTCGACCCGTTTTCCCCAGTTTTTTGCTAAATGGTTTTATTTCTTTTTTGACATAAAAAGGGCGGAAAATGCGCAGGGCAGCACGTATTCGACGGGAAGATACTCGCATATCATGAAGTTCTTCAATGTCTTCCCCTAATTTCGTCCCCTTCTCATGTGATACCATGCGCTGAAAATGAAACCGCAGAATCTTTCGACCAGCCTCCGACATAAAATCATTCAACGAAATTTCGATACTTTCGGACGGCCGATTAGCATAGTTCATATATAATTGCCCTTTCAAGAAAATTGACCCTTATTGATAAGTATTACCATTATAATGGAATGAGAAATAATCTCAGGAAAATAACCACAAATTTTCGTATTTGGATATTGACGCAAGACTTCAGAACAAATATAGTATATATACTATTTGAATAATCAATTTGGATTCGCTGGAGGAGTTGGCCATGGATGACCACCAAAACAATAGTGAAAATAATCATGAAATTCCTGATGAGGCATTCCATTCTCCTATTGCTGCCCTCAATGTCCCAAACCACATCACATCTATGCTCGAGCAAAATGGATTTCATAATGTAGGAGAATTGATTCAGCAATTGGGGGATGATAGAGAGAAAATTCTGGATATCAATGGAATCGGTCCGAAAATACTTGAACAGATTGAAGTAGCAACGATTAACTTTGAGCCTGAAGTTCCGGTAATGGAAATCACTTATCACCCACCTCCAGTACCCACACTAGCTGATTTTTACAGACCGCCCTTGGGAATTCAAGATAAGCCGCAAACCGAGGAACTGGATAAAAGTGGGAATACAGAAACTATTGCATACAATGCCCCCGTCCCATCCCTGGCAGATTTTTTTGATCCCGACAATATGGTGGTTGTAGTTGAGACCGTACCCCTAGACGAATTCAAAAAAGACGGGAAACCAAGCAAAAAAATCAAGAAGAAAAAAGCTAGCAAGAAAGCAGAAAAATCACCCAAGCAAAAAAAGAAAAAAGAGAAAAAACAGAAAACATTAAAAAAGGGAAAACAAAAAAAGAAAAAAAAGGACACCCAAAAAGTTAAAAAGAAATCCAAAAAGATCAAAGAGAAAAAACAGTCAAAGAAAAAAAATAAAAAAAACAAAAAGAAAAAATAGTATTTCGATCCTCATAAAGGCATCCTATGGAAATTGAAGTATTATCTGACACCGAAGTTGCTGAAACATCCCAAAAGAAATTTAACCTTGGTCATTCCACATATTATATTAACCGCGAACTTGGCATGCTTGCATTTCAAGAAAGAGTCTTTGCTGAGGCTCGAGATAAGCGACACCCCATTCTTGAAAGATCCAAATTCCTGGCGTTCGTAGGATCAAACCTCGACGAATTCTTCATGGTAAGAGTTGGCGGGCTGAAGATGCAAAACGAAGCCGGTGTTTTAAAACTCTCGATCGATGGAAGAACCCCAGCAGAACAATTAGCAGAAATTCGCAAATGTGCTTCGGATTTGATGAAAGATGTTCGTAATCATCTTCATAATGAACTACTTCCTGAGCTTAGTGAGAACGGTGTACATATCCTCAATTACGATGAACTCACAGTAAAGCAGCAGGCGAAAGCCGATAGTTATTTCAACGAAATTGTATTCCCCGTTTTAACTCCATTAGCCTTTGATCCTGGGCACCCATTTCCGCATATTTCAAATTTAAGCCTCAACCTGGCTGTGCTTATTGAAGATAAAGCAGGGAACCAACATTTCGCTCGAGTGAAAGTGCCATCTTCCTTGCCACGTCTTTACCCTATTAAAAGGTCATCCGGTGGCGTTAAAAAGGATGGTACAGTTCCCCATCACCACTATTTTGTTTGGTTGGACCAACTCATTGCCCGCCATCTTGACCAATTATTCCCTGGAATGGCTATACTCGAGGTTCACCCATTCCGAGTAACTCGAAACGCTGACCTGGCAATTCAAGAACTGGAAGCGATGGATTTGCTCGAGGCAATGGAAGAGAACGTGCGCAACCGGCGCTTTGGTGATGTGGTCAGGCTCTCTGTAAATAAAGATATGCCTAATTACATCATGCAAATATTGATCGAAAACTTGCGGGTGGACCCCAAAGATGTTTATAAAGTTGATACACCTTTGGGCCTGAGTGACCTATTCGAGCTCAACAATGTGGATCGTTTTGACCTGAAATACAAGCCGTTCATTCATAACATTCCCAATAAATTGAAATTTGATAGCTCTGATGGTTCCATTTTTGCCGCCATCCGTCAAGGAGATATTCTGCTTCATCATCCCTACGATTCTTTTGATCCTGTGGTTATGTTTCTCCACACAGCGGCTAGGGATCCCAATGTTTTGGCAATCAAGCAAACTCTGTATCGAGTTGGGCGAAATTCCCCCATTGTTCGTGCATTGCTTCGAGCAAGACGAGAATATGGCAAACAAGTTGCAGTTCTGGTTGAATTAAAAGCTCGGTTCGATGAAGAGAGTAATATTGAATGGGCGAAAAAACTTGAACGAGAGGGTGTCCATGTAACCTATGGATTGCTGGGTTTGAAAACACACTCCAAGATCACATTAGTAATTCGACAAGAAAATGACCGCATTCGCCGCTATGTGCACCTTGGAACCGGAAACTACAATCATGTAACTGCTAAACTTTATGAAGATATTGGCTTGTTCACCTGTGACGAAGAAATTGGAGCAGATGCCACAGATGTATTTAATTATCTTACGGGTTATTCATCGCAACGGGATTTTCGCAAACTGTTGGTAGCCCCTCTCGAGTTAAGAGGGCGATTGATTGATTTGATCAAGCGCGAAACCCAGCATCATCTCAACGGCAGACAGGGTCATCTAATATTCAAGATGAACGCCTTAGTCGACAAACGTATGATCAAAGAGCTTTATAAGGCGTCGCAGGCAGGAGTTCAAATTGACCTTATTTGTCGAAGCATGTGTAGTTTGCGGCCCGGAATCGAAGGGTTGAGCGATAACATTCGCGTTAGAAGTATTCTTGGAAGATTTCTTGAGCACAGTCGAATTTATTATTTCAAGAATGACGGCAAGGAAGAAATTTACATGGGAAGCGCAGACTTGATGCCGCGGAATCTCGATAACCGTGTCGAGGTAGTTTTCCCCATAAATGATGACAACACGATTCGGTACATCAGAGACACAATTCTAGAAACCTACCTAATAGACAACACCAAGGCAAATGCTATGGACGAGGATGGCAACTTTATTCAACTTACCCCCAGAGATGATGAAAAAAGTATATCTTCACAAGACTGGTTCATCAAAAGGGCGCAAAACTCTTCGTACAACTAATCTTGGCCCACAATTCAAAAAAAGCAGAGAGTATGCGGTTTATATCCAGCTCTCTGCTTTTTGATTCCATTTTGGCCAATTCCCAGGCCATCTTGACATTCGATGCTTAAGGATATACTTCCGGCACAAAAGTCTGGTCTGTGATAGGTGGACGTACATATCCGCTCGCCTTTGGAAGAGGCGGCAAAGCAATTGGTTCGGGCGAAAGGTCTTCGTAGGGAATCAGGCTGAGTAAATGGCGGATACAATTCAATCGCGCATGACGTTTGATATCAGCATTCACTACATACCAGGGCGCCTGCTTGAGGTCTGTAGCAGCAAACATTCTATCTTTGGCAATTGAATACTCAACCCACCTTCGGCGAGACTCAAGATCCATTGGGCTCAATTTCCACCGCTTTACCGGATCCATATTGCGAGCGCGGAAACGCTGTTCTTGTACCTCATCGTTAACTGAAAACCAATATTTGATCAGAATAATTCCTGACCGCACCAACATCCGCTCGAATTGAGGACAGGAGCGAAGGAAGTCCTGATATTGTTGTTCGGTACAAAAACCCATGACAGGCTCGACCACTGCCCGGTTATACCAACTGCGGTCAAATAAAACCATTTCCCCGGCCGCAGGCAGTTGAGCAACATAACGTTGGAACCACCACTGCGTTTTTTCACGTTCAGTAGCGGTACCCAATGCGACAACTCGGACAATACGAGGATTCAGTCGTTGAGTAATACGCTTTATCACTCCCCCTTTACCGGCCGCATCACGGCCCTCAAATAATACAACTATGCGCAAGCCCTTTTGCTTGATCCACTCTTGCAGCTTCACCAATTCAATTTGCAAGCGGCCTAATTCTTCATAATATTTCTTTTTGGATATTTTCGCTTTACCGTTGGCCGGTTTCGTGGCCTCAACAATAACACTACCGTTGCCCTTATCGTCCATAGTCATAACATCCTCCTTACTATATGCCCAGTCACAATATCATTATACATAAATAATGATTTTTTGTGAAATTTCCAAAGGATTTGTTTTGATGGATATAATCGAGCGCAAACTTTCGATATTATAAAAAAAGCTCCCATCTTGGATAGGAGCTTTGAACTTGAGTTTAGTTGATCGGCATTTTCGAGTCGTACTATGGCCCAATGGGACGCCAAGCTGGATCAAAATCAAAGGCTTCATCGATTGTGATCTGTGTAAGATCGCTACCTGAAGCTGTCAATATATAAATATCATGCTGAGAATCCTTGGGCCAACTTTCAAACGCTAACCAATAACCATCCGGGGAAATATCAGCCTCTCGCATTGGAATACTCCCATGAACCTGATAAATTTTAAACTCTGCGGTGCCCCCGTCCGGATAACGTGCACCCATCAAGCGCGGCACGCCTCCTTGAGATCGCTGTGTAAAATAAATCACACTTGCATCCGGGGACCAAGCCGGATGCGTATCCCAAAGATCGCCGCTGGCTGAAAATCGTACTTGCTCTGATCCATCAGCATTCATCGTCCAGAGTTGATATGGACCATTGCGCGTGGTCACAAACAATACTTTAGAGCTATCAGGGTACCACTCGGGCTGGGAATCACGCCAATCATCGACGGAAAGGCGAATTACTTCTTGAGTGTCTAAATCGATCTTGAAAATCTGAGGGCGGAAAATATTCCTAACGGACGTGAAAAGAATCGTTTTTCCATCCGGTGACCAGGCTGGATCGAAGCCGCCGCCATCGGAGGTAGACAATTCTTCCAATCCACTTCCATCCGCGTTAATAATAAATAGTGAGGCTGTATCATAAACCTCTTGGTTTTCCTCACAGGGAGAAATAAATACCAAACGTTGGCCATCGGGTGACCAATCGGGTTGGCAAGCCCCCCATTGTGAATTGGTAACCTGTCTTAGTCCGGTACCATTGGCATTGATAATCCAGATTTGGGGAATTCCAGTTCGATCCGAGGCAAATGCAATTTGCCCAAAACCACCTCCCTCAGGAGTTACGGTTGGCGGCTTATCGGAGGTTGGGGTCACTGAAATTGTTGGAGTCGCAGAGGGCACCATTGTTTCAGTTTCAGTTGCCGTTGGCGGCAGGGTCTCTGTCGGAGTTTCCGTAGCAGTCTCGACGTCCGTGGCAGCGATACTCACAGCCGTCTCGGTACTTACTAACTCACTCTCGACTTCTTCTCCCGGGGTTGCCACGATTTCAATTCCGCCAAAAATCTGATTTGGTAAATCAGGATTGATCAGATATACCACTCCAACGCCAATGATCAACAGAACAAAGCCCATCAAGAGCGCCGTTGAGCACCCACGCCTTCGGTTAGGCTTTGGCCTTGATTTTGGACTAAATTCGTCATCGATTTGTGTTGAGCTTAGCAGGGCCGAATCCAAAAGTTCCGATTGATCTGGATCCAATTTCGCGGAGTCATCCAAGCCCAGGCTTTCATCCTCCCCCTCGATCATTAATGGATTGACAACACCTTGTTCAACCAGATTTCGTTTGCCTGAAAAACTAGTACCAAGGAGGGCGTTCTTAAATTCATCGGCAGTTTGATAACGATCATCGGGGTGGACAGCCAATGCTTTTTCGATAACTTTGGAAAATCGCCGTGTCACTTCTGAATTTCGGTTTCGGAGCGGCGTCAGATCAGCTTGCTCCATAGTTCGAGCTAAACTATCTTCCGGAACAACTCCGGCCATTGAAGCATATAGGGTTGCGGCCAAAGAATAAATATCAGACCGGTGATCTGTACGCGCGCCCCCATACTGTTCTGGTGGAGAATAACCTGGGGTCATTGCCCTGGCACCGGTGGTTGTGCGTTGGCCAGTAAAAGCTACTTTGGCAAGCCCAAAATCCACCAAAAAAACTTTGCCTTCCGGGGTAATTTTAACATTCCCTGGTTTAAGATCACGGTGAAGAATTGGCGGATTTTGTGAATGCATATAGGAAAGAGCATCACACATAGCCACCCCAATAACAATGGCTTCATCCTCAGGGATCACTCCCAGGCGATCCATCCGTTCACGCAGGTCTTCCCCCTCGATGTAATCCATAATCAGGTACTGGCCTTGCCCCTCGATTACAAAATGGTCGGAAACTCGCGGCAAATTTGGGTGGCGCAAACCAGCCAGTATGGTGGCTTCGCGTCGGAATTGACGGGCATATTCATCCGTTGTGAAAAGGTTTTCCTTTACAGCTACCTCAACGCCAAGATTGTCATCCACCGCCCGGTAAATGGAACCCATACCCCCTTGACCCAAGATGTCTAATATCCGGTATCTATTATGTAATAAAGCGCCGCGCTCAAGACTCATAGTTTACCCACGGGAAAAAAGATTAGCCTCGATTATTTTACTATCGGTTGTTTTTGCTGGAACCTACAAGTTTGTCAGTCATCATAAAGTATATCGCATTCCAGTCTAAAAATAAGTACAACTGAAACAAAAACCTCCTGCAATATCATTTTAAATCTCACAGGAGGCAGTACCAGCTCGAAATCTTGAAGCAACCTGAATTAAATATCCAAATTGCGCACTTCTTGGGCATGCGTGATGATAAATCGTCGACGTGGGGGTACAGCCGATCCCATCAACATATCAAAAGTTCTATCTGCAACTGTTGCGTCTTCAATCGAAACTTGCAGAAGAGTACGCGTATCGGGGTCCATGGTTGTTTCCCACAACTGTAGAGGATTCATTTCGCCCAAACCCTTGTATCGAGAAAGATTTACCCGATCATCGGTCACGCCCAAATCTTTCAAGATAGCATCTTTATCCGCTTCGGTGTATGCGTAGTGAATTTTCTTGCGATAACTTACGCGATACAAAGGCGGCTGGGCAATATAAAGATGGCCCGATTCGATCAATGGCTGCATGTAACGGAAGAAAAAAGTTAGCAACAGGGTACGGATATGTGAGCCATCAACATCGGCATCCGTCATGATGATCACTCGCCCGTAGCGTAACCCTTCGAGGTCAAATCCCTCACCAATCCCGGTTCCCAAAGCAGAAATCAAAGCTTTGACTTCATTATTATTCAGAATCTTATTCAAGCGTGCCCGCTCTGTGTTGAGGATTTTGCCTCGCAATGGAAGGATGGCCTGGAAATGTCGGTCGCGTCCCTGCTTGGCAGAACCGCCAGCCGAGTCACCCTCAACGATGTAGAGTTCGGTTTTTTCTGGATCGCGCTCTGAGCAATCGGCTAGTTTTCCAGGTAAGGTCAGGCTTTCTAAGGCAGATTTGCGGATCACCAGATCGCGCGCCTTTCGAGCGGCTCGTCTCGCCCGGGCCGATGTGAGACATTTCTCCACGATGGTTTTTCCAGCCCGAGAATCTTGCTCCAGGAACATTCCGAAGGCATCATTTACAACTTGCTGAGTGATCGACTGAACTTCGGGGTTCATCAGCTTGACTTTAGTCTGGCTCTCAAACTGGGGGTCTGGGTGCTTGATGCTCACGATGGCCGTCAAACCTTCACGGGTATCGTCACCCTTGAAGTTGGGGTCTTCATCTTTGAGCAGTTTCTGTTTTTTCGCATAATCGTTGATTACACGCGTGATCGCTGAACGTAAACCGGTAAGATGAGTACCACCATCAACAGTGTTGATTGTATTCGCAAAAGCATAAATCGATTCTGCATAGGCATCGGTATATTGGAAGGCCACATCGACGGTCACGTCGTCAACTTCTTTTTCGACATGCACAACAGGGTGCAGGGTCTTTCGGTTGCGATTTAAATACCGTACGAATGAGGTGATGCCGCCCTCGAAATAGAATGTCATTTCACGGTCGTGTCGCTCGTCATTCAAATGAATATTGACCCCGCGGGTGACGAATGCCATTTCACGAAATCGCTGCATCAATGTATTAAAACGATAATCAATGTCACCTGTAAAAATCGTGTCGTCGAATTTGAATGTCTGGCGAGTGCCCGTCTCGTTTTTCTTAGCTTTTCCAATGACTTGCAATTCTGTTACTGGGTGGCCGCGCTCATACCTTTGCGAATAAACTTTGCCATCTCGCCTTACTTCTATTTCAAACCATTCGGACAAAGCGTTCACAGCGGAGAGGCCGACACCGTGCAAACCACCCGAAACCTTATAGCTGCCATCGCCAAATTTTCCGCCGGCATGCAATACCGTCATGACCAGTTCCAGCGCAGACTTCCCACGCTCAGGATGAATGTCAACGGGAATACCTCGGCCATTATCGGTTACTGTCACGCTGCTGTCTTCATGGATGATGACCTCAATTGAATTACAGTATCCAGCCAGAGCCTCATCGATGGAATTGTCAACAACTTCATAAACCAGGTGATGCAAGGCTCGAATATCGGTACCACCGACATACATACCGGGTCGACGTCGGACTGCTTCCAATCCTTCCAAAACTTGAATATCTTTTGCCTCATATGACAGGTTATTATTTTCTGTCATCAAAGCCTCCAATCACAATACAGTTAAATTAATTTAATATTGTCCCAATCAAAGTTTATTCGATTTTTCCAAAATGCTTTGCACCCACTGATCGGCTTGTTGATAAAATACAAAACTTGCCGATAGTAGTCCGGTGGCAATAAAAGCATGTCCAACAATTCCAATTAACGTGAGCCAGGAATTTTCTGGGGGAATACGCCACAACATATCAAACAATTGACTCATTAACATTACACTGACAAAGAACAAAGCCGTATTAGGAAGTGTCAATCGAGTGATTTGAATACTTCTGCGAATGGACGCCCAGGCATTGTCAAACCGATAAAAGATGCCATGTGGAGAAAATAAGAGTGGAAATATTATCCAAAGCAGCAAAGTACCAAATACTAACACCGCTGCCGGTCCGACAGGAATACCTGTCAACGCCAATAACGATATTCCACAACTCACCGGGAGGCTGACGCCCAAAAACAGGATAAACCACACCAGCCCCAACAAAATCACCTGAATACTAACTCTGGGCCACTCCCTAAACCTCTGCGCCAATTTGATCTCATCATCAATGGCCGCTCTCGCAACCATTGAAAAATACAATGCGCCTACGATCAAGCCCAAAAAAGAAAGCAGGCCAGCAATTAATAATGCGCCGCCAACTGAAGATATTTCCAATAATTCGGGCTCACCACCTGGAATGGCTAATGGAAGGGTTGAAACCATTAGGCTTGGAATTCCTACAGGATAAGATCGCAGAGTAATTAGCAAATTGAAACGTTCCGCCATCATCATCCAAATCTCTTCTGCACCAGACATGATTTCTACCATTTCTGGCATTTCAGCAACAGGTTGTAATACGACCTGCATCCAGGCTTCAATAAGATTCTTCAGTCGTAGGCGAGGTGCCAGCCAAATAAAAAGATCCAACCCAATGGGGAATATAA
This sequence comes from uncultured Anaerolineales bacterium, assembly GCA_964629085.1. Lineage (GTDB taxonomy): Bacteria > Chloroflexota > Anaerolineae > Anaerolineales > UBA11858 > NIOZ-UU35. The sequence continues at coordinate 68,550 of CAZVPR010000014.1, forward strand.
TCAGGGCAATGTGGTTCGTTATCGCATCAAATCCGGTTATTAAGGCCGTCACAATACGTGGCGGCGCGGGCGAAGCTTGCGCGTTGTTTGTCTCCATCAAAAGAACAATTGTACCATGAATAGCATTTTCATAGTTGTCCAAGGCCAAAACGGAGGTGGTGCTTTTCGTGGTGTTAGGAATGCATCCCGAGAGTGGACAACGCGTATCGAGGGGGTGATGTTATACAAATCGCACCCTTCCCGTAAGGACGCAAGGCGCGATACGCCCGATATCTTTTCGGGCTGCTCAGGATGCTAACTTTTTATGGATTTTAACACCACTATTTTGACCACGCCCGGCCAAAAATTCTCCAAGAGAAATCTCATTTCTTTTGAAATTTGAACTTTCTCCCGTTTTATGCTATGCTAAATCGCAGGAGATTAATCCATGAGCGCTTTAATCAACTCACTAAAGCAAGCTGATATTTTTTATAACCTCAGCCTAACGGAACTTGAGCTCGTAGCCAATTTATGCCAAGAGAGGACATACAACACAAGTGATATTGTTTTTTACGAGCACACAATACGAGCACACAAATAGTAAAGAGCTTTACGTTATAACTCGTGGTGAAATCCATATTCTGATAAACCCTTCCTTTGTTAGTACCAAGCTTGATAAAAAATCCAACTTAGTGACAATTGCCACATTGCGACGAGGCCAATCATTTGGGGAAATAGCCCTTGTTGACCAAGGTTTGCGCTCAGCTACGGCCAAAGCAGCTCAGGCAAATACAAATTTGCTTGTGATTAAAAGCGACAAACTCCATCAACTTTGTGAAGCTCATCCAAGACTGGGATATCGACTAATGTTCAATTTAGCCGCGGATATCTCACTAAAATTGCGCAATACAGATCTCCGAAATCGAGAAGAATTACTTTACAGTCAGAAGAATAAATAATTCATAAAAGCCAAATCTGCTCACTTGACCATCTATTTTCGTACTTGTAAAATCACCTTGTATAGTTTGGGGTGGTCGCGAGCCGCGCTTTTCGAATTTATTAGCGACTTGAAAGTTTCCCAAATTAATGTTTCTTTTTTACGAAAGGAGGCAAGCAGTAAATAGTATACGAATTAATGCAATTCCCGGAAACCAAACAAAAAACCTATGATTTACATCCTTTCCGAGGAGGAAGAAGTATGACAAAGCGAAGTTTATTTATTTTTGGTTTGCTGGCCATTGCCGGTCTGATTTTGGCCGCATGTGGTGGTCCTGCATTTGAGTGTGAAGATCCCATTGGTTGTGTGACCTATGGCGCCGATGAGCCAGTGCGCATTGCTTCTGCGCTGGTTATCTCTGGCCCCAACACTGACCTGGGTACTGACTCACAGTATGGTGTCGAAATCGCCATTGACTTCAAGGGCGAACTTTTCGGCCATCCCATCGAACTGCAGGCTGAAGATGACGGCTGCTCCGCCGAAGGTGGACAGGCCGCCGGACAGAAGATCGTTTCTGATCCCACCATCGTTGCCGTAGTTGGCACCAGCTGCTCTGGCGCTGGCGTGCCCATGTCTGAGGTTGTATCTGAGGCTGGCTATGCTATGGTCTCACCCTCCAACACAGCTCCTGCGCTGACTGACCCCGATAGCGCCTTCAATCCTGGCTACCTGCGCACCGCCCATAACGACAAGGTGCAGGGTAAGGCTATGGCTGAGTTTGCCTACGAAGTTTTGGGTGTAAGCACCGCCGCAGCTATCCACGATGGCGATCCCTATACTGAGGGTCTTGCCGCTGTTTTCGCCGCCTCCTTCGAGGAGATTGGTGGAACCATCGTTGAATTCACCGCCGTCAACAAAGGCGATACCGATATGCGCCCGGTGCTTTCCGCCGTTGCCGCTGCCGGTCCGCCAGAATTCCTCTACTACCCGGTCTTCACCGCTGAAGGTGGCTTCCTGACCAAGCAGGCCAAGGAAGTGTCCGGTCTTGAGGAAACCATCTTGGCTGCTGCCGATGGTATGATCTCCGATGCTGCTATTGAGGCAGTTGGTGAATCTGGCGAAGGTATGTACTTCTCCGGTCCCGATCTGTCCTTCTCCGGTGGCGTTTACGAAGATTTCATCGCCAAATACGAAGAGAAATACGGTGCCAAGCCGATCTCAGTCTTCCACGCACACGCTTTCGATGCCGCTAACATGATCTTTGCCTGCATCGAGGAAGTTGGCGTCGAGGATGGCGACAACTTACACATTGGCCGCCAGGCCCTGCGTGACTGCCTCTATGCCACTTCTGGTATGGAAGGCATCACCGGTTCGATCACCTGCAATGAATACGGCGACTGTGCTGATCCGAAGATCTCCGTATCTCAGCTGAACGCTGGTGCTTACGAGCGCATTTGGCCCTAAGCCTATTTCATCCGAATAAATATCTAGTTTGATCACGGGGATGGGTTCGAGACAAATTTCTCTGAACCCATCCCTTTTGTGAGAGAAGAGGAGTAATCCATGCTACGACGCTTG
>CAZVPR010000015.1:0-69005 GCA_964629085.1 uncultured Anaerolineales bacterium
GGCTTATTCTACCCCCATATCTAGGGGTCGCCACGGAAGTTCCCAAAGAACCATTAAGATACACTCATAATATATTATATAATATATTTAAAATGGCGCTCCATTTCGTCACGCGCAATGAACATTCAACATGAGATGTGATCAGTAATATTGCCAATTATAAAGAGTGTGATAGACAATCATGCCAAATTCCATAACAAAAAAAGATAAAGCATACCAGGCAATAAAAAAAGCCATCATTTCCGGACAATTGGAATCCGGAAAAATTTTCAGCATTAAAGAATTGGGTGAATCCTTTGAAGTAGGTGTGACACCAGCAAGAGAAGCATTAGTTATCTTGGCATCAGAAGGCTTAATTGACCCTATCCCAAGAATTGGTTATCAGGTCAAATCTCTTTCGGTTCATGATATGCTCGAAATCTTCCACCTCAGAAGTCTCCTTGAGGTTGAAGCAATAGGTTTGGCGGCGGAGAGAATGACTGATGATGATATCTGGTCATTGAAGGAAAATTGCCGTTTGGAACAAGAATTAGTAGTAGGTTTGCAATCGGATATAGCAACTCAGTCGTATGAGGGTGGATATGCTTTGAATTTGGAGTTTCATCTCACAATTGCGCGGGCCTCTGGAAATAATCGATTAGCGAACATGGTAGAAAAACTCCAAATGGAATTGGAACTTGTACTTGGATATGATCCCCAAATTGCCAGGGTCGACGTAGCTGCCGCGGCGGCATTACAACATTGCGAAATTGTCGAAAGATTGAAGCGACGAGACAAACAGGGAGCTCAAGAAATTATGAAAAAACACATTGAGGATGCCAAAAACAATTCTTTGATTCGTTTCTGACAAGAATCCTTAGCGCTTACGCCACCAATTCCAATGAGGTGGATCCGAGAAGGCAAATTCTTGGAGAATGAGATAATTCTTCAAAATGATTTTTGGGCAAAGGCTTAAAAATGCGATTAGATTGCATATAAACAGACAAGGATATTGTTTTTGGAGAAGATATGGCTAGCGAAACACCCAAATTAGCGCCCATTGTTCCACCCTATCGAATACGTATGCTCAGTGATGAGCAGTTGGAAAAATTTAGATCAAATACTTATACAATCTTGGAGGAGACAGGCTTTCACTGTCCTTCAGATCGAGTCCTGAAAATTTATGTGGAACATGGGGCTAAAGTAGATTTTGACACGCAGGTCGTGAAATTGCCATCGGACGTGATCCAGGAGGCGCTTTCTCATGCGCCGCGTTACTACACCATGGGGGGAAGGACCGAGGCCTTCGATCTTGATTTGTCGGGGAGATGCACACATGTAGCGACGGATGGAACTGGAACACAAACCATCGATTATGGTAGGCGAAATCTGCGCGCTTCTGTCAAAGATGATGTGGCCAAATCAGCCCGAATTTCCGATTATTTGTCTTCGATCAGTTTTTATTGGCCGATGGTCAGCGCGCAAGATCATCCCGTTTCTCCCTCATTGCATGAATTGGATGCTGCCTTCAACAATACCCTCAAACACGTCCAGACTCCAACTCTTGTAGACGAAATTACGACTCGTTATGCAGTGGAAATGGCAAAAGTAGTGGCGGGCAGCGAAGCGCAAATGCGAGAGCGGCCTCCCCTCTCTTTGCTGATTTGCACGATTGCCCCGTTGGCTATGGATGCTGAAAGTATGGATGCCGCACTGGTGGCAGCTGAGGCCGGAATCCCCGTGGGCTTTATGTCCATGCCTAACACTGGTTCTACGGGTCCCGCTACCCTTGCCGGGACGATATCTCAAGGTGACGCCGAGATTGTCTCCGCAATGGTCTTGATCCAAATGGCGTATCCCGGTGCACCGATTTACCACTCCTTTATGCCTGGCATGACTCACCCCCGCACAGGCGCGTATTATAGCCATAACAGTCATATATATGCCATTGGTGTTGAATTGGCACATATGTGGGGTGTGCCAACATTGGCTGGAATGGGTGGTGGTGGTTCGGACGCCCATGGGCTGGGGTGGGAAAATGGCATGGCAGGCGGCAAGAGTCAGTTGCTGGGCGCCTTATGTGGCGCGGAAACTGGCAGTGGAATAGGATTGCTGCGAGGCAGCACCTTGCTATATCCAGAGGCTTTGGTGTTGGATACGGAAATATTTAATAATGTTCGCGATTCTTTGACAGAAATAGATACCAGCCCAGACCAAATGGCCCTGGATATCATTCAGACAGTAGGACCGCGCGGTCATTTTCTTGGGGAAAAGCACACTCGCGAAAATTTCCGAAAATTTGGTTTTTCAAAGGTTGTTAATGTTCCAGATTCAAGCGGCAGTTATCGCGACCCACTGGAAGTTGCCAGAGAAAGAACCGACTGGATTTTGGAGAATCACCACCCCGACCCCTTGAGCAAATCCCAACAAAGTGAAATAACTCGTATTATTGAAGCGGCAGAACAAGAATTAAGTCTACGGGAATAATTTTATTTTGCCGTCTTTCTAAGGTGGGTCTTTCTAAAGACTTGTTATATCTCTTAACAAAACGTTGGCAACCCACACGAAACATAAAATAGACAATCACTGCAATCCATGGAGGAAAAATAACATGGCAAAATGTTCCCAAACACCTGACATCATCTCGATATCCTCCCACAACAAACTTGACATATTAAATCCATCTGAGATTGATACACTCCGAAAAGGGACGTATCAGTTGTTAGCCGATGTTGGGGTATATTACCCCTCCAATATGGCTTTATCAATATTCAATGATCATGGCGCTCATGTGGATTGGAATTCGAAAATCGTTCGCATTCCCCCAGATTTGGTGGATACCGCTATGGCAACCGCACCGCGAACGATTGTTCTTGGAGGGCGTGAATCACGATTTGATTTAACGCTTGATGGCAGTTGTTCATACTTAACAACCGATGGTTGCGGGGTGCATGTAATCGATCTGGAAACTCGCCAAAAACGGGCCTCGTGCAAAGCAGATGTCGATATGATGGCTCGGGTTGCGGATGCTATTCCAATGGTGAGCTTCTTCTGGCCATCAGTCAGCGCCCAAGATTTTGGCATCACCGCTCCTTTGCATGAATGTCATGCCGGGCTAACCAATACCCTAAAACATGTCCGCGGGGGTACTACAGTCTATCCTGAGTTAGCCCCTTACCTGGTCGAAATGGCGACTGTCGTTTCCGGCAGCGAGTCCGACCGTCGGAAACGCCCCCCCATTTGCGCCAATATCTGTAGCATTCCACCCCTGGGTCATGACGGGCATGGCATTGAAACAGCCCTAATCTATGCCGAGGCCGGAATTCCTATCAGCTTTATGGCCATGCCAAACATGGGATCAACGGCCCCGGCGTCCGTTCCAGGAGCCATTGTGCAAGGAGATGCCGAATCTGTCAGTGCGATGGTTTTGATGCAACTGGCCTTTCCGGGGGCCCCTGTTTTTCATTCGATCATCACCTCGTTGATGAATCCCCGAACGGGAGGCTATCTGGCAAAAATGCCCTTGCCGGTGAGATTTATCGCCGTTCAAATGGCTCATGCCTGGGGCGTACCCAGCCTGGGGGGCGGGTCATTAACCAGTGATGCACCTGAAATCAGTTGGCAATCTGCTTTTGATGCGAGTTTTGGGAGCGTGCAAATCCCCCTGGCGGGTGGAGAGTTATGCGGTTATCTAGGTTTGTTAGATTCATCCACAACCCTTTATCCCGAACAGATTGTGCTGGATGCAGAGATCGCCATGAATGTCTATGAAACTTATAAGGCATTTCAGGTTAAGGATCTGGATGTCAGCCTTGAAGTGATCAAAGAAGTAGGCCCTCGGGGACATTTCTTGCGCCAGAAACATACCCGCACCCACATGCATGATTTTCACTATTCACCATACTTCGATCAATATGATCAAAATGGAAGTCTACGTGAACCAAGAGAAATCGCGCTGGAGAAATTTAAAGCACTTGAGAAAAATCACCACCCTGAACCTCTGCCTGAAAGCACTTTGAAGGAATTGGATATTATTTTGGCTGCAGCAGACAAAAAAGCAACAGAAGTAGGAAGTTAATTTGGCAGCGTAAGAAACAGTTGTAAGGGTCAATTGCTCAACTGTCATACAGCTAGTCAGTTGGGATTCTTTTCTGAGGAGCCAATTATCACTTTGATTTTCAAACGCCTGCCAATTTTTCAGCCTCCCTTTCCGCGGCAGATAATATCCTCTCTAACTCCTTTAGAACCTCATCAGGCAGCGGCTGCGGGTGATGAGTGGCCTCGATTTGCTTAAATTTTTCAAATGCGACTTCTCGCGGATCTCGTTGTTGTCCATCGATTCCACGATGGCCGCGCACGGTAGACAATCGGAAGTTGCGGATGTGTTTTCGAGTGTGCTTCTGCGCCAAGAAATGGCTGCGAGCCCCCACATCCCGAACCACATCCAAAGCCAAATCGATCTCATCAAAGCGTTTATTGTTGATCATCTCGTAAACGTGATAGACGCTATCATGATCGAGGATAACCTCTTCAGGATAAAGGGTGGTAGCACTTCCTACCAGACCCATCACACCACAAATATCACCACCGGCCATAGCAATCATCCCCGCTCCAAGCCCAACTTCAAAGCCAGATTGCCACCCTAATTCAGGCGCGTCACCACTGACCCGGGCTCCACCCAAACAGGGCACTTTCCAGGCATGAGCCAACTGTTTGGCCATACCATAGGAGGGGGTGGGAACTTCACTGATATAGCCCCCCGTGCGTGGATCCATCAGCGAAGTGAAAATGGCGTGCATAACAGGCGCACCGGGGAATGCAAGCTGGATCAACACCATGGTGCTGATCACTTCAGCATCACCCATAATCATCGCGCCCAAAGGCGATGCTGGCGCAGTGGAGCCCATGGTTGGCATAGACATGAAGCTGATTGGTATGCCTGCTTCTGCATAGATCAGCGCGCTCTCGATACCATGAGTATCGTGGCTCAATGGCGATATTGTGCAGATGTTGGCATTAATTGGGGGACGCTCCCGGAGAGCTTCTGTGCTTCCTGCAACTACGGTGGCCATTTCCACAATATACGGTGCTAATTGAGGAAATACGGTCGTCGCCCCACGCACATGCTTCAAGGTATTGGTCAGGCCGGCATGGCAATTGTGAAGCGGTGCGGTATGCCCATAGGCCTTCGAACTGACCATTGGCCAAAAGAAGCTTACCATGGGCAGCGCATCACAAACACGCGCCATCATGGCAACGTCTTCTTTGCGAGATTCGCGCTTTTCTCGGGTTTCGACATCAATCACATGGACCCCGGTGCCGTCGGTACATAGGTAGGACCCACGACCATCTAAAACCAAATCGAAACGCTCTTCACGCCCACCCAGGGTGAAGCTACGCGGCGCAGTAGACATGGCCTCTTTCACTAATTCGGGTTGCAGGCGCACAATTTCAGTCTCACGGTCAACCTGAGCGCCATGCTCAGCAAAAATATCCAGAGCGCGAGAAGAGGGGAAATGCACGCCAACATCTTCTAAAAGGTGTAGCGTTTTTCCTTGAATAATCTCCAATTCAGCCAAGGTCAATACCTCAGCTTTGACTGGGGAAACAAATGGGAAAATATCGGGTGTTTTCGTGACCATATCCTTTCCTTGCTAGAAACTATGACGGGAGATCAAATTCGGAATGAGAAGTTTGAAAATCTTCGAGACACTTTTGGCAAATACAAGTTTTTCGAACGGCGTCATGCTGGACTTGCGCCAATAATTCATCCGGGAATGTTACAGATTCACACCAGCACTCCGTTGCGTTTGGATCAGCAGCCATGGCGCAACGGTTAGGTTCCCCGCAAAGTGGGCAATCGGCAGGATTCAGGGGATTTCTAGCTGAATTATCTTTGGGGATATCCATATCTAATTATCCATTATTCTCCCAATGCCATTTAACAACAGGCCCAAATATCCCGCGCAACCGTGAGGATCCGGCATACGGAAGCCGGTGATTCACGACATAATGATTGGTGAAATCATTTACCTCTCCTGCCATCAGGTCACTAATGATCCGGCCGAAGGTTTGCGTGGTTGGAACACCCTCGCTCAGACCCACCCCATAATAGATATTTCGATGATCACCCATTGTGCCCACCGAAGGAGTTTCACTCAGTGTCAAAGTAGTCGTACCACCCCAGGCATGTTCAATTGTTATTCCCTCCAATTGAGGAAAGAAGGCAAAGAGGTCGTTGAGAATTCGCTCGGTTGCGCATTTGTCATTCCCAGCGCAAAGGGCATCGTTGTCGTAATATTCACCTCCCGAGCCGCCCATTACAATCCGTTTATCGGGAGTCAACACCAGATAGCTGAACATTGTCCGCATGTCATACAGACCCTGACGATTATGCCACCCAATGGAATCCCACTGTGATTGACTGAGAGGTTCAGTGGCAATCTGAAAAACGTTGATCGGAAATACACGGTTCTTGAAAAAACCAAGTTTATGGGCATAGGCATTCAAAGCCATAACCAGGATCGGGGCGCGAATCTCTCCCAATTCTGTATCCACATGGTTTATTTTCCCTGGGGTTATTCGAGTAATGACTGTCCGCTCCCGAACATCGACACCGACCTCCTCAACCACCCGTTTCATTTCGCGGGCAAGTTTAGCCGGGTTGAGAATCGCGCCATGAGGAATGTTCAAACCAGCCAAAAATTTTGGAGATTTAATCTCTGAAAATAATTCCTCCCCTCGCAGAAAAGTAGATTCGAGGCCGAAGCATTTTAGTTTCTCCTGATAATTCTCCAGATACCGAACGTGCTTATCGTTCAATGCCACGCCCAACATACCATTCTCTTCAAAGTCACAATCAATTTCATGTTCGGAAATCATATTCTTGATAAAGTTGAGACCATAAAATGAAACATCCAGGTTTTTCTGACGAATTTCAGGATCAGGTTCGTCCAACTCCCTGATCAAGTCTGTCGCGATGCAAAATCCACCATTTCGTCCGCTGGCGCCATAACCGCAGCAAGCACCCTCCAGCAAAACGATGTGTTTTCCCGGGAATTTTTGCCTGATGTGGTAGGCGGCGGAAAGACCCGTGTACCCACCCCCCAAAATGACCACATCCGCTGTGTGGCTGCCGCGCAGAGGCTGGTTAATTTTTTGGTGCTCTAAATCGACAGTTTTGAACCAATAATTATCAACAAAATATTCATAAAGATCAGGGGGTCGGAGATTTTTGCTTCGATTTTGCGAACTTGAAAAATATCTCATGATTTTCTCTCGGCAACGTTGATGTTTCGATTTCAGGCAATTAATGGATTGGCGAGAACCCCAAATTATTTATGATCCACTTGACCCCTTGACCAAAAAAACTTCGCAGGGGTCTTGGCCCCACATAGGGCAATCTCCGGTTGACGATGAAATGATTGGTGAACTTGTTCGATTCGCCAATCATCAGATCAGCGATAATCCGGCCAAAAGTTTGTGTAGTTGGAACACCTTCACTAATCCCAAACCCGTAATAGATATTTTTGTGATCGCCCATAACGCCAACAGCCGGGACTTTACCAAGAGTGAAGGCATTGGTGCCGCCCCAGGCATGATCGATGCGCAAACCCTCTAATTGAGGAAAGAAAGCAAACAGGTTATCCCTGACAAGTTTTGTGAGAGTTTTGTCATTTCCAGAGCTGACGGCATCATTGTGATAGTAGGCATATTCTCTTCCACCCATAAGGATGCGCCCATCAGCCGTAGGGACGCTGTAACTATACATGATTCTCTCATCGGACAATCCCTGCCGATTCCCCCAACCAATTGATTCCCATTGTGTTTCACTCAATGGCTCGGTTGCAATCTGATAAACGTTGACAGGAAAAATCCGGTCCTTAAAAAATCCCAATTTGTGAGCATAAGCATTAACAGCCAAAACCAGGAAAGGGGCGCGGATGTCTCCAAATTCGGTATCAACATGGTGAACTTTCCCTGGGGTAATGCGAGTGACAACAGAGCGCTCGTAAATTTCGATATCGTTTTGCTCAACGACATGCTTCAAGCCCTGGGCAAGTTTTGCAGGGTTTAGGATGGCGCCATGTGGTTCCGATACTCCAGCATGAAACGCAGGAGACTTGACCTCCTTCTCAAGCGCTTTCCCTTGTAGAAAAGATGACTCCAACCCAAACAAGCTGAGCCATTCCTGGTATTCTTCTAGCTTCTTGACCTGCTTATCATCTAACGCAACCGCCAACATCCCATTTTCTTCGAAATCACAGTCGAATCGATATTCGGAAAGCATCCGCTTGATGAATTCCAAACCGTAAATTGATATATCCAGGCTTTGTTGGCGCACATCGGGGTCAGAATGGTCCCAATCAAGTAAGCTGGTCGCCACACAGAAGCCGCCATTGCGCCCAGAGGCTCCATAACCACAACAGGCCCCCTCAAGGAGGACAATTTTCTTATCTGGAAATCTCTGGCGGATATGGTACGCCGATGAAAGACCCGTAAATCCGCCCCCCACAATAACCACATCGGCATTGTGACTGCCGCGCAGCGGTTGATTGATTCTTAGATTTTCCAGATCAATGGATTTGAACCAGAAATTATCGACAAAAAACTCATACAGATCAGGTGGTCTGAGATTTTTACCCCGGTTATGGAAACGGGAAAAATATTTCATGGCAGATTCCTTTCGATGTGTTATTGATCTGTAATTCTGGTTGCGTTGATGTTTCCCGAAGGTTTAATTGCTCCCTGGGAGAATGTCTGTCTTTGCTAACTGCGCACCCGTTCATTTTTGGGGTCATACAGGGCAGACAGGGAAGCCTTAGCCGGATAGCGTTGGCCGGCGATATCTATCTCGTAATGTCCGCTGTTAATGAAATCATTAGAAGCGCCGCCTTTATGATGGACAAAACCCATCCCCATGGCACCCCCAAGCGTAAAGCCATAGGCACCGGTTTTCAGTTTTCCTACATACTCACCATCGCGATAGACAATTTCACCGCCATAGAGCAGCGGCTCTGGGTCTTCGAGCAAGAAAAGCACCATACGATATTCGAGGATGCCACTTTCCTTTTGGCGCAAAAGTGCGTCTCGGCCGATGAAACTGCCGGGTTTATCGAATTTGACGAACATGCTCAGTCCCGCTTCAAAGGGCGAATCCTGATTATCCATATCGTGCCCATATTCGCGATAGGCCTTCTCAATCCGCAGGGAATTCAATGCCTGAAAACCGGCATGCCTGAGCCCCAAATCCCCACCGGCTTCTACGACAGATTCGTACACATGCGCCGAGAATTCTGCCGGCACATAAAGTTCGAAGCCCAATTCGCCCTCAAAGGTGACGCGCATGACTTGCACCATGGCATAGCCAATATCAATAACTTGGGCTGTCATATACGGGAAGGCTTCTTTGGAAACATCGGCCGTCGTCAACCGGCTGACCAGTTCACGAGATTTAGGCCCTTGGATGTTCATGAGCGTGTAGGCTGAGGTCATATCGGTGACGAAGGCGTGGGCATCATCGGGGATATGCTTATCCAACCACATCAGGTCATGGCCATAGAAATCGCCGGCGCTGACAATAAAGAACTTGTTCTCGGCCAGGCGAGTGACAGTCAAGTCTCCTTCTAAGCCGCCGCGCTCGTTCAACCATTGAGTGTAGACCACTTTGCCCACGGGAACAGCGACATCATTGGCACAGATATAATTGAGCACCTTTTCGGCGTCGCGCCCTTGGACAAGGAATTTGGACATCGAAGTGACATCCATGATGATCACATCTTCACGGCAAGCTTTGTGTTCGGCAGCATGATACTCGAACCAGTGTTGCCGACCCCAGGAATATTCCTCGATCTCCGCTTCCACACCAGGGGGCGCGTACCAGTCGGGGATTTCCCAACCCATGCCTTCGACGAAAAAGGCCCCCGCTTTGGCCAAATGATCGTGGATGGCGGTACGGCGCACGTTGCGGGCGGTTTCAAAGGCAGAATTGGGGTATAAAAGTTTGTACTGCAACCCCAAAGTTTCTACTGTTCGATCGGTCAAGTATTTCTGTGTGCCCTGGAAGGGGAAGCAGCGCGCAATGTCAAAATCCAGAGGATCAACCGGGCAATGACCATCAACAATCCATTGGGCCATAATTCTGCCAACCCCGCCACCCAAAAGAATGCCCAGGGAATTGAGACCCGCCGCAACGTAGAAATTCTTCAATCCAGGCGCTTCCCCCATCAGCTGGCCGCCATCGGGGGTAAAGCTCTCCGGTCCACAGAAAAATTTATGGATGCCCGCATTCTCGAGGGCAGGAACGCGCTCCGCAGCAATCTCGATGTAGGGCATCATGCGATCCCAATCGGGCTTGATCTCCCCAAAAGAAAAATCCTTAGGAATGCCGTTCATGCCCCAGGGGGCAGCCACCGGCTCGAAAAAGCCGACCAACAGACCCCCAACTTCTTCCCTGAAATAGGCATAGCGACCGAAATCTTCGATGATGGGCAAATCTGGGTGCACCCCTTCAATGGGTTCGGTAAGCAAATAATAATGCTCAGCGGCTTGCAGCGGCACATTGACCCCGGCCATCTTCCCCACTTCACGCCCCCACATACCCGCGCAGTTGACCACAAATTCGGCCTCAATTTCGCCTTTATCGGTGACCACACCGGTTACGCGCCCGTCCTTCTGATTTATTCCAGTCACAGCAGTATTTTCAAAGATCGTTGCTCCACCCATACGAGCGCCTTTGGCCAATGCCATGGTGAAATCTACCGGGTTGGCGCGCCCGTCCTCCGGAGTGTAAAACCCAGCAATAACATCACTGGTGTCCGCCAGGGGCCACATCTCCTGGACTTCGGACGGAGAGATTTCGTTATAGTTGACACCATTTTTACGCGCCGCGACAGCCATCCGGCGTCTTTCCTCCAACCAATCGGATGTGCAGGCCAGTTGCAGATAACCGATATCTTTGAATCCCGTCGATTGACCCGTCTCCCCCTCGAGGCTTTTGATCAGCTCGCGCGTGTACGTCGCAATTTCAACATATTGTTCGTCCGCGGCAGGCGTGACCACCAAACCCGCCGCATGCCAGGTTGTCCCCGAGGTGAGCTCTTTTCTTTCCAACACCAGGATATCGCTCCATCCCAATTTCGCGAGATGGTAAGCAACACTACAACCTATCACACCACCACCAATGATCACAACTTGAGCTTGAGTGGGGAGATCACTGGACGATTGGGATTGGATGTTGGTCATGATTGTCTCCTGTGGGGCCGGAATATTGGCGTGCAAATCGACCACTAGTTTCACGAACAGCAGCAGTATACCACAAATTATTGCCATTTATGCACAAAATGGAAGGAAATAATGCTGTTTTGTGATTATTTTCTTGATTTTTCTTTCTAATTGTGATATAGTGCCTCAAAAGAAAGAATGATCGAGGAATGCCATGGAATACACGGACTTAAAAGCGAAAGCCAAAATTGATGAGATTGATTTGCAAATCATCAAATTTTTGAGCGAAGACGGCAGAACACCTTTTGCACAGATTGCAAAACAACTGGGGGTCTCAACGGGGATGATCCGGCAGCGCTATCACCGATTGGCTGAGGAGGGCGTTCTTCAAATCGTTGCGGTAACTAACCCACTGCTGATGGGTTTCGCAACCATGGCACAGGTTGGCGTCAAAGCTGAAGTCAGACGTTTGGAAGAAATCGCTGAAGAAATTGCCAAATTTGAGGAAGTCATTTATCTGGTGCTGGTTACGGGCAGTTATGATCTGCACGTCGAGGTGGTATGCCGGGACAAAACCCATCTACTGAATTTCCTCTCGAAAAAACTTCATGCCGTTGAAGGGGTCAAAGAAGCTGAAACTTTTATGTATTTACGCATCGCTAAAGAAAACTATGGTTGGTCGGGCAATTTGGATGTATCAAAGTTGAGTGGATATTGATTATAGGAGCGCGATTTCCATGCCGTTACCAAAAGAAATTCTTTACCTGACTGAAGAAGATGTCCAACAAACTCTGACGGTGGCCGAAGCGGTCGATTTGGCCGAAAAAGGCATCAAAGCTGATGCGGCCGGCAAAGTCGAGGGCGATAAATTCTACATGGATGTCAACGACGACGGATTTATCAAGCCCTTCTCAGGGTATATCGCCGGGGAGGAATATGCCTTCGTCAAATCGTTCAGTTATTTTCCGGGCAATCCGAAGAAATATGACCGGCCAACGACTTGTTCGCAAGTAATATTGTTGGATTACGAAACCGGTCTCCCGGCTTGTTTCATGGGGGCAGATTGGGTAACCGGGCTAAAAACGGCCTCTTCAACCGTTGTAACGACAGATTATCTGGCCCGCTCAGATTCGGATACAGTGACCATCTTTGGAGCCGGCACCTTGGGCAAATTGCATTTGAAAGCTCTGTCTACACGCTTCAACCTCAAACAAGCTTATTTTGTGGACATCGTTGCTGAAACTTGTAAATCTTGTGCTCAAGAACTTGAAGCTGAATTGGGGTTCCCTGTGGAAGCCGTATTGCTGGATGATCGCGAAGCTGTTGTCCGTGTATCAGATATCGTATATACGGTCACTACTGGCAGCCAAGAACTTGTCTACCTGGATTGGTTGAAACCGGGAGCATTTCTGGCCCGCTTAGGTTCCTATCAGGAAGTTCACCTGGATGTCATCACCGGCGCCAATAAAGTGATCGTCGATCGCTGGAAGTATGTCAGTCCGAGAATACCCGAAGTGAGTCAGTTAGTGGAAGAAGGCAAATTCAGCCTGGAAAGTGTGCATGCCGAATGGCCTGATATTGTGGCCAGGAATGCACCCGGTCGCGAATCTGATGAAGAGATTATCGTTTTCATCGCCCTGGGAATCTGGGGCGAGTACGCTGCAATTCTGCCAGAAGTTTTGCGCCAGGCAAAATCGAAAGGCCTGGGAAGTTGGCTGCCATTTTGATATTATTAACAGGAGTTACGCACGTAGGCAAAACTAGGTCAAACTGCATCCTGAATAATGCGAAACAACGAGCAGTAACCAAAGGTTATATCGAAAGTTATTAAGATTAAAGAGTGAGCAAAGGAAACCAATCCCGGTCCAGTCTTATATGGATTGAGCATAAAAAATATGGCTTATGCCCATTATTGGAGTGAATTATGAGTAATCCCAAAACGTTAGGTTATTTCGTAAATGGAAAAAGTGTTAAGTCTGCCACTGATGAGTATTACGATATTTTTGATCCCAACACCGGCGAGGTCATTGCTCTGGCACCACGCGTTACCAAAGATGAAGTGGGCCAGGCCATTGAGGCTGCTCGCAATGCCTTTCCCGCATGGCGAGATACGCCTGTCCTCAGGAGAGTTCAGGTTCTTTACAAATTCAAACAACTGTTGGAAGAGAATATTGATGAACTCACCCTCTCAGTAGCGACAGAAAATGGCAAGGTTTGGGAAGAAGCCAAAGGAGACGTACTCAAGGCCATAGAAGTTGTTGAATTGGCGTGTGGCGCTCCAGCATTGATGCGAGGGCAATCGCTGATGGAAACCTCCGTAGGCTATGATACCGTGATGTATCGCGAATCAGTAGGCGTATTTGCAGGATTAGTGCCCTGGAACTTTCCCGCGATGATTCCCTTTGGGTGGATGGTTCCCCTTTGCATTGCCATGGGGAACACGATCGTTCTAAAAGCATCCTCTACCACGCCAATGACGGCCCTGGCCATGGTGGAATTACTCCATCAGGCTGGACTGCCAAATGGTGTCGTCAATGTGCTAACTGCCAGCCGGCATGAGGCTGAAATTTTCCTCAAACACCCCGATGTCAAAGGCATAACTTTTGTGGGATCGACATCAGTGGGCATGCATATCTACAGTACCGCGGCTGCTCATGGAAAACGGGTCCAGGCCCTCTGTGAAGCCAAAAATCACTGCCTTGTGCTGGAAGATGCTCCCATTGAACGGACCGCGGCAGGAATTGTCAATGCGACCTATGGCTGCGCGGGTGAACGTTGCATGGCCCTACCCGTAGTTGTGGTGCAAGAATCAATCGCCGATGAGTTGGTTGAAGCCATAAAAAGAAAAGCGATTGAACGCTTGATGGGACCCTCCTATGACAAAAAATCGGAATTGGGACCCCTGGTTACTGCAGCCCACAGAAAGTTCGTCACGGGATGGATAGAAAAAGGCGTTGAGGAAGGGGCTGATCTGATCCTTGATGGCAGGGGGGCGACTGTAGATGGACACGAGCATGGATTCTGGCTTGGGCCAACCATTTTTGATCATGTGACCCCAGAAATGTCCGTTGGCGATGAAGAAATCTTCGGCCCGGTCACCTGCATCAAACGGGTAAAAGATTTCGAAGAAGGCATCAACCTGATGAATGCCAACCGGTTTGCAAATGGGTCTGCCATTTACACTCAGAATGGATATTTCAGCCGGGAATTCGCCCGCCAAACCGATGCTGGCATGGTTGGCATCAACGTCGGCATTCCAGTTCCGGTTGGAATGTTCCCCTTCTCAGGCCATAAAAATTCATTCTTTGGCGACCTGCATGTTTTGGGTGAAGATGGTATCCGTTTCTACACACAAACCAAGTCCGTTACCACGCATTGGTTTGACGAAGAAGAGATGAAACAAGACAAAGTCGATACCTGGGATGGAACCATCGGAAAGATTTAACCGAAGCATATCAGTAAATCATCCCTCAACGCTACCTGCATTGACGAGCAAACCAATATGAGTAGACATTCTGAAACGCCTGACATCATCTCGATCTCCACCCACCACAAAATCCAGATTCTGAATCCGTCTGAATTAGAAAGGCTCAAAAACGGCACACTGCAGCTCCTGGCAGAAGTCGGCGTTTCCTTCCCCACAAAAATAGCGTTGAGCATTTTTGCGGATCATGGAGCGGATGTGGATTGGGATACCAAAATCGTCCGCATCCAGCCGGATTTGGTGCAAAAGGCCATGGCAACTGCACCGCGCAGTTTTGTGTTGGGGGGGCGAGAAGAACGCTTTGACTTGACCCTGGATGGTTCAGCCTCCTACCTGGCCACCGATGGTTGTGGAGTGCATGTGGTAGATCTGGAGACGCGGGAAAAACGCGCCTCCCAAAAAGCAGACATCGCCCTAATGGCGCGCGTCAGCGATGCCTTTCCTGAGATCAGTTTCTTCTGGCCGATGGTTAGCGCTCAGGATTTTGGGAAAGCAGCGCCGCTGCATGAATGCCACGCAGGATTGACCAATACCCTTAAACATGTGCGCGGCGGTACAACCATCCACCCAGAGCTGGCCCCGTCGATTGTGGAATTGGCCACAGTAGTCTCAGGCGGTGAGGCGCAAAGACGCCGCCGACCGCCCATCTGCGCCAACATCTGCACCATTGCCCCCATGGCTCAGGATGCCCACGGTATCGAAACAGCCCTGATTTACGCAGAAGCAGGTATCCCGCAAAGTTTTATGGCCATGCCCAATATGGGCTCCACCGCCCCCGCTTCAGTGTTTGGTGCCCTGGTGATGGGTGATGCGGAAGTTGTCAGCGCCATGGTGTTAATGCAGCTGGCCCATCCCGGAGCCCCGGTATTCCATTCGATTATCACATCGCTGATGGACCCGCGCACTGGCGGATATATTGGCGATCCCCCCCTGCCTACATCGCTGATGGCTGTGCAACTGGCGCACGCCTGGAATGTACCCAGCTTAGGGGGCGGATCTTTCAGCAGCGACGCACCTGATATCGGCTGGCAAGCCGCTTATGAGGCAGGGTTTGGTTCGGTGCAGATTCCGCTGGCCGGAGGAGAAATCTGCGGCTATATGGGCATGATGAACTCGTCGATGATCCTGTATCCTGAACAACTGATTCTGGATGCTGAAATGGCCAAAAATGTGGCGGACACATACAAAGAGTTTGAGTTCAAAGAATTCGATGAAGCGCTGGGCGTCATCCGAGCCGTTGGTCCGGGCGGCCATTATTTACGCGAGAAGCATACCCGGGTTCATTTGAGAGATTTCCGCTTCACACCCTTATTCCGCCAGGTGGATGCCGAAGGCCAATTACGAGAACCGCGCGATATTGCTATCGAGGAATTCAAAAAGATCTCAGAAACTCACCATCCAGAACCCTTGCCGGATGGGAAATTATTAGAAATGGATAAAATCCTGGCATCTGCAAATAAAATCGCTCAGGATTTAGCCGATTAATATTAACCAAAGCTACGTTGCTTGTACCCTTCGATACGATCGCCTTCGGCGGGGATCAATTCGCGAGGTTTCCTGTAAGGGCAGGATGCAAGCAGATCAAACTGCATCCCGAGCAGTGTGAAACACCGTGGGGTAGAGTTTGACCCAAAGATGCGAAAGCGCGTAGCATGAATTATTAAAGGCGGTATAAACCGTGGCAGAACCGAACAACAAACTTCCAACGAAAGCACGAGTAGTGATAATAGGCGGGGGCGTGATAGGCTGCAGTACCGCCTACCATCTCGCCAAACTTGGCTGGAAAGATATCCTGCTCTTGGAGCGAGCTCAACTCACTGCTGGTACCACCTGGCATGCTGCCGGCCTGATCGAGGCTGGAGGCTTTTTCGACGCCACTTCCATTGAGATGGCTGATTACACCTTGAAGCTTTACAGCTCCCTGGAAGCTGAAACCGGATTGGCAACTGGCTATAAAGATGTCGGCATGATCAATCTCGCCTCTACGCCAGAACGATTGGAGGAAATGCGACGAATTGCGGCGAAAAACCGCTTCCATAACATTGAGGTGGAAGAAATCTCCCCAAAGAAGATCAAGGAAATCTGGCCGCCGGCATATACCGACGACCTCCTGGCCGGCTTTTATATGCCTGGAGATGGGCGCGTCAATCCCATCGATGTCACTATGGCCCTGGCCAAGGGGGCTCGCATGAACGGCGTCCAGATCTTTGAAGAGACAGCGGTCACCGGTTTCAACATCGAAGATCAGAATGTAACCGGGGTGATTACCGATAAGGGTGAGATCCATACCGAGTACGTGGTCAACTGCACCGGCATGTGGGCCGGAGAGATTGGGAAACTGGCAGGCGTCAATGTGCCCCTGCAGCCCACCGAGCATTACTATCTGATCACAGAGCCGATTGACGGCATAGACCCCAAATTGCCAGTTTTGGTAGATTCCGATAAGTTTGCTTACTACCGAGAAGAAGTTGGGGGGGTGTTGTTCGGCCTGTTCGAGCCTGTGGCAGCCCCCTGGGCTTTGGATGGCATCCCTAAGAATTTCACCTTCGGCGAGATCAACCCCGATTGGGATCGCATGATGCCCTACATTGAAGAGGCCATGAAACGCATCCCGGTGCTTGAAAACGTAGGTATCCACAAATTTTTCTGCGGCCCGGAGAGCTTCACCCCAGACAACGGCTTCATGATGGGATTGGCTCCCGAATTGGATAATTTCTACGTGGCCGCGGGCTTCAACTCGCTGGGAATCCTGATGGGTGGAGGTGCCGGAAAGGTCATGGCCCAATGGATCGTCGATGGTGTGCCAGATGTTGACATTACCGAGATCGACATCGCCCGCATGCTGCCATTCCAAAATAGCCCCAAATATCGGCAAGACCGGGTCGTGGAAATTCTTGGGTATATGTTCGATATTGGGTACCCAAATAAACAATTGAAAACCGCTCGTAAGGCACGCCAATCCGCCTTCTATAATCGATTAGCCGAAATGGGCGCCTATTTCGGGGCTTACGCTGGTATGGAATATCCGGACTGGTTCGCGCCCGAGGGCGTAGAACCCAAAGTCAAGTACTCCTGGGGGCGTCAGAACTGGTTCGAGTACAGCGCAGAAGAACACCGTGCTACCCGTGAAAACGTGACCATGATGGATTATTCCGTTATGGGCAAAGTGCTGGTGCAGGGCCGCGATGCTGAAAAATACCTCAACCAGATTTGCGCCAACAATGTTGCCGTGCCCATCGGCCGCTGTGTCTACACCCAATGGTGCAATCATACCGGCACCATCGAAGCCGACGTAACCGTCACTCGCCTGGCTGAAAATCAATTCCTCATTCTCAGCGGAGATGCAACCATCACCGCTGTGCTGGCCTGGCTGCGACGTCACATCCCTGTCGATGCGCATGCCTTCGTGACCAATATCTCATCGGCCTACAGCGTGCTCAACATCCAGGGACCTAAATCACGGGAATTCTTGAGCAGCATCACAAGCGCCGATATGTCCAACGAGGCCTTCCCCTTCCTTACCTCACAGGAAATCGATATCGGCTATTCGCTGGTAAGAGCCATCCGCGTGACCTATGTTGGCGAATTGGGGTGGGAATTGTATATTCCCTCTGAATTTTCGCTGCATGTTTTCGATACCCTGGTGGAAGCCGGGGCTGATTTCGGTCTCAAGCACATTGGTTTGCAAGCCTTGAACACCTTGCGGCTGGAGAAAGCCTACCGCGATTACGGCGGCGATATCGACAACACCGACACCCCCTTGGAAGTTGGATTGGGCTTCTTTGTGGATTTCGATAAACCAGACGGCTTCATTGGACGCGATGCACTCTTGGCCCTAAAAGAATCCGGCTACCGCTATCGTATGCCGCAGTTCTTGCTGGAAGATCCAGAACCGATGATGCATTATGCGGAAATTATCTACCGCGATGGGGTGCCCGTGGGGAGTATCATGTCTGGTGGTTTTGGACATACCTTGGGCGCGTCGGTAGGCGTCGGGCCTGTAGAAAATGACGGGGGAACGGTTTCGGTCGATTTCATCAAGAGCGGACGCTATGAGATTGACATCGCCGGAGTGCGTTACCCTGCCAAGGTCTCGCTGAGGCCCATGTATGACCCTAAACTTGAAAGGGTTCGCAGCTAAAGTTTTCGTGTATCGAAAGATATGGGATTGCAAGGATGAGTCGCCTCGGCGACCCGACGAAGCAACCACATATAAAGGAATAATTGATATGTCAGCTGATGAGAAAAAACGCATCATCAAAGAACTCACCGAAGCTTACACAGAAGCCCGCACAACTTTGGAAGATGTCGATCTAGAAGCCATTGTATTCCCAGAATCGGGTTGGCGGGCCAGGGAAATCATTGGGCACATAGCCACCTGGGACCAAGAAGCTGCCCGATCTCTAAGAGCCTACCGAGGAGGATCAGAGTACGAGATTTCCGACCTCGATGAAGAAGAAACCGAATATAACCAGCGAGCCGTAGATGCACAGCGAGGCTTATCGCATCAAGAAATTTTGGCTGAGTGGAAAAAGGGCTTCGAAGAGCTTCGAGATGCGGTTCAAGACATCCCCATCGATCAATTCCCCGGCGATGTGCTCTACCCTTGGGGCGACGAACGCGGGAGTATTGCCGCGCTGGTTGAATTTATGATCGAACACCTCGTTGAACATCGTGATGAAATAGCAAAAGCGATCAAATAATCAAATGTGTTTAGGATGACTGTCTTTTGGAGACGGTCATTTTTCTAAGGGAGATACATGTAATGGGTGAAAGCTATCGAGAACTGGGCTCTGTAAGCTTGGTCCAAATACAACCCAACGGCTTGATCATTGAGACACCTTCAGGCTACTATTACGATGTAACCCGACGAGTAGTAGTAGAAAGCTTGATAATTTCATCCTTGGGTATCGAGGCCATCACCCCCCAGGGAGAGCATGTTCTCGATATTCACCATATTAATCACCCCGACAAAGCTTATGACGATGATGATCTGGTTTCAATTGGTTTTACGTCCCACTACGAAGCCATGAGAACGCGGTTTGGGGAACACATGGTCGCTGGCAGTGCAGGCGAAAACATTATCATCGATTATTCTAAGGAAGTCTGGGAGCAAGACCTTGGGATGCAGATCGCCATCGAAAATGCAGAGACAGGCCATAAGGCGCTGCTGGATTTTGTCAGTTTTGCCCCTCCCTGCGAAGAATTCAGTCACTTCGTCACCCAGAGCCAGCATGAACGGCTACCCACGGCAGAATTGAAATCCACCCTCCAATTCCTGAATAATGGGCGGCGCGGCTTTCTGCTAGTATTAAACGAAGGGTGTGAACCAACCACCGTGCGGCCGGGTGACCGTGTGTATGTAGTGCTGAAATAGGCTCAACATGAAAGCAACCTTGGTTATAAAAAATGGTGCCGTCTACACGGTTGATGAAGGTCAAAGTTGGGCACAATCCATTGCGATTAGCGGTCGAAATATCATATTTGTTGGGTCGAACGCTGATGTAGAGACCTTTATTGAACCTGATACGGTCATCATTGATTTGGCTGGCAAAATGGTGCTGCCTGCATTTGTGGACAGCCACATGCACCCCGCCGAAGGGGCTTATCAATACAAATTTGGATTGAATCTCCATGGGGTCAATGGGGAGGACATCATTGAAGCCTATCTAATCGCCATCGCTGATTATACTGAAAACAAACCGAATATCCCATGGATCGTTGGCGGCGGCTATTCCCGCTCCGCCTTTGACGAGTTAGGCCCGCGCAAAGAATGGCTCGATGAAATCGAACCAAGACGCCCGATTGCCCTCACGTCCGTAGACGGGCATTCTATGTGGGTCAACTCCAAGGCCTTGGACCTGGCAGAAATAACCAGGGACACTCCCCAACCGGAGGAGGGCGTCATCAAGCACGACCCCCAAACAGGTGAACCTTCAGGGCTACTCCAGGAACCAGGAGCCATGAAACTGGTTGGGAAACATTTTCCAAATCCATCCAAGGAGCAAGTCAAAGAAGCGCTGCTCTGGTTGCAAGGATGGCTTAATGCCAAAGGGATCACCACGGTTCATGAGGCCATGTTGGGCCTTGAAGAGGCCCATATCTACGAAGCCTACGATGAACTCGCACAAGAAGGAAAAATGACCGTACGCTACCGAGCCTCCTGGAGTATGTCTCCCGAGGGTGATATCATGGCGCAGATCGAACACGGAAAATCCTTAGCAGATAAATTTTCTCATCCGCATTTCAAAACCCACTCCTTCAAATTCTTTGCCGACCACGTCATCGAGGAGGAAACCGGCTACTTGATGGAACCGTATTCACACCGGGGTGATGACTGGTACGGCATAAAAGTTTGGGATGACGATATTCTTCACAAGGCCTTCACGCAAATCGACTCGGCTGGGTTTCAGATCCATGTGCACGTGATCGGGGATGCTGCTGCACAATACACTTTAGATGCGTTGGAAAAAATGCAGTCCGAAAATGGCAAACGTGATGCCCGTCATTCCTTTGCTCACCTGCAAATGGCGAAACCGGAAGACATACAACGCATGGCAGATTTAGACATCAGCGTACATACCAGCCCCTACTGGATGATGATTGACGATTACTTCTGGAAATTGAGCATACCCTATTTAGGTCGCCAACGAGCCTTCGAAGGTCAATACCCTTGCAACAGCTTATTAGAAGCAGGGATCAATATGACGGTTGCTAGTGACTTCTTTGTCACTGAGCCTGACCCAATTGAAGCTATTTATTCAGGGATTACCCGTTTGATGCCGAAAACTGGTTTCGACAAAACATATGCTGTCAAATCAGGGTACCGTTGGGTATCTGATCCAAATGCAGATCTAAACAAAGGCGATTTAGGGGTACTGCCGCCTCTCGAGGAATGCGCCTGTCTCGAAGATATGCTCACCGCGTCAACGCTGAATGGCGCCCATGCCAACTTCCTCGATGGGGAACTTGGCTCCATCCGAGTGGGGAAACTGGCCGACTTGGTGGTGCTTGACCAGAATCTTTTCGAAATCGACATTGATGCGATTCCTAAAACCCGGATTGTCATGACACTTTTCGAGGGGGAAGTCGTTTATTCGGGAGGATTGCCATGAAAGGTTTTTCTCCTCGCCACAACCGAGGTAAAAATCTAAGACCCCCGGACCTATACGAATATTTCATCGACAATACCTGGTTTGATACCATCGATCTCGAAAACCAACCCATAACTGAGCCTCTCCGGGGATTCCATGCCGCTGACGTCGTGATCGTCGGCGGGGTTTACACGGGTCTTTCCGCCGCCTACCACATTAGGTCAGACTCCCCCCGGTGGCAGACTGGACGATTATCCAATCAAATATTTTGGGGTGGGTCTAAGCGAAGGAGTGCCAACCACCCAAACTTTCGGCCGCATCATTGCAGACCTGATGGCGGGCGAATCCAATGAATTCACCAATCATTATGCAGTCAACCATAAAATCCCCTATGCCGGACCGGCAAATTTACGACAGTTTTTTAGCGGATTCGCCAAATGGCTGTATGCAAGGTCTGATTGAATCGATTTAGGAGAAGATCATGAAACTACCTGTTATTAAAAAAGCTATCGAGCAAAATCTAGAAGACACCGGCGTACATCCAGCAGCCATGGAAGGCACATCCCCAACGACGGCCTGGCTGGAAGTATATGAAGACGAAGATGGACGAGACGCGGGCATCTGGGAATGCACACCTGGAAAATATCGTCTCGAACGAGAAAGCGACGAAATGTGCTATATCCTGCAGGGGCATTGGAAGCTGATCGGCGATCATGGCGATGAGTATGAAGTCAAAGCCGGTGATGTCTTATACCTAAGGAAGGGCTGGTGTGGAACAAGCCACGTAATCGAAACCATTCGCAAAGTCTATATGGCTTGTTAAGATCTGCCAAGTTTTACCGAAATTTAGTTTCGGTCTTGGGAATATCCCCGATTCCGAGTAACTCTTATGAACTTAATTGCAGAAGCGATTCGCGATTTGGCCGTCAGCACAGGGCAGGGATTGGGATTCAACTCATTTTCGAGTTCAGCAATTCGAACTTTGGGAAATTCTCCCTCCTCAAGATGTAGTAAAACCCGAGTTGCGGAAAAGAAAAAGCAATCTGCCTGAGTGGGTCCCGAAGGGGGAAGGCAATCAGTGGCAATTCAACTAGGGGCAGCCCGCACCATAGGTGAGCATTTCAACAAGGGCCTCGCAGTCAGCTTGGGCCACGCGCCAGAAGCGCGCTCGCTATGCGCGCCTCCACTAAATGAATTTGGTTACGAAACAAATCTCAGGGCATTTTAGGCAATAGCTATTTGGTCATCAGCGCAAACGTCCCAGTCAGGTTGGTAATTGCCACACAGCGCCCATCCGGCGTCATCATAGTGGGAACTTCACGCCACATACCCCGGTTCTCGTCCCACCACATGATTGCCATTTCCTCACCCAACATCTCTGCGGGCGACTGGAAGATAACCACTATGCTTTCACCTCCTGGCAGTGAGTCTGAAGCGCCATTAGAACTAATCAGTTCTACAGTCAACCCTTTGATACATTTGGCATCGACCCCAAAAGTTTGCATTTGCCCATTTTGAGCGAGATATAACGATCCCAAAGATATCTCTTGATCATTAGTCATGCCGCCATCAAGGATATCGCTAACGTTGACCACCCCACCAATACCACCTGACAACACTACCAGGTTATCTTCTGGGGTTAGAATGGCAGTCGGCACCCCTAATTTGAGCGGTACTGTTGATCCATTCCCCGATTGATAAGTTCCCGGATCACTCTTTACCAGGTCGATCAATTCATCCAGGGAATTTTGATCACCATAGTAACCCAGCAAATCCTGCATGATATCATCCGCTTGTGGTGGACCAGCAGGCAAAACTACGTTCTCCACATCTGCCAGTGCCCCCAAACCAAGCCCGTTGTAAAGGCGGTTTCCACCATCAGTTCGGTTGTAGTGTTCATACGATATCGTGTCGAATCCCAATCCCCCTTTGATAGTTCCAATCCCTCCGGCCAACTTGGTATCCGTACCCGTCATGTCGAACCAGTCATCTCCAGACCCGCCAATCAGATGTTCAATCACATTGTCTGGATGGAATATTGAATTGGCACCCTCGCTGACGAATAATTCGATTGAGATCACGAATCTAAGATTTGAACTGACCGGCGTGAAGTCCAAGGTATCCTCACCATTAGAGATCATCTCCGACAACAAAACCTTGCCCCAATTTTCGTAAATCAAGTACGTATCATCACCTGGTCCGGCATTCACATTTGTACCTTCAGAAGTAAGCGTACTCCTGATAGAAATTTGATCGTCCCCCGAACCGAGAGAGATATTCAAATTCTCAAACGTACTGTACGTTATTCCCACTGTCATACCCAGCCCGGTTAACTGGTTGTTCATCAACTCACCCGTATTGTCAGATGAATCTCCAGCGTCGCTGATATTGAGCGTATCGTTACCACCCTCACCATACACACTCAAGGCTGCACGTATATCATTCAGTGTACCCACATTGGCGGGTGCATCGCTGCTGAGGTTGACGTTGTCATTTCCAGATCCGGCATTGACTGTGGTTGAACCGGCGATCGTCTGGACGTTGATTGAATCCGTATCACCGCCGCCGTTCAGCGTGGTGACTGCTCCTAAACCTGTGGCTTGCACGTTGAGAGTATCCTGACCACTCCCCCCATTGACCGTAGTGGTTTGAGCAGCGCCTGTGGACTGCAAGGTCACCTGGTCCTCATCCGCGCCCCCGTTTAGCGTAATTTCGCCGCTGCTTGTCTGCACTGTAATGGTGTCAGCCCCGGCATTCGCATTGACCGTCGTAGTCCCAGCATGTGTATCGATGATCTGGATTGTGTCAGCTCCCGTGCCCGCGTTCAGGTTGAGGTCTTCAACTGTGGCATAGGCCACCTGGGCCATGCCGGTGCGATCTATGGTGGTCGGGGTCAGGGTGTAGCTGTTGTCATCGCTGTCACCCTGGTCGTTAATGTTGAGCACGTCGCTGGCAGAAGGTGCATTCCCGTTTAAGAACAGCAGACCTAGAATATCATCTAGTGAGTTACTGGTATCACCCACGTTGAATACGTCATCGCCGTCATTTCCATCGATCACTGTGGTGGTGGTTGCATTGGTAGATTGCACGACGAAGACATCATTACCAACACCCAGATCGATATTGAGGCTCTCGACCGACGCGTAGATGATGGCAGCAGCGCCCAGGCCCGTCAGTTGTGTGTTGGTCAAAATGCCTGTTGTATCACCGGTGGGATCGCCAAAATCGCTGATGTTTAGGGTATCCATGTCATCGTCACCGTTGACGGTCAGCGTGCCAGCGATGTGATCAAGTATACCGGTAACGTTTGGCGCATCAGAAGATACGGAAATCGTATCCCCGGCGGTGCCTGTATTGAGCTTTGTAGGCGCAGCCGTGCGCTGGATGGTGAAGTTGTCCGCATCATCGCCGCTGGTGACGTCAACTGCGGTGCCTGTATTGAGCTTTGTAGGCGCAGCCGTGCGCTGGATGGTGAAGTTGTCCGCATCATCGCCGCTGGTGACGTCAACTGCGCTGCCAATCACAAAGCCCGCAAATGTTACTTTAGCGCCCATCGCATCAGGGTCTCCCACTGCAGGATCGACAGAAATGTTTAGCGTGCTCGCGGCCTGAAGCGTTGAGCCGATCTGAACATCCAGGGTATCACCGATCGTCAGATCAATTTGGCCAGCTTCAGAATGCATCACCGCGCTGTTATCCAGGGTAAAGGTCTCTAAAGCGCTGCTGGTGTCAGGCACCGAGATGACAATATTGTTGCTGACCGTGATATCGTGGCTGATGGTCAGCGGTCCGCCCGTGGTAAGGGTCAGATTGTTCAACGGTGCTACACTACCCACCTTGTCGCCAAAGACAGTAGTGCCGTAGTTCTCAATGATCAGATCATGGTCGCCATCAAGCGCCCCTTCGAAGGTGATCCCGTTCCCCGTCAAAGTGGCGTCCACACCGAGAGTCACCGCACCCGAATAGGTTTGGCCAGAGCTGGTGGTGATTCTGCCATTGTTTATCTGGATCGCCTCAGATTCGACCCTTAATCCCGCCAGGGTCGGCAGAATGTTGGGGAAATTAACCGTATCGCTATCGGCATCTCCGTTGATGCTCAAAGAAGCTGCGAACCCAGAGTCCAGGCCTTCCACATTGATGGCATCAATTCCGTCCCCTGCGTTGACGGTCATACTGCTGGTGGGGCTGGCGAAGACCACTAATTCAGATTTCGAGGAGTCGATCAGCGAGAGGTTGTTACCTGCGTTACCGTCATCGGAAAGCGTGATGGTCTCTGCCCCGCCGTTGAAGGTGAAAGTGCGGTCGGCAACTGTCAAGGTGTCGGTGATCGGCTCAAGGTCGTTGAAGGTGATCCTGGCATACCCGGAGACATCAATGGTGCCATCGCTCTCGCTGCTAAAGGCGTAGGTCACGTTTGAGAACGCTGTACCACCCTGAAGAACGAGCGTATCACCCTCACCAACCGTCGGATCACCGCCATTGTAGACGATCGGCTTGGGGAAATCACCCAACTCGAAATCGATCGTCAACGTATCCGCCAGGGCAAGCAGGTTGAAGATAATTTGATCACCGGTGACTGCGTCAAAGGGGACATATACGGTGTTGTTGTTGGGTGAAAATGCGGAAGGAATGCCTTTGGGTACGACAATATATTTGGAGTCCCACACAATGTAGCGGCTGTTGGGGACATCCGATTGAATGGTCAAGTCATCTTCGGTGTCGCCTTCGATACCGCCGATATCGGTAATCACCAGATTTCCATCGACAATGGATAATTGCGTATCCGCCAATAACAAGGCCACATCGTTGCCATCTCCGCCAATATAAGTGATGGTGAAGGCAATATCATCAATATTGAACTGCTGACCTTCGAGCAAATCCTTGAACGTGCCAGAAATGGTTGTGGAGCTATCGACGTTATCAATAATAATGAAGGTGTTGCTGGGATCAGGGGTAAAGTTCAATTTCAGGTTGAAGACGGCGTCGTTCAGCGCAACAATGCGATTGGCACCCGTTATACGAAGTTGGTCATACCCACTGGCCTCGGTCTCGCCGTCCAGCTCAGCCGTAAACGTGCTCGAAGCTGCGAATGTAACATGATTATCAATAGTCAGGCGGCCAGGCGAGCTGCCCGGAGCAAGACCGCTGTCGCCATGGAAGGTTACCGGCCCAGCAATGGATCCGTTGCCACCCAACGTGGTGCCGGCAGCCATACTGACTTCGCCAAGGCCTAGGGAACCGTCAACCAACAGGGTGCCAGCATTGACTACTGTCTGACCGGTATAAGTATTGGCACCAGAAAGAGTAAGGATGCTATTGCTCACCAGCGTAAGAGTGCCAGATCCAGAAACAACACCGCGGATCACTCCATCTGATCCAGAGAAGCTGATTGTAGTACCACGTGAGCCATGACTGATTTCACCCGCGAAATTGATCGCACCTATCTTATCGCCGTCCTGATCGGCTGTCAGAGATACGAGTCCAGAGGTGGTAGAAATGCTGCCGCGCACCTCGGCGATGATGTCATTATTGGCCTTCAGGCTGATATCTCCAGCGGCAGATGTAATAGCGGCGCCCATGGTCAAATTCTGGCCTGCGTCTAGAGTGATTGTGCCGCTCTCGCTGGTGGTGATATCGGCATTGACCTGAATGGTTTCTGCAGTTACGGAGAGATTATTACCACCCAAAACTAACGGCGCAGTTTCAAAGGTCAGCGTATCGAGATCCTCTTGACCATCGATGCTCAAATCAGCATCAAAGCCAGCGTCTAATCCTTGGATTCTGAGAACGTCATCACCGCTGCCGGCGTTTAGGGCCAGGCTTTCGGTTGGGCTGCTGAAGGTGACGGTTTCTGCCAGATCGGAGTCGATCCTGGAGATATGGTCCCCACTGGTTTCATCATCAGAGAGGGTAATGGTCTCCGCGCCACCCTGGAAGGAGAAGACCCGATGAGTTGAAGCAACGGTATCCTTGATGCTTTCCAGATCCGCGAAGGTCAGAAGATTTCCATCGACGTCAACCTGTCCATCATTGGCGCTGGTGAAGGTGTGGGTGATGGTATCGGCCTGACCGCTCTGCAAAGTAAGTGAGTCGCTCCCAAGGCCGCCGTTATAGGAAATGCCATCCTCGAGCGCCAAGAGAGCGCCATTCGGGTGGTTGATCTCCAATATGTCATTCCCGCCAAGCCCATTGAAGGTCAGGCTGGTGAGGCCGCCGAAGCGCACTGTAGGCCCAGCGACTCCGTCGGAGGTCAGAACATAGGTACCCAAATCGGCTCCGGCGGCCGTCACGGCCAGGGTATCGTCAATCCCATCCAGGCCGCTTAAAACCAGGTCGGGAAGATCATCGTTCTGGATCAAGGCCTGGGCCTGGTCATCGGCTATGGTGACGCTGCGGCCGTTGGTCTGAATGTTGAGCAGATCGACGAAGAAAGTTTCATCCTCTTCAACAATGGCATCACGATCCACCCAAACGGTCAGCTGCTGGCGTTGCGGTGCAGCGGTATCGGCAGTAAAGCTCAGGGTTCCACTGGCGGTCTGGAAGTCGGCATCTGCCAAGGTGGCAGTACCTTCTTGGGAGGCAAAATCAACTTGAATGGGGGTATCCACCTCGGCGTCCAGGGTCACAGTGAAGGTGAAGGCTTGTGTGCCGCCGGCGCTGCCTTCAACCTGGTCAATATCGGCAATGCTCAGCGTGCCACTATCATCATTCTGGATGGTTGCCTGAGCAGAGTCCCCCGTGGTGATAGCGTCACTTTGTGCTGTCGTCGTGGCAGTAACAACTCCCAGGGTCAAGCTGAAACTCTCGTCGAGTTCGACCACATTGTCCCCTGTAATGGTGACGACGATATCCTGCTGATCCTTTGCCTTTCCAGTAAAAGAGATGCTGTTGGAGCCAATGTTGTAATCACCCGCGCCGGCTGTTTCGGGGGTATTGGAGATGGACAACTGGAAACCGCCTTCAACGGCCGCGTCCACTTCAACGCTGAAGATGGCCTCGAACTCACTATCCGTCTCTACAATATCCGGCGTAGATATACTCAGCGTCGCGCGGTCATCATTGTTGATGGTCGCCAGGGCCTGCGCACCGGAGGTAATGGCAGCGTCCTGCACTAAGGAAGGGGCATTCACATCACCTAACGCAATCGTAAATGTCTCGTGATCTTCGACCACCTGATCCCCAAGGATGCTGACGCTGATGGATTGGCTCTCTCCGGGCGTCCCACTGAAAGTCAAGGGACTGGTCGTGATAACAGTGAAATCTTCGCTCTCGGCGCTGCCCAGGACGTCGCTGAAAGCTACCTGGAAGCCGCCCTGCACCCCAACATTGAGGGTCACGGTGAAGCTCACGCTGACATCTTCGTCCGCTTCGGAAATATCAGGGACTGCGATGGTCAATTTGGCAATGTCATCATTGCTGATGGTGCCGGTAGCCTGCGCATCTTCAATGGTGACAGCACGTGCAGACGCATCCAGGTCATCGAGATTCAGGGTGAAGGTTTCGTGATCTTCAACAATGGAATCAACAGTTGGCGAAATAGTTACCGTCTTGCTTTGCTGGCCCGCTTTGAAGACCACGTTGTTGTTAATAGATGAGAAATCTTCATCTCCAACAGTTCCTGTATCTACGCTCACGGCGGTGTCATCGGACGAGTACACATCAACGCTGACTGGGGCATCCACGGGGTTGCTGAGGGAGATGGTGAAGCTGATGGGTCCGCCATCTTCGAGACCGCGGCTGTCCGCAATACTGACAACTGCGCTGTCGTTGTTGTTGATGGTACCTGTACCCGTGTCGCTCAAATCCACGCCCCGAGTGCCCAGTGAGGTGGACGTAGACACACTTAAATGGGCGGTGAAGGTTTCAATCAGTTCGACAATGTCGTCATCAACGATCACCACTGTGACGGTCTTATCATCCGTATCAAGCGCTGTGAAGGTAACTCGGTCAGCGCTGTGATCGAAATCATCTGCTTCGGTACCCGCTGCCCCACTACCATCAGCATAATTCACATCCACCACCACTTCAATATCTACAGGGTTCTCCAAGGCAATGGTGAAGGTCATTGTATCAGCCGACTCATCTGCCGTCTGATCATCGATGGTGAATGTCGCCGTGTCGTTGTCGTCGATCGTGCCGGTACCCGTATCACTCAACACCACTGTTCGGGTGCCAAGTCCTGTGGTTGTGGTTAAGCTAGCTGTGAAAATCTCAGAAAGCTCGACGATATCGTCATTTTCTATCGCCACTGTAACGGACTTATCATCCGTATTCATGGCACTGAAGGCCACCCGGTCACCTGAGTGATCAAAATCTTCCGCCTCGGTGCCGGTCTCACCATTGTCGTCAGCGTAGGTCACTTCCACCACCACTTCGGTGTCCACTGGATTGTCCAGCGAGATAGTGAAGGTCAGGGTGCCAGCATCCTCGTCCACCGTCTGATCATTGATGGTGAATGTGGCTGTGTCGTAGTCTTCGATGGTGCCGAGGCCGGTGTCGCTCAAATCCTTGCTACGAGTCCCCAGTGAGGTGGTAGTAGAAAGACTGGCAGTGAATGTTTCGGTGAGTTCTACAATATTGTCGTCAGTGATAGTGACAGAAACTGTCTTCGCTGCATTATCGAGAGCGCCAAAAGTAACTCGATCCGTGTCGTGATCAAAGTCTCCCAACTCTGTGCCTGTCGAACCGGTATCGTCTGCATAGCTGACATCTACATCTACCTCGATATCCACAGGATTGTCCAAAGATATCGTGAAGGTCATGGTGCCGTCAGCCTCATCCACCGTCTTGTCATCTATCAAGAAGGTAGCCGTATCATTATCGTTGATGGTACCTCTACCGGTATCGCTCAATACCACGTTTCGGGTTCCCAAATCCGTGACAGCAATTAACCGGGCTGTGAAAATCTCGTCCAACTCGACAATATCGTCATTCTCGATGTTTACAGAAACGTTCCTGGTGCTCGTGCTTAGTGCCCCAAAAGTAACCTGATCGGCGCCATGATCAAAATCTTCCGCCTCAGTAGAGTTATCAGAATAACTGACATCCAGAACCACCTCGGTATCGATGGGATTGTCCAACGAGATGGTGAAGGTCAAGGTACTATCGTCTTCATCCACAACCTGATCAGTGATGGTGAAGGCCGCGGTATCGTTGTCACGGATGGTTCCCGTGCCTGTGTCGCTCAAGGTGAGGGTCCGTGCACCCATATTCTGAACAAGAGATAGGCTGGCAGTGAAGGATTCGGCCAGTTCGACAATGTCATCATTTTCGATCGTCACAGTGACGGTCTTAGAAGCTGCATCCTGAGCAGCGAAGGTAACCCGGTCGGTGGCATGATCGAAGTCTCCCGCCTCAGTGGCGTCATTGCCCGTTGATCCGGCATCGTCGGCGTAGCTGACATCCACGTCTACGTCGATATCCACAGGATTGTCCAAAGATATCGTGAAAGTCAGGGTGCCGTAATCTTCGTCTACGACACGATCATTGATGGTGAAGGTGGCAATATCGTTATCGTTGATGGTGCCCGTGCCGGTGTCGCTCAATACGATGGTTCGAGAACCCAATGCTTCAGCGTCAGCGGCGATCAAGTGGGCGATGAAGGTTTCATTGTCTTCAACGATATCATCATCACTGATCCCTACAGTGACGGATTTGTCTGAGGTATCCAGAGCCGCAAAGGTGACCTGCTGTGCGGTGTCATCGAATTCGCCTGCCTCAGCACTACCGCCAGTAAAGGTGACATCCAGGAGCACATCAGTATCAACAGGGTTGTTCAATGAAATTGTAAAGGTCAGGGAGCCAGCATCCTCGTCCACAGTTTGGTTATCGATGGTGAAGGTGGCAGTATCGTCATTGGTGATGGTCCCTAGGCCAATGCTGTCAACCAGGTAACCGACGCCCTGCAAGTTACTGAGGAGCAGTTCAAAGGTCTCGCTCTGTTCGGTCACTTTGTCCTGGAGCACGGAAACCGAAACCGTCTTGGTCAATTCAGCGGTTGTGAAGGTTGTACTACCGTTTATGGCGAGGTAGTCTACGTCTACCAGCGCAGTACCGTCCTGAGTTGCAAAATCGACGCTGAGATCGCCATCATCCTGATCGCGAGTTATGGTAAATTCAAAGGTTTTGGTTTGGCCAGTGCTGCTTCCTTCGGATAAGGTCACATCACTGATGCGGACATAGGCGCGTTTCTCACCCAGGATCACGCCGACGGCGTTATTGAGATAGCTGATCAACCCTGGACGGCCGGTATTGCCAAACTCGAGCACCACCGGCTGACCCTCGGCCAAGTCGTAGAAGATATCCACAATGGGGTTCCCAGCTTCGATCAGGGTCAGGGTCACATTCTCAGCCAGGTTAAAACCACTACCAATACTGATCTCTGCACTTTCTGCGATGTTTACCGAGCCTGATACGCTGATCAGATCGCGGTCGTTGAGTCCATCGGCATCGAAGGTAATGTGGCTGCCTGCCAGCAACTCCATATCTCCGGCAATGGTAAGGGAGGCTATCGAACCGGGATTCTCTCCCAACTGGATATCCCCACCCAGCTTGATGGTGCTTCCGGTCAGGCTCAAACCGCTGGGCAGCACCAACTGGCTGTGATTGCCCAGATCGATCTCACCGCCGGTTATGACCTGCTTGATCTTCAAATCCACCAGGCTGACGGTATCGGCGAAGTGGACATCGCCATTGCTCGCATCGCCAATGACCAGGCCATCGCTTGTGGTGATCTGCGCCAGTTCGGTGTCGCTGAGGTTCAGGCCGCTGCCTTCACTGCCAAGATTGATGTCCCCACTTGCCTGCGAGTTGCGCAGCGTGACAGTGCCGCTGCCGGCGTCGATGGTGCCAGTCAGATTGATGTCGCTGGCAGCGAGTTTAACGGGGTTGTTTGTGGTAGTGATATTCTTGGAGATATCCAAATTAGCTGCAGATTCAATTGTGACCCCACCACCAGCTTGAATATCGCCACCCAAGAGAACTTCACCGCCTTTGGCATTAAGCGTACCATTATCACTAAGGGTTACAGCGCCCAAGCTGATCGCACCGCTATTTTCAGCGCTATTACCACTGGCATCAAGCGCTATGCTAGCAAGATAAACTTTCGCGACAGCGTATCTGAGTGTTACAGAGACGGTACTGCCACACTCCTGGTGGTCAACGCTACCGTAATCTCTCAACTTAGCCTGTATCGATCCATCCGACGCTCGGGTATTGAATAAGCTATTCTCATATGTCAGTTCGAATACCTGAACATCACCACACTGATCACAAGTTTGTTTCAACTTTCCGCTGGTATTAGGGGTAATTCCATAGGATGAATTATCGATGTCGAGCCTGGCATACTCACTTGATTCATCATAATCGCTTGCTAAAGAGACAATAATTTCTGGATCGGACAGTGCGGTTCGGAAATCTTCTGAAATGTTGAATTGATGATATGAAATAGTACCGCTGCGCTCCGACAAGCCATTGGTAATGGTTTCTTCAAAGCGCAAATCGCCAGCAACGACATCAGGCAGTGTAACCGCACCCGCGATCCCGCTCAAGGTGGCTGTACTGATAATCAACCCAACTCCAGAAACCGCAGTGCTAATCTCCCCATCGGATATCAGAACGGCACCGGCATTACCATCATCGCCAGCCTCGGTATCAATCGTAACTATAGCTCCAAGACTCGTATTACCCTGGATTGACACATCACCACCATCAGTCTGGATATCCTCGCTCAAGTTAATACTATCTGCTTTGATGTCAAGCCCTGCCAGATAATTTCCGCCCAAGTTATCGACCACTTCTAGCGTGACAGTTCCGCCAGTGACATTTGCGCCCGTAGATCCATCGATAGTGATTCCAAAGCTGTCAATGGCAGCGGAGGACAGACTACCATTGCTGAAAGTGATATCACCCGCATTGTGATCCCCGTTCTGCTCAGTGTCGATGTCGACACCTCCTGCCGCAACAATCACGTTACCATAAAATTCCACATCGGCGCCATCAGTGAGGATGTCGGAGGTCAGTTCAATGGTCGTGGCCGTCAAATGAACCAGGCCATCGCCATGATTGCTAATGACATCATGAAGTTTCAAGAACCCACCCTGGGCTTCCAGGGTTATTTCTCCGCCAACACCCAGGGTCAGCGGTCCGTTGACAATGATATTCCCTGAGGCGACAACGGTAATTGTTCCAAGACCATTGGTACTGGTGACTAAACCATTACCGGTAATTCTCAGGTCGCCAATGTTGTGGATCACTATGGTGCTGTTGTAGGCCGTGGCCTCAAGGGTATCGACATCCACCTGCAGGGGATTGTCAGGCGTGCCAGCAGCGTGTCCGACAGTGATAACTACATCCTGGGCCTGGATATCCAGGTTGCCATCCACCCCAGTGATATTCCCGCTGTCAGCGTGGATGGTGACCGCACCGTCAGTGCTGAGCGTTTGGCCTAATTGCACACCGGCATCGGTCCCCTGGGCGGTCAAATTGACATCCCCATAGGCTTCGAAGGTGGCTGTGTCGCTCAATATGATGCTGCCATCTTGCGTGGTCAGATTGACAGTAGCGGCATTATTTGTGCCTTGGGTAATGCTACCAATATTGAGATCGCCGCCGCTTTCATCTTGGGTGACGTCGATCTCACCACTGGCACCATTTGCAATATTGAGCGTTTCTACTGCGCTGATCACGCTGACGCCACCCCCAGCGGACAGGTTGGCGGTACCGCCGCTGACCAGGCCGGTGACCGTCAGGGCATCGTCAACGGAGAGATCGATCTGACCTGTGGGGACGCTGATGGTATCCACATCCAGGCTGCCGACGCCGTGGATATTGATGCTGCTGCCCGATTGAGATGCGATGGAGAGCTGTCCGGCGATCTCCACCTGCACCGCACCGCCGTCCGCCTGACTGATATCCCCACCGGCCGTGAGGGTCAGGTCATGATTGGTGGTCAGGGTGCTGTCAACGGGTACTACCAGGGCACCACCAGCATCCAGGGCCACATCCAGGTAATCGGGGATGGCCTCCACGGTCAGCTCGCCGCTGGTGCGCACGATCAGCGATTCGATGGCAAAGTCTGTGTAGACCTGGCTCAGCTTGGTCAGCGCTTCGGCGGTGAAGGTCAGATCCCCAGAGCTGCCCACGGCGGTGTTGATGATTTCCAGGGGCGCTTCAGGGATGATCAGGAAGGTGTCGATGGCCTCGGCGGTGATCTCGGTGTAATCTTCCAGTGTGCGGGGATCGACCTTGCTGGTGATGGTATCCAGGTCGAATTCCAGGCCGCGCTCGGCTTCGACGGCCAGGCCGAAGATGACATCATCATTGAATTCGGTGGTCAGGTTATCCACATAGGCGGCATCCCCATTGAGGTAGAAACGGTTCGCCGTATAGAACAAATCTTTACCAACCAGATCGATCTCCGGATCGAGCGGACCCACTTCACGGATCACGCCGCCGGAGGCAGTTAAGGTCACCTCGCCTCTGGCAGCAGACTGAGGATCAGCATCCACGGCGACGTAATCGATCAGCAGATCACCATCCAGGGCTCCCACCGTGGCGGCATCATAAGCCGAGACATACACCGCGGTGAGCGTGCCTTCAGCCAGCAAACTTACCGAACTGCTAGGGGCGCTGACATATTCTAGAATGAGATCAGTCGTATTAAGGATTTGAATACCCCTGGTGGTAGTCGGCTGACCGGGATCAGCGAGCACAGCCCGCAGCGTGTCCACGCTGCTATCCAGCTTGATCTGATCGGAAGCCTCGATATCCAGGCGCTGGGCGATCAATTCGGCCACCTGCACCGAACCTGCCGCCCGGATGACCACTTCATGGCCATCGGCACGCAGCGAGCCCTCGGTCAGGTCCAGGTCACCGTTGGTGGTGATCAGCAGGTCGCCGTTGAGAGCCACAAATCGGCTCTGGTTGTTGATGATCTGGTTGGGGTGCAGGACCAGACTCAGGCTGGGCGAAACGCCGGAATCAGTGCGTTCACCACCG
This sequence comes from uncultured Anaerolineales bacterium, assembly GCA_964629085.1. GTDB lineage: Bacteria > Chloroflexota > Anaerolineae > Anaerolineales > UBA11858 > NIOZ-UU35. The sequence continues at coordinate 35,779 of CAZVPR010000015.1, forward strand.
GCCTGCAAGAGCAATTCCTGGGCGTAGAGGCGGTCGCCGATCTCATCGAAGGCGAAGGTTCCACCCGTAGTAAAGGTCAGGCTGGCAGCGGCATCACCATCCACCAGGCCACCGATAAAGCCCTGGAAATAGAGCGGGGAATTGTCGGGGCGTTCTACGACGATTGCCCCTGGTGCCCGCAGATCCCAGGCGGCGACATCCAATTGGGTTTCAGCGAGCAGATTAATATTCCCCTGAACAGCTTCTTGACCCTTTGCATGGGCAGTAAGCGCTTTCACACCAATTATATCGCCAGAGTAATCGATACTCTTCCCAGCCAGCAAGGTCACATCACCATTGACATCCAAGTCGATGCCGACCAGATGCAAGGTGCCAGCGGTCTCGAGGATCAGTTCGCCAGTTTGGATCACGGGAATGTCGTAATGGACTGCCAGTTGATCATTGCTGCGATAACTGATGCTCTGGGTAGCATCGAAGAAGGTATAGGAGACCAGGTCACCAGCAGCGCTCAAATGGATTTCGTCCAGGGAGCCGGCAGTGGGCTCTATGGCTACGCTGTAGCCAGAATCTGCTTCGGGTTCCAAAACATTCAAATTGCCAGCTGCACTGCGCAGACGGACGACGTCCTGGGCCTTGACGTGGTATAAGGTGAGATTATTTTCACTGGCGATGTTAACACTGCCAGCCGGGGCACTAACTTCGTGAAGGCGCAAGCCCGCGGTTTTTTCTCCAGCCCCATCGCGCTCACTCAGTTCGATATCCCCTTGGGCAGTATTGACATCTCGCAAATCGTTGGCAGCAATTTCCAATCCAATTATCCCAGTTTGAGCACTGAGCGTGACATCATCAGCGACAATATCGACAGCGCTATCGGTCCCATATTCTGTGATTGTGCCACCAGTCGTGAGAGTGATATCAGGCAGGGCGGTGACTCCAGTTTCAGCGTTGGCAACTGAAGCACTATCATCTGGCACATCTGCGGGATCGTCATAATAATGTCCAGCCCGCAGCCAGCCGACTTGGATATCCCCGGCGGCAGTGGCGGTCAGTGCGTAATCATCGCGGTTGGTACCCAAGACCACATCAGCCAGGATCAGACCCCCATTGGGCTGCTCGATGACAAGATTGCCGTCCATGATCTCGAAGTTATCGACGACCAGGGTTCCCGCAGCCTGGTTGGTAATTGTGACATCACCCTGTTCAAAGAATTTCGCTTCTAACCCGTAGATATGGGTCAGCAAGTCCAGCGCATTGGTGGACTCGAGCACCAGTGTTTCTCCAGTGATAGTGCTCCCTGAAGCCTGGGTGAATTCGCCCCGCAGGCGCAGGGTGACATCACCAGCAGATGTTATGACAGCATCGCTGACATCCAACAAATTGGCCAGGATCAGATCGCCATCGGCTGTGACGAGGGTGGGGGCGGCCAAAGTCTTGGAGTTATAGAGGGTCAAATCACCAGTACCTGTAACACCCACATTGACCTGCTCGAAGGCGGTGGTGAATGTCAGGTTCTCGGTGGTATTGCTGGGAGCGGCAACGAAACCGCTCAGGGCGGCAGCCTGCAGGCTTCGGGCCGCCAAAGGCGCATCGGTTAAGTCGATTTCCCCCGCGGGTGCGTTGAAGCTCAGGGCCGAAGGCACACTCATAGCTGCACCAGGCATGCGGATATGGCCGCTCTGGACACCAGCGCTAAAGCTCAATGAGCCGTTGGGGTCCGTGATCTGGATGTTGGTGTAGAGATCGCCCAGGATGTCCCCGGTTTGGCTTTGTCCAGTGCCAGCCGTAACGGTTACATCGCCGCCCACCAGCAGTTCGCCGCCTTGCAAATCGACATCACTGATAGCGCTAAGCTGCAAGCCGCATTCGCTGAAGACCGTACCGCTGATGGTCAAACCAGCTCCGGTGTCCAAGGTGACGCAAGCTGCGGTCGCATCTGCACTATTCTCATCGACAGAACCCAGGTAGCTAGCCGTGCCAACGGTCAATTCGCCCTGGCTGGTGACCTGGATGGTTTGGTTGGGATCTTGAACCAGCAGTTCTGCCCGGGCGGGCAGGGTGTCTTCATCGGCATCATCATCTGAGGGGATGACACCGGCAATGGCGAAGTCACCCTGGCTGTTGACCTGGATGTCGCCACTCTGGCTCGCAACCAGGGCGTTGATGGTGGTGGTGCCTCCACTGAATATATTGATATCTCCAATCACGCTCAGGGTTTGGGTGTCGAATTCACCATACTGTACTTCGGTACCATCCTGGAATATTCTGCGCAGAGTAAAGACAGTCTCGTCTTCTGTGACCGGCACAGTTTCATAAGCGACGATATTTTTCTGTTCGATAACCGGGGTCTGAACGGTGACATCATCGAAAACATTTGCCTCTCCCCAAGTTTCATCAGGGTTGCTGGCGACTTGGAACTGAAGCGTGGTGCGATTGTCATAAATATCATACGTGACACTCCTCCAATTCCCATCTCCACTCCAGATAACGTCTTGAACAATTGTTGGCTCACCCTGGTACCAGTAGCCGTGATTGACAATCAGGGTGTCGTACATGCGCCACTGCTGCACCCCAACTTCGGCCGAATTATCATAACCCGCGACATGTGCCAGCAGCGGATGCTTGGTATACGAATCACCACCTTCAAGCACATAATACTTGAAATCCGGATCGTCTGGATCTTTGTCCCTTCCTTGATCTACACGATTATCACTGTCTTCGATATACTGGTCGAATCCGGGCTTAACATAACCAGGATACGTGCCTGACTGGTTTGACTCCCATGTATAAGAGCCGGCAAAGTTCGGATTATAGTCCTCAGGGATATCATACATCTTTTCCTGTCCGAACCAATTCATGTATGGGACCGAAGCATTGTATATCCACACATCCGGCTGATGATCAGTATAGTCAATTATCTCATCGATGGCAATCAGGTTTGCATCTCCCAGTTGTTCTACGAGCCAGGCCGCGGCGACTTGGCGCTGGTGGACATACAGGGTGACATTTTCAATATCTAGACCGCAATCACTGGGGGCTTCAGTTTGCTGGCCGCACAGCCCAAAAGTGGTGGGCTGATACTGCCAGTTGGGATCCATGCCAAAATACGTGTAGTCGCGTTCATACGTATCGGAATCAACATAAAGACTTCCGGCGTAGGACGAGTATTTGGTCTTAATACCGTACGTAAATCCAAGTGGAACTTCAAGCAAAAGTGTTGAAGTATAACCTCCCATACTGAAACGTTGGGGAGTTTCGTTTTCGGTACTTAGGGTCCACAAGACTGTCCAATCATATTGGTTTTGATTACCTTCGGTATCACGATAAATTCGATATGAGGGGCCGATGTATGTAATCTCACCCTCATCAAACCCACTAGCAGATATGACGTCTTCCGGCGTTGGATCGTCCAAATAGTAATATTTATCAAGATTACAAGCTGAACAAGTTGGTGCAGTCCAGGCACCCCAGGTACCGTATCCCTCCAGGAGATATGACGGTGGTGCTGGTGTACGAGAGACACCCACAGATTGCTCAGCCGTCGGATCCCACTTGCTTTCATGTTTGGTTTGGCGTAAACCAATATCAACTATCTGTTCATACTCGCCAACTTTCTCACTGACGGTTACGGGTTCAGCCTGGCTAGTCCAATATACTAAATCTGCTGCTGAACCTTGCGGTATTTGAAGGTATTTGTCATCGAGTCCATCAATATTGAAGAATATAATTTCGTTACGGTCGTATCTTGCATTGTTATACCAGCCCGGTTTCCAACTACTTATCGTTACATTGCCAGCTTCAGTTTCACGTGTGCGGGCATTTGAATAATCAAAATCATACAGCGGTTTATAACCCAATAAATCAAGAACTGCCTGACGTTCGGCAACAGAATAGTCTTCAAATGGGCGATAATTAAGGCTGCTGTAATCCGAGCTGGGTGCAGTCGCGCCATAGCCACCCCAGCTAGTGATTACAGGTATATCTGGATTGACGGTTACACCGGTCGGTAAGGAGGCGGGGTCAGCATAGAAATGAACACCCTCGACAAGTACTTGCAAGTGCTTTTCACTTTCTGCCGCATTGGGGTTGAAATACCCTATTTGTGTTAATGTGGCGTCAAGAATGTAATCCGTTGATCCAATCAAAACGATGTCAGTGCCAACTGCCATTGTTTTTGTAGTCTCAATCCATCGAACCTCGGGCACTTGAACAACGCCATTGGCAATTTCCTGATATCCAGTTGTTACCTGAATTATGCTGGTATCCGTGGTCAGCAGCGGCTGCTGAACGATGACCTTATCATTCTGGACGGTGCTGGTTTCAGCCTGCAACAATACATTCCCGCCAGCCTGGAAGAACCCGCTGCCACCGGCCTGCACCGACCCCAACCCAGTGACTTTGATATCGCCGTCGCCAAGTTCGGCAAAAGCGATCTGGCCCTCGAGGCGGTCATCCTCCCAATCTGCACCCACACCGGCATTGAATTCGACCACACCTCCACCGTTGATCTGTCCGCCGATCTGAATATCAGTGACAGCATTGAACAGCAAGCGGGTATCCACAGTTACCTCCACTAGACCATCAATATTCAGTAAATTCCCGCTGAGGTGCATCGAGCCGTTGCTCAAAACCTGGGCAGCTTCCTGGCCGTCGCTGGCGCCTTGCACCCACAACGCGCCATCATTGCTGTCTATGCGCAAAGCGCCGCCTGCAGCGTGGGTGCGTACCCAACTGCCTGCCAAAATGGTAACCGCCTGGCCGCGCAGTTCAATATTATCCAGGGCATTGACATGCTTATTGACGCTTACGGCGCCTTCTTCGCTGGTGATGGTCACCCGGGCAACCTTGGTGGTCGTACCTCCCTGCCCGTCAGATTCAAGATCACCAACCACGTTGTGGATAACGACATCATCTATCGCAGATAATTTGATTTGGCCATTTTCGCCAGTATCGATCACACCGCCGCCCAAGCGCACCGGGTCCCCACCCAACACAAATTCTGACGGATTCGTGGTGACCTGGCCACCCTCGTCCAGGGGTGCGTCGATATGTTCGCCGTTGGCATTAACCAGGTAGCCATCCAGATCGGTGAGATCCCCGTGGACATCCACCAGGTTACCATGGCTATCACGTTTCAAAACCAGTGGCTGGAGCACCAACCCGGCTTTGCAGGGATCCGAACCACCGGTCAGATCAACCAGGGCATCAGCCTGAACCACGCCGTCCACCAACAGCAGTCCGCTGGTTGTAATTCGCACTTCTCCAGCAGCACTCATGGCATCTACCAGGCCGTAGATCAGCACATCAGAGGGTGCACTGATGGTGACTTTAGCGCTATTGGACGGGTCGGCAATATCACCATTCCCTGTGGCATCAGAAACGATCTGGCTGAGGATGTTCATCGATAGGCTGGTGTCGAGCGAAGCTGGGGTCAGCTGAATGTCAATATCTCCAGTAGCCCGCAGAGTCCCGCCGCGGCTGAGGGCATCCCCATCCTCGTCGCGCCCTTGCCCACCAAGGGTTAATTGGTCACCTTCGATTGTGATCTCGCTATTACTGCCAGTCCAAATCTTTTCACCCGCCTGGTTTAGTGCAGCACCAGCATACAAACTACCTACCAGAATAATCTGCTCTCCCTGCACCCGAATGGCACTATCATTCCCGCTGGTGAACACCTGGACAGCACTGTGGATAGTCAATGTATTCCGAGCGTACAAATCGATCTCACGCACCGCGCTCAGTGTGGAGGCCATCATATAGGTCTGACCAACCGCATCTTGGGCTTCTCCGCCCAGGGTGAGATCGCCACTGGCATTCAGTCTGAGGCGTTGATCATTTCCATCCAGGCGAATGTCTGCCCCGGCAATATTAATGTCTCTGAGGGCTGCCAATGACATGGAACCTGCGATTTCCAAGCTACCGCTGATCGTCAGATTGCCGTTAAGATCGATATCCAACTCGAAGTCATCGGGATCAGCACTGAGGTAGGTATGGGTCAAAACACCAGCCAGATTGGCATGGTATCCCATAATTGTCAATGGGCCATTGCTCTCGATCACACCCGATTCCTTGAGCAAGGACAGGGTGCCATGGCTTGATTCCAAATGCAGCAGCGCCAATCCCCGGCTGCCGGGGCCGACCTGGCTGTTGATCTCGACATCGCCGTAGCCCATAACCATAATGGCACCCCCACCGCCGGTGCTCTTAAGTTCGTTGGTGCCGTAGGTGTAAATACTGGCCTCGCCCACAGGTGGGGCCATGCTGGTGCTGACGGTAATATCGCCGCCAGCGCTGATCGAGCCGTGTAATTGGACCTGACGTAGAGCATTGACCACCACCACACCGCCCGCAGACAGATCACCCTTTAGAATAGTGGTCTCACCCTGATCGAATTGGATATCCCCCACCTGGGTCTCGATGCTGCCGCTGAAATCCAGGTCCAGGGCAGATTCGGTGCCATGTAAGTTGACGGCTGTATGACCCAAAACTTTGCCAGCAATATAAATCAGGTCGTTGGGCGCATCAGCAGCTCCAAGATTAACCACCGATCCTACACCGGGAGCGTAGATAGCATAGTGATCTGCTGGCAATTCATGCGTTGCTACTGGAGCCAGGATGCGCACCTGACCGGGAGCGCTAAGGTTTATCTGGCTGTCTGGTTGAGTAGTACTCAATCGTACCGAACCAAAAAGAACAATCCCATCGTTTTCATTGTCAGGATCAGAGCCACCTCGAAGCTGGATCAACTTCCCTGCATGCAGGCTGCGGCCCAAGATGATCTGATGGGTAGCCGTGATAATAACCTTTGAATCACCAGGGGTTGGAGCACGGACAACCTTACGATCATCCTCAGGGCCGATCATTTCACCACCGGCTACCAGGAAACCTTGGATATCGGCATTCTGGGCGGCAGTGATAATGATACTCCCGGTGGGGTCGTGGACGACGACTTCGCTAGCCCCTTGGACATAGACCCCACTCCCAGAGCCATTTTCTCCGCCGCTGATTTCGATCACGGTGACCGCTTCTATAACGCCACCAATTTCCGCAGTACCACCATCGAAGGTTTCCGTTTCACCACCGATAAATGCCCGGCCTGTAGCTGAAATCGTTACTTTGCCAGTCTCAGCGCCCCACACCACCACGGCATCATCACCGTTTTGCCGCAAAGTACCCCCAGATACCAGTCGCCCCATCACCTGAAGATCGCCGCCAGCTGAAATGGATAGTTCACCTCCGCTGGGGTCACTGGTGAGACCAGCCGCAGTAATGCCACCTAAAGCTGTGACCACTAGGCTCAGGTTGCCATCATCAAGACCAGGATTGCCTGCTGTGAGTGCTACCCGTTTGGCCGCAAAGATACCATCTGCCAAAGCAATTTGTTGACCAGCATTAATTTCCAACACTGAGTCTGGACCTGCCCATACCACCCCTTTCTCATCAAGGGTACCTCCTACGACCAGTGAACCCAGGATGTCGACATCTTGGGCGCCTTGCACAACCGTCAGACTGCCTGCCAAGGAAGTCGCCAGACTACTGCGGTTAGCGATGAACACGCTACTGCCATAGGTATCCCCTGGAATTTGGCTGGCATTCCCAAGATTGGTGCCATCCGGACGCAGGCCGCCGTGCAAACTGATATCACCACGGATTTCAACCTGGCCTTCGATATATACGAAAGTGTCAGATTGAACACTCAGATCGGCATCTTCCCCAAGCAGATGGATATTGCCACGCAGCAGAACCGGATCAGCAGCGGCGATCGATAGCCCGGCGCCATCCATCAGGGTGGTCAAGGTGCCGGTGAGCAGGAAAGCGTACTGACTGTGACCATAGAGCGGATGTGGATCCTGAACCTGCAATGCATTGGGGGTGCCATCACCCTCGGGGTCGCTGAGATAAAGCACATAGCGTGCATCTTCAGCATCGCTCAGGTACCAGCGTTCTCCACTCGCAATGACCTCGACCGTGGTAGTGGTCTCATTTAGCACAATTCCTGCATTGATCAACGCCTGCTGCAGGGAAGCTGAATACTGGAGATTGTCCAATTGATCGGTAGTCGTAGCAAAATCCAGCACCAGGTCTGCTTGCTGTGCACCATTGAGCATCTGGAAATATTCTTCATGTTCGCTGGTAGCAGAACCAAGATCCAGAATGATATCCCGGCTGGCAGTAACCGCCCCGGCCAGCCACAATTCCCCAGCTCCGTTGAGGTGAATATCGCTGTTTACGCCAGTCAATACAGCGGTGGTTTCTTCAAAACGGGCCCCAGCAGTGACTGCCGAACCGGAATGAATATTCAATTCTTCCGCCGCGGTCAATGTGATATCCGTGTCACTACCCCTGGCTGCTACAAGCCCAGTAAGATCTAATGTCAAACTACTTCCACTAAAAATCGATATCTGGCTGCCATCTCCATGGGCTTCGATTTGCGCAGCTATTTCAACACCCCTTGAAGTATTGAAATCTATCAGGCTACCATTAGCGCTAGTTTCAATCAGTGCATCACCCAGTGTTTTCAGGCTAATTCCTGCAATGGTATCGGTGACTGATATTTGTACTAAATCCTTGGCCAATAAATAGCCTTCGACCAGTACCTGGTCAACTGCCTCAATAGTAATTTGATCAGCGGAGATACCACTAACTCGATCTTCAATAGAATAAAGGTTATGCGCATAAACGTTGACCCGATTCGCGGTGATGGTGACTTCATTTTCAGGCGCAGATACGGCACCTTTGATATCAACGCTCACGGCAATCACCTTGATATCGTCCTCGAATAGCACACTCCCGATGGTCATTGAGTTCTGGCTACCAAGATGCCCGACTGTAAAGCTGGCAAAACCACTCGCCAAGGCATTCAAATCGCGCTGTGACAGATGAAGAGTATCCGAATCTGGCGTGGTGAGATCATATCCTGTTGGGGTTTCAGCTGCTTGCCCTATGCGATAGTTGCCATCAGCGTGGTTGCTCTTAATCAACAGATCACCGGCGCCACGAACGGTATTATCCCCAGCCGCCAGGTCAAGATCGCTTACCACCAGAGTCAGGTCATCGCGAACACTGAGTTTACCCACGCCCATTGTTAGCACTGAGCCAGCTAGCACCAGATGCAAACTTCCTGAAGCCACAGCAACGGCGTCCACCAGGCTGCCGAGATTGAGGGTTGCTAACCACTCGGCAGTGGCCTCGCTAAAGGAGTTGTCAGCATAGAGCAGGTCAGCGTAGGGCGAAAGAGTATCAACCAGCAAGTCAGCAACGGTCAGGATCAGGTTGTCGCTTTCTGCGATGTGCGCATCCCCGCTGCCATGGGGAGCCGTTAGTAGGGTTAGCTCAGCAACTGTAGTGCGCAGCGGCGCTGTTTCGCTACCCACACCATCCTTTGCGATCAGCACCAGGTGGCCATCCAGACTGTTGATCAGGCCGTTCTGACCCTGAGATATCACGCCGGCCGGAGCAATGGCGCGTAACCAGGAGCCAAAACTGACCAGGGCATCGAAGACAATATCAGTTTCATCCCCAAATACGCGAATATCGATATAATCACTGGCCTGCAAGGGGGCAGTGATATTAACGTTACCATGGGCCTGGATGGTGATACTACTGGCCTTTATGGGAATCGCAGTCTCTAAAGCATTCAGGTGCAGCACTAAAGCAGCAGTTCCAAAATCACCACCCTGGCCAGCGCTGAAAAAGGATACCGGGGCGCGGTCGGTGATTTCGACGACGGCAGTTTCGTTCGTGAATGTAACGATATAACCATCTATGCCAATCTGGTGGTCATCTAAGCTCCAGATCAATCCACTGCTGTCGAGGTCGAAGGAGAGCTTGTCAAAGTCCGAACCACCGCTGATATCGATTTGCCCAGCGGCTCCAGTGCGGTCAAAGATAGTGCCAATGTCATCCCCTGAACCACCAAAGAAGCTGGCACTGCCGCCGTAAACACGGAGGTGATCGGCATCATCCTCCCCATACAATTCAAATCCGCTGCCGTTATTAATGATGAATACATCATTACCCGTTCCGCCGTAAAACTGTCCCGTACCACCGTTCAGGGTAATCTGATCTGCACCCTCACCGGCTTCGATGACAAAGTCTGGGTTGTTGTCAGTGACAATTAGAGTATCTGCCCCTGGGCTACCCAGCAGACCTTCGAAATCTTGGAAATCATAGGTCACCGGGCTGTCACTCAGGGATGCCTCGAGGCTGGTACCGTTCAGCGTGAGTGTCGGTGCATTTCCTGGATCAATCTGTGAGAAATCGAACCGGTCATCCCCAGGGCCACCCAGAATGGCGTTAGTGAGGATATCTGCAATGGAACCGTCAGGCAGAGGTGAGGCGTCCACAAATTTAAGCGTGTCTGCACCCGCCCCAAAGTCCACAGTCCAGCCACCGACTTCCCCACCAACCTGCCGCACCATGGTGAGGGTATCATCCTCGGCACCAAATGTGATAAGTTTTGTCTCCAACCCAATAAACTCATATGTAATTGACTGACTAAAACCAAAGCCTTCCAACTGCCTAGCGGTAATAGTCCCATCTTCCAAAGCCTTGAATTCGAAACGATCGTTATCATGGTAGCCATCCAGGCGCAAGGGGTAGGGCAAGCCATCCAATGCGCTGGGATCGTTGAGGGAGAAGACATCATCGCCTGGGCCGCCGGATATCGCCAGTTCCAAATCAGCCGACATCCCAGCGAAGGAGATAGAGTCATCTCCACTCAGTAGATTTATATGGACACCCTCGACAAAATTCAGCGCTGCTGGGCGATTTTCGTAATCGGAGAAATTGAAGATCGAAGAGCCATCAAGAATGACGCTGCTGGAAGAAATGATCGCGGTGTCATCGTTAGCAGTACCAAAGACGCCCAGATAGTCCGTCCCATTGCCGCTGTCATGTACATCCACAGGGCCTTGGAACAGATTGCTACTGGTGTCACTCAGGTAATAGCTATCACCATCCTGCTGGCCATCGACTTCAACACCATTGCCACCGGCACCCAAGATGGAAATCAAATCGCCACCCTCACCACCTAGCACCCGACTGATCGCAACCGGGTTACCCTGAATGGTGAGTATGTCCTGACCGGCTTTGCCGTCAACGTTAAAGTTTTCTATCGCGCTATCGTAATGGATGATGGACTGGTTTACACTAGTTTGAATATAGTCGATGACGAAGACTTCATCTCCCTCACTTCCCAGGATATCCAAATTATCGACACCGAGTGAACCACTGTCTTCAACAGACACGATTACGGCTGAACTGCTGACATTGATTTGATAATCATCGCTGCCGCGCTGGCCATCCAGGATCACTTCTTCAGCCGAGGTGTCATCCAAAATAAAGGTATCATCCCCCTGCAACCCGACTGCAGCCAACACCTCAATACCGCTATCGGATACATCTAACACTTTTCCATTCAAATCAAACTGCAAACCACTGATGTTGAAGGTATCGTTAGCAGCGGTACCCAGTACAGTTACCCGATCCAGATCACCTGACGCGCTACCCGTATCCTGAATAACGATGCCGCCAATGGTGCTTAAATCGACTAGATACCGGTCTGAGCCGCCCAACCCATCGAACTGAACGCTGCCATTCCACTGGCTGACACTAAAGACATTGATGCTGGGACCACCCTTAAGGTTGATATGTTCCACATTAGGCAAGAGCATTTTGCCGCCGGTGGATACCGTAAGCGTCTGGCCAGAGAGATCTACGTCGGCATCTATGACTAGTTCGAGAACATCGTCGGCGCCAGCGGAGCCAGTTCCATCAAAAATGAAGGTGGCTGCCGAGGGTTCATAAAGCTGCTCCGCTTCTTCGTCTGTCAGGGGGTCGCCTTCGTTGTGGTCATAGACATCATCGTCAACGTTGTATTGCTCATCGGTGGGCAGGCTGAGGTCATCCGCCACCACGGTCAGGTTGCTGCCACCCTCGCCGGTCTGCAGGCGGAAACTTTGCAAACCGTGGGCGCGCAAGCCACCGACAGTGACATTGTCGGTAGCCTGACCGGCGCCGATATCCAGGGTAACAGCCACTACATCCAGGAAGTGCACATCGCTGATCTGGTGGCCGCCACTGGTCCCGGAGATCACATTGGCCTGGGCACTCTGCAACTGCAGTTCCACCACTTCAGGCATAGTGACAGTCAGCGGCGGTGAGAGTTCGGTGATATAGACATACCCTGCCCCATCGGTGTCCAGGGCGCCGTTGGTATAGGTCGAGCGGCCGTCCAATTGGGGCGCACCAGAAACGACCAACACGCCATCGATGACGGCCGAATAGCCGAAATAATCCCCCGCGAAGGCATCGGAGCCAATCAATGGTTCGACAACGGTCTCCAAACGCCAGCACTCGCCTTCCAAAGATAAGTCGCAAGCACTGGGTTCCTCGCCGCTGAGATAAGCCTTCATTCCAAAGGCAAAGACCGCCCCCTCATCATCGTTGGTGAAGGACTGGCCGCCACTTTCACGGGTGACTTCACGCAGATAAGCAGCTACCACCAGGCGTTCGCCGTCAATGGAAACATCGTTGCCGAACATATCGCCTGATACACCGCCCAAGGGGTTGGCCAGCCGCTGCTGCTGGGTCCAGCCCGTATCCGTCTTTACAAAGGTATAGGCTGCACCCAAGTTATTATTGTCTGTAGGGGCACCAACAATGGTCCGGTGACTGCTAACATCCACAGCATAGCCAAACTGGCCGCTGTACCCATCCAAAGTGGCCGCGGCGCTCCATTCGGTCTCGCCCCGCTCGTAGATCACGGCTTTATTCGAGTTGGGTGCGCCAACAATGGCTGTGCCCCGATCGAGGCCGACCGCGAAGCCAAAGTTACCGCTGCCCATCAGGATTTGATCCTGGCTCCAGTTTGTGCCACTGCGTTCAAAGATGTAAGCATCCCCTGCACCCCAGGCGCCAACCAGGGCGGTATCGTAGCTCAAGTCCACTGCCGCGCCAAAATGAGCTCCACTGCTAGTAGCAGAACCGGTCAATATTTCCTGCTGCTTCCAGGTCTCACCATAGCGCTCGAAGACGTAGGCTGAGCCCCTATTGCTGTTCGCACGGGGGGCGCCAACCAGGATGGTATCCACACTGATGGCCACTGCCGCGCCGAAATCATCCTCAGCACCGGTGTCATAAGCCTGGAGCTTGGCTTGCTGAGACCAGGTCTCCGCGTCGGCGCCATCACGGATGAAGACAAAGACCGCCCCGCGATCATCAAATTCCGGCGAGCCCACCACGGCCGTATGGCCATCCAGGGCTACAGAACTGCCAAATTTAGCCGTGGGCAGCGGATCGGGGATCAGGCTCCTGTCCTGCGTCCACAACGGCCCGTACTGGCGGAAATTGAAGAACAGCTTGGCTTCGGGGGCACCAATGACGTAGTGACCGTTGCTAATAAAGGTGGGACCATGACCAAAGCTCTTGACGGTGTCATCGCCCACTTCGAATTCGACGCCGGTGTAGCTCCAGTCGGTGCCGCTGCCGGTAAACATATAGGCTGCCCCGGAACCGTCATTTACGCCCGGCGCGCCGATGATGACCATATTCCCCCAGGCTGCGTAGGTATGGCTATCACCAAAACCCATGGAGGGGTGTAAGCCATCGGGTAAGTCATCACCAATGTTTTCAGCGGTGGAATACCAGGACCAGCCTGAGGTTCTTTCTCGCAGGATCAGCGCGCCCCCCCAGGTGTCCGGCCGGCCAGCGATGAAGTTATCGCCATTGGCAGCTACGAAACCGCCAAAATACATATCGCTCTGGTAGACCGGTGTGAGCGCTGCACCAAATTCGCTGGTAATATCTGAGTTGCTCTGAGACAGGTCGAAAACATAGATGCGGTTGTTAGTACCCTGATCGCCAAAGCCGCCATTGGTATTGACCGCCACAATATCGCCATTGACCGCCACATTCGCACCCATGCGGTGGCCATCCATTTCCAGATAGGCGGGTAAAGCTACATTGAGGGTGCAGGCGCGGGGCGTAATCCCCGTGATGCTCTGAACATGCTCGATGTCCTCATAAGCCTCATTGAAGGTGTTGAAACTCGCGAAGGGGTTGAAACTATCGGAGGTATCATATAGCTCCGCAAAGATAATTGGATCCTCGGCATAGTATTTGGTTTCAGTTAATTCTTTGGTGTATTCAGTGGTGTTTTTGCCTTGCAGATCGAACCAGAAGTATTCGCTGAGCGAGGTATTCTTGATACGGATCCTGCCGGTACCGGCACAATCATCGTAATCGCAGACCACCATCTCGGTGCGGGGTCCTACCAACAGGGTTTCAATGCGGCTGGTATTGCCTGTAACTTCAACACCGTCGGTAGAGAAGTTTCGTCCGCCTGCGCCGTCTACGCTGCTGAAGAAGCATTCCACGACCAGACTGTCGTCGCGATAATTACCCGCGCAGGCCAGCAGCTGCGGTTCGGGCAGCTGAACGGTTGACTGGCCCGTCGGTACGGTTGGGGTGAAGTGGCGCGAAAGCTGAGATATCTGTAAGTGCTCGATATCATTATCCGCCTCACCCAGATTAGCAAAGGTGGCTCCATCATCATTGCCCTGCCAGGTCAGAGTGGCATCCAATGAGGAGTCAGAACAGGGGTTGCCAGAAGTTTTCGTTCCGGTCAGATCGACGAAACAATAATCCGAGAAGCTGTGGTTTTCGATCTTGAATTTGCCCAAATTGGCACAATCGTCATTGTCACAGAACGTTGCAATGGTGCGGGGGCCCACTGCCAGGCTGCTGATCTGGCTGACATTCCCTGAATTCTCGGTACAGTCGGAGGCGAAGTTGTGCGAGCCAGAACCCATGTTGAAATCCCCACAACCGGTCGCGCCACTGTCAGCGAAGGCGATCACGGTGGCTTCGGGGGCGAAGTTCTGGATTGGCTCGGGGTCGGTAGCATTCAACATCTCAGCTTCGAAGGGGATCAGGAAATGATCCGGGTTCCAGATATTGGCATAATTTGGATAATCGGCCCGGGTATACGTAAATGCTGCTCCGGGAGACCCCAGGCTGCGACATTCGCCCTCGGGCAAAACAAATCCAGGCTGGTCGATACAAACCGGCGTATCTGGTGCGCCAACCACCAGGTATAGGTCATTGACATCTACGCTGCTGCCAAAGCCCGCTGAACCTTCGGGCCCCGAGATATACTGGGTTGGGTTCGGATCAAATGGGTCGCTAGCAACGCTTGCCCGCGTCCACTCTTCACCGCTCTTGGTGTACAGGTAAACCCGGTTATCGTCCGGCGCGCCGACCACCAGCAAGCCCCTTTCGTAATCCATGGCAGCCCCAAAGCGACCGGAGTTATGCGCAATTCCCTGAACGCGCTGCCAATATAAACCTCGATTGAGGAATACATAAACGGTGTTGTCGTCAGCGGCGGAAACGAACAAGGTGCGCTTTTCGGGCACGTAAATGGTGTTGCGGCCGTAGTCATCCAAACGCCCGACATATGAGGGACTCTTCTTCTCAGCCAGATATAGACCTGTGTCAGGGTCACTGAAATCGTTCAGGCTGATCTCACCATCGGTCTTGTACTGCAATACGCGGCCGATATCTTCCCGTTTGGCGCCGCTGGTCTCATTGTAACCAGGCACACCCAGCATCAGGTAATAATCGTTGTAGAAGACTACTGTCTTGCCAAAACGATCATTCTCTGCTGGTGCAGTGGAGGCCAGCTTCTTAGTATGTACCCAGGTTCGCCCACAGCCACCACAGCTGTCGTCGGGCAAGTAGTAGAAAATATAGGCGGCACCCTGATCCTGGCTAATGTCATCATAATCAGGAGCCCCCACAGCTACGTAATCTTCGTATATAGATACCGATGCGCCAAAATGATCCCCAGCACGACCTTCGTTCTGGGCCTGGGATTCGTGTAATCCGGCATTGGCACTCAACCGTGCCGTCAATTCCCATCCATCATCATCCCGATCGTAGACATAGACAGAACCTTGTTCGGGGTTCTTGCCAGCATATTCGGGAGCGCCAACCACAATGCGGTCGTCCGAACGAGCTAACGCCGCACCGAAGCGGGTGCCATAGGAGCCTTCCAAGGCGCCATAATCATAACTGCTATCAGAGCGACGCAGGTACACTTTGCTGCTACCGGGAGCTCCAATCGCCACTACGGAGCTGTTACTTGCAGTTGCGAGGGCGTAGGCAAACTCATCCCCTTCTTCTGGGCCGGTTAGTTTATAGGTTTGTGCCCATAGGCCATTGAGGCTGTTCTCCATGAAAGTGTAGAGAGCACCCCGATCGTCATTATCCCCTGGCGCTCCCACCAGCACATCGCCTTCCAGAATTGCCAGCGAAGTACCAAATACATCGCCAGCAGCACCGTCACTGGCCTTCAACTTTCCAACCTGGGTCCAACCCCCTTCGAATTTCTTGAAGACATAGCCTGCACCGGCATTGCTGCCTCGGCTGTTATCGTTGGGGGCACCGACCACGATCAGACTGCCTGAAACGGCCACGGCACTGCCGAATCCATGCCCAGCCACATCGCCATCCCGAGCATACAGCTTGACGTCTTCCACCCAGTTGCTTCCGCTGCGAGAATATACGTAAACCGTGCCCGAAACTGCACCCAATCGATCAGCGCCCACTACCAAGGTGGATCCGCTAATAGCCATGGCACGACCATAATTGGTGGTCTCAGCCGCAGATACACCTTCCAGCTTGACCTGTTGGCGCCAGGTGATGACACCATCCACCATCACAACGTGCAGCACCAGACTGGAGAGATTCATACTTTCCAAGGTGATGGTTTCGATAGCCAGATCATCGAAGGCCTCGGGGGTGATCACCTGCAAGTCAGTCAAACCCTGGACGATAAGCGGTTCGACCCCCGTCATGCTGATCAAGTTCCCGGAGACATCCAGCGTCCCCGAGCGAGCCTGGGTTGGGCTGGGTCGATACGACCCTTGGGTCGCACCGTCCCCCAACAAGCGCAGCGTATCGCCTTCGGTATCATGGGCCCCGCCGTTGAAAGTCAATTGAAGCGTACCTGCGGGTGTACCTGGGACAAAATCAAATTGGGCTGCATCCCCCCCAGCTTTGGTTCCTTCGAGATAGTGACTAAAGTCTACCTCCGCAGCGCTCTTTTCACCTTTGTTGCCGCTCTGGTACAGTTGAGCGTCGGAGCCAAATTCAAATTGCAAACCACGGCCAGTATCATACGTCGTCCCCACCGGGATACTTTGCCAGACATTAGTGAGTGATGTCGGGTTGCCAACCTCAGCGATATTAACAGGAACACCATCGACATTCAATAAGCGAAATTCCCAAATATCCCCAGTTTTGCGAATTTCTACATAATAGTCACCAACTGTGAGTCGATCATGACTGTTGGCAACGGCAGCTCCTATGAAATTCTCCACCGTGTCGCCGATGGTCTGATTCGCCACGGCGCTGGCAGTTTCGGACGCAAAAGAGAGCACCAGGCCGCGCTGTGTATCGAAGTTACCACCCACAGGGATATCCTGCCAATCAGAGATCATGGCATTCCCGGCCAGTGTGGCAACCTCCACAACTGCACCCTGTGCATCCAAAAGTCGGAATTCCCAATCATCACTGCTGGCGCCATTCTCGCGTGTTTCAACGAAGTATGTCCCTGCTTCGAGCTTGGTATTTCCGCCGGGTAGATAATCGCTGCCGACGAAACTGGTCAGGGTGTTCGGTATCGTTTGCGCAACCACCGCCGTTGGGGTGGTGAAATTCAAGAAAGCCAGGTCGTCGCCCGCTTCGCCGTTCAGCACCAGGCCGTCCGGCGCTACAAAGCCGTTATCCACGTTGAAGGTGTCGCTGCCACCACCACCGTCGACGATGATCTCTCCTTCGTAATTGCCACTCAAAAGTCGGATGACATCATCACTATCACCCATTGAAGCCCGTACATGCTCGAGCTTGCGGCCATAGGCACCAATCTTCATCACCAGGGCATTTTTATCAGCCACCAGGCCCAGAGATATTCCCGTCACCAGAGCAGAGGCAGCCAGTTCGGGATCGTCTAGCAAATCCCTGAAAGTGCGCAGCCATTCGCCCGTTCGCTCCGGGAAGAGCTCATTGAAGCTGCGTCGTACGAAAGCCAGCGTATTTGCCAAGGTGCTGCCACTATGATCAAAGTGCAACGTGTCATCACCGGCTTCACCATCGATCATGGTCAGGATATCGATGCCATCTACGCCGCCCTCATCCACAGAGCCCAGGGTGATGGTGTCATTGCCAGCGCCAGCGTTGATAGTAAAGGAGGAGGCATTTCCACCCAAAGGATCCAGCTCGAGGTGGGTCCTGTGGAGATTGATGATGTCACTGCCCCCACTGGTGCTCAAGGCAACCGCTTCCATGGTCAGGTAGGTGATATCGCCCGCGCCATCGCGCGAGACGGTGGTTTCATTGACGGGCAGTTCCAGCGATTGATCTGGATTGTCCGGATCGGGAATCGTGATCGTGTCGGTGACCACACTGCGGATGTCGTAGGTATGGCCATCAAGATCGCCATAATCATAAATGTAGAGCACATCGTTAGCAAAGGGTAATTCACCCTCAACGACCAGCGGTCCCAGCAAACCATCCAGTGAATTATTGACACCACCGACATAAACCGTATCGAAGCCGCCGCCCATCTTCAAGCGGGTTTCCATACCAGGTCCAGTGCTGCGGAAATAGAAGATATCGTTCTGGGCACCCAGGGCAATTTCCAATTTTTCGATGGAGGTGGTCTCGTAGCTGATCGAGCCCAGCATATCCAGCCCGGTAACCGTACTGTTTTCGTAGATACCAGTGTTAGCATTGGTGTCGCCAGAGTCGTTGACGATGACGAAGTCATCACCCAGGCCGCCATAGATTTTCAGCGGGCCATCGATGAAATCTACGTGACGTGGGCTCGAAGGATTGAGGCCAAACGGCGAGGTTTCCACACGAATAATGTCATTTCCATCGCCGCCATGGATATGGGCTGAACTGCCAGCATAGGTGCTGTCGGCGTAGAATTTGTCTGCCCCAGATCCCAAGTAGACGTGTACGTTATCGGTAGTGCCGGAGAACACACCGAATTCATCTTGTTCGGCGTAATAGAGGTGCGCTTCGCTGAGCACGCCCGTACCCATGCCCAAACCGGAAATCGAGATGGCCGTCAACTGACCGCAGGCCCAGATATTGTCATCTGCCTCAGCGCAATCGGCAGTATCGCCCTGGTTGAAGGCGGTGAGCGTGTCCACATCGCCTTCACCATGGAAGATAACCACGCCATCGATATCCTCCAGCAGATCAAGGTCGTTACCGGCATTGAGAGTGTCATCGCCATCGCCGCCCAGGACATAGGCCGTAATTTCGGTCGGCAATTTCTTGACATTCAGGGTGTTGTTCCCGGCGCCCAACTGGATGAAGACCTCTTCGATCTGGTTGTAGGCCAGGCTGGCGCCTTCGGCCATACTCAGGCCGCTCAACACAGGATCAAGCACGCCCATGCTGTCGCCAGGCATACCCCGTTCACTGACATACAAGCGATCCTTGATGCCGCCGTTTCCGCCAGCATACCCGTTGATCACCAGGGTGCCGCTGATATCGCCAAAGCCACCGCTCAACTTCGAGAGCGTGAAGAGGTCGCTGTCCTCTGGGCCATCATCATCGTAGACACCGCCAACGATGTATAACTCTTTAGCCGCATTGCCAGAAACCATATACTTATCAGCGCCAATGCCACCGTTGATGGTCAGATCATCGCCGCCGCCGCGAATGAAGAAGCGGTCGTCACCCGGGCAAGTGGTCAGGTTGGGATCACAGGCTCTCCGAGTTTCGACATTATCTTCTGGGTTATCGCCATTGACGATGGTAGTTCCACCAGCACCCAGGAAAGTGATGTAATCCAGCTGTGACCGCCGTTGATGGTCGTTGTACCCCCGCTGCCGCTGATGGTGATGGAATCGACGCCCTCATCACCGTTGACTGTTGTCTCTCCGCCAGTACCTTCTACATTAATAATGTCATCGCCGCCATTGCCGTTGACTACGGTGACGCCAAAGCTGTCGAGGATGGTGATGGTGTCAGCGCCGTCGCCACCGTTGACAGTGCCATCTCCGCCTGCGCCTTCAAACGTGATTGTATCTGGATCGCCATTGCCATCAATAGTTGTTGGTCCACCACTGCCCAGCAGTTTTATATTGTCGCTGCCCAGGTTGCCTTCTATGATCGTTTCGCCACCTGTGCTGTTGATGACGATTTTGTCCGCACCAGGTCCGCCCAACAAAGTAGAAAGACCTCCGGTCTTGTTCAGAGTCATGGTGTCGTTGCCACCCAGACCTGAAAGAGTGGTTCCACCTTCGGTATTCCAGACAGTAAATTCATCGTCCCCCGCGCCACCGATTATGGTGGTGGTGGAAGATGTCAATGTAACTGTATATTGAGAAGCGCCATGACCACCGTTGATGGTGGTTGCAGTGCCCTCAGCTGTATCAGCGACAACAAAATTATTGAGTCCATCCCCTAAATTGAGGGTAAATCCTTCCAGGTTGTAGTAGGAAAGTCCATCATCAGACAATCCCAGGCCGCTCAACAGCTTGGCTGAAAGCTTTCCGTCGTTATCGGAAGCATCTGTATTGTCATAAGCGAACAGCGCATCGACACCTTCACCGCCATTGACATATAAACTGTCGCCGAAATCGTTTAGTAGGTGGGGATCTGTTTCGGATGCCACGGCGTCACGCCCCAGGTGGAGAGTATCATCATCATCTCCCAAATAAACCTGAACCGGTAACCCATTGGAGAAACCCGTTACATAAAGAGTGTCATCGCCATTGTATAGCTCGACTTTCATCAGCTCGATGTCATCATTCTCCCCTATATAAATCGTCTGAGCGTTATGCTCCACAAGGGTGCGATCATTTACGCCTACGGACTCCGCTCTTATGGTCAGCGTGTCATCTGTATTCCTCTTGCCCTGGATTTTTACTACATCGGAATTTCGAGCGCTGCCGGTGTCATCAACGGTAATCGTACCCGTACCGCCACCAAAAATGTATTTGTCGTTTCCATAGCCGCCATCCAGGTGAAGCGTGTCCGTGTTGGTAACTACGAAGGTGTCTGCACCGCGTCCGGTCGCAATCCGATTGATCTCGTGGCCGGAATGGGTAATGGTATTCGTCCCATCGCTGACATTGGCACTGCTCATTCTTACCTTCACACGCTGGTCAACCAGAGTCAAATCAAAGTAATCATCTTCACCACCCTGGTCTGTGACTGTGTCTAAACCCCAACCATCATCGAAGACAAAGGTATCACTATCCAATCCACCTTCCAGCTTGTCGTTCCCCAGCTCTCCATTCAATTGATCTTCCCCATTTCCACCGTCTAGATCATCATCGCCGCTGCCACCATAGAGCGTGTCAGCGCCATTATCGCCTTCCAACGTATCATTCCCGCTCTCACCATAGAGAATGTCATCGCCATCACCACCCTTTAGTAAATCATTCCCAGGACCCCCGTAGAATATATCAACGAGTTCAGTGCCCAAGATGGTATCGTCCCCTTCGCCGCCTTCAACCTCCAGGTTTACGTTTAACAATCCACTAAAATCAAAGCTGTCGTCTCCCAGGCCACCCTTAGCGATGATCTTTGAAACAGACTTAAATTTCAGTTCGACGTTCAAGGATTGCACAATGACCTCTTGATCATCACCCAAAACAGTGTAGATATCGTCTCCATCATCAAGGTCACCATGCAAGCGGTACTCGGAGAATGGTCCACTGTTGAGCATCAAGATACCCTTATTTTCATCATTGAATTCAGCGATGACCGGGCGCCGAGGGATATCCATTTCCCACTCAAATATTGTGAAGCGACCAATTTCCCATTCCTTGGTAAATTCTGGAACAGTTACTTCTACTGCGGCCTTGAAATATAATTCGGCTTTGCCGCTGATGTCGAATACACACATTGGCGATAGGTAGCGCTGTACTTCACCCCAGACTTCCCAGCAAGCTGTGATATTTGCGCCCATTTCTGAGAATCGCACTCGGCCATCGTCGTTGGGGTCATTGAAATCCATTTCGACAGTCCCCTCAATACCCCCGCCACCAGTAACCTTGGCAACCCCCAAATTCAAACCCAGCCCGGCCTCGATCCCCAGACCAAATTCGATTTCAGTGACATCTGCTCCACTGCCATCGGCATTCGCACGATCGCTGACATAGAACCCGTCAAGGATATGATAGGCTTTGCCTGAATCCAAGAAGCGGTTGAAACCATATGTGTCAAATCCAAATGCAAAATCAAAGGAAAAACTAAATGTGCCTTTGAAGTAACCGATAATGGGCGGAGGGATGATATAAAAAGTGGTTTCCAGCGTCAAAGAGACATCAACTGCGAACTCGGGCATATCCAACGTAAATAGAGTTGCATTTTCACCTTGCAGCAAGGCAATCATTTGGGAAGGTGTCAGGATAGGAAATGCTAATTTAAACTCTCCTTTAAATCCCGCTTCTTTATTGAGTTGCCCCACAAATCGTTTTTCTTTGGCATCAGCACCCGCCTTCTCCATGCTTTCTTTGAGTTTTTGACGATTTTGATCAAAAGTGCATCCAGAACCATCGACTTGGGCCTTATCAGGCGTATCCGCACATTTGTCCTGGCTGTTTATTACGCCATCTTCATCATCATCGACATCCATATCTAATTTAACATTCCCACAAAGGGCGTCTTTGTCCGTTTTGTCAAACACCCCATCTTTGTTGGCATCCGGCCCATAAATACCAACACAATCTACGATGCGAATCTCGAGATCCCCAGATTCTGGAATCTCCTTAAGCAACCCATAAATATAAGATACGGCATCAATGAAAGGCCGGATCTTCTTGGTGCCCTTGAAGAAAAGCTCAATCACATCCAGAACAGTTTTTGTCTCTCCATAAATCAAGGAGAATACCGGTTCTTTTTGATAGAGCCAGCCTGTCTCTGGATCAATCAGGAAAGCAATGTGATCAAGGGTATTTTCCTTGACCCACCTCAGAGTTGATCCCACATAATGGGAAAGGAATGAACCCAGATTGACGTTTACATCGGTAATTTTTATTGTTGGCCGCTCAATGGCTTTGGCCGTGGGGATATCAAGCACCATGATATCTGGCAAAACCCCATTAGAACCAACCATGAAATTAATCTGGGCGAGTGCAATTTCATTATCTGATTGCAATGTGGAGACTGTTACCCTATTATCCTTGGCAATCTTAGAAAGCGTATCGCCAAATTGCACTACATAGGTCTCATTGGCAGTACTTAAATTAAGTAATTCCCAATCCACCAGGATGTTGGCGGTTATGCGGGGGATTACCTCGACACCAGCAGCACTCAACTCAGTTGTCAAATACAACTTGACGGTACCCGTAAAGGATACCTTCACATAATTTCCAACTGAGCGATTGCGTAGATCAGTGAAATCAACATAGCTCAAGCGACCATCACCTTCATAAGTCTCGGGAATCACGAGCCATTGATTTTCGGTTAAGAGGGATTTATCGGTTAATTCATTTATGCTCAACAAGTCTTCATAGCTGATACCCTGTTGGCTGGCAATGGATTTAAGCACAGTTTTACACTGGTCTGCCCCCTTTTTGCATTCGTCAGATTGGGCTTTGGTAACCTGGTGTGATCCTATCGATAGTTTTAGTTTCTGGCCTACTTTCAAACTCTGATTTTCTAGTTGGTTCACATTAATTAATACATCAACAGAAAGACCAACCTCTGCCGCAATTTCACTCAGTGTTTGGGGTGTACACAAGTGAGCTGCATTTAAACACCATGATGTGTTCAGGTCAGGTCTAACGGAGTATACAAGCGGAATATTCAGTTTTTGGTCTTTCGTTAGAACCGTATCATAGGGCAAATCATTGAAGTCTAACAAAAAGGTTGTACTGCGTCCGTATAAACCGGCAATATCTTCAATGGTTTCCAGGCGCTTAGTACAGTTTTCACTGGTAATGTCTTTAAAGGGTAAATCCACGACGAGGCGGCCCCCACTGCATCCAGTGGCAATTTCACCTACTTTGTGAACAAGCGACTCCCTTTCCGCATCGGGATCCTTGATATCAATGGCAAATTTGAAGTTTAGTCCGGATTTCTCATCATCATCAATCTCGCCGTTGTCATTTAAATCAACACCATCAAGGGCATCCAACTGTAGGAATAACAAATTACCCGTGAAGTGGAATCTCTCGTTTCCACTACAACTGTTATCGTTTTCATCTTCAGGGACACAGCCAGGGAAGCGAATACCGGCTTGAACTTTTAACTCTTCTTCGGTGGATACATCAAAGTATGGCCCCACATCTTTGCTCACCCCAAATCCAAATTCCAGATCAAAGGTCAAATAGAATTCAATTTCGCCATCGACTTCGATTCCCAGCACTTTGCCGCCAATCTGGTCGAAACTGAGATCAAAATCTTTAGAGAAAAACTCTTTTCCAAGATGAATGTTGAATTGACAGAAGGTCGCCAAAGTGCCGCAAGGTTGATCAAAATCGACAAAATCATCACTGTAAACAACGACATCTTCAACGGTGATCTCACCATCCAGATACAAGCCCCCTGAAGCAGTTTGATCAGCGCACTCTGATCCAGAGCAATCAACGAAATTGAGGTGTGTAGCAGCAGGATCATTAGCCACAAATTCCTGGCCATCAATAAAGCCCAAAGCAAAATCGTCATCGTCTACCAGCAGTTCTACCCCAATAATAGGCGCAAGCTCATCACTGCTGGCAAATTCAGCATAAAGACGCAAATGGGGGTTTTCAAAAATATCAAGATAATCGGAAACAACAAACTCGCCTGCCTGACGTCCCTTACTGGCTAATGCAGAATCAATGGCAGCTTGTAAATCATCCACCAAATCTGCCATGGTTTGATTATCAGTGGTTGCGTTTTTAGATAGGTTAACAGGAACATCAAGTTGAGTCCCTTCATCTAGCATGCCAGGAAAGAACGATAGTCGCAAGATGAAATAAGCATTTTCGTTGAGAACAACCGTAGATAAACCCTGAGAATCGATCCCAGCCTGGACGCCCAAGGACAACTCTGTAATCCCGGTATTTGCCTTGGCGGTCAGTGTGAGGTTATCCCCACCATCATTGCCTGCGCCAAAATCTTGGACTGTTTCTTTGCCAACTTCGACATCCCCATCATTGAAACCATTTGCAGTCAAAGCTGTGTCCAGGACAGCCTGCAAATCCTCTATCAGATCATTGATGGTTACATTGTCTAGAGTGATGGCTGCAGGTACCGTTATTTCCAATTCAGTACCACCAAGCGAAAGTGTAAAATGCGCATCCTCAGGAATGGTGTATTGCGGCACACCTACGGAATGCTTGAAGATGGGTACGTCATCGACAAACTTGGAAATAAATCCTATTTGATAAGCAGTCAGGTCGGTTCCAAACCAGGGTGTCGCTTTCCCATTGACAATAACGTCCCCTGCTTCAAATCCCTCGCCAGCCAAAGTACTATCCAAAGCTGACTGGAAATCACTGACCAGATCGTCAATGCCCGTGTTTGTTGATGTTTCTGATGCAGAAACCGTGACAGAAATCACCTTACCGTCGACGGCCAGAATAAACTGTTCATCAGATTCAAGGATAGGATCGAAGACTACCAATTCAGTCGAACTGTCTGCGGCTGAGATCACATCCGTTGATACCAATTGTGCCGGTGGACCATATCCGGCTTCCTCAACTGCTTCGGGTTCATCGAGAATATTAAGCAAATCCGGCCCAAAAATCTTGAAAATACTTTCTTGCAAAAAGGTCACGGGATTCAGGTCACCATGCTCAAGAATTTCAGACCCTTCGTTGTGATTGAACCCCAATTGCGTAACTGTCGGATCATCTGGGGCAGTGGTCAAGGCAATATCGTCAACCCCGGCACCAGACCGCACACGCAAGCGATAGGCAAATCCCAATGCTACAGTGACCTGCACTTCATAAGCCTGTCGCCCATGTGCTAACAAGGCTGAATTAATGGCTTCTTGAATATCGAGGGCTAAGTAACCAGCGGGGGCGGTATCCGACAAACCGATATAAAGATCATTGTTTTCTGTCTCGCTGGCATTCAATAAAACTGGGATCAAGAAGGTTTCATTTCCATCAGATAATTGCAGCGTAAAGTTAGAGTCACTATCCAGAGAAAATTCGGAAAGGAAGCCTGAATTAATTTCAGTAACGGTTTCAATGCCCACCAGTTGATCAGGTTGAAATCCGAATGTTGTAACAAGGGGGTCATCTTGAGAGGCTAATAAGCGAATATCTGTAATTCCGCTGCCCGCACTCAGGCGCACTCGGCTGGCAAAATCTTGATCATCCGATACTACGATGTCATCCGCTCTATATCCATCCGCCATGAGAGCCGTATTTATGGCGGCTTGTAAATCCTCACCCAGCGCCTGAATATCCTGGTTATCTACGGTTTCATCTGCAAGCAAAGTGACTGTAAAGCGCGAAAAATCCTCTGCATTGGAGGGCAGCAAGTGCAAGGTAAAGGTTGCATCGTTTTCTAAGGTGTAATCTAGCAGATAATCGGAATAGAACTCTGCGATAGGCTCAATATCTTCCACCTGGTCAAAACGTTTGTAGAGTTTAAGGAGGAAATCCTCACGGAAATCTTCGATCACTTGAAGGGAGTCTTTTAATGTAACCCCATCAAGCAGAGGGATCTCCACGTCATTGACGATGAAGTCATCCAGAATGTTTTGCACATTCGCCAGGAAGTCATCAAACATCCCAATAATGACATCTGGATTGGTAAGTATATTGAGCCAATTGGATTTGGCTGCCCCAACAACCGCGCCTACATCCGGTGAGGATACAGATACTGTATCAACCATCTCCCCAGAGATCAACTGGCCCATCGTTGATGTCAAACTTGCGATGGTCACACCCAGGATATGATCATCGTCCCCAGGATCGTCACCCGAATCGCATGTAAGGGAGAAACTCCCGTTACAATCATAGGACTTTTTCATGGGAGTGCCAGCAGGGTAATTCAGCGGCAGGGTCATTTGGGCTTGACCCGAAATCAATGTTGTTACTGGAACGAGCTTGCCGGCGAACAAATCTTCAACAAAAGAAGTCAAATCAATGGCATCTTCTTCGATGGTTAGTTTATCCGTGGAGAAGGAATACTCATCATCTGCGCTGTCCAATAAGGTCGCAAGTGTCGCGCTATCATCGGTCCCCGGATCACCGTCACCATCGATCAACAACTCTCCTCCATCGACAGTGACGGTCAGTGGATCAACATAAGCGTTAAAGGACAGTTCTTCTCCGATGGCGTTCAATTCCGTAATCAGGCGAGTCCCGCTGTCACCGGTAAATAGGAAGGCTTCTGGATTTGCAGGATCCGTCACACGGATGCCCATAACCAAATAAAAATGTGTGGTCAAGGTTACAGCGGCCTCTGATTCCGCCCCTAAACCCGTAAGATAATCCGCTCCAGCACCATAAGAATTGCTGGCCAAAGTACCCCAATCAAAATTGACTCTGTATCCCCGCTCAACCGAGGCCTCATGTTGGAGTTCCAGTTTTAGGACATCATTTTCATAAATCACGACAACCTGTTCCCCATTGACAGGAAAGCCCATAGCAGTGCTAAAGGCTGTATCCAATTCCTGCGCAGAAATTACTGGATCTGCAACGAGCAGCTCGAATACTTCGTTCAGTAGTTTTGGATAATTTTGAATGGAAGAAATAGGAACATCAATGAGGGGGATATTCGTATTTAGCAGACCTAATCTGTCGTAAAGGACTTCAACGATTTCGGCTGTCTGATCCAAGGCATCGGAGATAGTATCGAAACTAACATTTTCGAATTTGGACACCGTGGCTTCAAAATCTTCATTTGGCGTAACAGTCGCCGAATTCGGCGCTCCGTACCAATCGTCTACTAGTAATACCAGTTCTGGATCTCCGGTGAGGTTGAACCCTGGGAGTGCGGGAGATATGACAATGTCGTACATCTCTAATTTAGCAATTCCGCTCCCATCTACCAGTGTGATCTCACCTATGGAGTCAAAATTTTCCAGCATTTGGTCGCCAGTTACCTTACCGGCGACCGTATCACCAGGAGCGCGTAAATCTAGCTGAACACTGCTGTTGGTGATTTCTAAAAGCCCATTGTCGAATCCTAAACCTAAGAATCCATAGTTGGCGCTGATGTTGAGATTTGAAACCGAACCATTAAGACCCACCTGCACCATAGGAGTCTGTGTATCTAACGGTTCAAGGAAATATCCATTGACTTGCGCCTGGCTTTTCATCAGGGGTTCAAAGCCAAGTTCTGTCACCGCGGTATCACTCTCATCAGCTTCAAAGCGTAAATGGGTGACTCCCAGTCCAGATTTGGCCTGTAAGGTAAGTCGGTTTGCGACACTGTCAGCGATGATATCACCTGCATCAAATCCAACCCAAACCAGCGCTTCATCGAGGGCCGACTGAAGGTCTTCCACCAGACTATCTCCACTGCGACCTAATGAGGCCGAACTCGCAAACATCAGTTCATTTGTCGTGACACTCGAGGTTGATTCAAAAAGCAACTGATCGATCCCAGAGTTTTCAATCAGCTTGAGGGATAATCGATCCCCACTATTCCCTACGACCAGAAGGCCAGCTGTATAGCCAGCAACAAGCAAGGCGCTATCTATCACCGCTTGTAAATCGCTGACTAATTCATTAATAATGAAGTTGCCCTCGGTTTCAGCAGCGGGCAGGGTGACAGTCACCTCGGTACCATCAATAGTCAAATTGAATTGCGCATCGTCCGAAAGTTCATAATCACTAACATCTGCATTTGCACTCAATACCGTGGGCAAACCGATGCGAGTATTGGTATCGTCAGGATTCAGCGTAACATAAATTGGCACTCCATTTATGTACAGTTTGAAGTGCGCCGCAGCACTGAGGATTCCATTTTCTGGAGTGGGCGGTGGTACGGCGTCGGGCACACCATCTCCATCAATATCTTCGCCCAATTCGACACTAACCCCAATGCCCGGTGCGACTGAAGGCGTTAAATCAATCCCAAATGTGAATGCAAATGAAATTGCAGCAGCCAGGCTTACAACACCATTGGCAGTGGAAACTTGCAAGGCTCCAAAGTCAATTCCGTCTAGGTTAAGCGTGGCTGTTTTTTCGGAGAACGAGTAATTGCCGACCTGGATATCGAATGTTAACGTTTTGTCAGAGGTATCATAATTTGCCCATACCTGAAACCCCAGCAATGTTGATAATTCGGCAACTAATTCTTGAATGTTGGAAAATATGGGTTCAGCATTATTTTTCGCAGTTTGCGAAGTGCGGAAATTCCAATTGGTGACAAAGGGGGAATCTTCAGCTGCACCCAAACGCATCTCACCAACTCCCGAGGAAGCACTCGCGGTGAAACTGATTTGGTCATCCTGACTGCTAATCGTAACATCTCCAGCATTGAAACCTTTAGCATCCAACGCAATATCAATGGCAGCCTGAATATCAGCTACCAGATCATCAATGCCAGTATTGTCAGCCACGACAGCCGCAGCCACAGTGACCTGCAATTTAGCGCCATCCAACCATATTGTGAATTCAACATCTTCACTGAGAGAATCGACCTCGTTTACAGCCCCTGGCGCTACCAAGATGGTCGCGGCCAGGTGATTGGTGACAATGTCTTCGAAAGCCTCCCCCAAATCAACCAGGGAGCCTAATTTCAACGAGTTTACGAATGGCAGCGCAGTATCGAATACCTCTGAACGGCTGGCCATGCTCAACCAGGTACCAAACTGACGCAGCATATCCATTGCCGTTTGGGCACGCAGGAAAGCAAAGGGAGTGAAATTTTCGCGAAATATAGTATTCGTCGCCAGTGAGGGTAACGCTTCACCAAACACATCTGCGGAGGCGAACATCAGCTCAGCTCCACTGGGATTAAAGTTACTGAATCCATCAGGCACCGTCATGGGGAAGGTGCCTGTTAACGCGTTGGATGTAACTACAACAGCAACCAGCGATTCCAAGGCTGTATTTGTCAATTCGGTCTCTGAAATATATCCATCACTGTCATCAGGATCAATCAACGCTAGACTCAAGTCAGCATCCAGATCAATATCCCCGTTCTCAACTTGCAAACCTAAGAAACCCACAGCCAGGTCGGCGGCAAAGTCATCCACATGGACATCGCCGTTCACAGTAAATGAATCGATATTATTAATGAAGAAGATATCACTAGCGGGGGCAAGGTCTAATCCGAAACCAAAGTCGAGCAGCATGGTGGTGGACATTTCCAAGCTAGAATCTTCAAAAAGCAAATTCAGGTCTTCGGTCTCTGGCAAACTTGCTGGACCAAGATCGGGGACAACATTCTTTGTCCGAGTCGCTTCGAGGGTAAGATCGAGCGCAAAATCATCTACACAGGTTCCACTGGGACAATAGATTCCCAATTTGGTTGATGCAGCCAAATCTTTCGTGGCCACATCCAGATCGCCAAACATTTGGTTCCAGTCACTCAATGCGGAGCGAAGTTCGAATAGTGTGGGCGTGTCGTCAACAGCAAAGTATGAATTTATTTTGCTGCGCAGCTCTGCGAGCGCCTGGCTCATATTCATAAAGCCACCCAGGGTCACATTGACAACCGGGAGCCTATGATCTAGCAAGTCGTGTGTCTCAAGACTGTCGCCCCATGTTTCCAGAGAATCCAAACCGGCCAGCAAGTTTATTTTATCGGATTCGCTCAAGCTGCGATCATAATTGGAGAGGGTCAGCGTTTCGAGATTGGCGGGGTCAAAGGTGATCACACTGCCATTCGATAGATCTATACTGGTGGCTGTTTGGGCAGCGATACCAGATCCAACGACATCGACAATCAAGGTGTCGCTGGAACCTTCGCCGCCATCAATGGTCAATGGCACAGCTGCTGCCAAAGAAACGTTGATGGAGTCATCTCCAGCATCGCCGTTTACGGCCAACGTTTCGATAGCGTTGTACTCAACTGCGAATGTTCCCGTGGCCCTGGAGGGGGCAATATTGATAGTATCGGCACCATTGGTTCCATTGACAATCAACGCATCCACGCCTTCTCCACCATTGATGACTGCGCTGGCGCTGGTGGTAATAATATCGGCACCCGTATCGGCATTGACCAGCAAGGTTTCGATTTCGCTGTAGGTAATTGATTTGACCACCGGGTCGCCCACCGTCACCAAAGTTGGGGACACCGATATGACATCATTGTTAACTGTGCCGTTCACAATCAGCTTGTCATCCCCCTCGCCGCCACTTACTTCACCTTCAGCATCCGCGTCTATGGTATCGTCGTCTGCGCCGCCATCCACGTCTACGGTTCCACCAGCCCCGGCATCGACGTGGGTATCGATCTCATCATCGCCCTCACCACCTTCGACGGTTACAGTGCTTGTGCCGCCCGTCAGCGTTACATCCAGCGAATCGGATTTGTCGGTTCCTGTGATAGTAATATCCGTAGAATTATCGATCGAAATGGATTGGGTGAATTTAAAGTCGCGCAGTGTTATGTTTTGCGAATCCCGAATTGTGACCAATCCAGAAAGTGTAGAAGTGCGATGATCTGCGGCACCCTTCAATATTAATGAAGAAAAGTTTTCAATAAGAACGTCTTCTGTGTAATAACCGCCTTCAACATAGATAGTATCATCATCGATGATTTGCCCTCCCGCAGCTATGAGGGCATCTTGGATGGGTGTTTCTGTGACAGTGCAAAGTGTGTCGCCAACCGGACATGTTCCACCAGAGGGCAAGAAACTGTGTTTTTCATTATCAATGAAGAAGTATGGATCGGGAACGCTTACGACGGGTTGTAGGTTGGAGTTTGGAAGTTGGGTGTCAATCTCCTCTTGCTCTATTTCTTCTTCCTCCAACTCGATATCTTCAACGATGATTTGCGTCTCAGTTGTAACAATTTTCTCAACGCCGATCTCCTCGTTATCCTCCGGGCAAGTCTCAACGTCTGGATTGTCTTCATCAATCTCGCAATCTAATTTTAACGAGTCGTTGACAAGGTCTTCGGAAATCTCTAGCTCCGGTTCCAGGATCAGTTCGTCATTGGCAGCTTCTGATTCAATTGGAGATTCACCTTCAGGAACAAAATCGGCAGATTCATCAGGCATGTCGGTCACGCCAGATTCATCTTCAGGTTCCGTCCCTGGTTCGATTTCGACTTCACTTGCAGCCAAATCTTCTGCTGTAGTTTCCACTTCAACTACAGCCACTATTCCCTCTGTTTCTAGATCGGCTTCACCATTACTTGCAGTGGGATCATCAAGAGCAGCATCACCTTCAACGACTGATTCGATTTCCGACTCGATTTCAGGTTCCATTACCTCATCAGTAATTACTTGATCAACAGTCTCACTATCCACAGCAAGTTTTTTTAATGCTACGTTTGCAGTATCATCCAGGTCTTCTGGTTCAGGTGTATCTTCGCTCTGCGCCACCTGTGTAGAGGGAATTTCATCTGTAGTTTGCTCTTCAGCACTAACAATGCTTGTCTAAGAAAAAGCCAAAAGAACAACCAATCCGAAAATCCCCAATAAACGCACACTGCGTTGGAGATTTCTAAAGGGTTGGGTGGCTTCTTTGGCTACCATAAGGGCATTAATGTTTGAAAGGGCAAATTACCTAATGAGTTCGCGCCTGCAAGTTATGCGACAATTTGTTGATAACATTTTGTGGGAGATATGGGTACCCGTCGCGAATGGTGTGAATAGCTTGAACCAGTTCTTCGTAACTGGTCCGATCATCGATAAACCCCATCACACCTACATCAATCGCATCAAGTATATAATTAATATTCGGGTCATTTACGCGGCCGATAATCAACAATTTTGGGAATTGCACACTGATGGCTTTCAAGTTTGCGTACAACGCGTAGCTTCGAGACCGAAGATCAACTACCAGTACATCAAGGTGGAAATTCTGAATCAGCTCCAAACAAAGCTCTGATGATTTGGTAACATCAATGATCTGCATACCAAAAATGGCTTGACGCGTTGCGTTCTTCACAAAATGAGTGAATAGTGGCATTTCAACCATTAAGACGCGCGTTTCGGTCATAGATAGTTCTCCGGTACAATCCTAACAAGAATGTCAGGGGAATACATTGGACATATGTCTATTTCTTCTAACTCAAGTTTAGACAAAAAGTAGGGCAGAACCCTTGTCGGGAACTGCCCTTGG
>CAZVPR010000016.1:0-64163 GCA_964629085.1 uncultured Anaerolineales bacterium
TCTGCTTGCGAAGGTGATGGTGGCATATCTTCATCGAATATTTGTAGATTATTGATAGCTTCCTCGGAAGGATAGACATGGCGCTCAAATACTTCGCGAAGATATTGAAATCCATAATCATGGGTTTTGTCGAACAGGGATTTATCTTGCATCTCAGCAAACATTTGCTGCTGAATACCGTTTAATTGTGTCATTTTCTATTTCCCAATGTCAAGCAGTCGCCTGCCAGGATTCGGTGATGATCTTGCATTGTTTGGCATTCATCATTTCGGCTGTCAGATGCCAGCCAGCCAACCATTTGTCGAAGATATCTTTCATGCGCTGATCGATCTGGATGACACTATCCGGGCAGATCGAGACGCAGCGGCAGCACTCAATGCAGGTCATGGGGTCTGACAGACCGCTATCAGCATCGAATGATTTTGTGGGGCATTCAATTTCGCACTCTCTGCACATCGAGCACTCATCGGCAACCCGTACAGGATGCGTGTAGCCTCGCTCGTCAGCTGGGCGCGGTTTTGCTAACCCGGCGACAGCGCGGTTATAGCCAAACGGTTTTTGCAATTGAATTTCAATAGGGTTTTCTGTTATAAAGCTTTCCCAGGCTAGCGCGGCGTATTCTCTGGCGACAGCGAAATCCTGCTCGTGAGGACGATCTGGCACCATCTGCCAGCCCCCCAGGTTGAAGGTATGCCGTCCCAAAAATTCGGCGGTGAATAACACTTGAAAACCAGCTTGCTCCAACAGCAATTTGGTGTGGAAATGAGCATGCCCGGTTGATCTGGCTCCATAGGTAAAATACATCGCGCAACGTTGGCCTTCCCCTGCCAGGGCAGGGATCCAATCGTTGATCACGCTGGGGGCAAAATCAGCATAAACCGGGAATCCGAAGATAATGCCCTCGAAATTCTCGAAGGGGATATTACTCTGGCGCGCCTCATGGGGGGTAACATCAAACAATTCGACCGGGCAATCCCGCTCGAGGAGTGTTCTCCTCATCACTTGAGCATAAGTGCGCGTGACATTGGTCCCGGAGAAATAAACAATAGCAATACTCATCGCTAGGCTAATCCTGTTGGATCAACAGCTTTGGCTAATTTGGCAACCCGCGCCCCGAGTTGGCGAGCATAATCACGCGTCTCATCATCCAGATCATCGCTGAAAGCTACCCCATAATGCCCGCTGGCAGATAGGGGATCACCAACCACGATCATGCCATAAATCAGGAAAGCCTGCAGGATAGACATGATGGTGGTTTCCTTGCCGCCGGTATGGTAGCCCGCCGAGGCAAAGGCAGCCCCAATCTTATTTTCCATTCGTTTGCGCAGGCCGACAAAATCATCGAAAACCTTCTTCAACTCCGCGGCCATGGTGCCAAAATAGACCGGGGAACCGGCGATGATAGCATCGGCATTTAGAAATTCGTCCCGGGTGACAGCGGTTGTTTTGCGGAGCAGTACTTGTGATCCGGGCACGGATTCAACTCCTTTGACGATCTCCTGCGCTAATTCTTCGGTTCTGTTGGTGCGAGTGTGGTAGATGATCAAGATATTCATGTTCTCTCCTAAAGAATAGTGCTTTACATATAGTTATTTTGCTATATGACTATTTATTTTACCAAATGTATTCCTGCTTAGAAATGGACAATCGAACATTTGCCCCCTTTTGAACCATAGATGAATTGAACGCCTTGGGCGGGATGTGAAGAATAAATTTGTGTTTATCTTCACCTGAGTTGCGGGCATGAAATACAGCAAACTGCCTTAACAGAGCAGAGCGCAGTTGAAGGTAAATCGGGGCGTTTCGACTACGACTAGGCCTCCGCACAACGATTTTGGTTACAATATGCAGCTAATGATTTCTCATTTATCCGTGGTGAATTTTATGTGGAATTCTCTACCGCACATCTATGATCGAGACATAGGTTGTTCATTCCAGGAATCTTTTCAGTAATTTGCCCGTTCTCGAATTGATTACCTGGGCCACATCTTCTGGCCTACCCTCTGCAATTACATAACCGCCCGCCTGACCACCTTCGGGTCCGAGGTCGATCATCCAATCGCTGGACCACGCTAAATCCAGGTTGTGTTCAATGACCACAACGGTGTTGCCCGCATCGACCAACTCGTGCAGCACTTTGAGCAGATACGATACATCAGCAACGTGCAAACCGGTGGTCGGTTCGTCTAACAGGTAAAGCGTTTTCCCCGATGATTTGCGCCCCAGTTCTTTGGCCAACTTGACGCGCTGCGCCTCACCGCCGCTCAACGTGGTGGCCGGTTGACCCAATTTGAGATACCCCATTCCCACACTTTCCATGAGCGCCAGACGCCGGTGCGCCGCGGAAAAATCCTGGAATAACTCAGCGGCCTGGCTGATCGACAGATCCAAAACATCAGCAATGTTGTGGCCTTGGAATGTCACATCCAAAATCTCTGGGCGAAAGCGTCGCCCCCGGCAAGTTGGACAGCGCACTTCCACATCCGGCAAGAAATGCATATTGACTGTCAGCGTGCCTGCTCCCTGACAGCGTTCGCAGCGACCACCTTTGACGTTGAACGAGAAATGCTTGGCTTCGAACTCCGTTGTCTGAGCGGCAAAAACTTTACGAATGGCCGTGAAGGCGTCGCTATATGTGGCAGCGTTAGAACGCGGTGTGCGTCCGATGGCGCTTTGGTCCAGGGTGATGACCTTGTCGATATGCTGCCACCCATGAATACTGCGATGCTCTCCGGGAGGATCACCCGCATTGAAAAAGCGCTGCCGGGCGGCTTTGTCGAGGATGTCCAGGATCAGGGATGATTTTCCCGAGCCGGAAACACCTGTCACGGCGATCAGCATCCCCAGCGGGAGTTTGACGCTGATGTCTTTGAGGTTGTGCTGGCGCGCTCCCTGGATTTCCAGGTGCTGGCCGTTCCCGGAGCGTCGTTTGGGTTTGGGGAGTGCCGCCCGCCCGGACAAATATCGACCCGTTGCCGAATCGGCCTGCGCCACCTCATCCGGGGTCCCAGATGCAACCACCTGGCCGCCCAATTCGCCGGCGCCGGGTCCCATGTCGATGACGTAATCCGCGGCCTGCACCATTTCCAAGTCATGTTCGATGACCAGCACGGTGTTGCCCAGGTCGCGCAGCTTTCGCAACACTTTCACCAAGCGCGCCGTGTCGACCTGGTGTAATCCCAGGGTTGGCTCATCTAAAACGTAGAGCACGCCCGTTAACCCCGACCCCAGCAGGGATGCCAGCCGTAAACGCTGCGTTTCCCCGGCGGATAGGGTTGGCGAGGCGCGCAACAAGGTGAGATAGCCCGCGCCCACATCCACCAGCCGCTGGACCCGCGCGTTGAGATCGTTCAGGATGGGTGTGATGATAGCCTGTGCTTCATCGGCTACTGATTTGGGCAATGCTTCCAGCCAAATGGCCAGTTCGCTGAGGGGCAGCTTCGAAATTTCGATGATCGTCTTGCCATTGATCGTTACGTCGCGGCTCTCAGGGCGTAAACGGTCGCCATGACAATCCGGGCAGGTTTGTGCGATCAACAGATGCTCTAGATCGTTGCGGTAATCCGGATTTTGAGCATGCTCCTGATAGCGGCGCATTACGCCGGTGACCACACCCTCGATGTTGCCCTTGCCCACCGTCGGCGGCGGTTTCTTTTCGGGGAAGTGCCGTCGAAAGGGTTCTCCATAAACGCCGTGCAGCAGCAAATCACGCTGAACATCCCCAAGGGTGTTGATAGGTACTTCAATATCGAATTTGAATCCGTAATAATCCCCGGCACTTTGCAGCACTTCGCCGTAATGGAGACTCTGACTCTCTTTCCAGATCAACACACCACCTTGGACTACACTTTGTTCTCCATCGATGATCTGGTTCACGTTTGGCTGGATGCTGGTACCCAGGCCGGTACACGTCTCACAGGCCCCGGCCGGCTTGTTGAATGAGAAATGTGCCATGCCCAATTCCGGAATCTTCGTGCCGCAATGCGGGCAAGGAAAGCAGTCGCTGATGTCGATTTCAGCACCAGCGTCATCTTCGATCTCATTGCTGCTTTGTTCACTCAACTCAGTAAAAGATGGGGAGATAAGTTTTTCGCAGGAAGGGCAAGGTTGATAGCCAAGGCGAGCAAACAACACACGCAAGTATGTGTACACCTCGGTCACCGTGCCCACGGTGGAGCGTGGGCTGCGATTGGTCTGGTGCTGCCCAACGCTGATTGAGGGCGAAAGCCCGTTGATACTCTCGATGGGCGGTTTGCTCAAATAATCGGTCACCATCCCCAGCGATTCCATATATTGCCGCTGGCCTTCTTTGTGCAGGATATCGAATGCCAACGTGGATTTTCCAGACCCTGAGAGTCCGGTCAAAACGACCAACTTATTTTTTGGAATGCTGACAGTGACGTTCTTCAGGTTATGGAGTCGTGCCCCAATGACTGTGATTGAATTCTGCATTTTTTCTCTCCAGGATAGTCCCAAAAAAACTCCGAATGGTTTGTCCAGTAATAGTTCGCTTTAGGTTGTTACCATCAAGGCGCAAAGACACAAAGAAATTATGCTTTTTCTTTGAGCCTTCGAGACTTGGTGTTTATGAGTCTGTGTAACGCTTCAGCGTTTCCTTTAATTATCCAACCTTGGTGGATAAATGGAGAGTTTTTTAGCGCCCCAAGTTCAAATGTTACCCCAACTGGAGATTCCGCACAATCGCTCTGAAAGCTGCCACAACTTGGTGGCTTCTTCCTGGCGGAGGGCATATTTGCTGGGGGTTGTTGAGCGGCATTCTTTCCAATATACATCCATTGAGCCATCAACGGAGGCATCGGTCGACACAAAAACAACAGTTTCTGCGCCTTTTTCAGGAGTCTTGCCTTTCTTTTGACGGCGTTCCCACACCCAACGCACGATCCCGCCGGTTCCTTTGAGACCAATATCCGTGTTCACCAACCCGGGATCGATGGCGTATGCGCGCATGGTTGTCGTCTCTCCAAAGCGGCGGTTGAATTCCGCGGAAAAGAGCACATTGGCCAGCTTGGATTGCTTGTACGCTAACAGGGTATTGTATCGACGGCGCAGCATGACATCGTTCCAATGGATGCGCATTTTACGGTGCGAATTGGAACTGACCGTCAAAACGCGCGCCGCTGGTGCGGCTTTCAGCAAAGGTATCAACTCGTGTGTGAGCAGGAAATGTGCAAGATGGTTGACAGCGAATTGCGTTTCATAGCCATCTTCGGTGGCTGTGTACCAGTTCATGATCATGGCGGCATTATTCACCAACACATCTATCCTGTCATATCCTTGCTCTCGCACCCAATCACCGATATCGGTTGCCAAACTGCGTACCTGACGTTGAGCGGACAGATCGGCCAGCAAGTATTTGATCTGATCGTGGGATGAAACTTCCTTGAGTTTTTTTTCAGCGTCCTGACAGCGTTCTTTGGAACGTCCAATCCCAATTACCACGGCACCCTTTTGTGCCAACTCCAAGGCGGCAGAAAAACCGATCCCTGATGTCGCCCCTGATACCACAATTACTTTGTTGTCTAACATATTTTGTTCCTTATCTTACTTAGATTGTATCTCACAGATATTTTAACCAATTGGTTATACCATATAGTATAACCAATTGGTTGACATTTATCAAGGTCTTTGGTAATATTCGTTTTGTCAATGAAACAATCTGCCAATACCTGTTGAAAATTTCAACAGTAAACACAATAAAGGTGAAAAAAATGAAAAGCTATGTCTGTATTACTGGTGCAACCGGGGGGGTGGGAAAAGCTTTTGCCGCTGAATGTGCTCAACGGGGTTGGGACCTTTTTCTGACTGATCTGAATGCTTCCCTGCTCCCGCCGTTATCATCAGGAATTGAGCGCCTCTATGGGGTCGATGTGCATACGTACGCCTGTGATTTGACAAATCCTGAAGAGCGTAACCAATTTTGGCAGCACATTCAGGATTTGGGCATCCAATTTCATATGTTGATCAATGTGGCTGGCATCGACTTTGAAGGTCTCTTCAAAGAACGCAGTCTGCAGCAACTCCGCACAATCATTCGGCTGAATATCGAAGCCACCTTGGAGATGACTCACAGCGTGCTTTCCCATCGCGATCCCTGCCGAACGTTGCGCATCATCAACGTTAGCAGCTTGGCCAGTTATTACCCTATGCCGGTCAAGGCTGTTTATGCCGCTTCCAAGCGTTTTCTTTTGGATATATCCCTGGCGTTACACCACGAACTGAGCGCGGATGATGTCTCCGTGACAGTGCTTTGTCCAGCCGGATTGCCTACAACGCTGACTTCCATCACAAAAATTGATGCCCAGGGCTTCATGGGTCAGGCAACCACGCTAAACGTTGGCGATGTGACTACAAAAACCATCGATTGGGCCATGAAAGGCCGCCCGGTCTACATCCCAGGTTGGATCAATCGACTGATGAAATCTTTGAGTCGCCTGGTTCCCCCAGTGACCATGGCTGGAATGCTCAAAAAACGCTGGATGAAGGCTTATAAGAAAGCAACTAGAGACGCGCGTTTACGCGGTGTTCCATCTCTCGCCAATCCGCAATAGGAACTTGCCTATGACTCCACAAGCGACCAAAGAACATATTCGACTAGCAACCATTGAAGCTATCGAAAAACATGGCATCCAAAATATTACTACTCGCGTCATCGCTGAAGAGGCAGGTGTCAACAATGCCGCCCTGCATTATTATTATGGCACCAAGGAGCAATTGATAGAAGTGGCGCTGTCTTCCACCGTTGAACATTGGGTGGACGATACCAAAGAGATCTTATCCACGGATGAAACGATCAAAAACCGAATCCAGGCGATGTTAAATTATTTGGTAGATGGGGTGATTCGTTACCCGAACCTGATTCGTGCTCATATACAGAATCCACTGATGGAGGGCAATGCCGAGAGCCCCTTCGTGCGAATGCTGTCGACCTGGTTAGATCAGGTACATGAGGGGTTGGCATCTGACGGAACACCTCAACAAGGCAAGCTGATTCGCATCGCCTTACAAACAGCCATCTCGTCGATCCTGGTGGCTGCCCTAATGCCGGAATCCAGCAATACCGCCATAGGGTTCAATCTGAAGGACGTAACTTTCCGCAGCGAATATATTGAGTACCTGACAAACAGTATCCTCTCTGTGGCCGGATAATTTGATCGATTCTACAAAAAAAGGTGGCAGTCACTCCACGCGAAGTGACGGTCACCTTTTATATTCAACCTTTTCGAAACTCAGCTGTCGGCGTGAAAATGTGATAGTTATGTTGAAGCAATCGCCGCCATCAATCCACACACAAATGATCCTCTTCTGGGTCTTCAAATACGCCTTCAACCTGAACAACTTCCACGTCCCCCTGATAGGTTACCAGCATATCCATGGATGAGGTTGTATGCGGTCCACAACCATAGAATGCATAATAATATAGATGCACCAGGTAACCTTCATTCATCTCTTCCACGTGGGTATCCTCGATAACATCAACCAGATACCGAAGTTCGCGATCATATTCAAGGCCGTAATAGGGCGAGACATCATCCCAGGCCAGGGCATAGCTCAGGGCTTCGTTGGCAGATTCAATTGGCGCAAAGGTTGCCTGCAAATCAGCCTGGGTTCTGATCAAGCGCATCTCATCATCAACAACAATTAAGTAACGTATATACGTCGGGTTAAGGCCCCCATAGGTATAAACATGGCCTTCATCCTCATAGCGAAACAGGGTTTCATCATCATCCCAATGCGCGTAGGTTTCAAAAAAACAACTGGCAATTGGATAGGCAGGCGTCAGCCCTCCCAGGAGATCATACGGCCCAGCAATGCGGTCACAGCCCAATGCGACAAGCGGGCTGTCTTTCTCGCAAATCAGCGCCCCATAATCATTGGGTGGACAGCCGACATCCAAAAAGGGGCTGAAATCAACAGAGAGGTCTGGCGGGGGATGATTAATGAACTCCGGCACTCGCTTGCAGTTAGACAGAGCCGCAAGGGAAAAAATAATCCATAGAAAATGTCTCATAGATATGGGTATTCCTATCTTTCACATAAGGGTACAGTTTTGGTAAATTTCAACTCAATTTCTTGATTGCCCAACATCCCAATGAAAACCACGGATTTATTCTCATCGGGCATATATTCCGTGTGATAATCCTGGAACTCAATTAGGGAAATTTGCCCGTTATCTTCTTCAACCAGCTCAAAGGTTGAAGAGACAGAAGGCGGAATTTCAATCTCTTCAAGGGTGAACGATTCTTGACAGGAATTTTTAACATCCAACAAGCCGCCGAGACAATTATCCGCTTCAACTTTCAGGCATTCAACCACAGGATCGACGGACAAATGGATGATGGCCGTAGTGCCAAAACAGCTCCCCATGGCAATTGACTTGTTGCAGCCGGCGGCGGCGCTTTTTTCTGAGGCCAAAAAGCTGCAACTCAGCGCCAGCAATAGCAGAGCAAAGAAGACCAGGAATATCGGCTGACTTCTAAACATGTGTGATTTCAATGGTCAACGACCTGAGTAAGAATCACTCCACCCACAAGGATGCCAAAAAGGCGTCGATCCACTCTAAATCCGGGGCGAAATCTGCTTCATTCTCGTTGAATAACGCTTCGAATTCATCAAAATAGGCGGCCACACCTTCGGCATCTTCGGCATAGATTTCGGCGGGGGTTTCGCCCATTTCTGGCAGTTGCGAGTGTAGAATTCTCACGATGGCCTTTAGATAGTATTTGCCGTCATCGGTGAAACCCTGGAAGACGTAGACCAGATTTTCATTGTCCACAGGGGACACATCATGGATGCCGTATACACTGACAAAACGTACCCCCGAGCCGTTCTCGAAATCGAGCTGGGCCAGGTTGGCATTGAATTGCTGGTGATCGCACATGCGAAAGAACATATCTAAGGGCAATTCGGGGACGCAATC
This sequence comes from uncultured Anaerolineales bacterium, assembly GCA_964629085.1. Taxonomy (GTDB): domain Bacteria; phylum Chloroflexota; class Anaerolineae; order Anaerolineales; family UBA11858; genus NIOZ-UU35. Next base: position 8,939 of record CAZVPR010000016.1, read on the forward strand.
GCTGTAATTTTTCAGGCTATCGTTCAATCGATACAGATCGGCAACAATGCCGGGTGCAAAATCAGCTACTTCTTCATACTCTTCTACTGGGGCAATATACACCTGGGCCTGTTCCATATACAGATCGAAATGCACGAAGGCGGGGTGGGCCAGTTCGTACATGTCAGCACCATCGGCGGCGGGGATCGTCTCCATGGGCGGCTCGACGTCCAGAAACAGCTGCGGGTCATAATAGAGTCGGATGCCGTCCTGCTCGAAATAGGTTTCGTATGGGGGAGCAGCAGGATCTTCGGGATCAGGATCCGCCATATTCTCAGCAGTCCTGTCAACAACTATAAAGGCCATTTGTGTGAAAAGAATGAATATCACCAATAAACGAACCGCCATGTTCACGTTTTCATTTTTCGTCATTGCTCACTCCTTGTGAATTAGAAAAATCCCCAGTAAATCCAATCGGCAATAAAAGCCAAAAGATAACATACCACGAGAAACGCGAGGACGATCATGACAATGCGCCACCATTTCCGTTTACGTTTCTTGGGCGGCGAATATTCGGCCGGTGCGTTCTCATCCGGCCGGGGGGCAGCGGCCTGAGAAGCGGCCGGAGCAAGGGGTAAGGCTCCCTCCGTGAATTGCGCCGCCGGGTCTTCCAACAAACTGCTGATGATGACCATCGTTTGAGCCGAGCTAAGGCAAAAGATGCTAACGCCTGTTTCGTCTGGTGTCCACATCAAAAAGGCGTTTCCCCGGCCTTGAACGCCCCAAATCAAACTGTTTATTGGTTGATGCCGGTTATCAAGAGTGGCGGCTTGCAGGCGCACGTGTCCATCAATAGTCAGGAAAGTTGCTGCCAGTTCGACTGTTTTTTCGGTTGGGGTGATCCTATTGCCGTCATAGGACAGCAGCGATTTTGCGTCCAGGGTTTGTATAATAGATGGGACGGAACTCTCGTCGGGTTGAGGGTGTTCATGGGCCGCTGCAAAGTATGCGGACAGCCACTGCAGGTTGTCATTCGTAAGGGTTTTTACCACATCATCCACAGGGATCGAGATCTGTTCCAGGTTCCCATCTTCTGCCATGCTCTTCATAATTTGCCGGCGAGTACAATCGATCACAGCAAACAGCAGCCAGGCCTCCTGGATGGCTAACTCCATTTCAAATTCGACTGGTTTGACTACCGATTCACCAACGAACTGACCCAGCGTGTTGACCCAATTGGTAATGTGAGGAGGAGATTGCAAGCGCAGGCCCTCGTTGCTCAACATCAAAGCCGCCGGGTGACCTGTTCCCTGCGGGGGGTAATACAAGCCAGCCTCAAAGTTTGCGTCCTCACCTGAATAGACAACTAAACCATAGGATTGTGCAGTTGCCAGGGTCTTAAAAGCTGGATATACATCTTGTTTCAGGCTTCCGTCAGGGTTAACCAGTGTTGGGGAGAGAGCTTGCTGTAAATCAGGCACAGCCTGACCCTGGATAAAAGGTGAAATAGCGCTGTGTTGGCCACCCAACTGCTGGCCAAGAAACATCAATTCATCACGGGAAATTAGTACGTCTATGGGTGATGTCATCTTTCTCTCCTACTTATTGCTCAAATAAACGGTTAGCGAGGAATTTTTATTTACCAAACAAGAAATGGGATGTCTCGTCATTAACCTTCTTTAGGAGCTTACCCAGACCTTTGTCTTTGGCTGCATTCTGGCCGAGGGCTTTCAATCCGGTTTGCTTGATGGCATCTTTTACCTTGGCCTTTGTAGTAAATCGCTGAATGCTCTTGATTTGAGGGGTTTTGATCACATCACCAAACCAATCGCCGGCCACAGTTTCCACGGCTTTGCCAGCGGACTCATAAATGGCGCTGCCAATGCCATTTTCGATGCCTTCCTGGATGAAGGTCGTTCCGCTGTGATAAGCCCACTTGAAATAGCGCCCGGCCCCAGGAGCCAGCCCGACAATATCTGCCCCGGTATCGGCCACGAATTTGACCGCGCTGGGGAGCAAGGCGATATTTTCCGTAGCTGCCGCCGAACGATGATAGCTTTCCATCAGGTTGGTGGTTGTGTCAAGGCCGCGCTGGAGGGTAGCACGCTCCATGTTGTTCAACCGATCGAGCAATTCGTCGATGCGCTTGCCAGTGCTTTCAACACCTTTTTCGACGGCTTCGAAGCGAGATGGCTTTGGTTGTCTGGAGATGATCTCGCGCACGTTGATCAGGTTCCTGCGCTGCAAGGCGCGCAAGCCCAGGTATCCGCCCCCCAATACACCTCCCCCCAACAAGGAGACACCGCCAATGGTCGCCAACGTTGATAATATGTCAGAATCATTATTGCTAGCTGCTGCGACCTGATAACAACGCCCGGTATCGGAATTACAGCCACTGGCATCACAGGGCACCGAGCCCTGGTAGGTGCACTCGTTGGTTTCAGGATTGTATTTTGGATTGATCCCGCTATATCTGCCATCAGGTGAACAAGCTGCTGGGTCGCAGTAATAACCATCGTCTGTCTCATCCGACTCATCTTCAGAAAGCGGATTGCACTGCCCGGTTGCCGGGTTGCATCCCGCGCCTTCACAAGAAATGGGGGTGTAGTAACAATCCCCATCTTCGGAATTGCAAAAGCCATTAATCCAGCTTTCTGTGCCGTCCGGGGAACAGATCACTGGCTCGCAGGTGACCCCAGAACATAAGTCGGTTGGATTTTCCAGGCACAAGCCAGTTGCGGGATCACATCCATTGTCACATGAGTCCGCCAGTATATATTCACATTCGCCTGTATCCGGGTTGCATCTTGCCTGACCGTGCTGACTGATATCTCCATCGCATTTTGCGGGTGGACAAATGATGCCCAGGCAAGGGTCTGCGCCTGGCAAGGATTGAATGCACAGACCGGTATCGAAATCGCAGCCCAAAGGACAGGGATCGATATAGTTGGCAATTTCACAGCGTCCATTGTCTGGGTTGCAGGACACGCCCTCCCAACTCTGGCTGCCATCGGGAGAACAGGTTGGATCTTCGCAAAACACGCCAGCGCAAAGATCAGCTTCACTTTCTTCGTAACAAAATCCGGTGCCGGGGTTACAGCCAGCGCTGCCGCATGATTCGGGGTAGGTAAATTCGCAGCGGCCGGTGTCGGGGTTGCAGGCTGGCGCAGACCAACTGGTATTGTCCTCGCATTCAGCTGGGGGCCAGCCAGAGCAGTCTACATTGGCGCAGGAGTCGTCAGTATTGTCAGGGGTTGGTTCAGATGGCGCATCTTCGATACATCTCTGATTGTTGGGATCTGAAGCATCACAGCCATTCGGGCATCTTTCTAAACCGTAATAGACACAGCCGTCATAAGGGTTGCATGCGTACCTGAAAGTGGAATAAAGAACCCAAACGTTATTGTGTTCTTCGTATTCACACATTGCTGGGTAACAGGCTTCCCAAGAGCCGTCTACTAATTCACAACTCATACCTGTCGAAGGTGGTGGCTGATCATCCTGTGATGGAAGTCTATAGTTGTCGTGGGCAAGAGCATCCATCGGAAAAAAAATGCCAGCCCCCAACATCAGCATCAGCAGAACAGCGACCAAGGTATCGAAGAATTTCGGCGGGGATGAAGATCTCATTGGCAACATCCTTTGAGTCAAACGGGTTGAGCAGAAAAGTACCTGATTTTGATGCAACTGCCCCCTCACATTATGAAATGCAAGTTAGGAGCTCGCATCTGTTCCACGTAGGATCAATGATTGCCTGAAAACGAGCAATTGAATAATATCAGTATAGCAAAATTGATTGTATTTGATAAATTACTTATGTCACATTTGGATAAGAAAACAAAACTATTTCCTGATTTTGATGACAAATTATTAGGGCCAAATCCCTTGAAATAGCAATGATCCCCAAAGTATTCTAGGTTTTGGGGATCTGAAAAGTAGAGATAATCCTGTTCTAAGGCACCGGCGCCACACACCCACAGCGGGTATTGTCCCAGACGTAATTAACTTGCACCTGTCCAAAGGTATAGGTAGGACAGCCTTGCGCCGGTGGCGGGCAGGAGGTCGGATCGGGAGGGCGCGGCGTGGTAGTATTTGTCGGTGTGGGACTGGGCAGCGGGCACATTCCGGGATAAGAAGTCGTCGGTTCGAAGCCGTAAGTCCAGCGACAGGTGTTGTCCATTGAATAGAGTTGTTTAAGTGGGTAATGGTCGTTGTTGATCAGGGGTGAACCGGCCTGTTCCAGGGTGAAATGGTCGTTGTAGTCGAACCAACCCTGCTCCTTGACGCCCTCATCTGTCCAGCCGCCCCAAAGGAATGTGCTGGCAGAATCGATCAGGGCATGCTTGAAAGCCAGATGCACCTGAACCGGCGCACTCGGTCCGCGACGCACCCAGGCCGCATCGGGGTCATCGCCGCGCCCTTCGTCGAATACAAGCTCATCGTAACCGTCGATGCCACTCAATGGGGCCTCGGCAACCATTGGTTGCTGACCCCCCACATCTTCATTTGAATCACGCCAAACCTGGACTCCATCCGTGGTCCACTGATCAGACGCTGGCACCAGGGCCCGGATCAACCAATCGCCGCGTCCATCGCGATCCACATCAATCTCAATAGCATACGACGGTATGGCGGCATCTGCATCTTTAGGGGGTTCCCCCTCCAAAATTAGCTTGACATAGATCCATTCACCGCCCGGCCCAATCTCCGTTTTGATGATATCAAGATAAGGTTGGTATTCCATCGCTTGCGCAGTAAAGGGACGTTCTAGCAAGTTGACATTCAGGCTGTCGCCGATGGTGCGCTTCTCTGGCGCGTAAGGCTCGGACGATAAATCGGAAATCCAGGTGCGGATGCGTTCCGGCTCCCCAGGTTGCACAAGGTGTTCTATGGTTGGTTCCAGCGTCTGCGATGGCGTCTGCGATGGCTCTGGTGTTGGGGTTTCGGTTGCCGTTTCTGACGGTTGCGCTGCCTCGGCCTGTTCGGCCTGAGCAGCCTGTTGCTGATCTTGAAAATCTTGGACGGCACGTGCCAGGGCGGTTTGCGTTGCGGCGATGGACAGAGTCTCATCCGATGTGCCCCCCGGCAAATTACAAGCCAGGATCGCCGCGAAAAGAATCAGAAAAATAGATGTAAATGAAGCTCGTCGATGGATCATAACTCACCTCTCATATGTCGTACCCGAATTCCATTTTCATTATACTTGTGTTTTTATAAGGAAGAAGGGATGCATCAAATCCAGTGGTAGAATTTTGACCTGGCATATATCTCTGGAGACAAATCATGTTCCCACCCGAGAAAATTGAAGAGTGGCTCAAGGAAGTAGCAGATCGCCCAAGTTCCGCCCCGATCATCATCCAGTTTATCAGCAACCGCTTGAATGATCTGAGCACATGGAATGAGGAGTTGCGTGCAGAAAATTTAAAACTGCGCACGGGAGAGCAGGTCGCTGAATATGAACGCCAGATCGCCCACCTGCAATACCAACTTGACCTGGTCAAACGTCAGTTTGGTGGGCAGCTTCCCGATGCAGAGCAACTCGCTGAAATTGCTGCGGTGGAGAAAACGGTAGATTTGAATCTTTTGATCTATTCAGCAGATGGTCGTCTGCTGTGTTTGAGCTTGGATACTGGAAACTTGAACGACAGCCAGGAGATCTGCAATTTAGGCGGGATTCTGTTAAAGGAAGTCAAACCTCGCCTGGCTGTTGTCCCCTCGAACGAAGAACTACTCTTCTTGTTTGATTCTGGCCGAATTGCGACTCTATCAGTTTCCGAGTTACCCGACCCTTCAGATGAAAGCATCGATTGGGAGACAATCTCCATCCCGGTATCCCCGCACGCGGGTGATTCCCTTGTTTGTATTGCGCCTATCTCGGGCTTAGCCCTGGCAGACTATTTCTTACAGACCAGCCAGCGCGGCTTTATCAAAACCATTCGCATGGCATTAGCTCCCTCGATTATGGAAAATCAATATATTGGCCAGGGTGCCAAAATTTCCCACGATCGACCCTTCAATCTGGCTCTGTGTGCAAAGGATGAACGCCTCGTCATGGTGAGCAAGGATGGGTATTTGCAGTACTTGCCCATCGATATTTCGCCCCATGCTATCGTCGAGGCCATGCGGCTTAAGTCGACCGACCGTATCGCGGCATCTTTCAATTTGCCGCCGGAAAAATCTGTTTTGGCGATGACCCAGGTGGGCAAAGCCATCCACCGCACCGCAGACAGCCTGGAGATGATCAGCGATTTGGGACGGGTGGGCAAAGCATTATATAGTAAGACACGCCGGGATGCCGGCGTGCGCGTGATCGGTGCCGCCGCGGTAAAAGAGCCCGATTGGGGTTTAGCAGTCCACTCGAATGGTCAGATAACTTCCCACGCGGTAAAAGAAATTTTCGCCAATGGCACTGTTCCCGTCGAAGATCAATTATTGGCTTTTACAGCATTTGAATCCACTACGCCACAGGCAGGCCTGCGGCCAGACACGAAGGAGCACTAAATGTTTTTCCTTTGTGAGCTTTGTGAACTTCGTGGATAAAAAATTATGAGCATCAAAGTAGGCCTTGATTTTGGAACATCCAACTCCGGCGTGGCGATCAGCGACGGCGCAACTGTACGTTTACTGCCGCTTGATCCCGGTAATTCGATCCCCGAGGTAGTCAAGACCATTCTGTACGTCACCCGCGACCATCGCACATACATTGGGCAAGAAGCCATCGAACTGTACTACCAACACAACATCAACCGTGTGCGGCGCTACGAAAAGCGCTGGGCTGGTGCGCTGCGCGTTATTGCCTCCGAGGTCGATTATGTGCATGATGTCTTTGTCACCGTGGATGTGCTCAAACCAGGACGTTTGCTGCAGTATCTGAAAACTGCTCTTCGCAAGAGCGGCGGTGCCAGCGATGTAGCCGGCACATTAATATTCGAACGCTTTTTCAGTGTTGGCGAATTGATCGAGATTTACCTTTCCGATTTGAAAAACCGGGCTGAAGCTGAACTGGGAGAGTCAATCTCGGGGGTAACCCTGGGGCGGCCGGTCAAGTTTTCAGATGATGCTCAGTTAGACCAACAAGCCGAAGACACTTTGCGGCAAGCCGCCCATAAGGCTGGGTTTGACGAGGTCGATTTTGAATTAGAGCCCATCGCCGCGGCTTTGTTCTACGAGATGTCCTTAGATGTGCCGCAGAATGTACTCATCTTCGATTTCGGCGGCGGCACCCTGGATATCACCATCATGCGCCTGGGCGAGCCTGGCAAGCGTCAAGTTTTTGCCAACGGCGGCATCGACATCGCCGGGGCAGACTTCGACCGGGCCATCATCGAGACCCGCTTATTACCCCATTTCGGCGCCGGGCAAATCCGGCACATGCCGGAGATCAGCGAACTGATCGAAACTATCCCCGACTGGTTGGCGCTGCCCGATTTGAGCACACCGGTCATCAAGAACACCCTCGACAAAGCAATACAGCGTGAAATTTCACCAGTTCGCTTAAGGACCTTGCAATCGCTGATCTTCAACGATCTGGCTTTTCCCTTTTACAATCAGGTCGAAGAAGCCAAGATGACCCTCTCAGAGTCAGGGGCGACCGCGATCCAATTACAAGGCAAAGATTTCGACTTCTGGGAGTTGTACACCCGCACTCAATTCGAAGCGGACATTCGACAATTCTATTTGCAGATCGAGCAGGTTCTTTTGGAAACAGTACAAGCCTCGGGACTGGAACCCGCTCAAATCCAGGCTGTGGTGACGACCGGGGGCTCATCCAATATTCCCCTGTTCACCGAGATGTTAGTCAAACACTTTGGGGTTGAAAAAGTAGTGCAATCAAATACCTTCAGCAGTGTTACCGCTGGGCTGGCAATCCGGGCGGGGGAAAAATGAAATAGTTGAATTCATACCATTCAAACGATCGGACAAATCCCAGAAAACTCTAAAACCAAATGTCAATGCGAGTGAGCTGTAGGCATGCCTGCGGCAAGCGCGGTAATCTCATCCTAATAAAAGGATTTCATGAATACTAAAATCATGTACACAGGTTTGTTTTTTATCTTTCTAATAATCTCGGGCTATCTCACCAGTGGTTCGGGAAAACCCTATCGCACCCTGATCTTCACCATCCATAAATTCGTTGGTGTTGGATTGGGAGTCTTCTTGATTATGAACGTTATACAGATTCAAAAAACCGCCCCGCTCAGCCCACTTGGGATTACCGTTTTGGTTGTTACCATCCTGATTTTTGTGGCACTGGTCGCTGCGGGCGGACTGCTCAGCGTCCAGGCTGAGGGTGGCTTGCGTGGTGTCAACCCGGCAGTGCTAACGGGTATTACCTGGGTGCACAAAATATTCCCCTATCTGGCCGTACTCTCAACCGCCGGAACTCTCTATCTTTTACTGTACAACAATTATTGACAATAACGAAGAGCTGTTTCCGCTAAAATGGCGGCCAACTCCACCACAGATTGGACGTCGACCCACTCCTCGGCGCTATGTAAACCTTCACCCACAGGACCCAGCAAAACGGTGTCCATGCCTGCTTTTGAAAAGATGGCCGCGTCCGTCCAGAAGGTCTGGCCAATATGGGCTGACTTTTTACCAAAATGAGAAGACATGACGCCCTCGAGAGCCTGTACGATGGGGGCATCGGTGCGCACTTCGAATGGCTCCCGCTGGAAGGAAGGTTTGACAGTGGCTTTGAAGGTGTCATCTTCGGCTGCTAGTCGGTCGATGATGGCCTGCAGGTCGGATGTGGCTTGGGGCTCACTTTCACCGGGAATGGTGCGACGCTCGATTTGCAGCAGGCAGTGAGCGGCGTAGATGCTGACCGCCGAACCGCCCTCCAAACGGGCGGCATGCAGCGAGGGCGGCCCAGCCAGGGGGTGCGGTTCTCGCTGAATTAATTCTTGTTCCAGCTTATCGAGTTGGGCCAGGAAACGGCCCATGCGCATATTGGCGTCGATGCCCTCTCCGAAGCGGCTGCCGTGGGCGGCACGCCCGAAAGTTTCGACATCGTACCAGATGAAACCGCGGTGGGCGCGGCAGAGCTGCAAATCGGTGGGTTCGGTGACGATAGCCGCATCAGCGTGGCAGTGTTTGACGAGGTGATCACTGCCAATACTGGCGTACTCTTCATCGGCGACGCCGGTGATCAGCAAGTCTCCTCTCAGCTCTGCACCGCTGTCGACCAGGGCTTTGGCGGCGCCAATCATCGCGGCCAGAGAGCCTTTCATATCTTGCGACCCGCGGCCGTACAATCGTCCATTCTTGATCTCCCCACCAAATGGATCGATGGACATGCCCTCTACCCCCACTGTGTCCATGTGAGCATTGAGCAGCAGCGATTTGCCATCTCCCTTCGCTTTGAGTAATCCAACCGTGTTTACTCGCTCAGACTCGATTTTTTGGACGGTTACTTCCAGCCCAAGATCGTTGAGCGCATCCGCAACGTAGGTCCCAATTTCGGTCTCACCGACCCCCTCAGGGGTCAAGGATGGATTGATGGAATTGATCTGCACCAGGGCTTGCAAGGTTTGGATGATGTAATTGCGATCGACTTTGATAGTCATTCTAGTTCCTCGTGGTTATTTGTGGAATTTGATCTGGATGGGGGAATTGTACTTTATGCGCGAGCAAATGCAATTGAAGCTTTGACTGATTTGATAAGCGCAAAGTTATTGATGCGCAAGGCTTGCAGTTTAATTTGTCTTTCATTATGAGATGGTTATAATAGAATTTGTGAGGTTATATATTTAATCGTATCTCAAAGGAGCAACACGATGACCGATCAAAAGATCACCGTTTCAGAAAACGGCCCTTACCACGTACAGGGCAGCCTGCCCCTGGTACGAAAAAAGCAAATCAGTTCCGAACACGGCGAACCGATGACCTGGCAAAAGACCGGTGAAGTCGAAGCCCAGGAAGAATACTGGTTATGTCGTTGCGGTGGCTCCAGCAATAAACCCTTCTGCGATGGCACGCACCGCAAAAATGATTTCGATGGTACGGAAACCGCCGATACTAATAGTTACGAGGAGCGCATGGTTATCCACGAAGGCAGTACCGATATCATCATCAAACGCGATTATTCCATTTGCGCCAGTGCTGGTTACTGCGGTAATCGTTTCGCGAATATCAAGAAGATGGCCGCAGATACTGACGAATCCACCGTGCGCGCCCAGGTAATGGCGATGGTCGAGCGCTGTCCGTCGGGATCATATACGTATGCCTTTTCAAGTGATGCCGAGAACAACGAAGTCGATCTGTCCAAACAGGTAGCCGCAACGACTGAGATGACTTCCGAAGGGCCTATCCAGGGGCCCTTGTGGGTGACGGGCCAGATCGAGATCCACCGGGCCGACGGCCAGCCCATGGAAGTGCGCAACCGGGTTACGTTGTGCCGCTGTGGAAAATCGAAAAATAAGCCGCTGTGTGATGGCACCCATCGAGAGTTGGGTGTGGAGGAATAAACATCAAGGAAAGAGGTTCCTGGTACCAGGAACCTCTTTCCACAAATAGATGGAGGTTGGGAAACGTGACACGAGAACCGTTGGAATGTGGTGTGACATACCATATCTATAATCGGGGTAATAATGGGGAAACAATATTTTTGGAAAAACGAAATTACGCTTACTTCTTGCGGCTTTATGAGAAGTATATCGTTCCGATAGCGGATACTTTTGCGTATTGTTTGTTGGGGAATCACTTTCATTTTATGGTGAGAATTAAAGAAGAAAAAGACCTTCCACAAGACCTTCCAGGTTTTCAAAACCTAGGTCTAATGGAAGGTCGTAATAAACCCTTATTTAGATATTTCTCCAATTTCTTCAATGCTTACACAAAAGCCATCAACAAAGCCTACAGCCGCAGCGGCAGTCTATTCGAAAAGAATTTCAAACGCAAGCCTGTAACCCACGATTCTTACATTCAATCCTTGATCGCCTACATTCATTACAACCCCCAAAAGCATGGCTTCGTTGATAACTATCGCGATTGGCCGTATTCGTCTTTTTCGGCCTTATGCGACGAAGAAGAAACCTTCCTGGCCCGCGCCGAAATTTTATCCTGGTTCGATGGCCTGGATGGCTTTGTACGATTTCACCAGGAGATGGCCGACTTCAGGGAAATTTCTCAACTTGTTGAAGCGGATGTTGAATAATTTATGCCGTTTTTTGCTTTCAAACGGGTAATATCACGCCTGGATGATTTTCTCCAACCCTGCAGCCAGTCACATGGGGTACCGATATTATGGAAAATAACAACAATTCTAATGGCAATTTTTTTGATGGGTTTGTTCAAAGGGATATTACGGGAACGAAGTTGCTTACTAAAAGGAAACAAATCCTATACTAACATGTTTCCAATCCAGACCTATTTGGATATCTAACACATCCTGTCTGGTTGATAAACATGTCTTGTTTGGATCGAAAAGATATACTGACAAGTTCACCAACATATACTGACTCGATTCAAATCATGTCCTGTTTCGTTTAAATCGTTTCGTGTGTTGTGCAATTCTTGCCTCATTATGCTTTCGTCGTGACACGTTTACGGCGTCCGTAAACCAATAGTACATCACGGTATAATGGAGCCATGAGCGATCTTTTCGATCACGCGCATCAAAAAAATCTCAGCGGGAGTGATTTATTCGGGAAGGGTGCAATTCATCCTATGGTGCAGCGAGCCATCGCGGGGGCAGTCGCTGAGGTAGATGTTAAACAAATCATTATTACCCGGCAGTTCACTCCAGCGCAGCGTGTCCAACAGGGATGTTCAATAACTGATTTAGCCAATAGCGTTGTGGCATTTTGTCAAAACCAACGCGAGCACTCGAATGTCTGAACCGATATTGCCTTACAGTAAGTTTGTTCGGTTAGTCCTTGATGCACTGGATGCTGCCAAAATTTCATACATGATTGGTGGGCGGTGGCAGTATGGGCATGGGGTGAGCCGCGAGCAACACGAGATCTGGATGTCGTTGTTCATGTACCCCTTGAGCTTGTCAAACGATTTTCAGAAGAATTGAATGCCAGGGATATGCTAGTTCCTGTAGATATTATCCTCAATCACTTATTGGAAGATCGAGCAGACACCCCGCTCAACGCAATTCATACCCACAGCGGATATAAAGCTGATATTTATTTGTTACACGAAGGGGACGCATTACGTGAAGAAGCTTTTCGCCGTCGAAAGCTGGTTGACCTTGGACCAGAAATCGGAAAGGTATTTTTGCATACACCGGAAGATTTGATCATTTACAAGTTGTGGTTTTACAGCCTGAGTCAGCAAACCAAACATCTTCGTGATATTACAGCTATCATACAAACGCTGGGGGAAAAATTAGATCATGAGTATATTCGCCGCTGGGCAAAGGAAAAAGAAGTCGAAAAATTGTGGGATGAACTCATTAGGCAAATCAAGGCAAATGATTAGACATCATATGTAACCCTTGTTGTATCCAAATAATAGAAAATAATCTTATTCCCCTGGACATTTGGTTTTAGTCAATCAATCCGATCTGCGTTGCCTGGACCGCGTCTACGGCGTCGGTAAACCAATATTACATCACGGTATAATGGAGCTATGACCGATCTTTTCACCCATTCTATGCAGGAGAAAATGAAAACCGAGGCCCCGTTGGCGGCGCGCATGCGGCCCCGCAACCTGGACGAGTACGTCGGGCAGGAACATATCATCGGCGAGGGCAAGCTGCTGCGCCGGGCAATCATCGCCGACCGGCTCTTCGCCTCGATCATATTGTGGGGGCCACCGGGTACGGGCAAGACTACCTTGGCAATGGTCATCGCCAACCAGACGAAATCACATTTCGTGACTCTATCTGCCGTCCTGGATGGCAAACCGCGCCTGCGAGAGGTGGTGGACGAAGCCATTGAGCGTCGCCGTCTATACCAAAAGAAAACTATCCTCTTCGTCGATGAAGTCCATCGTTGGAACAAAGCTCAGCAGGATGCTCTGCTGCCGCATGTTGAGAACGGCACGGTCACGCTGATCGGGGCCACTACCGAAAACCCCTATTTCGAAGTCATCGGAGCGCTGGTCTCGCGCTCGCGTGTTTTTCAGTTGCACAGTCTGGGCGAGGAACATATCAGTAAACTTGTTGAACGCACCCTCCAGGACATTGAAGTGGGTTACGGCGATCGCAAGATCGAGCTCGATGAACATGCCCGTCAACACTTGATCTCTGTCTCTGGGGGCGATGCTCGCAATGCCCTCAATGCCCTGGAGTTGGCCGTCGAGTCTACCCCTGAGCAGGCTGATGGCCGCATCCACATCACGTTGGAAGTAGCCCAAGATTCGATCCAGCGGCGGGCAGTGCTGTACGACAAGGACGGCGACGCTCATTACGATACAATCTCGGCCTTTATCAAATCGGTGCGCGGCTCCGACCCGGATGCGGCCCTGTACTGGCTGGCAAAGATGCTCTACGCGGGTGAAGACCCACGTTTCATCGTCCGCCGTTTGCTAATCTTGGCCGGGGAAGATATTGGCCTGGCCGACCCTATGGGATTGGTGGTGGCTAACGCTGCTGCACAAGCTTTCGAGTTCGTGGGTATGCCCGAGGGAATTTTCCCGATCGTGGAGGCTACACTGTATCTATCGACGGCGCCCAAATCTAACACAACCACGCACTACTTCAAAGCCTTCCAGTTGATTGAAAAGGAGGGCGTTGGTGAGGTGCCGCTGCACCTGCGCGATGCCAACCGGGACGCCGTTGCCTTGGGGCACGGCAAAGGTTACAGATATGCCCACGATGGCCCCGGTCATTTCCAGCCGCAGCAATATTTACCTAATGCTCTGCTGGGCACTTATTTTTATCGTCCCACTGATCAGGGGTATGAATCTCAGGTGATAGCGCGTCTGGAGCAATGGCGCGCAGCCCAACGCAAAGCCCTGGGCATCGAGAAAGCCGAAACGCTAACAGAATTATCGGAAGATACGATTACGGACATCAAGCGCAAACATAAATCTGGTAGGTAACAAGGTGATTAGGAATGTTATCCTTGATTACCTAATCACCAATATCTGCCTCAAAAAACATGCCAACAATACTACTCATCCGCCACGGAGAAAATGAATACGTCGCCAAAGGCCGTCTGGCTGGACGTTTGCCGGGTGTGCACCTGAACGAGAACGGGCAAAAGCAAGCCCAGGCGCTGGCCGAGGCCCTGCAACATGCGCCTATCAAAAAGGTGTATGCCAGCCCGCTGGACCGCACCATGGAGACCGCCCAACCCATCGCTGAAGCCTTAAAAATGGAAGTCATCCCTGAACCTGGATTGTTGGAAGTGGACTTTGGCGATTGGCAGGACAAAACCCTCAAGCAACTGCGCCGCCGCAAACTGTGGAAGATTGTCCAAGGTGCACCGACGCGCATGCGCTTCCCCAACGGTGAGACCTTCGCCAACGCCCAACAGCGTATCGTCGAGGCCATCGAAACCCTGAGTCAGAAGCACAAGCCCCAGGTTATGATCGTCTGCGTCTCGCACAGTGACATCATCAAGCTGGCGCTGGCTTATTTCCTGGGATTACCTTTGGATTTATTCCAGCGTTTGGTCGTGGCACCCGCCTCAATTTCCACGCTGCACATGGGTGAAAGTTGGGCCCGGGTTGTCAACATTAACCATGGTGTAAGCATCGGCTTTCCTCATCACCCGCCAAAATCTTCCCAGAAAAAGAAACACTGATTCTGGTATACTAATTCTATTCAGAGCTCTGCCTCTCAGCGGTTCTGCGTTAAATTCATCTATCGGAAATGAACATGTCCCGAGAAGAATACAACTTACAACCTGTAGATCACATCACTGCCGATGCCATCGGTCCGGCTGGCCAGCGCGTCTTTTATATCCAGGCGCAGAAAGGCCACCAGACCATTACCCTGATTGCCGAGAAATTCCAAATCCAGTCGCTGGCCATTGGCGTCGAGCGTTTCCTGGCTGAGATTGCCGAAAAATATCCCGAGCTGCCAGCGGCTACGGCGGATTACAGCGAGGAAATCATGCACATCCATCCGCCGGTCGACCCGGTTTTCAGGGTGGCTAATATCGGCCTGGGGTTCAATATCGATGAAGACCTGATCGTCCTGGTGATTCATGAACTGTTGCCCGAGCAGGATATCAACGAGGCGCTAGAAATACTCGAAGATCCCGAACCCCCAGAAGATGCCAGTGTGGCTCGTTTTTGGTGCACTCGTTCGCAGTTGATGGCCTTGAGTCGTTGGGGCATTGAGGTGGCCTCGCGCGGCCGTTCGCTATGTCCACAGTGTGGAGAACCTGAGGACCCCGAGGGTCATTTCTGCGTCAAGAAGAATGGTGGTCATCGAAGAGATTAGCACCATTTATCATCGCCACACCACAAATATGAAGCAGATCGCCCCGCAGTTTTGCTGCGGGGTTTCCATAATCTGAAACCTAATGTCACCTGATGAAATCATCGAAACTCTAAAAAACGGCAGCCTGGAACTCGAAGGCGAGTTCGTTCAAGGTTTCAACTACACTTTTTTGGTGCAGATCACGTTTGGTGAGGAAACCATCCGTGGCGTTTACAAACCGCAGCAGGGTGAGCGTCCCCTGTGGGACTTCCCCGAAAATACCCTGGCCTGCCGTGAGGCTGCCGCCTACCTGGTCAGCAAGGCCTTGGGCTGGGATCTGGTTCCCCCCACAATATTCCGTGAAGACGGTCCTTTTGGTCCCGGCTCGGTGCAATTCTTTATCCCTCACAACCCGGATTACAACTACTTCAACCTCAGCCAGGACGATTTCCAGCGCCTGCGCCCAGTGGTGCTCTTCGACCTGCTGATCAACAACGCCGACCGCAAAGGCAGTCATTTGCTTTTTGGATCCGAAGGCGACCTTTGGTTAATCGACCATGGTCTCGGGTTCAATGTGGATGAAAAACTACGTACAGTTATCTGGGATTTTGCCGGTCAGCCGGTCCCGGATGAATTGCGTGCCGACCTTGAAGAATTGATGGGACAGTTAGCCCCTGGGTCTGTGTTGGTTGCCGCGTTGAGCGATATGCTTACTCCCGATGAGATCCGGGCTTTGGCGGCGCGTACCGAGGCAATCCTGAAAATGAAGCATTTCCCATTTCCCCCACAGGATAGGCGCGCCTATCCTTTCCCGCCGCTCTAGGTTGACATGACCACACCCTCCGAACAGGAACATTTGGACGCTGCCCTTCAAGGGGATCAACAGGCTTATACAGATTTGGTCGAGCCTTATCGTCCTGAGTTGTTAGCGCACTGCTACCGACTTACCGGTTCCATGCAGGATGCCGAAGATATGGTGCAAGAGACCATGCTGCGAGCCTGGAGCAAATTGGGCAGTTATGCCGGGCTGGCCTCATTGCGAGCCTGGATGTATAAAATTGCCACCAATGCTTGCCTCGACGATTTGAAAAAGCAGCGCCGCCGGTTGCTGCCTTCAAGCTCATTCCCACCGGCCGACCCAAATCAACCCTTCGCTCCGCCAATTTCAGAACTTATCTGGTTGGAACCCTTCCCCGATGAGTTGTTGACGGGCAGCAGCGTTTCCCCTGAAGCAAGTTACAGCCAGCGCGAAAATATATCCCTGGCATTCACAATTGCCTTGCAGAACCTGGCGCCGCGCCAGCGAGCCGTGCTTCTTCTGCGAGATGTATTGGGCTGGCGAGCCAACGAAACGGCAAAAGTGTTAGAGATGTCTCTTTCCTCGGTCAACAGCGCCCTTTTTCGAGCGCGCAAAATTCTGAAACATGTTTATTATTCCGCACCAGAAACTTCTGACGAAACCGCTTCGTTATTAGACCGTTATGTTCAGGCGTGGGAGCGTGCTGATATTGATGGATTGGTCAAGCTGATCAAAACGGATGCCCAGTTCACCATGCCGCCTTCACCGTCATGGTATCAGGGACGCGATGCCATCATTGCAATGATCTCGAATTTCATGTTCGCCGGTGATGCGGTTGGGCGCTGGCGTTTGACTCCGGTGAGAGCCAACGCTCAACCAGCTTACGCTTTTTACCAACGAGTTGACAGTTCGGATGAATATCAAGCCTTTGGTATTCATGTGCTGGCCATCGATGGTGGTGAAGTTGCCTCGATTAGTCACTTCTTGCATGAAGGGCTGTTTCCCCATTTTGGTTTGCCGGAACAAAAAAGGAGTTCAACTTCTGAACGCGGTTGAACTCCTTATGTGAAAAACTGCTAAATTAGGCTTCTGCGTTGATAGCCTTAGCCTCCGTAAACCCATCATAGGCAAAGAAGATATTCATAAAGAATACAGCACCAAACATGATTGGGTAAAGTTCCGGGGCGGCTACTCTGAGTTGGAATTCAACCCAGGTCAGCACCAGCGCACCGATGGTCAGGCCGACACCGACCGCTTTGCGGCGACCGTTATAAAAAGTGCCCGGGCCCATAAAGAAAAAATTCAAAACTGCGGCAATCCATGGTTTTTTCATAATTTTTACTCCTTAGAAATTTGATATTGTGCTATTATGACGACGCAGATATTCAAAACTGCGCGAAATTCGTAAAAAAGGTGCCAAGTGCGGTGTGCACCGTTAGATACGGATGCACTTCGCACCCCGCAGGACGCACATAATCCGAAGGAGTTCCCATGCCCCATTACAAACTCGCTTTACTTGGTTTTGGCAACGTTGGCAAGGCTTTGGCCGAATTGCTGCTTCGCAAAGCGGATGACATTCAAAATCAGTGCGAGGTCACCTTCTCGGTGGTTGGTATCGCCACTGGCAGTAAAGGCATTGCTGTCGATCCCGAGGGTCTCGACCTAACCGAAGCTCTTGAGTTGGTAAATTCCGGCCAGCCGATCACTTCAATATCCAATCCCAAATACCAAATCTCGAACTCCCTTGAATTAATCAAGAACTGTCAGGCCGACGTGCTCATCGAAAGCATCCCCGTGAATTATGAGACTGGCCAGCCAGCTGTGGACTATATCCGTACTGCTCTGGAGTTGGGCATGCATGTGACAACGGCCAACAAAGGCCCGGTCGTACACGCATACACGCAATTGACCGAGTTGGCGGAATCCCAAGGGCGCAAGTTTTATTTCGAGTCTGCTGTGATGGACGGCGCACCGGTCTTTGGCCTGTTCCGGGAGACGCTGCCTGCGGCCAACTTGAAATCTCTGCGCGGGGTGCTCAATTCGACCACCAACTTGCTGTTGACGCTGATGGAAGAGGGTCAAAGCTTCGATGAAGCTGTGGCTTACGCTCAATCGATTGGCATTGCCGAAACTGATCCCAGCGGCGATGTCGATGGCTGGGATGCGGCCATCAAGGTTTGTGCATTGGTCACAGTGATGATGGGAGTGCCGCTGAAACTCCAGGATGTGGATCGCACGGGGATTGGTGATATCAGCCTGGAAGATATCCAGGCGGCTAAAGCGGAGGGCAAGCGTTGGAAATTAGTTTGTGAAGCGGCGCAGGAACAGAATCAGGTAATTGCAAGGGTAGCCCCCCAAAAGGTCGGTGTGGAATCTCCTCTCTACGGGGTTATGGGCACCACGTCCATCGTTGAATTTGAATCTGATGTGTTAGGCAATTTATCCCTGATCGAAGCAGACCCCGGACCGCATACAACGGCTTATGGCCTATTAGCCGATTTTCTCAACGCGGTGAAATCATGACGAATCATCTTCAAGAGCTCTCTTGTGCTAATTGTGGCGCGGCCATATCTGCGGGTCAACTACGAAATGATGTCGCCACCTGTGAACATTGCGGCACATCGTTCCGTGTACCGGCAACCTATACCCCTGAACCGGATTTGGGCGATCTGATATTAGGTGCAGATTTTCTCGATACCAAGGTTCCGGGTTGGGTTGTATCGTATAAAGATAAAGTCGACTTCAAGGATGACGAAGGTCCTGAACTATGGGCGACGTTCACGCCGGACAATTTGATCTATCCGGTGATTCGCACGCCGGGTATTTTTGACGATTATGATGTGGGTGTAACCATCCGCTTTATCAAAGGCAGTTACGATCATATTAGCGCGGGTTTGGAACTGCGCTATGATGGCGATGTGGGGGATTATGTCATCCGCATTTCGGCGCAAGGCACTTTTCAGGTTGCCTGGCACGAAAAGAAGGAATGGGGTGATGCGCTGATCGATTGGACCACCCATCCCAGCTTACGCACCGGCATGGGTGAAGCCAACCGTTTGCGAGTGGTAGTCCAGGGAACCCGGATCCGCGTATACCTCAATGGTGTGCTGGCGACATCATTGAGGGATGACCGCTACGCATCCGGCATGGTGCGTGTGGTGGTTTCCCCACACAGCAAGAAACCGAATACCGTGGTAGCATTTTCGGATGTACAGTTGAGGGAAATCTAATCCTAGATTGCCGAATAGAGATTATTAACAGGTGACTGTCACTTGCAAAGTGAAGGTCACCTGTTGATGTTTATTTCTTCATCACCGCGGCATAAATGCCTAAACCAATCCCTGCTAATACAATCAGTGCGCCGATAAGCCCCAACATCGGTGATCTGCCGGTGCCGACCGGGGCCGGCGCTTCGGCGATGGTCACAGAGTTGGCCTGCGCGCCAAAGTCCAGATAGGATTCATCGCCTGGATTCAATTCGATTGTGGCGCTTAATTCGGTCGTTGGGTTGAATCCTTCGGGGATACCCACACTGATGGTATATTCGCCTTCTTCAAGATTTTCTGCACAGAAATGGTCGAATCCGCCGAGGGTATTCTCGGTGATGGATTGCGTTCCGGCGCTGTTGATAATGCTGATGGCACCGCCGGGAAGGGAGGTTTCTTCCTCCTGACGGATAGCATCCCCATTGACATCTTTGTAAAGGATGACGCATAAAATGCCATAGCCAATCTGCGGTGTGGGGGTTGGCCCTGAGGGCGTTGGTGTGGTGGTTGGGAGTACCTGAGGAATGGCTGTGGCCGGGCCTCCCAGGCCGAGAAATATTTCATCACCGGGAGCAATCACGTCTGTGGGTGATAGCGCGTTCAAGGCGCGTAACTCATCAATTGAAATCTCGGCGACCGCGGCAATTCGCCACAAGGTGTCACCTGTTTGCACGATGTAGATGATGCGGCCATCCGGCCCAGGCGTGGGCGTAGGGAAGGGCGTCGATTGGGGCTGGGGAGCCGCCAGTGCTGGAAATGTGAGACCTAATAACATCAGGCATAAGGCCAGGCCGAAAAGCAGTTGTTTTTTCATTAGCAAATATTATACAAGGTTTGCATGTGGCAGATAAGGGGAGAATTTCAGTTGACGGTTTCTCTTACCTTGAGCAGTGATAACAAAGCCAGTAAATTGAATACCACTGTAGCTGCGGCACTGAATAGGATGCCTGAAGCGAAAAGACCTGGGGCGATCAGCGCGCCGATTGCTCGCCCCAACGAGAGTCCGGCGACATTGAAAGCCATCAAGGTGGCGCGGCCTCCCGGCATGATCTCGGTCATCATGGGGATGCTGCTGACCAGCATGAATTCAAATGTGAAGAAATAGAAGAAAAGACAGATCAGCGCGCCGGTCAGGGTTGTCCCAAACAAGGGAAATGCCAGGGCAGCCAGACAGTTGGCAGTCAGACCGATGGCTATGGCGCGCACTTTACCTAGCCTGTCCACCGATGCCCCGACCAGAGTCTCGGCGCTCAGTTCGGCCACGCCGATCACGGCGGCCGTGCCTCCCAGAGCGATAATTTTTAGCCCAAATGAAGCCTCCATCCAAACACCGAAAATCAGGTTGATAGTCTCATTGCCGATGGTGGCGGTGGTACCAACAGCCAGCCCAGCCAAAGCAGCCGGACATTTGAATACCTGGCGGAAATTATGCCAAAATTTGGTTTGGACTCCTTCGGGGGCAGGATCACGCGGCACCAGGCGGATCAACGCAACCCCCGCGAGTATTCCTAGAAGGGCCAGCAGTGCAAAGGGAGAAGCCCATCCTTGACGAGCGATTAAAAAGCTGATTAGTGGGATTCCTACAAAAAAGCTCAATGACCAGCCTAATTCTGTGAACGAAATGGCCAATCCCCGCCGTTCGTACGGGATGCGGTCGCCAAGGTAGGCCTGCATGGATGGATCGAAGCCGAATTTTCCCAAGGTGGTCAGGATCAGCATGATCATGAAACCGGGATAGGAGGGCCAGATCACCATTACGATAGCTCCACTGACGAACATGCCGATACCGAAAAGCATGCCGATCTTGCGGCCCTGACGATCGGCGATGGAAGCCAGAAATGGACCCACCATGCCCGCAAGAGAGCGATTGGTAAGGGCTAATGAAAGCGCCGAAATATCCACGCCCAGGCCGCGGCTGAAGACAGGCAGGAAGGGATACACCATGCGAAAGAGGGTGTTGAAGATCAGGCGGATAAGGGTAAAGATCAGAATTTGGGCGCGCAGAGGACGCTCGATAGCCCGAAAATCCTGGCCGAGTTGCTTGAAGAAGAGAGTTTTCATTCAGTGATTTCTCTGGCGTACCACCAGCGCGAAACCTGCCAGGCAGCCAAGAGGGTAAGGAGGTTGAGTCCCAAGAAGAAAAGCTGGATGCGCCTGGCTTCTGAATCGACTACCGGGGCTGGAGGGTGCATAACGTTTTCTGTGGATTGCAGAACTACGAAAAGGGCAATAACATAAGCCAGATTGAACCCAGAAGCCCAGGCCGGGTTTTCAACCAGGGTCAGGCCAATTTGCAGCAGCAGTCCGCCGATGGCAAATACCGCTGCAACTCGCCAGCGCGGCTCGGCCAAAAAGAGGCCGTTCCAGTTGGTTTGCATGGCCCACAGGGAAATGGGCAAGTAAGTGATCCAGAAGAAGAGTCCGGTGCGGCCTAAAGCCCGCGACCAGTGGTGAAGAGTCGTGCGGCGTCTTATCAACCCGATTAGTCCGACCAACCCGGCAGCAATGAAGCCGGCCAACGCGGCCCAGACCCAGGCGCCGTGCAAATAAACTATGCGCACGTTCGGGCCGAGGGTCTTTTCTGCTGGGCCGAGAGATGAAAAGCCGGCGATGACCAGTAAGATGAGTATGAACCAGAGGATAGGGGATTTTTTCATTTTTTATTCCAATAGCAGACGCAGGGGCGACGCATGCGTCGCCCCTGCAATTTGATTACTTATTAAATTATATCCAAGTCGGTTCTTGATATATTCCAAAGATGTCTTTCATCACCCCGATTATCTCCCCCAAGGTGGCGTAGGCGCGTACGGCTTCCAGGATATGGGGCATGGTGTTTTCGGTGCCCTGGCAGGCGATGCGCAGGCGGTCGAGGGTTTGTCCGACGCGGCCGTTGTCGCGTTCTTGGCGCAGCGTATTCAAACGATCGACTTGGTGTTCATAGCCTTGAGGATTCATTTCCAGGATGGGGATATTGATGGATTTGTCTTCGGCGTAGGCGTTGACGCCGACGATGCGGCGCTTGTCGAGGTCGATCTCGCGCTGGTAACGATAGGCGGCATCGGAGATTTCGCCCTGGAAGAAGCCTTTGTCGATGGCAGGCAATACACCACCCAATTCTGCGATGCGGCGGAAGTAGTCGTAGGCTTGCGCCTCGATGCGATCGGTTTGGGCTTCAAGGAAGAAAGAGCCCCCCAGGGGATCGATAGTGTTGGTCACGCCCGATTCTTCAGCGATGATCTGCTGAGTACGCAGGGCTACGGTGACAGCGTGTTCCGACGGCAAGGCGAGAGCCTCGTCCATGCTGTTGGTGTGCAAGGATTGCGTGCCGCCCAAAACCGCGGCCAGGGCCTGAATAGCGACGCGCACGATATTGTTTTCGGGCTGCTGGGCGGTTAAGGAGACACCGGCGGTCTGCGTGTGGAAGCGCATCAGCCAGGAGCGCGGATCTTTAGCCCCGAAAGTTTCACGCATCTCGCGCGCCCAGATACGGCGGGCGGCGCGGTATTTGGCAATTTCTTCGAAGAAATCGTTGTGGGCGTTGAAGAAATAGGACAGCCGGGGGGCAAAGGCATCCACATCCAGGCCGCGCTCTATGGCCCAGCGCACGTATTCCATACCGTCGGAAAGCGTGAAAGCCAGTTCCTGGGCGGCTGTCGAACCTGCTTCGCGGATGTGATATCCCGAAATGCTGATCGTATTCCACTGGGGTAGTTCGTTGGTGCCGAACTCGACGGTGTCGGTCACCAGGCGCATGGATGGTTCGGGGGGAAAGATATATTCTTTCTGGGCGATATATTCCTTTAAAATGTCGTTTTGAATGGTGCCGCGCAGTTGGTCATGACGAACGCCTTGTTTCTCAGCAGCGGCAATATACATAGCCCAGATGATGGCGGCTGGGGAATTGATGGTCATGCTGGTGGAAACTTTGTCGAGGGGGATACCCTCGGTGAGCACTTCCATATCCTTGAGCGAAGAAATGGCCACCCCACATTTGCCGAACTCGCCCAAAGCTTCGGGATCGTCAGTATCGTAGCCCATCAAAGTGGGGAGGTCGAAGGCCACCGAAAGCCCGGTCTGTCCTTGGTCGAGCAAATACGTGAAGCGCTGATTGGTTTCTTCGGCGGTGCCGAAGCCGGCAAACATGCGCATGGTCCACAAGCGGCCGCGATGCATAGTGGCGTGCACCCCGCGCGTATAGGGGTATTCCCCAGGCATACCCAAATCTTCAGCGTAATCGCTATCTTTCGTGTCTAGTGGTGTGTAAATGCGGTCTATGGGTTCGGATGAAGTGGTGATGAACTCATTGTTGCGTTCTGGGAAGCGGGAAAGAGTCTTGTGGAGAGTTTCATCTTCCCAGCGTTTCTGTTCATTTTCGAGCTTTTTAATTTCTTGGGGATCGTACATTCCGGTCTCCTGAGAAAGATTTTCTGACGAGGCCGTGACATTATAGCATCAATTATTCAACAACTCGTTTGCCTATCCCAGGTGCAGCGGTGAAGCCCTCCGTGGTAACCAACAATATCGTTTATGGGTAACTTAAAAATTGGAAAAACCGCGCCCGCGGGGGCCAAATAACTGACCGTAACGAAATGCAAATATTTTGATATAATTGCTAAGTATTATTCACATTCGTTAGTTCGGAGGGTATCATATGACACTGTTTACTGAGTTTCGAAACGTGGAAAATACCAAAGAATTTAAAGAGGGTTCGGTAATTTTCAATAAAGGGGAATCGGGGGATGTTATGTATGTAGTACTCGAAGGGGAAGTTGAAATAAAATTAGAGAATATCCCGGTTAATGAAATTGGCCCTGACGAGATCTTTGGGGAGATGGCATTGGTTAGCGATGCCCCTCGAATGGCAACAGCTTATGCAAAAACGGATTGCAGATTGGCTTTAGTCGACGAAGATGTATTTTTGACAAAAGTTTGTGATCACCCAAAATTTGCCCTCAAGATTTTGCGTGTTATGGCTGATCGGTTGGAAAAATCAACACAAAAGTCAATTGAAGCTAGAGTTAATCGAATGAAAGGCAAAGTTTTGGATGCTTTAGCTGCGCTTGACTGAATCATTAATAGATTTTGTGAATTAGAAAGCTGTGGGTTTGTTTCCAATTTTTATACATCATATTTTTTTAAGAATACTCGCTAAGAAACTTTAGTGAGATTTTTGCTATCAAATTTAGATTAGTCAGTTGAGCAAAAGGAGTGTGTAAATGGATTGGTTCAGAAATGCTACCATCCAGAGGAAATTGCTTAGCGCATTTGTGGTGATAGCTTTGGTGGGAATAATCACAACGGGGTGGAATATCTACAACTCTATACGTATCGATGAAATGGTCTATCACTTGGGGCTGGAATCAGATGAAATGTTTGGTTTGGAAGAAACCCAGCTTTACCTTCTGGAGCAAGAACTGGCAACAAAAGAGTTCCTGCTCACTGGCGACGAACACTTCCTGAACAAGCATGATGAATATGATCATATTACCGACCTGTTTATGCGCGAATCGTTTACCTATGCCAGTTCATCAGAGGAAATAGAAGACTTGAATGAACTGGATCAGCTATTGACTCTCTATCGGCGATTATTTCTGGATGTTGTGGATGCCTACCAGGAAGGTGAAATAAATGAGGCTGTTCTTAGAGCCAATGAGGTTGTAGATATTGCGATTAAAAATATCCAAGAACGCTTTGAAGATGTGATCAGAGACCGCCGGAAGATTATCCACACAGAAGTGAACGCGGTGGGGGGGGTGGTGCGGACATCGATCTTGGCCGGTGTTTTTAGCTTGGGTGTATTTGCGCTCTTGGCGTTGCTGGCTTCGGCAGCCACACAGCAGGTCACTGATCCAGTTCTACGCCTGACGAATGCCGTGGTTGCTTTTGAAAATGCATCATATGAAAGCGAGATGTTGCAGGAAGTAATGAGGCGCAGAGATGAGATGGGCCATTTGGCCATTGCATTTGATAGGATGGCTGAATCGATCAACGAAGCGAACCTTGCCAAGGATCACCTATTGGAAGCCTCCAGCCGTTTTGTGCCCTACGAATACCTGGAATTTCTGCAAAAACCAGGGATCGAAACCATAAAACTGGGAGACCATGTCAGCGCGGATATGGCAGTCATGTTCTCTGACATTCGTTCCTTCACCACGATTTCTGAAAGCATGACCCCTCAGGAAAATTTCGATTTCGTCAATATGTACCTGAGCCAGGTCAGTCCAGTGATCCGGGGACACGATGGTTTTGTGGTCAAGTTCCTGGGAGATGGCATGATGGCGATTTTCCCTTATGGCGTGGATAGCGCTGTACAAGCGGGTATTGAGAAATCCTTGAAGGCAATCGAGATCAATGCCGAGCGGGCCAAACAAGGCCAACCACCCATTCAGGTAGGGGTTGGTATCCATACCGGGCATATGATGGTCGGTATGATCGGTGAAGAAAACCGCATGCAAGGTGATGCTTTCTCTGATAATGTCAACCTGACCGCGAGAGTTGAAGGGCTGACCAAATACTATGCTGTCTCCATAATTATCACCGAAGAGACTTATATGCGTCTCGAAGAGCCGGGGCGCTACCATATTCGTTACCTGGGTAAGGCCCAGGTAAAAGGGCGCGAACGCCCTATTGGTCTTTATGAGGTTTACGACGCTGACCCGGAAGAAATGCTGCAGCAAAAAATCCAGACCCAGCCTGATTTCGATCAAGGTGTCAAGTGCTTTATTGCTGGAAGAATGGACGAGGCCAAGGCGAAGTTCGAAAATGTATTGGCTAAAAATTCATCAGATAAAACCGCAACTTTCTATCTTGAGCGCACAATCTCAATGATGAAGGCAGGTGTGCCGGATAATTGGGAAGGCGTCGAAGTGATGCGTTCGAAGTGAATTGAGGAAATATGCGCCGACTTACTCATTTTCTTACCATAGCAGGCATGATGTTGATGTTTGGAATAATTCCACTCTTCAGTTTATCGATTGTTGGTTGGTCTGTGTACAGTATTTACCAGGCAGATCTAAGCGCCAGGGAAATGCGTCGACAGAATGAAGAAATCACCGATATCGAGGAAGCAGAAATATACCTTTTAGAGCAGGAACTTGCCGAGAAGGATTATTTGCTCACTGGAGACCCGGTCTACCTGGACTTGCATCAGGATTTCGAAGAGATTACGGATGATTTTGTAGCAAAAGCACGCTCCATTGCAATCCTGGACAAGGAAGAAAAAGCGGTTGACAGGCTGGAGCAGTTGCGGGATGAATATGAATTAACCTATAGTCAGATAACAGCAGCTTTCCAGGCAGGCGATAAAGAGCAAGCTGTAAACTTATCATTAACAGTTTCCAACGAAAAACTCGAACGGGTCCATGAGTTGGTTGAGGATTTGATATTTTATAACCAAGCCAATATGAAGGAAGAGTTACAAAAGACCGACCGACAAGTGCGCAGTGCTATTTTTACTAGCGTGATTGGCCTGGTAATCTTCCCATTCCTTGCTGTGTTGGCCTATTTGACTACCAGTCGGGTGACCCAGCCGTTCCTTGTGCTGATCAACACTGTGCTGGCGATTAAGGGAGGGCATTTTAGGCCCGAATTGTTGGGCACGCTGCCGGACCGTGTCGACGGGTTTGGCATGCTAGTGCGCACTTTGGCTGAAACTGCCCAGCAAATCAAAGAGCGAGAGGCAAACTTGATTGGGGAAATCACGGCATTGAAGGAACAACGAAAAGAGAGTCGTCGACAAAAACTAGTAATTTCTTCTGGACAGCGCTTCTTCAGGCAGGCTGGTGAGGAGAACTCAAATGATTAAATGGTTTAATCGCCTAAATATTCAGAGCAAACTCTTTGGTATTATGAGTTTGATGATCTTCATCGGCGCGCTGATCACGATGTGGAATGTGTACAGCATTGTTCGTATCGACATCGATACGGAGAAAATGGTGGTCGAAAACAAGTTGACCGAAGAAATAGAAGAAGCGCAAGCCTATTTCTTGATGATGGAGCTGAACGAGAAGGATTTCCTACTCACCGGGGATGAGAAGTATGTGGATAAACACGAAGCCAACCGAACATTGGTTGATTTGTTTTTGCGAAACTCCTTGCTGGATGCGGAAACGATAGAAGAAAAAACTCAAATATATGATTTGCAGCGGGAGAAAGAGCGCTACGAGGAAATCTATACAGAGGTGGTAGAGGCCTATCGTCACGAAGATTTTCAGGAAGCCGTCCGGATTTCAGTCGAAGAGTCTGATGAAATCATCCAACAAGTACATCACGACATGGAGCATATCATCCATGAGACTGTAGCCTTGCTGGAAGCGAATGCGCACGAGGCCGACCTATTGGCCCGCTGGTCCGTGATCATTGGCGCAGCTGGTCTGGTGATCTTTATTGTTTTAGCAGCTGTAGCTGCACTTATCACCATCCAGCAACTCAGCCGTCCTTTGTTATCTTTAGATCAGGCTATCGCGGCTATTGGACGAGGCGAATTCCAAGAGAATATGTTGGAGGGACTCATCCATCGTAATGACGAAGTTGGACAATTGGCTCGTGTCGTAGATGATTTGGATCAAACCATCCAGCAGCGTGAACGTGAGCTTCGCCAAGAGGCTGCCAGGATTCGAGCGGAAATTGAAGGGGAATAAACGCGTTCAGTAGGGTCAGATGAGTAAATCGTGAAACAATAGCATCAAAAGACGAAGGCCAGGCACATTCAAGGTGTCGGCACTTGATCGTCTCAAAAGCTATGGGGCGGGGATTTACCCTGCTTCAATGAATGAAAGCCCCTGGGGTCTGCGGGGCTCATCACGGGAAAAAACTCTTTCGCGCGGTTTGGATCGCTTCACGATCAAGGCGACGAGTAGCAGTGCGTTCATCCTGGTAAAGATTCCAGGCGTACAAGCGGAAGTTGGCGAAGATCCCTGGCTGGCGCTCAAATAACACTAATCCTTTATCACAGACCAGATGCCAGAGCAACCCTGGGGCACGGCGGAAATCTACCAGGTCGATATTCCTCAGTTGGATAATTTCCGAAAACTGACAGCTGAGTTCTAGATATTGATGCGTTGAAATGACCCCAGTAAGCTGCAATACACCAATATCAGTAGCACTATCGGATTTGGCGATACCACTAATCTGCACTCATTCGAGATTAACATACATTATTGAATATCGACATAGCAGATGTTAGAACTCAATACTATAATTGCTTGAGAAGTTGGCTGCATTTGTATCTATCATGCGCACTATGACTGAGCAAACAACCGATAGTCACCGAATATCAAACATATCGCCCAAACTGTGGATTTACACTAATTTCGACTGTAACTTGAAATGCAGTTACTGTGTGGCAGAATCCACACCAACGGCGGACCGACGCGCCCTGAGTGTGGAAGATGTACAGCAGATCATTGATGAAGCCGTTGCATTGGGTTTCGAGAAGGTGTTTTTCACTGGGGGTGAGCCTTTCATCTTGAATGAAATCTACGCGATGCTGGATTATGCCGCACAACGCATGCCCACCACCGTGCTGACCAATGCCATGCTCTGCAAGGGAAAACGCCTTGAGCGATTAAAGGAAATTGCCAATCCTAAATTGAGCGTGCAAGTCAGCCTGGATGGAGGTAGCTCTGAAGCCCACGATCCCTATCGCGGTGATGGCACCTGGCAGAAAACAGTAGATGGTATTCACGCTTTATTGTCCAATGACTTCCAGGTTTCTATCAGTACTACCGAGACGAAAGCGAACTCAGATCGACTGGATGAATTGCATGCTTTTCGACGGGATTTGGGCATCGCTGATGACGATCATTTTGTGCGCCCGATGGCAAAACGAGGCTTTGCTGATGAAGGGGTAGCTGTGAGTGTGAACACGCTTGTGCCCGAAATGACCATCACGGCTTATGGTGTTTATTGGCATCCTTTGGTTTCCCCCAGTGACAGCGATATGCGCGTCAGTGAAGAAGTATTTCCACTTGCGGCGGCCGTTCAATGCATCGAGCAGCGTATGCGTGACGTCGAAGTCGGCCAGGCCGATGAGCGCGCTGAATTCACTTGAGGCAAATAATGACTCTCGTGTGGAGTTCAACCAACTAGCATCATCCAATCCCTTTCCCAGAAATCGGTAAGGGATTTTTAGTTCACGCAAATGTACTTCTCGATGCTATAATTTCGGACATGAAATATCATATTTGGACTGCTGGATGTCAGATGAATGTGGCCGACTCGCGTCGAGTAGCGGCTGCCCTGGAAGATCAGGGCTATGCTCCCACCCGAGTTGCCGAAGAAGCTGATGTCATTGTTTTGAATACTTGTGTGGTACGCCAGAGCGCTGAGGATAAAGCCTATGGCCGCTTGAATTCGCTCAAACCGGTCAAGCAGAATCGCCCCGAGACGGTGATCAATTTGATGGGCTGTTTGGTGGGTGTCAAAGGGCATGAGAAATTGCAAAAAACCTTCCCCATGGTGGATGTCTTCTCACCGCCCTCCGACCCAGGGCCGTTGATCGCCCATCTCACTCAGGATGACAGCAAAGCCTTGGAAGATGCCGCTACTTCGCGTCGTTTTGCCTTCATGGATGGCGAGTTAACCTTGCCTGAGGATGAACGCGGCAATCTGGTTTCGGCTTTTGTACCCGTTGTTTTAGGCTGTTCCCACGCTTGTACGTTTTGCATTATCCCCTACAAGCGCGGCATCGAGCGCAGCCGCCCGGTGGGTGATATTGTCGCCGAGGTGCGTTCATTGGTTGACCAACGCGTCAAAGAAATTACTCTGTTGGGTCAGATCGTCGATCGCTACGGCAAGGATATCCCCGATGGGCCCAACCTGGCGCAGCTAATTCGCGTCATTCACGATGTCGAGGGCCTGGAGCGCATCCGTTTCCTGACCTCACACCCAAACTGGATGACGACCGAGTTGCTCGATACCGTGGCCGAACTGCCCAAAGTGATGCCGCACATCGAGGTACCAGTGCAAGCTGGCGATGACGAAGTCCTCCGAAATATGAAGCGTGAATATTCCGCAGAAGATTATCGCCGCCTTATCGCCGAAATTCGAGCGCGAATTCCCAATGTATCCATTGCGACCGATATCATTGTCGGTTTCCCTGGCGAAACGGAAGCTCAATTCCAGGCCACGTACGATCTCATGGCCGAACTCAAAATGGATGTCGCTCATCTGGCGCGCTATTCTACCCGGCCGGGTACGGTAGCAGCCCGGCGCATGCCCGATGATGTGCCCGAAGATGAGAAGATGCGCCGCTTCCGCTTGTTGGAAGAATTGCAGGAAAGTATTGCCACAGAGATCAACGCCCATTACTTAGGGGAAGATGTTGAAGTTCTCTTTGAAGAAAAAGTGCGCGGTCGCTGGCGAGGGCGCACCCCGACCAACAAATTAGTATTTGTTGAAACGGATCAAGATTTATTAGGAGAATTGTTGCCCGTTACTATTACCTGGACAGGACCCTGGTCGATGCAGGGCAGACTGCCGCAGTTCGCGCGGGGCGCGATACCTTTGAAGCTGGCAGCCAGCCCGGAGTGATTTCAGAAAAGAAACCTGGTTTCTCAGATATAGTTGCAAACCTTAGAAACTCGTTGTACACTGTTGTTTAGCCAATCCCCAAAACAGCGATTTGTCCGTGAGGAGGTGCAAGGTGTCTCGAAAATTGCTTCTTTCTTTCGTGTTGATAATTGCGGTTCTCATCCTTGGAGCCTGCAATATGCCCAGCAAAGCAGTATCCACTGAGCAGAGTCCCGGCATGATCCATACAGTAGCCGCCCAAACGGTGGCTGCACAGATGACACAATCCGCCTCCGGGGCGCAATCTTCACAACAGGAACAGCAGCCTCCCCAACAGGATAATCAGGCACAAGCCCCCCCCAGCGCTACGCCTGTGCCTCCATCAGCAACCCCAATCCCTCCCACCAATTCGCCTGTTCCTCCTCCAACCAATACACCTATTCCGTGCGATCATGTCGATTTTGGCAATCCTATCGATGTTACTATCCCCGATGGGACCGACCTCGCTCCAGGGGCATCCTTCAAGAAAATTTGGCGTTTGAAGAATGGCGGCTCCTGCACCTGGACTTCGGGTTATCAATTGGTGTTTGTTTCTGGTGACAATTTGAGTGCGCCGGCTACCCTCCAATTGACCTCGGGTACTGTTGTCCCAGGTCAGGAGATTGACGTTGCCGTTGATTTGGTAGCGCCCAATAGCGGCGGTACCTACCGCGGTTATTTCAAACTGCGCAATCCCAGCGGCGTACTTTTCGGCTTTGGTGATAATAATGATAAATCCTTCTGGGTCGAGATCGAAGTGATCGAACAGACTGGTTTGTTGTATGACTTCATCGCAAACGCAAAGAATGCAGACTGGGGCACAGGTACAACGCCGGTTGACTTCCCTAATTTGGGTGATACCAATATTAGCTATGGTGGGCCAGACAATGATGCGAATGGTTTTGTAATGGTCAAAGACCTCCAGACTTTAGAGGGCGGTACAACGTCAGGTAAGATCCTGGAGACGCATCCGAAATGGGTCAACGATGGCTACATCATTGGCCGGTATCCGCTTTACACCGTTGGAACGGGCGATTTCATTCGCGCCAAGATTGGCTTTATTGCTGCGGGTGGTTGTGGTGCCGGGGACGCAATTTTTAAGATCTACTACACCATTGGCAATGATATCGGCACGCTCAATCAACTGGCATCCTGGAACGAAACCTGCGATGGTTCAATGCACAAGGTAACGGCCAGTCTGGGCGCGCTGAGCGGCAAATCGATCCGAATTTATCTGGTTGTGTTAGCCAATGGCTCCTCTGGGCAAGATTGGGCTGTCTGGGATTCGTTAGGCATTTTCCGGTAACATTTGATTGCAGATGATTCGCTTACCCATGGAAAATACGGTAGAATCGAAGTTCGTTTGTTCATGAAACCAAGGGAGAACCTATGTCTAGACAAGAATCTCCACAAGATGTAATTAATGCCTATCGCAGGCGTCAACGGCGCTCGCAACGCACCCCCAGGATCATCTTTGCTTTTGCATTGATCCTGTTGATTGCAGGAGCGGGATTAATCATATTCTGGTTTATGGGTGCTGAAACCCCGGAATTGGATATTGTCTCCATATTTGCATCAGAGACACCTACGCCAACGGAAACTTTCACGCCAACGCCAGTTCCCCCCACGCTTACACCGAGCCAGACTCCCACCGAGTTGCCGCCTACAAACACGCCAGAACCGACCGCAACACAAACGCCCTCGGGCCCGGTGATCTATGTTGTCGAGGAAGGTGACAACTTCTATGCGATCGCGGAGAAATTTGGGATTGATTTCCTGGTATTGTTTGAGGCCAATCGGGAGCGCCTGGAACTTGACCCGGCCAATCCTATTATCAAAGTGGGCGATGAACTGTTAGTTCCCCCGCCGGGGACAGAGTTACCAACACCAACGCTATTGCCAGATAACGTGCCGCCAGGAACGCCCATTGAGTATGTCGTTCAACCCGGCGATTCGTTGGGATTGATTGCGCAGAATTTCAACAGCACTACTGAGGACATTGTCAATCGTAATGAGGAACTGGAAGAAGATCCCAACGCGCTCTATGTGGGTCAAATCCTGACCATCCGTGTAAATCTGGTAACCCCTGTACCAACGGTTCCTGAAGATCAATCGGAAGAAGCCGAGGCCGAAGTGACTCCGGGTTCCATTTCTACCTTGACGCCTACGCCTTAGATGGCTCTCGGATTTTAGACTAAAATCAAGTGAGGACGCGATTTCGTTGTCCTCACTTTTGAATCACCAGAAAGGATATGAAAACATCATCACCCTGTCCCGATAGCGAGAAAGATTGGCTGGATTGCCTGAAAGCCAGCGGATATCGCCTGACCAGTTCTCGTCGGGCGGTTGTCGAAACACTGGCCAAAAGCCAGCGCGCCCTCAATGCGACGGAAATATTCGAATTAGCACGGGAAAAGTATCCACGCTTGGGATTGGTCAGCGTATATCGCACATTAGAAAAATTAGAACAGCTTGACCTGATCCAGCGAGTCCATCATCCCGACGGGTGCCAGGCTTTCATCGCCGGGTTTACCGGCCATCAGCATCTTTTGATTTGTCGAAATTGCGGGCAAACCGAATTTTTTGAGGGGGATAACCTGGAATCGTTGTTTGTGCGTGTGGCTGAGGAAAGTGGATATAAGATACAGGAGCATTGGTTGCAACTTTTTGGTGTTTGCGCGACTTGCCTGGGGTAATTTGACCGTAAGTTATATCCAATTTTCACAGTAAAGATCGCAAAGAGTTTGTAATGTTTGTCTGCGGATAACCTGCTTACAGTTTATGGAAAACTCTTTTTTAGACACGGATTTTCGCAGATTTACATGGATTTTTTGTGGAATCAAAGGCATAATCCGTGTGCGCCGAGCTACAGGCACACCTTCGGTGGGCGCGCCCGTGGCGTGCCTCTGACAACGCCCTCAGCATGACAACTTCGAACTTTAGGAAAGCCCGGAGAATTCCTGTCTCAGCTATTGACCAAGGCATTCGTCTAATATATAATTTTCCTTATTGCAAATCTTCGCAATAAGGATTTTTTTATGTCACCTTGTCTAACGTTTGCTGAGAATTTACGCCAACGGGGCTATCGCATAACTCCCCAGCGAGAGATGATCATCGAAACCATCGCCCACAGTGAAAAGCATATGTCTGCGGAAGAAATTTTTTCCGAAGTGCAGAAACGAACCCAGGTTACCAATATCGCCACAGTTTACCGTACGCTGGAAATGCTATGGGAAGAAGGCCTGGCTTGTCGCAACGATTTGGGTGAAGGTCGCACCGTGTACGCTGCCTTACAGCACGGGCCGCACATTCACCTGGTATGCCGTTGTTGCAGCCACGTCATCGATGCTGATCCCGAGATGTTAATTCCGTTGGGAGAAGAGCTTCACTCAGCGTACAATTTCGCAGCCGATTTACAGCATCTCTCCATTTTTGGTGTCTGCCCCGAATGTCAATCAAGCCAGTAATTTTGGAGAGGAAATATGTTGTATTCTCCCGTTCCCCTACATATTCCGGATGGATTTCTGACCATTATCGTTTCTCTCATATTTTGGACGGCCACCGTAATAATGGTTGGCCTGGCAATCTCCAAGACTAATAAATCACTGGGAGAAAAACAGGTTCCGCTGATGGGCATAATGGCAGCCTTTATTTTCGCCGCTCAAATGCTCAATTTTCCTGTGGCGGGCGGAACATCGGGGCATTTCTTAGGTGGTGCCTTGGCTGCGATTGTATTAGGTCCTTGGGCAGGTATTTTGGTAATGACCGCGGTGGTTGGCGTGCAGGCTTTGCTCTTTCAGGATGGCGGCCTGCTGGTCATGGGCGCAAATATTTTCAATATGGGCATCATTACGGCTGTGATCGGGTTTGGTCTCTATCGAATGGTAATAGGTCGCCGGAAAGGCTTTCGGTTGGCAGTAGCTGGTTTGTCTGCCTGGTTGGCAACTGTAGCTGCCGCTTTGCTCACCTCGCTGCAACTCTGGTTGAGTGGTACGACCCGCCTTGAGATCGTTGTACCAACCATGTTGGGTGTTCACGCCCTGATCGGTATCGGTGAAGCCCTCATTACAGTGGCAGCCTTGACGTTTGTTGAGCAATTACGGCCAGACCTTCTGGGAGACGACCAGACGAATTCCAATGGTGGGCGCGTCTGGATTGCTGCTGGTATTGTCATATCGCTGTTAGCCGTGTTGATTTCCCCGTTAGCATCAGGAAATCCAGACGGATTAGAGCGTGTTGCCGAAAACCTTGGATTTTTGTCAGCAGGCCAAACCTCGCCCTTCGAAATTTTGCCGGATTACACGCTCCCATTTCTCGGAGAAACTGCCCTTTCTACGATATTCGCCGGGATGGTTGGAGCCCTGGTTCTTTTGGGATTGTTAATTTTGATTGGACGCAACCTGCGCGATAATCATTAGCCAGTTTCCACTCAAACTATGCACATCAATGCCTTCGATCACTACCATTTTCATGAAAGCCGCATCCATAGCCTGGACCCGCGCGTCAAGGTGCTTGTGACTTTAGCTTTCATCTTTTCGAACGCTCTGCTGCCCGATGGTAGCTGGCTGGCTTTTTCAGTGGCCTGGCTGGTATTGTTGTTGGCGAATGATCTTTCACGATTAGGATTGGGATTCACTTTTAAACGCTCGTTCATTGTATTGCCTTTCGTATTGGTGGCGATAACGGCGATTTTCTCGCCTTTGGGGAATCCGCTTGTTGAGTGGGATCTGGGTTTTATCACTTTGATTCCCACTGATTTTGGCGTGGTGCGCTTTTTCAGCATTCTCTTGCGCTCGTGGCTATCCGTGCAAATGGCCATTTTGCTGGTGGCTACCACTCAATTCCCAGACCTGATCCATGCCTTTGAGCACCTGCGTCTGCCGCGAGTATTGACCACGATCATCGCATTTTTGTACCGTTATCTCTTCGTTCTGACTGATGAAGCCCTGCGCTTAATTCGTGCCCGGGAAGCTCGCAGTGCAGGCTGGCCAGGCATCAAACGCGGCGGCAATTTGCTCTGGCGTGCTAAAGTGACCGGCAGCATGGCGGGTCAATTGTTCCTGCGCAGCTATGAGCGCTCAGATCGCATTTATAATGCCATGCTGGCGCGCGGCTATACCGGTCACCTGCGCACGTTGAATCCTCACACTATGACCCGTGTCGACTGGATGCTATTGATTCTATTTTTCTTTGTACTGGCTTTTATTCAATTATTGGGTTGGGTGCGTTAATGCCTGTAAAACATCAACCCAATTATGAGATTTTGTTGCCCGAATGCGAAGGTGATGTCCTTCAAATTCGGGATCTGCGCTTTGCCTATCCTGACGGGCATGTTGCCTTGCAGGGAGTCGATCTCAAATTGTGCGATGGAGAAAAGGTGGCTTTGGTTGGCCCCAATGGAGCCGGCAAATCTACATTGATGCTGCACCTGAATGGTATCTTGAGCGGCGAAGGTGATATTTCCATCGCCGGGCTGCCCATTACTGCTGAGAATTTACCCGTAATTCGGGCGTTGGTAGGACTGGTCTTTCAGAATCCCGATGATCAGCTCTTTTCGCCAACAGTCTTCGAGGATGTCGCTTTTGGCCCTTTGCACATGGGCCTGCCTGAAGATGAAGTTCGCCAGAGAGTGGAAGATGCCCTTTCGGCCGTACACATGCAGGATTTTCGTGAACGCCTTTCTCATCATCTCAGCATGGGGCAAAAGAAACGCATTGCCATCGCCACCGTTTTGGCGATGCGTCCGCAAATCCTGGTGTTAGATGAACCCTCCGCTGGTCTCGACCCGCGCGCTCGCCGCTCGTTAATCGATTTCCTGACCGAACTGCCCATCACTATGCTGATCTCGACCCACGACCTGCGCCTGGTAGAGGAACTTTTCCCGCGCATGGTCATCATGGATGAAGGCGAAATTGTTGCCGATGGGAAGACGGCGGAGTTGTTGGCAAACGAAATTCTTCTCGAAGCGCACGGGTTGGAAAAACCCTGATTTATGTTCAAATCCATCTATTGGAAATCTTTCCCGCAAGACTTCCTTAGGATTCAAATTGGTTTTGCATTATTTGGCCTGGCGATTGCGCTCCTGATCCAGGGTAATTTGGGAACTGGCGCCTGGGGAGTGTTGGAAGTGGGGTTGGCCTATCTATTGGATATCACGCCGGGCACAATGGCGGTCATATCTGGGTTTGTTGTATTGTCCGGGTCTTTGATCCTGCGGGAGAAAATTGGCTGGGGTACCCTGGCTAATATCCTTAGCATCGGTCCCTGGATGGATGCCTTTTTGGGGGTGATTCCCTCGGTTGACGATAATCTACTTTACCAATCCAGTATGCTTTTGGGGGCGACCTTTATTATAGGTTGCGCCAGCGCTATCTATATCGGTGTGGATGCTGGCGCCGGGCCGCGTGACAGCCTGATGCTGGCCCTAAACCGCACAACGGGTCTGAGTGTGCGGCTGGCACGCACCATCATCGAGGTGACCGTTTTCATCATCGGTTGGTTGATTGGCGGCCCGGCTGGGATTGGTACGCTGGTATTTGCGCTGCTGGTCGGTCCTGCGGTACAGTTTTGGTTTCGGGTCTTGAAGGTCGAACCGCATCAGGGTAGTGAGGTGAAAAGAGCTTAGCAATTCTTGCTGCTTGAAACTATGGAATTAGAAGTTCAACTTCTTTGTCCCCCTTCGGGGTGCCACACCATGGGCGCCTTCATCGAAGGGGGGTGGCCGATGTGCTGCGCGCAGAAGTTGAACTTCTGTTTCGTTAAAGTGAAATTACCAATGTACTACTCTTCACCAAGATGGAATTTCGAGAGCGTATCCAGATAATAGTTGGGTAACCCAATATCGAAACGCTGGCCATCTATAACAACGCCCAGGAAGCCATCTTCCTGCCGTAGGCGGTCAAGTGCAGAAGTCAACTGGAATTCACCGCGCTCGCGCACATTATTCTCGATATGTTCCTCGAGATAATTGAAGATTTGGGGTTTGATGATGTATTGCCCAAAGACAGTTAAATACTCATCGACCGGGTACCCCGCGATGCGTAGGTTGTTCTGCGCGTAATCGACAGTAGGCTTTTCTGCGAATTCAGTAATATTCAACAAATCCGTATCATCTACCATCCAGTCTCCCGTGGCCGTGCCAAAGTTGGCGATCATCTGCTCCGGTGTGCGCCGCAAACCCAATACGCTGATTCCGTGTTGGTTGAAGGTTTCAATCAGTTGTTGGGCACAGGAGCGATTTCCATCCGAGCGATAGATGTGGTCACCCAGCATCAGCAAGAAGGGCTCGTTGCCGATCATTTCGCGGGCGCTGTACACAGCATGGCCGAAGCCCTGCTGGGTCTTTTGAATAACGAATTTGACATGGCGGCCGATCTCCAGTAATTGCTGGGCATATTCCTGAAAGTGGATCGGCAATTTGTTGTAGTTCTCGATGTTGACCTGGATGTTGAAAAACGACCGGAAAGCCTCTAGATCATCTTCCTGCACGATGATGATGACTTCTTCGATACCGGCGTTGATGGCCTCTTCCACGATTAGCAGGATGGCAGGTTTGGCAATTCCATCCCGGTCGATAATTGGGAAGAGTTCCTTTTTGGTGGCTTTGGAGGCCGGGAAAAGGCGCGTGCCGAAACCCGCCGCGGGAATGAGGGCCTTGCGAACCTGTTGCCCGGTGCAAATGGTGAGTGACAGGCAAGGTAACTCGAGATCGCGTTCGATGATCTCGATGATGGCTTGTTGATCTTTTTCACTACGGGCCAGGAATTGAGCAGTGCCGTCGCCCTGTGAACCAACGCCTTTGCCGCCCCAGATATGGGGTTGGAGAGGTTCGTAGTTCAAAACCTTGTGGAGAACTGGAGCAGTCAATTCATGCGGACAGGCCGGCGCGGCATAACGGTCGAAAAACTCTTGTGCCTCGACCATCAATTTCCCTAATCGTTCCGCATCTCCGGTTTCCAGTAATTCTACAGCCTGATGGACGATACGTTTGTTGATTGGCCCCAATAACTCCTGAATGCCTTCTTCAATCTCATTGCTGGGGAAGGGAAAGGCCCGGTTCAGGTGAACCAGTATCTCCATGGTGTCTTTTTGGGCTTGCAGGTCCACGATGACGAAATGCATATCATCAGGCACTTGTAACTCGGATACTTCCAAATGGTCGCCGTCGAAAGTCATCAAGATAGGGCGATTGCCATAAGCACAGCCCTGATCCATGCGCCCGCAGCGCGAAGGGGTGGTGATCTCACCCAGGTACCCCATTTCCATCTCGCCGCGCGTGGTCATCTTGAGGTCGTAAATGCGATTGAAAGCTCTGGCTGTCAGCACGCAAATGGCCGCGCTGGAAGAAAGCCCTTTCTTGATGGGCATATCCGTTTCGAAGTTGTTGATCACCAAGCCGCGCACGTGATAATGGGTCAGGATTTGATAAGCGGTCCCGGCGATATAACTCCAGTAGCTGCCGCTTTGGGCCTCTTTTTGCAGGGCTTTGGGCTCCATTGGGATTTCATAGGGACCAAGCACTTCCCCCTCCGTAGTGGTCGAAGTCAGTACAAGAGAATGAGGATGCGGCTCGACATCGGCATAAATGCCCTGATTTGTCCCGGTGATAAGCGTGAATCCTTTCTCGATTTTGGCGTTAATCCGGCGGTATCCACCAGCCCAGTCCGAGTGTTCACCGAAGAGGCAAATGCGCCCTGGAACGAAGATTTTCATGGATGATTGATTCCTTTCCTGGATGTTTCTGAGCAATTTTGTTGTACTATTTCCCAGGTTTTGACAAAAAGAAAATGCGATGTACTCTGTATTGTACATCGCATTGATTGTTGATGGAGGGGGAGATTAATTGGCACCTGAAGCCGGGGTTTGTTTATCGATGGCCTTAAAGTACCCCATCACTTTGATGATCAACCAGAAGATTCCCGCCAACACAAACACCAAAATGTAATCGATGGCGGGGATGCGGATAACCTCCAGCAGCCCCTGTATCAGGCGGCCGTTATAGACATACAGCGCCGAAGCCACATAAACGCTGATAAAAGCCCAGCGTAGCCAGGTTTTCAATCCTAACCCATACAGTTGTGTCAGGATAAAGATGGCCCCAAATCCGTAGGCAAACATCGGCCAGAGCCCATTAGCCTGGAAAACGGCTACGATAGTACCGTGCACCAGCACAGTAAATTCCTGGAAAAAGGTCCAATATTTGTTCACATGGATGCGGGTAAAGAATAGACTGCCCTGGAGCAGCAGCAGGAACATATAAAAGAATCCCCACAAATGGGCTGGAGTCGAAACCGCCGGGTGATACCAAAAGGTGTAGACCGTCGCCCAGGCGAAGTAGTAGCCGTGATACTTGCGCGCAAAGCGGATGATCTCTTTTGAAAAGGGTGCTTTCTTGCCGAAGAACATCCCTCGGCGGCTGTTTTCCATTACCAAAACCCATACCAGCAAAACAATCACCGATCCCTGGGACGTGAAGATGTGGACATCCTGCGCCAGGCCATCGTACCAGAGGTGGGTTTGCAGAACACGCAGCAAGATGAAAGCCGCGTTTATCCCCAAAGCCCAGATATTGAAGTTGTGCAGGCCAGTGGTGTATTTAGTCTTGTTTCTCTGAGAAAACCAGATCATCCACCAAAAGGCGATTTGATGAGCAAAATACAGCCCCCAAACAGAGAAGCGAGTCCAAATAGTGGGGTCGGGCAACTTCCAGTAATACCAGGCATAGCCCGTATCGGGGAGCAATTTGATGTTAGCAAGCAGTGGGTTCAAGGCCCAGATAAGCAGTGTGATGCCCAGGCTGAATGCAATTCCCAGCCAAAGAGCAGGTAAATCTTTGCGGGTGGTTGTCAGTGATTTTGTCATAAACTTGGTTTTGATGTTTTTGTTTTAGATCATTATAAATCACGAATAGGTACGAATTGTGCAAATAAGACGAATAGGCTTAATGGGGTCGAAATTATATTCGTGATTATTATTTCTTTGAGGGCGGCAATGGAATTAAAATTGATGTATTCACCTTGTAAGTCTCATAGTCCTCCTGCCCGCCCCATTTCTCGTCGGCGCGTTTTTCTAACATGGGGATGCCGCTGATACGTGTCAGCAGCAGCGTGATGAAGATGGGGGAGATCAAAGTGACCCACTGCCAGCCCTTCAGGATGGGTAAGGCCACAATGGTCACACCGATCCACAGTACAATTTCGCCAAAATAGTTGGGATGCCGCGACCAAGACCATAAACCAATGTTGATGAATTTTCCCTCGTTAGTAGGATCGGCTTTGAATGAGCTTTTTTGCCTATCGGCGATGACCTCGAAGACAAAGCCAAACAGCCACACCAGGAATCCCACCAGGGCGAAGATACCCAATTCTAATCGGGTTTGTGAGGTGATGGCGGCCAGTGCAGCAGCCAGGGAAAACGTTACCCAAAGACCTTGCAATGTCCAGACCTGCAAGAAGTTGAGAAACGAAACTTTGATCTCCCGAAAACGCCGATCCTCGCCCGCGGCAAGGACACGCTGGTACAGGAAGAGCGATAGACGCAAAGCCCATACAACGACCATGACCAACAAGAGCCAGGCACGACTGTCCTTTACCGGGCTGATGATAACGGTGATGATCACGACACTGATGAAGGTAATCCCGCCGGTCAGGTCGAAGAATACCTCAGTTTGGCGCAGGAAGGCGGGGATGAAGGCGATCCAATTGATAATGAAGGCCAGGCTGACTCCGAGAGCAAAAACCGGGAATGCTCTCACTACAGACCCTCCCTGACTGCCGGCCAGAGCCAGACCAATGCCCACAAGGATGATGACAGGGATTGTGACAAGGGAATTTCTTTCTGCTTTATTCATCTTAATACCCTTTCTATGTATTGTTTATCCAGAAAAGTTTGGATTTTTCCGTTTTATCAACGGCATAGCAATTACGGCACCTACGAAAACTCCACTGACAATCCAGGCTGTATTTGCCACGGAAGTAGTATCCGATTGGTCGAAGGGTATTTAAATCGTCTCCGCTCAGGAAGGCTAGTTTTATGGTGGCAGCTTGGGTTAAATTTGGAATGCAAATTTGCTAGAATAGAAATCATGGCAATCAGGGTCAGGGAGAAGATTTCATAATGCCAAAGGAAAATCCACATGATATTCGCAATACTTCCAATCCAGTATGCTGGGGATATTCTTTTGATCAGGCTGTTTTCTTGCTGTTGGGGTAAAGCTTGATAAATTGAGAAAACGATCAGCCCCAGATAAATCAGACCCCAAATGGAAAACACGTATCCGGCTGGAACGAAGAAGATATCGAAACGATCTGAGATTTCTCCAGTTCCCTGTCCATTGAGCGGCAGGGCATTGGCCAGACCATTTGCTGTGAGCTTAAGCACTGTAAGCAGAATAGTTATGATTTGATACATGGATATTTTTTTCATAACTGGTCTCCGTTTTTTTTTCTAATCTTAGGGGTAGATACCGTAATCGTTTCCCACTGAGCGAAAAGACGGCAAATGTTCGCCCATGCCGACATGTTCACCCGGTACGTGAAATTTTTGTCCACTGATTGTTAATTGCACCGTAACTCCTTGCTAAATATTGATATGTCTAAAACTCGCCTTCCATAGAGGCAGAATAGCCGGTCATTTCGACGTAACCATGCCCTGCGACGGCCTGACCATCCATCTCACCACTGACCTTCACAGCCCCTTCCCAATAAGCATAGGAAACTTCCATTTCTTGATCAGCGACATAGGGTTCAATTTCGAGAGTTAACTGTAGGGTGGGAATTTGGAGTCTCCAGGCCGCCGGATATTCGCCGCCGCTGGTGGCACTCTGCCAGGTGTCTAGAACCTGGAATTTGAAGTGCTCCTGGTCTAGATGGATAGTTTCGCCTCTGGGGCTGATCCAGGTCCCGCTGGAGAAGGGGTCGATACTGTTTTCCGAACGGCGAATCTGGAAGATCATCAATTCGCTGCCGTTATCCAGTTGGATTGAAAACCAGTCCCAGCCCACCTGTCCCTTCGAGAGGGCACTGGTGCTGAATTCGTGGTCCATCCAACTCAACCCGGTGACCGGGTATGTTGTGTTGTTCACCTCGACAACCCCCTCGGATTTCAGGCGTGTCTGGCTGAAATAATAGGAGGCATTTCCAGGATCGGGGCCTTTCTGACTGTAACCCTGATCCCCGTGGAAAATTGGCGCCTTGATGTCTTTCATTTGTAAATCGAGGCCAACGCCATCCTGTTCGGCCCGCAGGTGATATTCGTTCTCGCCGGTTTGCACGACTTGCCAGTTTTCCAGCCAAACCTGGAATGGCTCGGCCTGAGCATCAGCCAAACCCGCTGCGCCGCGTGTGAAACGCTCGAATGCGTAGTGCTCTTTGGCCGCGACATCTGTGAGGGCAAAATGAGCCATGTAGACCTGCTCGGTACCCCAGGCCGAATCGCGTTCATCTCGTTCCTGGACTGGCAGCAGCGCCCGGCGGAAAAAGGTCAACTGATAGCCAAAATGTTCCCCAGTCTCAGCTTGCAGGTTGCCGGTGTAGTACCACCACTCGGTCTGGTAATCGGGATGGGGGCCAAAATCTGTCGGAAAATCCCATTCCCGCGGCCCATTGGCGCGTTGGAATCCAGTGGGCTGGTCGATAATGGCCAGCACGCTCGGAGCAGGTGATTCATCATCAGCAAGGTTTCGCTCAGTTAGAACTAAGAAGAAAACTGATGCTGCTAAAAGTATGAGAATGGTCCAAAACAATGGTTTCATACGCTTTTTATGAATTCGAGGAAAACACTCCAAAGAAACCGGGTTTTTTCAGGAAATTTGCTCAAGCCTGACATTTTGGCAAGAGTATTTATCCAAATTGCGTGAGATTTACCCAATTTGACATAAGCCGTTTCATATAACAGAAATCCGCGAAAATCTGTTCAATCTGCGCCATCTCGTTCTATCCGTTTTCAATCAAATCGAATCGCCTCGGCCGTGTTACGTTGAATGATACGGTAAGCCGGATACAGCCCTGCTAGAACGGCGGCCAGCACCGCGATGATGAAAGCCTGAATAAACGGTTCGGGTGTGATGCGCATTTGCAAAGTCCAGCCGAAGGAGCGCCGGTTGATGATGTAGACCAGGATCAGCGCCAGCATGTAGCCGGTGGGCATGGCCAGAATTCCGGCAACAGCGCCCATCAAACCCGTTTCTAACGTGATCAGTTGCCAAAGCTGGCGCGCCGTCAGGCCGATGGCTTTCAAGATGCCGAGTTGGCGCTGCTTGTCCAGTTGCAAAGACATCATAGCGCTGAGTACGCCAATGAAAGCCACGATTGTGGTCATCAACTGCAAGGCGCCGGTGATCGCAAAGGTGCGGTCGAAAACTTCCAGGGTAGTCTCCCGCAAATCATGGTTGGCGCGCACCAGCAGGCTTTGGGTTGCAGCCAGCTCAACTTGCAGGTATTCTGCCAGGGCCTGGGCATCCACGCCAGGTTCCAGGATCAGAGCCGCGGCGGAGATGCGTTCGTCGTCCCAAAGTTGTTGGTAAATTTCCAGCGACATAATCGCGGTCCCCTGGCTGGAAGCGTAATCGTAATAGATCCCGGCGATGGGGAAAGTTTGCAATCCCTGTGGCGTGTAGAGCGATAAATCCCCGCCCTGTTTAGGAAGATCGAAACGATTAGCAAGCGGCTCGGAGACCAGCACGCCGCCCTCCTGAACAACCTGCCAGATCTCGCTGACCGGGTATTGGCTGGAAACCAGGAGTTGAGCGATTTCATCGTTGGGGTTGTTGTTGGCCGAGATTTGCAGCGGGCCGTCTGGGGAA
Organism: uncultured Anaerolineales bacterium; assembly: GCA_964629085.1. GTDB lineage: Bacteria > Chloroflexota > Anaerolineae > Anaerolineales > UBA11858 > NIOZ-UU35. Next base: position 53,662 of record CAZVPR010000016.1, read on the forward strand.
TCTACCATGGCCCCTTGAAGTAAATCGATTCGCTCTACTCCAGGATAATCTTCCAAAATGCCGATCACGCCCGGGTCGATGGCTTTGAGCTGCTGGCTGAAGGTCGCGCCCGGCACCGAAATATAGACATCACCATGCAGGATTTGATTCATCCAGGTTTCGACCGTAGAGCGGAAACTGCCTACCATCAGGCTGACGCCGATGGTCACGGAGATAGCCACCATCAGTGCGGCCACAGCTACCGCGGTACGGCTGATGGAGTTGACCACCTCGCGCGGTGCCATGCGGCCCAGTACGCCAAAGATGCGGCTGGTGAATGGGGCCCCGGCGGACATCATCCAGTTGGTGGTGATGGGGGTAAGCAGCGCAAAACCGATCACAGCCGCGGCCGTGCCGGCAAAACTGATCACCAGATTTTTGGTAGGAACGATCAGAATAGCAATGCCGCCCAGGATCACCATTAGACCGGCCAGACCCAGCCAGCCTATCACTCTTTGGGCTTTTGTTTCCAAATTGGCGCGTGAGAGGGCTGTGCGCGGCGGCACGCTGGCAGCTTCCCAGGCCGGAAAGGCGGCGGTTGCGCCAGTAGCGATAATTCCAAGAACAGCGCCTTTGATCAGGCTGGCGATAGGAATGGGCACATCCCGCACGGTGCTGACGAAGAAGAGATCGTTGATGGTTTGCGAAACCAGGTCTACTGCGCCGCGCCCCATCAGGATGCCGAGACCAATGCCCACACCCGTCCCTAATACGCCGATGGTCAGGGCTTCTCCAACTACCATCAAGAAAACTTCTCGCCGCGTGACGCCCAGGCTGCGCAGCGTGCCAAACAGCGGGCGGCGCTGGACCACTGAGAAAGTCATTGTGTTGTAGATCAGGAACAGCGCCACCACCATCGCCAACAGGCTTAAGGCGGTCAGGTTGAGGCGAAAGGCGGCTGTCATTTGCTCGACCGCGCCGCTACGGGCCTCGACGGGCAGCACCAGAATTCCGGGGGGCAGCAGTTTTTGAATGATTTCCAGTTTGGGTGGGTCATCGGCTGGCAAAATCAAATCGATGCGGTCGACATAGCCTAATCGGCCAGTCAATTCCTGGGCGGTGGCGATGTCCATCAGCAGCATGCCGTCCAAGGCTTTGCCGCCCACACTGTCGCCGGGTTGGAGAAGTCCGGCCACATTGACCGGGAGTGAGCGGCCGGCGTATTCAATCTCGAAGGTGCCGCCGAGTTTGATGGCATAGCGATCCGCCAGATTCTGTGAAATTAGAACGCTGCCCTTCCGTGCCAAAAATGGAGTCAGCGAATAGTTCGCAGTGCCCTGGGGATTGCCAAGATAATTTCGGAATGGTGTCTCGGCAAAGGGATCGACGCCCAGAAGCTGCAAGGTAATGCCGTCCAATTGGGATGCTACGACATAGTCCGAAATGATCGGAGCAGAAGGCGAATCCAGGTCAGAACGCCGCAGTTCAGCATATAGCCTTTCCTTAATCCCTTGCGATCCCGCCGAGATATAGTGCGTGGCCCGGCCGGTTACCGCTTCCGTGCTCAAGTCGAAGGCCCGGCTGGCGCTCTGGTTGGCCATATCGATCCCCACCACCACGGCCACGCCCAGGCTGATGCCAATGACCATCAACGCGCTCTGCCAGAGATGGCGGGTGAGGTAGCGCCAACCGATATTCAATAATGAGCGAGGCAGCGGAGATTTATTGATCATTATGACAATCCAATTTGAATCTATCCTTGCTACGTTGACGATAAGGCGAAACCTTGTTTCACCGCGAGGATGCCAAGAGCGCAAAGATTTTTCCGGACTCTTGGCGTTCTTAGCGTCTTAGCGGTTCATTTTGAAGCTCAACTAAACAGCCACCCTGCAGCTCGAAGATGCGGTCGGCATAGACGGCGTTCTCTTTGCTGTGCGTGACCATGATCAGGTTCTTGCCAACCTGGCGGGTGAGCTTATCAAGCAGGGCCAGCACTTGTTCGCCGGTTTCCTCATCGAGGTTGCCGGTGGGTTCGTCAGCCAGCACGACCAGTGGGTCGTGGATCAAGGCGCGGGCGATAGCCACGCGCTGCTGTTCACCGCCGGAGAGTCTTTCAGGAAAGGTATTCAGGCGGTCTGATAGGCCAACTTCCGACAAAATTTGGCTGGCCCGACCTTTGGAATCGTTTAGCTCCACCCCCAGCAATTCCAGCGGCAGGCTGACGTTTTCGATGACTCTCAGGGTTGGGATCAGGTTGAAAAACTGGAAAACAAAACCAATATTCTTGCGGCGAAAGAGCGTGCGTCGATTTTCATCGAGTTGGGATAGTACCTGACCATTGACGACAATCTCACCCTGGTCCGCCTGATCGATGCCGCTGATCACATTCAACAATGTGCTCTTGCCGCTGCCGCTCTTGCCAAGGATCGCGATGAATTCACCGCGTTCAAAGGATGCGCTTGTCCCTTGCAAGATTTGGCGCTTTTGCCCGCCCTCCTGGAACTCCTTATGAAGATTGCTGAGGCGAATGAATCCATTGCTATTTTCATTGGTCATTGAAATCCCTTCTCCAGTTCGTATCTGCTAAGCGGTCATGGTCGGGTTGGAAACAATTTGCATAAAATAGTACCATCATGGCCGCCCAAAAATAAAAAAAATCTCTCATTTCTAGTGTTCTGTTAAGTTGGATATTGACTATTTTACTCCCTCACCGCCTTAGGCGAACCCCTCTCCCAGTTGGCCGCCACAGGCGCGCCTACGACGAGGATAAACCGCAGCGATGCGAAGGCGGGGTGAGGGATATTCAAGGTGGAAAACTTACGATATGTTCATAATGCCAAAATCTAATTTTCCAATGCACTTGTCTTAATTTTTAGGGTTCAACTGATTACGATTAGCGTTGGTTTTGGATAAATTCAAGTAATCGATTGGCTTTTTCTTCTGCGAATTCGCCTGTCTCCCGCCAAAGGATTTCACCCTCACGGTCGACCAAAAACAAATGAATATCATGTTCGTTGGGGATATTCAAAGCGAATTTTAAGACCTCTTTGTCGAGATACAAAGTTACCGTGCGCTCACGAGCGGTCTGGTCGGGGATGCCAGCGCGCATACCTTCGTTGATAAAAGTGCGTGAAATGACAGACATTTCATAGAGCGTAGGCATTTCGTAGTAGATGAATCCGGGGAACGAGGCTTCGATCTCTTGTGCAGTCGGTATCCATGTGTTGACTAAATTTTGCTGCCATCGTTGGAAAGGCACAATTACCAGATTTAGATCGCCCTCAAAGTCGCGCGGAAACTCGAATTCCTGGCGGTCGAGGTTGAACCCTGAAACGATCGGAAAATGAGGTTCGTGGCGCGTGACGAGCAGTCTGCTGCGAGCGGGGGCAATTTTCCAGGCGAAGCCTGCGCCGGCAATGACTAAGCCAGAAAGTAAGACGATACGAATGATAGACATTTTGATCTCCTAATTTATGAATACATCGGCTCGGAGATGTCTCGTCCGCCGCGTACGGTAGCGCCTAAGACCAGTGCGGATCCGATGATGGCCAGATTATTGATGATGTACTGCCCTTCGAGAGTCAACCCGAAGGGGAAGCTGGTCCAACATGCCTCAGGCAAAATGACCAGCGGTAACGCGGTACCTGGTATTTACAAGAAAAACAGCAAAATCGTCAGGCGCTGAAATTTTGTGGTGAATAATCCGATCAGGAAGCCGATCCCGATCAGTATTTCCCAGATCGCCAGGATCGGTAAAAAGAAATCCGGATCGAAGAAACAGATCGAGCTGCACACTAATTCTGCCGCGGAGCTCAGGCCGGGGAAGAGTTTCAATGCCCCAAACCAGATGAAGATCACGCTCAGGCATAGCGCGCCATCCAGCGCCTGATGTGCAGGTTGATGGGGTCGAAATTTCTTTGAAAAGTTTGTTTGGTTTGCGTCATTTTATTTCCTTGTGTGTGTATCCTAATATTATCGGATTGTAGATATTTTGTCAAGATATTATCTATATAAATCTCATCAGATTTCTTTTCCAACTCTATGCGTAGGTTTTGGTCTGTGTTATTATTCACGCTGTGAATACTCATATCTTGAGTAAGGGAGACCCTGATGGTCAATGAAATTGCCCTTTTGGGCTTCTTGAATTCGGAGCAGCTTCATGGCTATGAAATCCATCAACGCTTTTCCAGCCTGCCGGGACTTTGGGAAATCTGGCGCATCAAGCAGAGTCGTTTGTACGCCATGCTTGCTCGCCTGGAAGCAAAAGGTTTGATACGGGCAGATACCCTCATTCAGGAGAAAAGACCCGCCAGAAAGGTTTTTTCGATTACACCTGAAGGGCAGGATGCGTATGAGATTTGGATTTCTGAACCGGTGCAAACCCCGCGTGAGTTCAGGTTGGAATTTCTGGTGAAGTTGTTCTTTGCAATTAAGGCTGGATCGGAAATGAAACAGCAGATTCTCCAGCGTCAGGTTGATGCCTGTAATTTGTGGCTGAACGAAGAACACCAAGCGCTATTTGGGCTTGCTGAAGGTGAATCTTTTGAAAAAGCTATCCACCAGTTCCGTATTGGGCAAATTTCGGCCATGCTGGAATGGCTATCTTCCATGGAGACCCTTGAAATCTCTCAGGGGATTGCTTAAATGTCAAAAAATGTATGAGGTAAGAAAGGGATGAACGAATTTCCACGTGATCATTTATTAGGAAACCAGGAAAGCAGGAACGCTGAATGTGATTTCATGAATTCCTGGTTTCCCCATTGAAAATGAATTCTTCAAAATCCTATTTGACGATAATGTAAGTGCAAGTAATGCAGAAAGCAAATTATTTAAAGGTTATAGCCCTGGGATGGTTGATGATCCTCCTGCCGACCGCTTGTATCCCAATTCCAGGGATATCCAACAGCAATCAGAATGAGTTGGTTGTCTTTGCAGCCGCATCATTGACTGATGCCATGACAGAGATGGCCGAAAGCTTCGAAAAACAGAACCCAAACACAGAATTGCTCTTGAATTTTGCCAGCTCATCTCAACTGGCGGCCCAATTGCGTGAGGGTGTTTCGGCGGACGTTTTTGCCTCGGCGAATGAAAATCAGATGCAGCTCGCTATCGTGCACGAACGCATTGACCCGGCGGATGTACAAGTATTTGTCGCCAACAAGCTGACCGTTATTGTGCCTAAAGGCAATCCGGCCAGGATTGCCGCGCTCGAAGATTTGGGGAATCCAGGCGTTACTTTGTTGCTGGCCGTCGAGGGCGTACCAGTGCGTGAGTATGCCGATCAAATTTTCAGCACTTTAGCGGATTCACTTCAGACAAAAATTTATGCCAATTTAGTGTCAGAAGAGAGCACGGTGCGTCAGGTGGCAACGAAAATTGCCTTGGGTGAAGCGGATGCCGGGATTGTCTATGCCTCCGACATCACCCCGGGCATCGCTGATCGAGTTGAACAAGTCGAAATTCCCGCTTCTATGAATGTAATGGCTGATTATCCAATTGCCGTAATCGAAGACTCTCAACAAAAAGCTGTCGCCAATAACTTTATCGAGTTTGTGCTCAGCGAATCCGGGCAGGCCATTCTATTGAAGTGGGGATTCACTCCCGTTGAAATCAATGCAGCACACTAACCATTCTACTCGTCCAAGTTCACCGTTGGTAACTTTTGGAAAAACATTGGTGATCGTTCTAGCGGCCGGCTTGTGGTTATTGTTATTTCTTCCTTTGCTGGCACTGATCTGGCGGACCTTTTCATTTGATGTGTTTTCGACGGGAATTAGTCCGGCAATTTGGGTCAGCGTCTGGTTGAGTTTTCGCACGACGCTGATTAGTCTGGTTGTGATCCTGCTCACGGGAACTCCGTTGGCATATATATTTGCGAATTACGATTTCCCTTTGAAGCGCTTCATCATGCTCTTCATCGAGATGCCCATCGTCATCCCCCCTGTCATCGCCGGGTTAGCGTTGTTGGCAACCTTTGGCCGTCTGGGTTTGCTGGGCGGGGCATTGAGTGCTCTAAACGTTCAAATCCCCTTTACAGGTTTGGCCGTTGTATTGGCTCAGGTCTTTGTTTCAGCTCCCTTCTATATCCGAGCGGCCCAAGCCGGTTTTCAGGCTGTAGATTGTGAAATTCGCGAAGCGGCTGCGGTGGACGGTGCCAATCAGTGGGTTACTTTCTGGCGCATCATTTTGCCGATCAGCTTGCAATCGCTCTTCGTGGGACTGATGCTCAGTTGGGCGCGGGCCCTGGGTGAATTCGGCGCGACAATATTATTTGCTGGTAATTTGCAGGGCCGCACCCAGACCATGCCGCTGCTGATCTACTCTCGCCTGGAAAGCGATCTCGGCGGGGCCTACCTGACTGCATTAATCCTGTTGGCCTTTGCTTTCATTTCTTTTGCCGGAACGCGATTGTTTACCAATCGCCTCGAATCTATGGTATCGTTGCGAATATCATCAAATCATAAATCGAAAGGAAAATAAGTATGGTTGCTACCCCCTCCACTATGCTTGCACTGGGCACTGCTGCCCCAAATTTTACCCTCCCGGATACGGTATCTGGACAATCCAAAAGCCTGGCCGAATTGAAATCCGACAAGGCCACGGTGATCATGTTTATTTGCAATCACTGTCCCTTTGTCAAGCACGTCAATGATCAACTGGTCAGTCTGGCCAATGATTATCAAGCCCAGGGTGTATCATTTGTAGCTATCAGCTCCAATGATGTTGAAAACTACCCCGAGGACCACCCCAACAAGATGAAAGAATACGCCCTAGAACTGGGGTATCCCTTCCCCTATTTGTTTGATGAATCACAGGATGTAGCCAAAGCTTACAAAGCGGCTTGCACCCCTGACTTCTATATTTTTGACGCCGATTTGAACCTGGTCTACCGCGGCCAGTTGGATGAATCACGGCCTGGAAAAGATATCCCGGTAACCGGCAAAGATATGCGCGCCGCTTTGGATGATATCCTGGCAGACAAGGCAATCAGCATTGAGCAAAGACCCAGCCTTGGATGCAATATTAAATGGATAGAGTGAAGCTGAATTGTTCGTTGTTGGTTGGCAGTCACGCTCTGGTATGCGGCTGCCATTTTTAGTTAGCTGGTGTTACGCAGCTTGCATCCTGCCCTTACAGTATGCTTCGCGATGTGATCCCCTCCCGCCGTAGGCGCGCACTGTTAGTGGGCCTTGCTTTGCACGCCTGTGGTGGGCCAGCAAGGCGTGCCACAGGCAAGGGATGTATCGAGGGGTGGAGTTTGACTTATTTTTGCGAATGTGCATGACATGAGAATTTAAGGCAGCCAGGCCGGGGAGGTGGCGCCCGGTATGGCTACGATGATCTCCTTCGACTGTAAATCCTTTACCAAAATCTCTGGTATGGCATGGGATACACCTAACGGGGTGCGTTGGAAAGTGAAATAACGGCCCGTTGGATCGAAGTCGTAATGGGTGTAGGCGTAATTGGGTTCATCCGCCAAAACAAAGCCGTAGCTGGCGTCGGGGGCCATAAGCATCAGTTGGAAGTGAATTTTATCCCGGGTTTCCTTTGCTGCTGCTGCGATCCAATCCCCGGTGGGCGACCATACCGGACCGCTGTAATTGCTTTCGTTGGGGCGATGCCCAAATAAGTTGATGATATCCGCAGTAGCAAAATTCACCTGATAAACGACCTCATTAGCACCGGCATCCGTAATCAGGAAGTCGCTGTAGACCAACCGGCTGCCATCCGGTGACCAACTCCCAATGCGCCCCGACTGATTGGGGATATAGAATTCAGCTCCGGTTTCGATGTCCAGTACAACCATACGGGTATTGACCCCATCGGAGTAGATCAGCCGCTTACCATCCGGGGACCAATTAGGGCCATAGCCCATCTTCTGGGAGTCGGCATGCAGACGCAGAGTCTCACCGGTTGTGGTGTCCCCCAGCCAAACTCTGGGCGCGCTGTAAGGTCCTTCGAGTAATAGGCTGGCTTCAATGCGGCTGTAAGCCAGTTGACTGCCATTTGGCGACCAATCCATGGCGGAACAGCGGTCAGGACCACAGTTGATCAGCAAGCGTTGGTTGCTGCCGTCACGTTCCATTATCCAAATATCGATCCCTTTTTCCTCGTTGATAACCGCATAAGCGATCCGGTTGCCATCATCAGACGGCTTGTAGTCGAAGATCTTGCCACCTGTGTTGGTGAGTGTTTCGCTGTCCCCACCTGTCAGGGGCAGGCGATTAAGTTCGTTATCTTCGCTGCCAAGGTATACCAGCCAGGGATCGCGCACTGTCAGATGCCAGTTGTAATCTTGTTTGACCTGGCGGCCATCCTGCACCACGGTTCCGGCGGATAGCGTCACGGTGTAGTTTTCACCGGGGAGAAAGGCCTGTTGAGGAACGAAGAGCAGTTGATCTCCGCGCACAAAGACATTGCCAACTACTTGCGGTTCTACGGAAAGTAATCCCTGGATGCTATCTTCTTGGATGGTTTGTGGGAATTGGACCACGAATGCGCCCTTGGCGCCAACCTGTTCATTAGCTGTCAGGGACGTGATCCCTTTTTGATTCCCTGCCAGGACCAAACCTGCAATGACGGATATGAGCAGCAAAATGACCCCCCAAACTGTGGTATCAAAGCGGTCGAATTTCATCTGATGTGCCTATGGGAAAAGATAGGGGTGGCTGGGCTGATCGGTATCTTTGACGCTTTCGGCCACGATCAGAGGCAGCGTCTGGTCCTCGACCTGCACCACCTGAACTTTGCCGCGCACGTGTACCCAGGCGTTGTCACTCATTTCGGCAGCCTGCGGCCATTCCACCACCATCCCGATGGCAAAAGCATCTGCCACGCAGCAGGTCACCGCCAACCGTCCGACCAGAAATTGGTTTTCAGACAGCCGGGGATCGTGATAGACAAAGCCGATTACGTCAGCGGTTTCACCGGCGAAAGCCTGGGGATTCTCAGAATAGTTGAAGGCCCTGGTCCAGTCGAGAATATTGCGCTGATCTGCCGGCGTGTTTAGCTCAACACCAACTGCGGACTGATCAGCGGCGAACAAACCTTCACTGGAAATCCCCCGGCTCTGAATGACGCTGGCATCCAATGGCTTGGCAGGGATGATAAAGCCAAGCAAAAGCGGGATCGCGACGATAACCAACGACCAGGTGTTGCTGTCTCCGTGGTGGTGATGCTCGTGTTCGTGATCGTGGTCATTTCGATAAGCCAGGACAATATACCCCAAGAGCAGAAATCCAGCCGCAGCCAGGGTCACCAGGTAGAAAAAGCGTTGATTAATGTAGAAATACAACTTGCCAGAGAAAAACTTATGGAACAGAAGCCCGCCCAAACCCAGTAAGATCAGCCCTTGAAGAATACGAGAAATTTTAGAAGACATCTAAATACCTCAAAAGGGAGTGTAATAATTCAAAACGACAGCCGCCAGAATGGTCATCAATAAGGGCAGGGCGATCAGGTAGACGACCGTTTTGCGGCGGAATACCTGTAAGAACATCAGTGCACTCTTGATATCGACCATGGGGCCGAACACCAAAAAAGCCAGGATCGACCCGTTGGTAAAAGTGCCCACAAAGGCCAGCGAGACAAAAGCGTCCACTGTGGAACAAATCGACAGAATCACAGCTAACAAGATCATGACGATAATTGATGAAAATGGTCCTTTGCCCAACGCCAGCAGCGCTGATTGGGGAATGAAAGTTTGCATCAGGGCAGCCAGCATGGCTCCAATGATCAGGTAACGCCCCATTTCGAAGAACTCATCGGCGGCGTGCTGCAAAACGCGCCGCAAGCGTGTTGTGAGCGGCAACTCGACTTTGGGTTCGGGAGCATCATCGCTTGCGCCTACAATAGGTGCTAGCGAGCCCGGTTTCAACAGCCACCAGGGGTATTTCTGCACCGAGAAGATCAAACCGACAATGGTAGCAATGGCCATACTCAAGCCAATCCGAAGCCAGAGCATGGGACCCCAGCCGTAGGCGGCGTACGTGCTGGCGATGACGATCGGGTTTAGTACTGGTGAGGCCAGTAAAAAGGCTACGCCCACCGAGGGAGCCAGGCCTTTCTTGAAAAGTCGCCGGGTTAGTGGTACTACGCCGCACTCGCAAACAGGGAAGAATAGACCCATCAGCCCCCCGGTCAGCGCACCTAAAAGGGGGTTCTTGGGAATAAAGCGGCGTAGTTGATCGCGGCTGAAGAATACTTCCACGATGCCGGATGCCAGGGTGCCAAATAACAAAAAAGGCGCAGCCTCGATGAAGATACCCAGGAAAATCGTTGTAAACATCGAGAGTTGGTCTGGGATCGAGAGCGCACCACTGCGGATACTTTGCAATGCGACCACGAGGAAAAACAATGCCAGTCCTAATACCAACGCACCAAAAAATTCCCTAACTCTTTTCATGGCCCATATTCTACCGTCAATTTGTGTGAGGATTCTAAATTGGCGCGTAATTTCTTGACAGGCAAAAAATGGGGCAGTAAAATCTCATTTTGTAATTGAAAAACATTTTCAATTACAA
>CAZVPR010000017.1:0-63425 GCA_964629085.1 uncultured Anaerolineales bacterium
ATCATAGTGATTTCAGTTCTTAGTATAGATCGGAATTTCTTTGATTCTACAATTGGAATTGGATTTGTTACGCTATTTATGGGAATTACTATAAGCATAGTAAGTTTTACCCCATTTTTTGTCTTACCAGCATTGGCCCAAGCAGATAATATCACACACAAAAGCGACATCCAAATTCGCGCCAACCGTTTACTGCCCCTTCTGATCGCATTGATCGGCCTCGCTGTGTTATTTGGACTGCTTTCATTGTCATTGTCTCCCTGGCTTGAATTCAGCGGTGCGACTGTGGTTATTGGCACCATAGCCGCCATCGCTTCGGGATTACTGTCGATTTTAACTTATCCTTCTCTGAAACAATTTGTGGACCAGAAAATTCTCAAAATACCTTTCCCTCCGGCGCAGTTGGACAGAGCTTATGCTGAGCATATCACAACTAGCCTTGACCAAGAAAGCTTGAATAGCTTGATAAACGATGAGATTTTACCCAGCTTATTCATAAGACAATCGGCCCTTTTTGGTGTGGAAAATCTAAGCTTGAAGCCAATCAACTTGTTCGGTGTTGATGAAACTCAATTACCCAAATATGGGTCACTCTCAGAACTACTCAACGAAGCGAACATTTATCGACCTCCAAACGAGGCATTACTTTTCCCCTGGATCAGATTGATACTTCCGCTGACCGTTGAAGGCCAACTTCAAGGTTTGTGGCTTTTAGGCCGCCGTGATCCTGATGATCACTATTCAGGAAGCGAAATCGACCTACTCAAGACAATCGCCAACCAGACTGCCATTGCATTAGCAAATATACTAAGCCGAGAGCAAATTCTCACCCTTTACCAAGAAAATATTCTTCGCCACGAAGATGAACGCAAAAAATTAGCGCATGATCTCCACGACGATATATTAAGTAGTTTGGCCGTACTGGGGATGTTAGTCGATGATGAATTTATAACTTCTGAGTTTCAAAGAGAGTATGAAAAACTCACAACACGAATTCGGCAAATAATCAACGGGCTGCGGCCTGCAATGCTGGATTACGGACTATACCAGGCAATAGACGAATTAATTCAGGAACTTACAGATCGGTCACCTTCAGATTTTACAATTAATTTTTTAATTGGAACTTCCAAGGTGCGATATGAATACAGTCTGGAAGGGCATATTTATCGGATCGTCCAACAAGCTCTCGAAAATGCCTTTCAACATGCGAATGCTCATCATATTTCGGTTTCAGGTGAACTATTAGAAGATCGCATAATTTTGCTCATCGAAGATGACGGCATCGGATTTGATTATTTAGCATCCTTCGATAATGTGGGCAACAACAGTGAAAAACATTATGGTCTCACGATGATGCAGGAACGTGCAGAGATCATCGGCGCACAGCTAGAAATCAAATCCTCGCCAGGCATGGGAACTTGGGTGGCTTTGGAGATATCCGAAATACTACAAAAACAATCCCAATTTTCTGCTCGCATCGCTGCAGAAAAAGCTTTATTAGAAAGCGAAAAGAAATTAAATACCCTCATGAATGCCACCCCTGATGTCATATTTCTTAGTGATATCGATGGAAATATTATCCAGGCAAATGAAGCAATGGCAAGTCGATTTAATGTACGCGCGGATGAACTAATCGGCACCTGCGTTTGGGATTTGATATCTCCTGAGATGGTCAACCAAAGAAAACCTTTCATTGAAAAAGCAATTTTCACTGGGGTTCCCCAACGATTTGAAGACAAAAGAGCCGGGATATGGTTCGATAATATCGTATATCCAATTACAAATGAAATCGGTGAGGTTACGGAAGTCGCCATATATGCCAGAGATATCACTGAACGGAAGCAATTGGAGAACGATCTCTTGGAAAGCGCAGAAGAAACAAAAGCACTATTAAATGCGCCAACTGTTTTGATCGCCTTGCACAAAACCGATGGAACTATTCTTGATGTAAATCAGGCAATGGCATCGAGATTAAATGTGTCCGTCGATGAGCTGATTGGACACAGTGTTTGGGATTATTTTCCACCCGCTGTCGCCAAACAGCGGAAAGAATATGCCAAACAAGTTATGAAATCTCAAAAACCTGTTCGTTTTAAGGACAAAAACCATGGAGTTTGGTTCGACACGACACTTTATCCTCTCTTCGATGCCGATGGAAGTGTAAAAAAATTTGCCGTTTTTGTACGGGAAATTGAAGATAACTCTGAAATTGACCCCTTTGGGATATAATTTCATTCTGGAGAATTCCTATGGAAGAACGTATACAAAAAATTATGGCCCGCGCTGGGATTGGTTCTCGTCGAGCCTGTGAAAAAATAATCGAGCAGGGACTGGTTTCGGTAAATGGCCAAACAGCCATATTAGGGATGAAAGCTAATCCCAAAAAAGACCGTATTGAAGTTAAGGGCGAGCCTATCAGCAGCCCAGAAGAATTCGTTTATATTGCACTGAACAAACCCAAAGGTGTTATATCTGCGGCTAAATCCCCTGATCCTCGCCCAACCGTGTTGGATTTAGTTGATCATCACGGGCGATTGTACCCGGTGGGCCGGTTAGATATCGAAAGTGAGGGGTTGATCTTGCTGACCAATGATGGCGACTTGGCTCAACGATTGACTCACCCCCGCTATGGCCATGAAAAAGAATACACTGTATTAGTGGCACGTCGCCCAGATGAAAAGCAGCTAACTGCCTGGCGAAATGGTGTGGTTCTAGAAGATGGCTATCGTACGAAACCCGTAAAGGTACGCATTACCGGCACAAAAGGCAAAGGCGCCTGGTTGAAAGTGACCATGAAGGAGGGGCGCAAACGCCAAATCCGCGAAATGGGCCGGCTGACTGGGCTGCCTATTGTGCAGATCACACGCACTCGCATTGGTAATCTTCGGCTGGGAAATCTCAAACCACGCCAATGGCGTTTACTATCTTCACAAGAAATTGATAATTTAAAAAAATAGATTATCGACAAGTGGGACATTTTAACTGTTGAATAAATATCACTAAATAGCTTGTCTCACAAATCACTTACCTTTATGTGCCTGTGGCGTGCGAGTACATTCGCTGCGCTCAATATAAACTCCGCGAAGCATTCTCAGTTTCTAAAGAGAAATTGGTTCGTCCTGGGCGGGGCTCGCAATGACAAGTATGATATTTATTTATGAGACAGAGTACTATATTTTGTCATATATTTAATCCAAATACGTTCTTGATAATGGTGATGATTTTTGAGTGCTAGGCCCTATATTGAATACATACGCTAATGAAACCCAAACAAAACCAGAATTCAAGAAGCGTAGCAATTCTTTGGAAACCAGAATTATTTCAAGAGTTTTACAACCAAAATCATTTGATTGTTTTCCGTTATATTTTCGGGTTATCAGGTGGACCTATTCAAAATGTAGAAGATTTGACTGCAGAAACATTCGCCCGAGCATGGAAAGCCCGCTTTCGGTTCCGCGGCAATGATCAGGCTGCCTTGGGATGGTTGTTACGCATTGCCAGAAATTTAGTGATTGACTCATTTCGGCGGGACAAATCACTAAAAGCTGTAGTCAACATTGATGATTACATCCTTTTTGACCCCGCCCACAGTCCCGAGAAAAATGTTATCCTGAACGAGGAAGCGAATTCTTTATGGTCGCAGTTGCAAAATCTCAATGATACACAAAGGGAAATCATCACCTTGCGATATTTCCTCGATTGGAGAGTGAAAGAAATCGCCAAATTCCTCAGAATGAAAGAAAACACCGTATCTGTGAATATCCGCCGTTCATTGCATCAGCTACGCCAAAATTGGCCTGAAAAGAGCTAAAACGATGGCATTTCAAGAGAAAAACCACGAGGAACAAATCAAAAGCTTGTTTGATAGAATCCAGCCAAAACCAAGTCCGCATTTCCACCAACGGATGCAAGATCAGCCCTGGTTTCAGTCCAAATCGCAAAAATCAGGATTATTTATTACCAAAAAATTGATTTTATCCTCCACACTTATCGCCTTTTTCGTATTAATTTTCAGTTTGATGCCACCTTCATTGGAAGTCGTGGCACAGCGTCTGATCCAGTTTTTCCAGCCCTTTACCGGTGATAACATAACCGTTCAGGTTTCGCATGACGAGATTATCGACCCACAGCTACGGTATGCACTCAACATACCTGAAGCTGAGAACCGGGCTGGATTCGAATTCATCGAACCAAAAATCTTGCCTTTCGGGTATACATTGAGGGGCGCATTATTTCATTCTGAGAGAAATGCCATTGAAGTGAATTATCTTTACAACATTGATCATTATTCATTATTGATCTCACAAAGACCATCTGGCGAAGATTACCAGAAAATTGGTGCCGATGCGATGGTAGAAATTGTAGAAATTGGAAATATTAGGGGAGAATATGTAACCGGCGCATGGACGATTCCTGAGGTAGAATCTGCGGTCACAGATACTTCAAACGGTGCAACATCAACCCTGGAAATTTCCTGGAATCCAGCGGCTGGCGTTCAGATCTTACGCTGGCAGCAAGGTGAAATGCTATTTGAGATCATTTTCGCTGGAAATAATCCAGAAAGCCCCGGCTTTCTGACAAAATCCGAACTCATCGAAATTGCTAAATCGATGTATTAGGAGTACCAATGCTGGAAAACACAGAAAAACCAAACTCCTGGCTTGATAAGCCAATTTTCACGAATTTGACGGTCAATTGGGAAACCTTGATTTTTGCCGTCATCATTTTACTGGCCGTCGTGACCCGCTTCTATGATTTGGAATCGCGGGTTATGAGCCATGACGAAAATTCGCACGTCTACTATTCCTGGCAGCTTTCCAGGGGAGGGGGATATTCTCACACCCCGATGACCCATGGACCATACCAGTTCCATATCGTGGCCTTGTCTTATTTTCTCTTCGGGGATAATGATTTCACTGCCCGTATCCCAGCCGCATTGTTTGGCATCGCAGCGATAGGCTTTTTATGGTACTACCGCCGCTACCTTGGAAAAACTGGGACACTTGTCGCAGCAGGAATGATGCTGATTTCGCCCTACATGTTGTATTACGCGCGCTATGTGCGCAATGATATCTTTGCAGCCCTTTTTGGCATTATCATGATCTGGGCAATTCTCAGGTATTTGGAAACGGGTGCAGCAAAATACACATATTGGCTGACGGCCGTTGCGGTGCTTCATTACACAACCAAGGAAACCTCTTTTATTTATACCGCACAAGCTTTGGTGTTTCTGGGTTTACTTTTCATTTATCAAATCTCACAAAAACGCTGGGGACGGCCGAAACTGAAGCAACTGTTTTTGACTTTGTTGATTCTGGCCTTTGTTTTTCTGGCCATTGGATTTGCGCTAAACGCTTTCTTCCCCACCGCTGAGATACTCGAACCGAATGAAGAGTTGGAAGTTCAACCGATAGCGGCCCCATTACATCTGATAATTCCGTTGGGACTGAGTGGTTTAATGCTAACCGGGGCACTGGTCACGGTAATTAGCGGATATTCATGGGTAGCCCTTCGGGAAAACCGGGTCTTCAGCTTGCTGTTGCTGCAATTTACCCTGGTACTTCCGCAACTGGCACCTTTCCCTGTCAAGGCTTTAGGCTGGAATTCATTGGATTACACAACGGCCGGTATGATGCGTACGGGAATATTTATTGGAATTTTTTCAATCATCAGCATCGCCAGTGGATTGCTCTGGAACCCGCGCCTTTGGTTGATCAACGCGGCAATTTTTTATATTCCCTTCACAATCTTCTACACGACATTATTCACCAATGGTTCTGGATTCTTCACTGGCATGGTGGGATCACTGGGCTACTGGTTGGAGCAGCAAGGCGTCGAACGCGGCAGTCAACCCTGGTATTACTACATTCTGGTGCAGGTGCCAGTGTATGAATTTTTGCCCCTTTTGGGCTCGATCCTGACCGGTTATTACTGGATTCGGCTCAGGCGCAATTCTGCTTTTGAAGAGGAGGAGCAGGCCGAAGTTTTGCCGGATACTGAACCGAAAGAGAGTACGCAGCCCGAGGATCAAGCTCCAGTGCTGCCTTTCCTGGGTTTTTGGACAATAACCAGCATTATCGCGTTCACCATAGCTGGAGAAAAAATGCCCTGGCTGACTGTGCATATTGCCTATCCTATGATCCTGTTTGCCAGTTGGGGGTTGGGCAAATTAATCGAACGCATTGACTGGCAGTGTGTCAGAACTCGCCGGGGCTTGTTGCTCATGACCTTGGTAGTGCTCCTTCTGGTTAGCTTGACATCCTCGCTGGGTGCGCTGCTTGGAGAGAATCCACCCTTCCAAGGCAAGGATTTAGTGCAACTCAACAACACTAATTCTTTTGTTCTGGCTGTGTTGATCGTTGCCATCAGCGCTTATGCCATCATTCGCGTGCTCAAAAATTGGTCGCTAGCCCAACTCGGCCGCTTAACGACGCTGGCCATATTCGCATTTTTGGCTCTCTTCACAGCCCGGGCTGCCTTTCGTGCTGCTTACATTAATTACGATTACCCCACCGAATATCTTGTCTATGCGCATTCAGGGACCGGGCCAAAGATAGCTCTCAAACAAATTGAAGAAATTTCGCTCCGCACCACTGACAGCCTGGATCTCGTTGTAGCGTACGATGACGAAACTACTTATCCCTACTGGTGGTATTTGCGCAATTACCCCAACCAGAAATACTTCGGCCCCAATCCAACCCGTGAACTGCGCGAGGCGCCCGTCATCCTGGTCGGCGATAATAATTTCGACAAGATCGAACCAGTCGTTGGACAAGCCTATCACCAATTTGATTACATACGCATCTGGTGGCCCAACCAGGATTACTACAACCTGACCTGGGAGCGCATTCGCAACGCCATCTTCGACCGCCATCAGCGCAATGCCGTTTTCCAGATCTGGTTCAACCGGGATTATTCTGATTACGCCGAAGTCAACGGCAAAGATATGAGCCTGGCAAACTGGTCACCTTCAGATCGTATGCGCCTGTACGTGCGTAAAGATATCGCTGCACAAGTCTGGAATTATGGCTCCGTGCCGGTTTCCGCTGAAGAACTGGTCGCCGATCCCTATGAAGGCAAAGATATCGTTCTATCGGCTGAGTCACCCTTTGGCAGCGAGGGCAGCCAACCCGGAGAATTCCTAATGCCACGCGATGTCGCCGTAGCCCCCGACGGTAGTCTCTATGTAGCCGATAGCAACAATCACCGCATCCAACATATCAGCATCGATGGAGAAGTATTGCATGTTTGGGGCTATTACGCCGATGGCACCTCAGGAGAGGCCCCTGCCGGCGGCTTCTATGAACCCTGGGGCATTGCCGTTGACTCCAAAGGTGATGTCTACGTCACGGATACCTGGAACCACCGTGTGCAAAAATTTACCTCCGAGGGTGAATTCATCACCCAATGGGGTTATTTCGGCCAGGGTGAGACTGGCACTGCTTTCTGGGGCCCCAGGGATATCGCGGTTGCGTCTGATGGACGTGTATTCATTACGGACACCGGCAACAAACGGGTAGTGGTCTTCGATAGTGATGGCAACTTCCTGACATCATTTGGCAGCGCTGGCTTGCTAGAAGGCCAATTCGATGAGCCAGTCGGCCTGGCCGTCGATGCCGATAGCCGCATCTACGTCGCTGACACCTGGAATAAACGCATTCAAGTTTTCGAAGCTGCAATTGATGGTCTCGAATACACTCCCGTTCTGGAGTGGGAAATCGTCGGCTGGTATGGCCAATCTCTGGACAACAAACCATCGATTACGGTCAATGACAAGGGTCAGGTATTTGTCAGTGACCCGGAGAGCTACCGCATCCTGGAGTTCAACACCGCGGGAGAATTCGTCAAATTTTGGGGTGATTACGGTACAGGCCTGGAGGGCATGAACCTGCCCACGGGGATGGCTGTCAACGCCGAGGGAGATCTCTGGTTAGCAGATGCTGGCAATCACCGTATGATCAAGTTCAATGTCCCTAAAGAATAGAAATTTCTAACTTCACCTTTCGAAACTCCTCACATGGTATGTGGGGAGTTTTTTTATTTCAAAATATTCGGTAATAATCGTGCTTGGCCTTGTGGGATGATAAACTTTTCAAATCGTAAATCCTTAATAATCTCGTAATAACCCCCTGCTACAATATTTGCAGTTGAAAATGGGTTTACTCAAAGGACCTGGATGACAGCCCAAAAGAAAATCCTCGTTGTCGATGATGAAGACACTATCCGTGAAGTCGTGCGCCGTTACCTGGAGCGTGATGGCTTTGCCGTTCGGGAAGCCGCAGATGGCTACGAAGCACTGGACGCTATCCAGGAAAGCCCGCCTGATCTGATTGTTCTGGACTTGATGCTTCCCGGAATCGATGGGCTGACCATCACACAACACCTGCGCCAGGATCGGCAAATCCCAATCATCATGCTGACGGCCAAAGGTGAAGCCAGCGACCGCATCCGAGGCCTGGATTTGGGCGCGGATGATTACATCACCAAACCCTTCAGCCCGCAGGAGGTCGTCTCCCGCGTGCGCGCCGTTTTACGGCGCATCAACGATTCGCCCTCAATTCCAACTGAAACGCCCATCGAATTCAAGCGCATCCAAATCGATCCCCGGGGGCGTATCGTTGACGTTGATGGTAATTCAATCAATCTTGCCGCTAAAGAATTCGATCTGCTGTACTTTTTTGCCCGTCATTCTGGCCAGGTTTTCAGTCGAGACCAACTCCTGGCACAGGTTTGGGGAGACGAACTCTACACCGACCCTTCGACGGTAACCGTCCACATCCGCCGCCTGCGTGAGAAAATCGAAGTCATTCCCAGCCAACCGGAACATCTACAAACCGTTTGGGGCGTTGGTTACAAATTCATCGGGGACAAATAAAACATGAAACCGCGCGCCACACAGACCACAGGTTTTATCCTTGGAATCATCCTAGTTCTTATCCTCACCGTAGCACTAATCTGGCTGGTCATGAATCCTCCCAGGGAAGACTTGCGTTATTTGACCCTGTACCTGAGTATTACCAGCCTGGGATCAGCTGTGTTTGGATTTGCATCACAAAAACTGGGCTGGTGGCGCCGTCTGCCGCGTCTCAGTTATGCCCTCATTTTGGGATATATCATGGCCGGTGGTCTGACCCTTTTCAACGTCTGGGTTACAGCCCGGCTGATGTTCATTAACCAGCACGACCTGGCCTTAGGCAGTCTTTTGCTCATTTTTGCGGGCGGCATTTCCGTCGCATTCGGTTACTTTCTTTCAAATGCCATTACTCAGGCGCTCAATGGACTTGTGGATGGTGCTGAACGTCTCAGTCAGGGAGACTTTACCACCCGCGTTTCCATTGATGGCCAAGACGAGATTGCCCATTTGGCCGAAACCTTTAACAAAATGGCCGCGCAACTCGAACAGGCAGCTGAAGCTGAACGCGCTCTCGACGAAGCTCGCCGCAACCTGGTCGCCTGGGCTTCGCACGATCTGCGGACCCCGTTGACTTCACTGCGATTGATGATCGATTCACTGGCCGACGGTGTTGTGGATGATCCCGAAACCACAGACCGCTATCTGCGCCAGAGCCAAAACGAAATTGATCGCATCAGCAAATTAATCAATGATCTTTTCGAATTGGCGCAACTGGATGCCGGTCATCTGGATCTGGAATTCGAATGGATCACAATTTCCGACTTGATCTCTGATACTCTGGAAAGCTTCGCGGTTCAAGCGAAATCTCGCGGCGTGCAGTTGAGGGGGGTCGTCGCTCCCGAGGTTGATCCTGTCTGGGCGGCGCCTGACAAACTAAGCCGCATCCTGGACAATTTATTGGCCAACGCGCTCCGTCACACATCCCAAGGAGATGAAATCAACCTTAGCGTTGGCCTTGAAAAAGATTGGATTGTCATTCAAGTAAAGGACACCGGAGCGGGCATCCCACCTAAAGATCTGCCACACATCTTCGATAGATTTTATCGCGGTGAAAGCAGTCGCTCGACAGAATATGGCGGTGTCGGCCTGGGATTGGCAATCGTCAAAGGTTTGGTTAATGCCCATCATGGAAAGATCAACGTGGTAAGCGAATTGGGTAAAGGAGCAACTTTTTGTTTCACACTCCCTAAAAGAAAGCCTTTGTAAATCAAACGTTGTAAACATTTAATGTTACAGGTATACAAATGAAAATAACCTTTTTATCGGTACGAATAATATGCTTTGGAGTCTTATTCCTGGCTGGCGGCTGTACAACATTCTCTGCAGTTATCCCCACAGAAAAGCCTCTTGCTGCAACACCCACACAAATTGAGGTGATGTCTGTAAAACAATTAGAAGACGATGAAGCAACCCGTCTGATGTTCGAACTATCAGAAAGCGCGGAGCCCGATTTCAAAAAAGCTGTGGAAACCATTATTCTCGCCAACGACACGCGCTTTATCGCGGTATTCATCGAGTTATTTCGTGCCAACCAGCTTTCTTTGATCGGGGACATCGATTATCGCATCCCCATAGATGCGTTGGAATTTCTCAGTGGCCAGGCCTTCGGAAATGATTGGCCTGCCTGGGTAGAGTGGTATGGAAAAACTGATCTTACACCGCCTCCGGGTTTCACGGGTTGGAAGGGTCAATTATTGGGGCGCATTGATCCCGGCTTTGTAGAGTTATTGCAAGATGATTTCCCTGTAACTATCCGCACCGAGGAAATCATGTGGGGTGGCGTGGCCATTGATGGTATCCCCGCTCTCGATAACGCCACCATGGTTCCAGGTGCAGAAGCCGATTACCTGGAACCCAGTGAGCCCGTCTTCGGTGTGTCCATCAACGGAGATCACCGGGCATACCCATTGCGCATTCTAGATTGGCACGAAATGGCCAACGATGTAGTAGGCGGCGTACCCATATCTCTAGCATATTGCACCCTTTGCGGAGCAGGAATTGCATTTGATGGCCGCGCATCTGATGGTGAAACTTACACATTTGGTTCCTCGGGTTTCTTGTATCGCAGCAACAAATTGATGTATGACCGGCAGACGCGCACTCTTTGGAACCAATTGACCGGCGAACCGGTATTGGGGAAATTGGTGGGATCGGACATCAAATTAGAATTGCAACCCATTGTGGTCACCACCTGGGAAGCCTGGCAAATTCAGCATCCGGATACTATCGTATTAGATATCAACACTGGATTCCAAAGACCCTATTTTCCCGGAGCAGCCTATGGAGATTATTTCGCTTATCACGACACGATGTTCCCCGTCTGGCAGCGCAGTGATCTGCTCCCAACCAAAGACCGCATCTTCGCTTTGCAAATCCAGGGTGTTCCTAAAGCATACCCCTTGGATATTCTCAATGAGGTCTTGGTTGTCAACGATTCAATCGAAGATACAAATATCGTTTTGGTTGCATCTCGTGGAGTAATTACAGTCGATGGAACCAACCAGCGTGTTGGGGAAGTATCTTACAACGCTGGTGGAGAGGTTCGTGCCTACGCGAGAGAGGGCGAAACCTTTACCCCCGGCTCCAAACCCGATACAGTCATAGATTCGGCTGGTAATACCTGGGTTGTTTCTGAGGAAGCCCTGTTAGGCCCAAATGGTGAACTCGCTCCTCGCATCAGCGGCCATTTGGCATATTGGTTTGGGTGGTTTACGTTCTTCCCTCAAACCCTGGTTTATGAGTTCCCCGAAGAGAATTCAGAGCATAGCCCTGAGGAAACTACCCCATCGTACAGAGCAGACCTGAAAGATTTCGGCGAAGCCCCAGAGTTGACCAATGATATCTGGCTCAACACAGAAAATCCCCTGAGATTAGCAGACTTGCGCGGCAAGGTTGTCCTGCTCGAAATGTGGACCTTTGGCTGAATTAACTGCCAAAGAGTAATTCCCTCGTTGAGGGAATGGCATAAAAACTATCAAGATCAAGGTTTGGTGATCATTGGCAACCACTACCCCGAGTTCAACCATGAACGTGAATTGACGAACCTCGAAGAAGCCGTCAATCAAATGGAAATAAAGTATCCCATCGTACAAGATAACGACGGCACAACCTGGCGAGCTTACAACAATCGCTATTGGCCGACCCTTTATTTGATCGACAAACGCGGACATATTCGTTATACCCACATCGGTGAAGGTGCTTATCAAGAAACAGAAGCAGCTATTCAGGCGTTATTAGCAGAAACTTTCCCTTAATCAGAGACCTTCCAAGTTTCAATAATTAAAGAACCTGGTCTGGAAACACCAAAGTAAGAAATGTTGGCATCAATTTATCCGTACTGTGAAAAAGGAGTAACAAAATGGAGAAAATCAAATCATCCGAAATCACACCCGAACATGTATACCTTTCACGACGTGATTTCCTCAAAAGTATGGGCATCGTAGGCGCCAGCGCGGCTGTCTTGGCCGCTTGCGCACCCACGGCCTCAACTACTACCGGCCCCGCCCTTGCAGCAGCTGCAGCTACCGATGACACACCCCTGATGGACGAACTTGGTGACCCGGCAAACTCTTTCGAAGATATCACCAATTACAACAATTACTATGAATTCACGGTCGACAAACAGCGGGTCGCAAACCTAGCCGAGGATTTCAAAACATCCCCATGGGAGGTAGAGGTCGGTGGTTTGGTCCACAACCCCAAAACGTTTACCCTGGAAGACATTCAAAAGTTCGAGACTGAAGAACGCATTTATCGCCTGCGCTGCGTGGAAGCCTGGTCGATGGTCATTCCCTGGGTCGGTTTCCCTTTACACAAACTACTAGCCGAGGTGGAGCCAAAAGCCGAGGCTAAGTATGTGCGCTTCGAAACATTGATGGACACTTCCCAGATGCCGGGCATCCGCAAAAGCCCCTGGTATCAGTGGCCCTATATTGAAGGGTTGACCGTGGATGAAGCCATGCATGACTTGACGCTGCTGGCAACGGGGTTGTATGGCAAGGATCTTTTACCCCAAAATGGCGCCCCTATCCGGCTGGTGGTGCCCTGGAAATACGGTTTCAAGAGCATCAAATCAATCGTCAAAATCGACCTGGTCAACGAAATGCCCACTTCGTTGTGGATGGCGGCTGCCCCCCATGAATACGGCTTTTACGCCAACGTCAACCCCGGTGTTGATCACCCGCGCTGGTCGCAAACCACGGAACGTCGCATCGGCGAGTTCGGGCGTCGGGCCTCGCGATTATTCAACGGCTACGAAGAAGAAATTGCTTACCTTTATGATGGCATGGATTTAAGTGTCAATTATTAAAAAGCAGAAAACCGGATTCCTGGAAAATCCGGTTTTCTACTCTATCTTTAGGAGAAATCATCGTGAATAGCAAGAAATCCAATTGGACACCCCTGCAAATCATTGCTCACATAGGTGCCTGGATACCCCTGCTGGTGGGGCTTTGGGACTTATGGCAAGGCAACCTGGGACCAGACATCATCCGCGAGGGCACGCTTCTTACCGGCAAAACCGCGCTGATCCTGCTGCTTTTATCCCTGGCCTGCACGCCAATTAACTTTATTTTCAAATATAGGCCCGTTCTCAAATTACGTCGCCCCCTGGGCCTGTATAGCTTTATGTACGCCAGCCTCCATTTTGCCATATTCATTGGCGTGGATTACTTCTTCGATTTCCGCCTGATTCAGGATGCACTGCTGGAGAAGCGTTATGCCCTTGTCGGTCTAACCACCGGGCTGATCCTGCTGGCTCTGGCAATCACGTCCACCAAAGGGTGGCAGCGCCGCATGAAAAAGAATTGGAAACGCCTGCACAGTCTGGTCTACGTTGCCGGGATACTGGCTGTGGTGCACTACATCTGGCTGGTCAAGCAGGGCGTATTCCAGCCCTGGATATTCGCCAGCATCGTGGCATTATTGTTGATCGTGCGCATCAAACCGATCAAGAAATGGGTCGGCGGATTGATTTAATCTATTCTTTTCAAAATATCCAACTTATGCTCACATGATCTCCACTTATGGGTTGACACAATCATATGTTAATAGTAACATATGGCCAGAATAACATAATACAAGGAGGTTTCGCTATGTCAATCAAATATGTTATTTTGGGATACCTGAGTTGGCAGTCTATGACTGGCTACGACGTCAAACGGATTATCGCCGACTCTGAAACGCTCCCCTGGACCGCGAACAACAACCAGATTTATCGAGCGTTAGTTCAACTGCATAATGACGGTTGGGTCTCAAAATCCGTTGAAGATCAAATGGGCGCACCCAATCGGCATGTGTATTCCATCACCGAAGAGGGCCGTCAGGCGCTCAAGGACTGGGCCAAAAGCGCCCCTCAACCGCCGCAAACAAAAGTGCCGTTCCTTAATCAGCTCATGTGGGCCGATTGCCTGGATGCACAGGAGCTCGACGAAATCTTGGAAGACTATTTGAATGCCGTCGGTGAAAAACTGTTCTTCATTCGAGTCCAGGCCGATCAAAAACCCAATATGCCCGAGAGGACGCCTCGGGAAAGCTACCTATGGGCAATGATTCACAAAAATTGGATCAACCATTACGAGACAGAACTAAGTTGGATTCGACAGACCCGGAAGGAATTGCTGGAGAAAGAGACCCGCCAACGCTGGAGTTCTGCGTCATGATACCCGTGTAAGTGATGGGTTCTTTTTCGCCCAATGATAACTCCCGGAGATTGCGCAATACTCCGGGAGTTTTTAGTTCTTGGGAAGGATGGCCAGGAAAATCAACTCTCTATTAGACTCAACTCACGGCTTTTGCGATGTACCTTTTCGTACAGGTCGGATGCACTAAAAAAGAAATTAAAGGCAATAATACTCGCTAGTGGCCACAGAATTAGTGATGATGTTATGCTGAGGCCCGCCAAAGGCGGCCGAAGCATCAAGCCGGAGCGAAAATCTAAATTTCAGGACGCATTTTGCGCTTCGCTACGCCCTAAGTGCGCCTGCCGGGGAAGCAATACGGTCCCACAGAAGTAGGCCAAATTCCAGAAACCCCGATTTTGACAAAATCCGGGTTTCAAAATTCGTCTGAAATTGTTCCTTAAAATCATGAGATAGTATCCTCAAATTATCCATCCGTCATTATAATTTATGTTTATCATTAAATAACAACATGCAATTTATTTTCTACTTATTTGTGCTATAATAGATATAACAATATCCAGGGGAACATGTTCTCCCCACACATTCAACAGGAGGAATCCAATGACTGTCAACTACAATGTCGTCGAACGCGGTAACCCCGCCAATCCGGAAGCGCCCAAGAAGTTTTATGCTTCGGTGGTCGCCGATGGGCGTGTATCCGAGCGTGAGCTGGCCGAAATGGCCGCCCGCGAATCCACCCTCAGCACCATGGATATGATGGCTGCATACGAAAGCTTGCTGGCGCTAATCCCCTTGCTGTTGGCCCAAGGCCGCATCGTCGATCTGGGCGATTTCGGCAGTTTCTGGCTGCGCAACTCATCCGTAGGCTGCGATACTGCCGGTGACGTCAATGAAACGCACATCACCAAAGTTCAGCCGCGCTTCATCCCCGGCAAAGGGTTCAAAAAATTGCTCAAGACGCTGGATTTCAGCAAAGCCTGACAGACCCGCTTTCGCCTAAAAAAAGACTTCCGCCTTCAATTCCCTGCGGAAGTCTTTTTATGTTCCCTGGCTAAACTTATACGGGTACGTTTCAGTTTCGGGGGGAACACGTGGAACAATGAAGAATCCCTGAAACGATTGTAGAATTGTGCATTCGCAGGAAATAAATCACGCAGCTTCCACAGGGATTGCTCACTTCGTTCGGAATGACAAAATTTTTTTATTCTATCTCACCCCCAAGCTGAAATACGCCCAACTTATACTGTTAGGTTGACAAACTTATACTGTTTCGTTGATCAACATGTACTGTTTGGTTGACAAAGATATACTGATAAGTTGATCAAGATATACTGTCTGGTTTGCAAAGATGTACTGATAAGTTAACCAAGATATACTGTCTGGTTAGCAAAGAGATACTGATATCTTTATCAACTGATACGGTTTCGATTCGAGAGACGCGCTTTTTGGTCCTATATCATTAATTGCCATCTTCCTGTTAGGGCAAAAACACTTTAATAAAGCGTGGGGGGGACTCGAAAAAGGGGCTGGTCCGGAGGGCGAAAGTAGAGCAAGGTTATTGTCATGGTCCGCAGCAATTAATCACTCACTCACCATATTTATATCGAGTGATATCGAGAGATAATGCCCGAATGCGTTCATTACAATCATCCTCGATGAGCTCAAATAGTAGCCGGTCTTCTTCCAGGGCCCACTGATAAACCCCTTCACCCTGTGGACATAGCGAGTTTTTGGAAAAGGTAATGATTTCTCCCCTAGTTGAATATTCACCATGCGTCGTTTTCAATTTTTCCGTGTTCGCGTTTCTGACCCAAAAACTTCCATCGACGTGAAAACTGGTGAAATTTCCTTCATTATCAATATAATCCCCGATTGGAAATTTGGGGCCCGCCAGCAGCCGGCCTGCCACCATCCATACGACAAACCCCAAACATAAAACTATTACCAGGGTTATTTTTCTCATCTCAATCTTTCTTCGCGCAACACATCCTGCATTTATCGAAAGCCTACGGATTAGGTGTACATAACCAGAGCGAGAAGCTGATTCCTTCGGCGTTGATCTCTTTATCATCCTCGAAAGCAAAGCCGGATTTTATCAATTTTTCCGCTAATCTTCTCAGCGCTGCATTTGCTTCAGGCACGCCGTGATCTTTCACAATGACAAATATTCCGCCTGGTTTTAAGATTCGTAGAACTTCATCTAAACCTGCGTCAATATCCTGCCAGTGATCAATCGAGTCGAACGCAAACACATAATCTGCGAAATTAGTATCCACTGGGATTGACTCTGCATTACCTGCTCTATACTCTATCCGGTCCGAAGTTGGGTGTCCTGCGGTCCATTCCTGGGCTATCTCAATCATCCTATCGACAGGATCAATACCCACAAATATTCCTTCTGTGACCTGTAAAGCAGCGTGGCGCAAGCCTTCCCCCGTTCCGCAGCCAATATCTACGACGTGTGCACCATTTGTTATATCTAACTCTTGTACCGCCAGCCTATTGGTCGCATAATCCCCATATTTCTTTGCATACCATTCCGCTGTTTCCGCATTCCATTTTGACATCAGAATTATGACGACATCGGGAAATAAGTCTTGCAGTTCAGATAATCTGGGCAAACATAGAACTGCCTGCCCTTCTCAGGTCCTTTTTTGACCGAGCGCACCAGCATCGGCTGGTCACATTTTGGGCAGTTGGGTGGCAAATGGGATTTCCACAAGGGGTTCAAGACACGAATCAACTCCTTATGGTCATACTCCTCTTGCGCTCTGAAGCGCACCAGGGGCAAATTCGTTACTTCAAAGATTTTATCTACCAATTCTTCGCGGGCTACCAGGTCAGGCTGATCTTCACTGGCCTGGTTTAATTCGATACCTAATAGGGGCTTCATTGCCTCGATGTGGCACAAAAGAAAATCAACATGCTTCTGGGCGATGGCCTTGAAAAACAAGCGCGCCTCGCTGGCGTATGGAATTGCATGGCGATCGACCTGAAAGATATCCGCCAGCCGCGGCTTCGCCAGGATCACAGCATCCGGTGGGATAATGCTTAGTAACACCTTGTAGAAAGCCAGTTCTGCAGGGCTGAGGATCGCCTCACGGAGCATGTAGGGAAACTTTTGCAGTTTTACCCCTTCAGCATCTGGCCCTTCCCCAGAATCAACCGGGAGATTGCTATTGTTTAGATCTTTCGTAGTCATAATTTACCTATACAGAATACTAGACGTCACTTACCATTCGCTGATTATACATCAATCGGCGTGCAATACCTGTGCCACACACCAGCGGAGTGGTGATTTTCGTGATGTCCGGCAGCATCCCGAGGGCCCTCCTGAGCCCGACGAAGGGTAAGCCGCAGACTGTATCGAGGGATGATGGTGAGATTTGTGTTATACACCATGATTTCGACAACACCCATAATTTTGTCCATTAGAGTTTCATGATATACTCGTTGCATCTTTAGGAAAAGGTAAAATAATCCATGAAAATCCAAATTGTATACTGTGAAGTTTGAAACTACACCCCAAGAGCTGTCGGTCTGACAAACACACTACTAGCAGCATTCAAAGGCAAGATCGAAGAAGTTACGCTCATCCCCTCGAGCGGAGGCAAATTCGAAATCACAGCCGATGACCAACTGGTCTTTTCCAAAATAAAGGCGATGCGTCATGCAGAACCGGATGAAGTAGTCGCAAGCATTCGTAAATTATTGAATTGAGGAGCATTGATGACATCTAAAAAGAAAAACCCTGGAAGAGTTTTTTCTGGGGCTCGCCCAACCGGGAGGCAACACCTGGGCAACTACCTGGGCGCAATCAAGAATTATGTTGCCCTGCAAGATGAGTACGAAGATACGATCTACTGCATCGTCGATATCCACGCGCTGACGACAGTAGAAACCACCAAAAACCTGCAACAGAACACCTACGAAATGGCCCTGGATTGGCTGGCTGCGGGGATGCGCCCCGAAGATAGTATGATCTTCATTCAGTCACATATCCCCGAGGTGCTTGAGTTGCACACCTTCTTGTCCATGGTGACTCCTTTGGGCAAATTAACGGATTTACCTACTTTCAAGGAAAAAATTCGCCATCAGCCCCACAATGTCAATTACGGGTTGGTTGGCTATCCGGTGTTGATGGCCGCAGATATCACGTTGTACAAGGCTGTGGCCGTCCCTGTGGGCATAGATCAGGCTCCACATATCGAGTTCACGCGTGAGGTCGTGCGCTCGTTCAATTATCGCTACAACACAAATGCCCTGGTCGAGCCGCAGATGAAAGCCACCCAGATCCCCAAAGTGCTGGGCATCGACGGCGAAAACAAAATGAGCAAGAGTCTCGACAATCATATTGAGTTGGCATCCACACCTGAAGAGACTCAAAAACGGGTCATGCAAATGGTCACAGACCCCCAACGAGCACGGCGCAGCGATCCCGGCAACCCGGATGTTTGCAACGTCTTCACCATGCACAAGATCTTCTCATCAGATGAAGAAGTGTCCATGATCAACAGCGAATGTCGTCAAGCGGGTATTGGCTGCGTGGACTGCAAAAAGATTTTCGCCAAGAATCTAAATGAACACCTGACGCCCTTCCGAGAACGCCGAGCCAAACTGGACGAAAATCCCGACCAAGTTTGGGACGTGCTCATCGACGGCGGCAAACGCGCCAGAGGCATTGCTCAAGATACCCTACGTGAAGTAAAAGATGCCATAGGATTACCATAAATTTCAAGGGAGTCAAAGGAGGCTGGGATAATCCCAGGCTCCAGTGCTCCACAGCTCAAATCTGGAGGAAACAGATGGAACTGACTAATTTTCTCGCCCAACTCGCACAGGCAATATTGATCATTGCCATTCCGATCGTGGTGGCAGGAGCATTTATGTGGTTCCGCCAAAAAGCTGCTGAGATTAAGCAAAATCTCTCCAAAGAGCAGTTGTCCATGATCGAAAAAGGCGTCCAAATTGCTGTCAAAGCAGCCGAACAGGCCGGTTTTTCTGGCATTCTCAAATCCGGACACGAGAAAAAGGATTACGCTATCGATGCCGTACAGCGTTATCTCGATCGGGCAGGTGTAGCCATTGATTTGCAAGAGATCGCTACGCTGATCGAAGCCGAAGTCAATTCGCAGTTCACCAAATATGCGCCCCCGGTCGATACACCTGAAGCGCGCAGCGCTCTGATAGACAAAGCCGTTGAGGCGGCGGTATTAGCGGCTGAACAAAGCGGCCTAAAAAAGGTGGCCATCGAAGGCGCTGCCAATGTGGCGCTGTCCAAGAAAGATTATGCGACCAATCTGGCAGAAAAATATTTGAAAGAGCATGGCTTGCAGATCGATACCAGCCTGATCGACGGGTTGATCGAAGCCCAGATCATGAAGCTCAAGCTCAAGGCTCTGGAAACCAAAGCTTCATCCGGTTCATAATATTCTAAAACAATTCCAATGCGAGCATTAATTCAACGCGTTTCCTACGGTCGCGTCTCGGTTGATGAGCAAATGTTGGCCGAGATTGGCCCAGGGTTGGTGATCCTTTTGGGGATCAATCCAGAAGATAGCGACGAACAGATTGGTTACCTGACCCGCAAAATTGCCAACTTACGCATTTTTGAAGATGAGGATGGCAAGCTCAATCGCTCTGTTTTGGATATGGGGGGTGAGGCTTTACTGATCTCTCAATTCACCCTGTACGCGGATACGCGTAAAGGGCGGCGACCCTCCTTTACGCGGGCCGCGCCCCCTGAGGTTGCTAATCCGCTCGTGGACAGGTTCGCTGAAAAACTAAACTCCGAGGGGGTCCCTACCAAAACGGGACAATTCGGCGCCCATATGCTGGTCGAAATTCATAACGACGGCCCCGTGACTATCTGGTTGGAAAGATGAAATAACCGGCATCTAACATTAATGATAAAGAACGCAGTTCTTGGTGTCAGGAACTGCATTCCTTTTGAATGGAAATTCTATGGCTACTGATAATTCAAGCAAGACTTCATCAACTGACGAAAAACTGGATTTCAAGAAAATCCTGCCGGTCTTCGTGATCGTGCTGATCGACCTGCTGGGGTTAACCATCATTATTCCCCTGCTGCCGCTCTACGCGGCTTCTTTTGGGGCCAACGCCTTTGTGATTGGTGCTTTGGGCGCGGCTTATCCGATCATGCAGTTCGTCGGCGCACCAATTCTCGGTCGCTTATCGGACCGGTTTGGCCGCCGCCCGGTGCTCATAATCAGCCAAATTGGCACCTTTGTGGGCTTCATCGTTTTAGGTCTGGCCAACACCCTTTGGCTGTTATTCATCTCACGCATCATCGATGGAATCTCCGGGGCCAACATCGCTACCGCCCAGGCGGTCATCGCCGACAATACCACCGAGAAAAACCGCACCCAGGGCCTGGGCCTGATCGGCGCCGCCTTCGGGTTGGGCTTCATCATCGGGCCGATCATCGCATTCATCACCCTGGCTGCCAGCAACAATAATTATAATTTGGTAGCCTATGTCGCCGCCGCATTTTCGTTATTCTCCATTTTCCTGACTTATTTCTGGTTAGAGGAATCCCATCCGCCCGAAAAGCGCGGCCCGGGCGGCCAAAAAGCCAGCCTGGGTTTCAAGGCCATGTTCGCTGCCTTGCGCAGACCTGAGATCGGCTTCCTGCTGGTGTTGATGTTTGCCCAGCAATTCGCTTTCGGCGGTTTCGAGCAATTACTGGCCCTATTCACCCTCAATCGTCTGGGAATGAACGCTTCCAGCAATGCCGGGTTATTCATCTATGTGGGCATTATCGTGGTGATGGTGCAGGGCTATTTCGTCGGCAAATGGAGCCGCAAACTTGGCGACCGCTGGTTGGTAATGATGGGGTTATTGGTTATCGGGATAGGACTATTAACCTCGGCACTGACCCCTAACCAGCCGGTGCCCTGGTATTCACGCGCCGAAGTCACGGCCGAACTTACGGCAGATGTTGCTAATCCCGGTGAAACACCCCCCGTTCAAGAAATCCAGATTGAACTGCCTGATGATGCCGACAACGGCTGGGGCGGGTTGATCTGGCTGCTGGTGGCCATGATCCCCATCTCCATCGGCGGCGGAGTGCTGCAACCCTCCATCAACAGTATGATCACCCAGCGCGTCAGCCCCGAAGAGGTCGGCGGCACTTTGGGCATATCAGCCGCCTTCCTGAGCGGCTCTAATGCCATTACCCCCTTGGTGATGGGCGCCATCTTCGAGTGGATGGGGTCATCAGCGCCTTTTATGATCGGCAGCGTGATCCTGTTAATTTTGTGGATGATCGCCCAACGGACGATTGTCAAAGAATAAAAATTGACCTCCCAGATTTCGTAAACCTGGGAGGTCTTCGATACCCAACAAATCTTTTTATGCCCCGCCAAATACCAACCCTAAAATTGTAAACACAACCACCAGCCCCAGAACGATATAAATAGGCCCAAATTTGAAAAGAGATGCAACTTCAGGGGGAAATTGGTAAATTATTTTTCATCTTTCCCCAATTATTCCTTGCCGCATGGCCTCTGAGACTGCCGCAGCGCGCGAATCAACCCCCATTTTGCTATAAATGTTCGAGAGATGCGCCTTGACAGTGCGCTCCGTGATGCCTAAGTGATAGGCGATCTCTTTACTGCGCTCGCCTTTGGCCACACCTGCCAACACTTCCAGTTCCCGATCCGTCAGGGCAATTTCGCTAGACGGGTGCGACGGGTTCTTCTCATCTTCTGGCGGAGACATCAACTGCTCCATAATCTCAGGTTGGAGCAGTGTTTCCCCGCGGGCCGCAGCCTTGATGGTGTTGAACAATTTGGCACGGTCCGTATCCTTGAGCAGATACCCACGCGCGCCTAATTTCAGGCCGCGCCGCATCAGGTCGTCTTCCTTGAACGTGGTCAGGATGACAATGGCGATCTCGGGCTGCTGTTCTCGCAATTGCTCAATGGCCGTCAAGCCGTCAACGCGCGGCATGCGCAAATCCATCAAGACCACATCGGGCTGGAGTTCGGCCGCCAGTTCCAGGGCCTCACCCCCATCGGAGGCTTCGCCGACCAACTCAAAGCCAGGTTCAGCTTCCAAAATCAGGCGCAAACCTTCACGCACGATCAGGTGGTCATCGGCTATCAGCACGCGAATAAGCTCACTCATGCCTCACCCCCCAATGGGAAGTCGATTATTAGGGTGGTGCCTCGAGACGAGTCACTCTCAATGATCAGCGAACCCCCCGAAATCCGGGCCCTTTCCCGCATACCTAACAAACCATAATGTCCTGCCTGACCAATCGCTTTTTTTGCATCAAATCCTATGCCATTATCCCAAATATTGACCTTGACAATCTGATCCGTACAGGTCAAATCGACCAGCGTTCACTGGCCTGAGCATGTCGGGCGATGTTCATCAAGCCCTCCGAAATGGCCCGCAATACATTTTCGGCCAATTCGGGACTCAATTCAGCAGGATCGCACAAATTCAAATTGCAAGGAATACCTGTCGTGTGTTGAAAATGCTTCACTTCATCTTGCACGGCTGCAATCATATCTTGAGATGTTGGCGCAGTTTCTCGCAAATCATCGATTGCCATGCGAGCATCGGCAAGCGTCGTGCGTGCCCTGGTCATGGCCTGCTGAATAATCTCTTGCGCCTTGGGTGAATGCCTTGCGCTCAAATGCGAGTCAGCCGCTTCGAGTTGCAAGATCAGCCCGGCCAAACCCTGGGCCAGCGTGTCATGCAATTCGCGGGCCATGCGCTGACGTTCGTTGGCCAGTGTCAGGCTTTCGAGTTCCAAAGCATATTCAGATAATTGCTTATGGGCAATCTCCAATTCCTGATATAACGATTGAGCACGATCACGTGCCGTAGCCTGTCGATTGAACAGAAATGCAAAGAATGCCGAAAATGCCATTGCCCCCACAAGAATTGGAAGAAAATCGCCAATCCCTTTCAAGTCACTCAGAAAGATAAAACATATCAGGGCCAGGATGATATAAAAAGCGATCGCTGATACGGCCAGGCCCTTTCTTTCCGCCATTCCTATGGATGTCCCGCTGATTGATGAATATAGGCCGATGGCTAAGAAGATATTTCCACTCAGCAACACAATCGAAAACGCCAGCAAGCCTTGAATGGCCAAAAAGGCGAGGGTGAATTTTTCAGATTGAACGAAATACAAAATCATCCAGTAAAGCAATAGATGAACACAGAAAAACACTGTCAACCCAGCCAATCGCAGAGGTGTATATTGTATGGTTGGGAATTTTAGCTCCATGAGATACAACCCGACCATAACCAGCGTGACCATCAACAAAATCGGGATAAGTTCTTTGAAACTTTTTAAAGAATCCTTTGAGGCTGGTATAAATAGGTTTTGAATCCGCCGTTGCTTTGTCATAATGATATTGTACTCTGACCAAATAGTTTTTCAATTGTACGGAAGTACAATGTACGAAAATACACCTTTCAGCGTACCAAACGAGCAATGGAAAAAAATTCAAAAACGGATACACTTCACAACAGATCAAACACCAATAATTCCAAAGATTATGTAGGCTTGGCTTATCAATTTTTGGAATATATTGATAGAAAAAAAGGAGCGAAAATGCCAGAAAATACAATAGCGATTAGGACAAATAATCTGCACAAAGATTTTGGAGAAGTCTACGCAGTCAAGGACCTCGATTTCGAGATTCAACGCGGCGAGGTATTCAGCCTGCTGGGCCCCAATGGAGCCGGGAAAAGTACCACCATTTCGATGATCTCCGGTCTGCTCAGACCCACCCAGGGCGATGCCCTGATTTTAGGGAAATCAATCACGCAGGATCCGCAAGCAGCGAAAGCTGCTCTCGGCGTGGTCCCGCAGGAAATCGCCCTTTATGAAGATCTCTCGGCCAGAGAGAATCTGATATTTTGGGGGAAGATGTACAACCTTCGGGGTGCCGCGCTAAAAAAGCGCGTGGACCAAATCTTGGAGACCATCGGGCTGTCCGATCGTCAGAAAGGCCGCGTGGAGAAATTCTCCGGCGGGATGAAACGCCGCCTGAATATTGGCATTGCCTTGCTGCACGAACCCGATATCGTCATCATGGACGAACCCACTGTGGGCATCGACCCCCAAAGCCGGCGCAAAATCCTCGATTCGGTCATGGATCTCAACAAGCAGGGGATGACCGTGCTCTACACCACGCATTATATGGAAGAAGCTCAAGAACTCTCTGATCACATCGCCATCATGGATCACGGCGAGATCATCGCCAGTGGGACTCACGAAGAATTGGTCAAGATCGTCGGCGAGTTCGACCGCATCGAGTTGACAATCAACACTGAATCTACCCATGTCATGGATGCCTGGTGCGAAATACCCGGCGTAGAAAACATCACCGCAGAAAATGGGCAGCTGCATTTATTGGTCGATGATTCCAACCTGGTGCTGCCCCAACTCTTCGAGGCTGCCGCCCAAGCGGATACGCGCATCACTTCCGTGGAAATACAAGAACCTAACCTGGAGACGGTGTTCCTTCATTTGACCGGGAGAGCGTTGAGGGACTGATCAGACCGAGGACCGAGAACTGAGAGAAATCCCGGTCTCCCGTCCCCTGTCTTCCGTCCAACGGAGTTGACTTATGAAAAAAATATTCGATATCGCCTTCAAAGACATGACGCAAGCCTTCCACAGCCTGATTGCGATCATGTTCATGTTTGTAGTACCCATCCTGATGACCGCCATGTTTTCCCTGATGTTCGGCGGTTCTGATGCTGAGGCAGAGGGTTTCGTGCTGCCTACCACCGATGTGATCCTGGTCAATTTGGATCAGGGCGGCTTTGGCAGCGGCTTTGAAATGGATTTGCCCGACAGTTTACGACAAGATCCTGCCGCGACGGATATCTCATCTATCGGCGAATTGATCACCTTCGTGCTGACCTCAGAGGGGTTGGCCGATATTATGACGGTCACTGTCTTAGAGAACGCAGACGATGCCCGCCTGGCCGTAGACAATCAGGAAGCGGGGCTAGCTGTGATCGTCCCTGAGAATGTCAGTGATGCATTTATGGCCCCGGAAGGCAGCGCGGAGATCGAAGTCTATCAAGACCCCACGCTGAGTATTGGCCCAGCGGTGGTCAGGGGCATCATATCCCAATTGCTAGATAATTTCTCCGCATCAAAGATCACCTTGGGCGTCGCTATTGAGCAATTCATCCAGAGCAGTGAAAGCGTCGACCAGGCACAAATTCAGGCCTTGGTCTCTCAATATTTGGAAAATGTAAATCCTGGGGGTGCTGCTCACCAGTCCCCCGATTACAACCCCTACCTCGAAATTCGCGCCCCTCGCAGCGAAGATGAATCTGTCGATCAATCCTTCAACATTGTTGCTATGATCATGACCGGCATGATGATTTTCTATGTCTTCTTCACTGGACCGAGCACGACTCAATCCATCCTTAGGGAGGAAGACCGAGGGACATGGCAGCGACTGGTCACTACCCCAACCGAAATGGCGACTATCTTGAGCGGTAAATTTATGGCTACAGTTCTGATGGTCATTGTGCAGTTGTCTGTCCTTTTACTTTTTGGTTACTTTGTATTCAAGATCCAATGGGGCGAACTACTGGCGGTGATCCTGCTATCTGTCTGTATCACGATTGCAGCATCAACGTACGGCATCTTCCTCGTCTCATTGATGCAATCTGAACGTCAGGGTGGCATTATTCTCGGTGGAGCGAACACGATCTTGGGTATGGCTGGGATGATGCCCATCTTCATTTTGGGTATTCCCAATCCCCCAGCTTTTGTAAAAACCATTTCCCTATTTGCGCCCCAAGGTTGGGCTGTCGACGGTTTTCAAAAATTAATGAATGGCAGCCTGATGGCCGATGTATCTGTAAACATGATCGGCTTGCTTATTTGGGCAGCAGTTTTCTTCATTATCGGGGTAATCCGCTTCCGCAATCGTTTCGCCTAGCGAAGGAGCCTACTATGCGTATTCTAGATATTGCACTCAAAGACTTATTGCAACTCGTCAAAGACTGGAAATCATTCCTGTTCTTGCTCGCCATGCCAATCGCGTTCACTTTGGTATTCGGGTTCGCCTTTGGCGGCTTCGGCATTGAAAACGAAGAGACAGACCTGCGTTTACTGGTTGGCATCATCGATCAAGATCGCCTTGACGGCCAATTCAGCCAGGAGTTATTAGAACTGATAAACAAATCCGATGTCATTCGGCCAGAAATCATCTCTGAAGAAATCCAGCCCGAGGAGATCGAGAAAAAAGTCAATGATGATGAGTTTCCAGCGATAATCATCATCCCCTCAGGTTACAGCGACAGCCTGCTAAGCGATGAACCCCTGCGGCTGACGACGATCCTAAAACCCGATACCAAGGCTGGCGCCACAGCACAGAACGCCATCCAGGCCGCGGTCAATCGTCTGGTCAATGCTATCGGCGCAGCGCAGTTCAGCGTGCGGGTTCATGAAGGGCAGCAACCCTTCGAGGATGAGGCGTCACGCCAAACGTTTTTTGACCAGGCCTTGAAACAGGCCGTTGCGGCCTGGGATCAGCCGCCCTTCAAAGTTATCTCCCGTCAAACGGGTGTTGACGAAAAAGAACCTTCGGAGAATGCATTTACACACTCGTCACCCGGCATGATGGTGCAGTTTGCTATCGCCGGGTTGATTGGCGCTGCTGAAGTGTTGGTATTAGAAAGGAAATCGGGCTCACTAAAACGATTGTTGACCACCGCCACCAGCCGCTGGGATATCATGCTAGGCCATTTCCTGGCCATGTTCTTGATGATCTTTATACAAATTGCTATTTTGATCATCTTTGCCCAGGTTTTCCTGGATGTACCCTATCTGAGTGCACCCCTGGCAACTTTGCTGGTCGCTGTATGTACGGCACTTTTCACTGGCAGCATGGGTCTATTGATCGGGACGCTGGCCAAAAAGCCTGAGCAAGCTGTCGTGATGTCTTTGATCCCGATGTTCATCCTGTCCGGTTTGGGTGGCGCCTGGGTGCCATTGGAATTAACCAGCCAGACATTTCAAACCATTGGGCATTTCACGCCGATCGCCTGGGCCATGGATGGCTTTCAAAATATTGTCATGCGCGGCATGGGGTTGGAGTCAGTGCTGCTCCCGGCAGCGATTTTGCTGGGTTTCGCGACGGCATTATTTGGAATAGCTGTCTGGTTGTTCAAGTTTGAGTAGAGTATAGAAACCCGATATTTAAATAAATCGGGTCCTCGTAGCTGTAGAGACGCCAAGGTGGAGCGTCTCTGCTTTATTGTTTGACAACTAAAATAATTTGGCTTGTTATCCACCCTCACCTGCCAGGCGGGATATCTGAAGTGTGCAATAGCGAACCACATCTTGTTTTTCCGCTGGAAGGGCGCTCTCCTCGATTTGAGCAATCCGCTCAACGTCATTCATCGCCCGGATGATGGTGACAGGCACTTCTATATCCCCCTCTGTAATCGAGCTCAAGTATTCTATGGCACCAATCAGGAAATGGCGCATTTCATCATCGGCTCGGGCGGTGCGGAAGAATCCAGTCAGGGCTGGCGATAATCGAGTTCCTCGAGCAACCGCCGGAGAGGTTTCAAAAGAGCGAGCAATGGAAAACGCATATAATGCTGTGGCCAGTTCTGTAAAACTCTGTACCCATTGAAAGATCGATTCCCCCAGCACGTCCCAAATAATCGAACGCCAATGATGAATTTGGTTGGGCAAACTGAGCAATTTCTCGATTTCCAACTGCCAATTATCCTGAACCCTGCCCGAAATAGGTGCCATGAATTCTAAGAGATCCGTATTATCCAAGTTTTCTTGCAGCAACACTGCCAGGTCGGGGCGCAGCGTGGGTAACAGGTGCGGAATAAATACACCATCTTCGAAGAAGTCATTGACATCGACCCCGTGACGCCGCAGCAATTCTTGCTGGAATAACGGCAGATAACGTTGTCGAGCATCACTATCTTCACGCAAGGCCACAAAGGCAGAGTTTCCGGCGGGGAAGGCAGATTCAATCCGTTTCAAGAACTTTCCATTCCAATCTTGATAGATTCGTAAGGAATTTAGAATTTCATAAACTGGCAAGTAAGGCAAAATACGGTCGGCCAGCATACGTTCTCGCTCGGCTTCTCCAAACGATTTTTGTCCAAAGCGTTCTAAGGCACGGAACAATCCGGTTGTGAGCTGAGTGATACCAAGCACCGCCGTTTGAGATTGATTGTGTGATATGGCTCGCAACAAACTACCCTGTTTGGCAAACGGGATGATCTCTGCAATATTGGCCAAAATCTGTTGGCCGCGTTCTACACCGGTACCTGGGGTCCTGCGTGACGTGGGACGATCACGCAATTGTGGCAGGGACCTGCCAATGAAGTATGAAATGATATGAATACCGACAACATCTTCTTCGCGACCATAGAGGATATGCCTGAAACTATTGGTCAGTTCTTCTAGGAAACCATCCAATAGAGTTTCTGAAGTTCCAATGGTAATGCGTTCCAATTCTTGTAAGCTGCGGTTTTGCGTCCCCAGGCGGCTTTCGGCAATGGTCTCACCAGCCCGAATTAGATCGTCACGATGAATTTGCTGCGACTGGCGCACATGATATTGCAGGTTCACAAAATCACGCACGGGTAAGTAGCGGAGTTTTTCAGATATATTGCTCTGAAAGGTTCGCAAATCTCCGCCGAGAAAGACCCCCTGCAAAGGAGTCACCGCATAGGCTGTACTCATGCGGGCACCCGCCGGCAGGTAGGCAGAAAAACGGCGCTTGTTTTCACCAGAAATCTTAAAGGCAGGCTGGCCAGC
This sequence comes from uncultured Anaerolineales bacterium, assembly GCA_964629085.1. Taxonomy (GTDB): domain Bacteria; phylum Chloroflexota; class Anaerolineae; order Anaerolineales; family UBA11858; genus NIOZ-UU35. Next base: position 29,369 of record CAZVPR010000017.1, read on the forward strand.
AATGTGTGAATAATAACCACCCTGACGCTGCATCGGCTCACCGCTGCCCAATTTTATGCGTACATCTTCTACAACCCCATGCTCAGCCAACCAGGAATGGGTATCATATTTGGCTTTACGATACAAACGAGCTGCCGTGGCCTGACTGACCTGCTGACTCAGATCGGAACCGGCGATGAAAACTTCAGAAATGATTTCCGTCAGACGGTCTTGCGGAGATTGGGATGTATGGCGACTCTGAGTTGCATAATCCCATACACGGTCAAGATAGGTGCGAATATCACTGACCGTATCGAGATCTTCAAACAACGGAATCAGCCAAATCGGGGGAAGTTCCGCGGATGATAAGTCCCGAAGAACTTGGTCCCTCTGAACATGCATCTTGCGGTCCAGAGATATCAACGCCTCAGGTCTGGACGATAAGCTAATTTGCAATCCCAAGGTCATGCCTGGGTTTCCATATTTCCCCGCAATAGTGTTGATCTCAAACATGTTGTAGGCGGTCGTATCGATGGCAAATTGATCGCGTGCCAATATCAGTCCCTGGCTGATGCGAGGCGTGAGCACCATGCGCTGCAATATATCGCGATATTCTAGGACCTCATGAAGAAAAGCTTCCGAATTGCGATTGTATAGAATGCTTGGGATCAGGGCAAACAGTTGCTTACGCAGATTCTTGTTTAGTGAAAAGTAATACTCCAAAGTTGATCGCCGCTGCTGGCGAAGTTCAAACATCCTGCGTTCATAACGATCATTATGCTGCCACAAGACGCGCGCCGGGTCACGGCGTAATCCAACGCGTGTTGCAAATCTTTGCAGGGGCGATGACTCAATTGAAAATGGCAGGATACCGCGATAACGTTGTTCCAACTGGTGAGTCAAAAGAGTGATTTTATTAAGGAGTTCGGCAAATTGTTGATTCCGTTGCGGCAGTACATCAAGTTCGCTTTTCAGATCTGGCCCGATCTCAACCGTTGGGTCCGCAAAGCGCAGGGCTTGCAACACCCGAGTCATACGCCGCACATTTTCCATGACTACAGCCGCCACCAGACGGTGCCCCTGCCCAGAGGGTCTGTTACTGCCATCCCAGTCACTCCAAAAGGATAGCAAAGGCATCAATGACGAATCCGTAAACAAATCGCCAAAATTCTCACCAGCAAGGAGCGCATCCAGATCCAACAAGATTTCATCTGCCTCTTGCTGAGATGTGATGGGGACATTCAACCCAATATATTCTTTAATTAATTCTTGAGATACCCGTGCGATGCGTGCAGGTGTGATCGACTGTTGCGAAATCATTTTGTTCAAGACTTCATCGAGCGCCATCTCCGCCTGGATTGAATGCATTTGGGTTGGATGCACAGTGCGATCGTATTTTCGTAACCTGAACCTTTCCTGCCGCCTTTGGAGGGAATCTTTCATAAATTCACTCTCGAGGCGCTGCGTGAGCCACTGACCCCCATCACTTTGTGCCTTGCGGATCAGTTCATCATTTATCAAGGAGCGGTCGAGCAAACGATCACGAAATACATCCAGGCGTTCCGCCAGATACGTGTGCAATGATTCCTGTAATTTTTGGTCATCAATGGGAAGAAAGCTCATCAAGCGGCGACTTGAACGGCTATGTTTGAAATACTGAAAAACTTCTTTTTCAAATTTTTCCCAGGCATGCAGGAGTTCTGGTGAACGACTGCGGCCCCTCTCTGGAATATGAATTGACAGTTGTTTGCGATTGTATCGGGCATTTTCGTCGGCAATCAGGCGATTGAGATGAATGAGCAGCCGGCGGGTTTTGCCAAGCATCACATCTGCTTTATCGGTACCACCCAGCGTCAAGCGAAAGGTTGTCCGACCCGTTTCAAAACCTTTTTCGGTGCGTGCAAAAGCCGCCAAGGGCAGCATGCCAATGCCGCCACGCGCCAGAGATGACGATAGCCAATCAAGGGACAAACCCGCAGGCAGTTTTTCTACTCGCAGGAGCGGATACAGACTCCCCGATGGTGGAATGATCATCAAACCAAAAGGATTGCGGTCCTCCGGCAGATTCTCAACAGCTCGTAAAACCGCTTGAGTTCTTTCACCCAATATCGAGTTGCGCAAATGCCAGTAGGTACGAGTTGCCTGTGTAGTGCTTCGGTAGAATAAATAGCTGACGAATATCGCAGCGATATTGGGCTGAATATGAGAGATCAGCGCCTCGAATCGTTCCCGAATTTTTCGGTCACGAATCTCAACCACAGCTAACCTTGCCCCGGCATAGCTGTCAGTCTTGGACATGGAATGGACGGAGATGACGCGGTCGGCCTGGGTATCGCTAACGACACCATGCTGGACTAATTCCGATGCAATTTGGCGTACAGTTTTGATTTCTGGCAAACTATCCCCCGGAACCATATTCTGGTAAGCCAGATCATCAATGATATACAGGTCATTTTGCAAACAATAGATGAGCAGCCGCCGGATGTCCTGCTCAGCGAAAATCTGCCCGGTGGCATTGTGAGGATTGTTAATCGCCACTGCGGCCCGCTTTGGCCAGGATGGGTCATTCTTGCGAAGCTGCCGCAACTTATCGATAATGGCATCGACATCCAGCCCAAGTGTTGACGATAAAGGCACAGCATAAGTTTTCTGGAAGCACTGCTCATAAGACCAACTCAGGTCCGGGATCAGCACTTCGGAGATGCCACAATGGAACCCCAAAATCCCCAGTGCTGTACGGGATGAACCACTGATCACATTGCAGGCTTTGGGCTGATATTGCGGTTGATGTTTGATAAACGCCGCCAGGAAACTGCGTTGTAAAGATTGAATCCAGTCCTTTTTATTAGCGTTTTGAATGAGCTTCTCGAAAAGTTCATCAACCTTTAAATTCGCAAACTCATCAAAGACATAATCCCTCCAGGCTTGCTGAATACGCTGAGAAAAAAGCGTTGACCTTTTTTCCAGGATTGTAAGAGAGTCTGAAATGAGCTGCGCCCTATCATTTATCAAGCGTTCAAGATGGTGTTCGGTTCTTTCGGCCAGCTCCGGCAGAATAGATTCCGCGGACACCCCTAACGCCAGCCCCTCGAACGATGGCGTAACATCTGGAATCTCCCCCGAAACACCCGATTGAGATTCGGCAGCCTGGTTTTCGAGAAGGAAATCCAACATCTCAACCTCGGAACCTGAAGGAGTCCCCTTAAGATTGAAATGAACGTTTTCGATCACACTCAGGAATTCAGCATTCCCTGCAATGAAAACAGTCGCCAAGTCGTGGTATCGTTTTGAGAATATTGCCGGAGTCAGCAATCGGATGACACGTTGCTCTAGTTTGGCTTCACGTGCCAGAGAAAGATGGTTAGGAGCGTTGTTGGCCTCAATAAAAAATAAAGCTCGATCGATGCTCAACAGACGCATTCTGTGGCGGGCAACTTCCCCCAAGGGAACACCGAGCAACACAAACGTCGGCGCGTTAGGCTGATATTCCAGGTATTTCTCTACCTGCTCACAGGCGACAATTTCGTCATCCGCCAGGTCTTCAAATTCCAAATTTGGGATCGAAGTTAATTGGGGTAAGAGTTCACATTGATGACTGAGAATACGTGCGGGGGTATATTCAAGATATGACGAAAGCGCAAACAAGATGATCCTGATCGTCTCGTGCACCCCTCCTGAGGCCAGGATAATCTCACGCTTACCTGATTGTTCACCAGTATCATAATGCAAAGGCTCCTGTTGGGATTGCAACCAGTTGCAAAATACATCGATAAGAGCATGCGGTTTTTTTCTAGAATATCCCCCACGGGGCATATAAGGAGCACTCTTGTGAATCGTTCGGATCAAAAAATCAAGATTTGGCCGATCTTCGGGATCCCATCCCAGGTATTCGATGATCGCTTCGGGGACTCCAACGTGTAAATCCACACGCCGAATATCGATACTCAGCGCCATGCGCAAATAAGCGGATGAGAGACGAGCATCTTGTAAGGGATTTCCGATGTGAAAATTTACTCGCTCATCATCGGGCACCATTGCCGCAGCAGTCGTCTCGCTTACCTCGGAAACTCGCGCCACCCGAATCGGTTTCAGGCGCAGGCTTTCCTGGGGATCAGATGGGTACGAACTCATCAAGGACACACTCTCATATCATAGCGGCATTGCAAAAAGGCTGTTATTGATCCTCATCCACGTTTTTCGTTTCCAGGGCATTTTGCATCAGGCTCTGGAAAATTCCCAACAGTTCCGATCCTTGGGCCAATTCTTTGGGCGTCAAGGACACAATCGTACGGGCATTCTTCAAATTCTGGCTGGCTTCTGCCAGACGAGCAGCCTGAGGTGTCAGCATGAGCAGTTCGGGGCTATTCTTTAACACTTCAAGCTCTTCTTTCTCGAAAGCCAGCCGCATTCGTTTGCGCTTCAATTCATCCTGTAGGCTTTGAGACGTCAACTCCGATTCTTGTTCCAGCAAAGTTTTTTGCAATTCAGCCTTTTTCAATTCGAGCTCGTGTTCCAAATGAGCAATTTCTTCATCAGCCTGAAACTTCGCTTTGGCGGCTGCTGTGCGGGCCTGATTGTTCAAACGCTCGGTTTGCTCCAGGAGACGAGCCTGCTCTTGTTGGCGCAATGCCTCACTGATATCTGGATCGGTGGGTTCCAGGGTTTGAACCGCCAAAGAAATCACGTCAACACCAAATCTCTCTTGGATCAGGGTTGATCGCTCACTTAAATAACCCAGAATATCGGTTGACGAGAGCGAGTGGATCTCGCATTTTTCGATAAATTCCTTGACCAGGCCCTGTAGTAAAACCTGTACCTCTTCAGCTACACGCGATACTGCCTCATTATCCCAGCCCCCAATACGTACCAGAGACTCAATATGATCCAGTGATGGAGCCACAGAGCCAACTAATTTGATGCGCACTTCCAAATTACCAACCGCGGCTGCCTCAATGGTCAGCCTGATTGGGCTGGTGGTACGTTCCAGGGGAAGGCTGAAATGACGCGGAAATATCAATCCTTTCCGAATACCAATTTGGCCTTTGGATTCATAAAGCATCAAAACATCAGGCTTGCGAATTCGATATTCAAAAAGGAATATCAATGAACAAACCCCTATAACAACCCCAATTGCAATTCCTAAGTCGGTAGCCATGGCACATCTCCTCCAAAAAATTTTGGATTATTGCTCAAAATCATCCCCACATCAAATTCATGACACAGGCGAGATTGATAAATCCCAATTATACTCAATCAGTTGGTGAGTTTAAGAAAGTTTCCGATTTTTTTATACTGTCAAGGAATGACTTTGAATCAACTTGCCAGAGTACAGAATCTAACTGGACCGCGGCTGCTCCTGCTTTTAGCATGGCTTCTGCCTCCGAGGTTTGGCACACCCCTCCGCCCCCGATGATGGGGATTCCCAACCCTGAGAGCTTGGTCACCATTTGGAGCGCCAGTGGGAAAACTGCAGGACCATAAAGCCGCCCAGAAACTCTATTTCCTTCTTGATCCAACAATGTGCCGCGCGGCGCACCCAGGCTAAAAGCGCTTACTCCGGCATCGAATACTGCTTGAATAATATTTTCACTCATATCAAGATTAAGGCGCATAATTATGGGAAGTTCCCCCAAGGTCGCCCGCACCATGTGCTGAATTTGGCCAGGGGTCACATCAGGAGGCAGGCCAATTTCGATACCCATCACGCCCTCAATAAATTCCAGGCGTTCAACCATGGCGGCCAGTTCTCTTGCGTCATTTGCTAGCAAGTGTAAAATCACCGGCACCGGTGAGCGCGCCCAACGCTCCCCAAAACGTCGAATGGACCCAGAAAGCCCTGGATTGGGCAGCCCTGAATGCAGTAAAAATCCTCCGGGATAAGGAATAAAACGCGTCCCACCAGCTGGTTTGCGCGAATTGCGACTGATGGGATTAGTCACAAAGGCCCCAAAGGCAGAAAGATCGACAGGCACTTTGGAATCTGGCGCAAACCCCAGGGTTCCGGCAGCGTTCATCAACGGCTTTTCGAAAAACAAATCACTTTTCGGCATATCAATTCATATCTACGAAAGAATATCCCATGGCGCTAACAGGCGCACAAATTCATCATCGGGTATGCGATTCACAGTTGGATAACGCCGATGCAAACCCTCAACTTTGACCAACACCTCAGGAACCGCCACCGAGCGTCCAGCCCGTAGTGAAGAGCGACGCACGAAGAGGGCATTCTGTGACCGATGGCAATATGCAGCTTTCACTTTCCACTGAAAGACCGGCTCTATATCAAGCACAAGGTGTGCTTGATCATTCTTGTTGATGTGGCGCGGCTTGGGATGTTCAGGGAAACTGGCATTAAACGTATAAAGCAATGGGTGCTCATCCACAAGCATCTGTACAGCTTTGAGCGCAGCCCGATGCGTCAGAACATGTGCGGGATGGCCGTATTCCCCGCTGGAGCCATGAGTGACAATCACATCCGGCTGGATATTTTGGATGTGCGCAATAACTTTGGCAGCCACTTCATCCAAGTCTTTGGAATAAGGATAAAGAGCATCATTTTCACCAATGACCGGGTCGAGGTAATCCAAGAAACATACCCTTTTCCCATCCAGAGCCTGCACAGCACAGCGCATCTCATTTTCCCGCACACCACCCAACTCTGCTTGTGAGCATAAGGGCGGTTCGCCTACTTCGCCGCCTTCGCCGCGTGTAGCGCAAAGGTAATGGACCTCAGCACCAGCTTGTGCTAACAAAGCCAGAGCCCCACCAGTTAGAATGGTTTCGTCATCGGGATGGGCGACAAATACAAGAACTCTCATTTCACCACTTTAGTTGTCTCAAATCGAACACAGGCCCATCAATACAGGTAAGTTTGTAACCCTTTTTTGCTGGCACAGCGCAAACGCCGCATTCGGCGACGGTACCACAAGACATTGGTGTTTCTATCAATACTTGGGTATGACAAGGAACGTTTTCATGAACATCGAGATTAAAAACAGCCCGCATTCCATCCATATGAGCACGAGTAATATCTAGAGCCAAGAAATCCGCCCATAACAAGGCTTCTGGTAAATCGCCGATGGGATGAGCTTCCACCGCCAGGGGAAGCGACGGAAGAGGCGCATCCGAAAATATAGCGATATCTGCATTTTGATGCTCTGCGATCAAAGGGAGTAATCGAGAAATATTGTTGCCCAATGAAGCCAGCGCCAGGTGGCGAACATTCGCAGGAATCTCAAACCCCTTTCCCAGAGGGCCACGCAACATTAACAACGTACCAGGTACCCATCCCACTGGTAAATCATCAAGACTCTGAAATATCGCTTCGGAGGCAGTACCAACACGAAAAAGAGCTGCCGGCAAAACGGAATCGGTTTTTTCTGTTTCTTCTGCTAGAAGATATCTTCCCGGAGATGGAATGACAGCATCAATGCAATCAAGGGTAAGAGAAACCTTTTCAGCAATATCTGAGCTTATGCTGTCAATACGGCCTTGGACAATTTGCATGGCGTAAGTTTATTGCAAAAGGGACTGCGGCGCAACCACAATATAGATAATTTATTAACATTCATGCATAACCGAGATTTTCCTGGGTCATTTGAGATATTTTTGACGTAAAATACTGACGCATGCCGGTTATATTTCGGCATGGTATCATGATAATATTCGGTTTTGTAGATTTCTAAGGAGATAAAATGAACATTACCGTTGTTGTATCTGCTATTGCCGGCCTTTCCTGGCTGGGAGTGATCGCCTTGCTGGTCTTTACCGTGCTGCGTGCATCGCGCCAAAGACCCATCAAAGGCACCGCAACTGCTCTGATCGCTATGTTGGTATTTGCATTGATTTTGAATACCATCAGTGCAGGTTTGGTTTTCCTGCAACCTGAGGAACGTGGCGTGGTGGTATCTGCGTTAGCCCCCAAAGGGTACCGTGAAGAGGCTTTGCAGCCCGGGCTGCGCTGGGTCATACCATACGCAGAAACCGTAACCTTTTATTCCATCTCAAAACAGACCTACACCATGTCTGGCATACACACGGAAGGCCAAGTTGCTGGAGATGATTCGGTATCAGCACGTACATCCGATGGACAGGAAGTCAAGATCGATGCATCCGTGATTTTCTCGATTGATCCAGAGCAAGTCATTGATGTGCATATTGCCTGGCAAAGGCGATATGATATAGATCTGGTTCGTCCGTTGGCTCGCGGTGTCATCCGCGATGCCGTTTCACAATTCCGGATTGACGAGGTCTACAGTACCAAACGCGGTGAAATGACAACTGAAATGGAAACCGAAATGGCAAAAGCTTTGGTTGAAAATGGTCTTTTGCTGTCTGATTTTGTTTTGCGCAATGTGACTTTCTCACCCGAGTATGCAGCTTCCGTTGAACAGAAACAGATCGCCGAGCAGCTGGCCCAGCAGGCTGCTTTCGTCGTCGAACAGCGAAAGCAAGAAGCGCAGCAGGCCCGTGAGGTTGCCCAGGGTGAAGCCGACGCAGCCGTTTTCGTAGCTGAGGGGCGCGCGAAGGCCGTTGTTATCGAAGCTGAAGCCGATGCAGAAGCTCGACTGATCCAGGCCGAAGCAGAAGCTAAAGCACTTCAATTAATTGCTGATGTACTGAAAGGCAATTCTGATTTGCTAACATATCGATATATTGAGGAAATTGCCCCAAATATCGATGTCATGCTGCTGCCTAACGACAACCCGTTCCTCTTCCCGCTTCCAGATATGACGGATTCGAGCACGCTTCCGTAAATTCTTAAAGCTGTCGAAAAACCGCTTATATTCATGTAGAGACGTAGCATACTACGTCTCTACACTTTATTACTGACAGGGATCTATGAGTCCACAAAATGCTGAAACGTCTTCCGAGAAAAAGATTCGCTTGACGACCCTCTCCCGCTGTTCTGGCTGAGCATCTAAATTAAGCGCTCAAGCGCTGGCGCAGGTTCTGCGACCAATCGAAAATATCTTTAGCAATGACCATCACCCGGACTTGTTAGTTGGTCTCGGAGACCCTGACGACGCGGCAGTCTGGCGGCTCGATGACGAGCGCGCTCTGGTTGTTACGACGGATTTCTTCACGCCAGTCGTAGACACGCCATACGAATACGGCGCTATCGCCGCAGCCAATAGCCTTTCTGACATCTACGCCATGGGCGGGACTCCCTTCATGGCGCTCAATGTTGCAGCATTCCCCCCTGAGCTGCCGCCGGAATTCCTGGCAGAAATTCTAAGGGGTGGTGCCGAAAAGGCACGCGAGGCTGGTGTCGTTGTCGCCGGTGGGCACACCGTTCAGGACAAAGAACCCAAATATGGATTGATCGTATTGGGTTTCGTTCATCCCGATAAGATGATGACCAAGGGTGGTGCTCGTCCAGGTGATGTCTTGATACTCAGTAAACCTTTGGGCTTCGGCGCAACTTCAACCGCAATCAAGCAAGAGAAAGCAAGCGCAGAAAATTTGAACGAAGTCATCCAATGGATGACTCGCTTGAACCGTGATGCCGCCACTTTGGCAGCAGAGTTTGGTATCAGTGGAGCTACCGACATTACCGGGTTCAGTTTACTCGGGCATGGCTGGGAAATGGCATCCACATCTAAGGTTGGCCTGCGGTTCGAGTGGGAGAAAATCCCTTTCACCAAAGGCGCAAAAGAGTACGCTGAAAAGTTCATTTTCCCTGGTGGTGCTTCGGACAATCAACTTTACTTCAAGGAACATATCCAATTCGATCGTGATCTAGAAGAAGGCGAAATTATGCTGCTCTTCGATCCGCAAACCAGCGGGGGATTACTGCTTTCCGTCCCCCCAGAGCGCTCTGAAAAAATGTTGCAGCGTGGGCAACAGATCGATCAACCTTTGTGGGTGGTTGGTGAAGTTATGGAAGGCAATCATATCGAGATTGTCTGACGAGAAAAGAATTATCAAAGAAGGCATCGCTCCAAAAATGATGCCTTCTTTCTATTTCGCCAATTGGGAGCGCAACTAACTCGATAATTCGCCGTATAGTAATTTAAACGACACAATAAATTTAGGAGTATTTACATGAATGACCGTCCTGGTTGTCTTTCCGGCTTACTAAAACTCTTCATCCTTGACAAAGTATTTGACTGGCTGCAAGAACGAGTTGGATTTGGGCGTGGCCCACTAGGGTGCGGGTGCGGCTTCATCTTGCTGATCATTTTCATCGCACTAAGCTGCTCAGTAATAACTGGAACAAATTGGTTAGAATTCGGATTTTAGGGATTTGCCGGTATAATTGCGCAAGCGTGCACAAAGCTTACTCAGTTTGGCGTGATTCTATTTAAGGAGTTTTACTTTGCAGTTTGCGTATGAATTTAATTCCCGGCGCTCGCCTGTCGTGGGGACACGTGGCATGGTTGCCACAACACAACCCCTGGCCGTGGCCGCCGGATTAGAAATCCTGGCTCAAGGCGGCAACGCCGCCGATGCGGCCGTTGCTACAGCATCAGCGCTCAACGTTACCGAACCAACTTCGACGGGCATTGGAGGCGATGCTTTTGCCCTTTATTATGATGCTCAAACGGGACAGGTCAGCGCGCTTAACGGCTCCGGTCGTGCCCCCGCTGCGTTGACAATCGAACTCGTCAAAAACAAGGGGCTATTCACTGATTCGAATTCCCCAATCTCCGATCCCTATCATCCCTTCACCATTACCGTACCCGGCGCTTGCTCTGCCTGGTGCGATCTGGTTGAAAAACACGGGAAAATGCCCATTGCAGATGTGTTGGCACCTGCCATCCGTCTGGCTGATGAGGGCTTCCCGGTTGCGCCAAATACTGCATATTTTTGGGCACGTGGCGCAAAGCGGCAGCTAGCTCAAGCTCCCAATGGGCATGAAATGACCATCGGAGGGCGCGCGCCAAAAGTTGGTGACATCTTCCGTAACCCAGGGCTGGCGCGCACCTTCAGGGCCGTCGCTAATGGCGGCAAAGCAGCCTTTTACCAGGGAGAAATTGCTGAAGCTATTGCAGCAGTAATCGAAGAAACAGGCGGCTGCCTCACAATTGAAGACCTGGCTGCGCATCAATCCATCTGGGATGAGCCCATCAGCACCACCTACCACGGTTACCAAATCTGGGAGTGCCCCCCCAACGGGCAGGGTCTCACAGCATTGATTGGTTTGAACATTCTCGAAGGGTTCGACATCCATGAATTGGAGCCGCTTTCAGCAGAACGGCTACATTTGCAAATTGAGGCCATGCGTCTGGCATTCGCCGATTCTCGTTGGTACGTCAGCGATCCGAAATTCACATCAATTCCACTGGATGAAATTTTGTCAAAATCCTATGCCGACGAACGCCGCAAATTGATCAATCCAATGCGTGCAACCCTTGATCAACAGCACGGCACTCCAGCAGCATCATCAGATACCGTCTACCTCAGTGTCGTCGATGGCAATGGCAATGCCTGCTCATTCATCAATAGTAACTATATGGGCTTCGGTACCGGTATCGTCCCCAAAGGGTGGGGTTTCACCTTGCAGAATCGCGGCCACAACTTCAGTCTTGATCCTGAACATCCCAACGCCTTGATGCCGGGAAAACGGCCTTATCATACGATAATCCCAGGGTTAATTACCATCGACAGGAGACCGATTACGGAGGCCGGAACTCTGCGGTCTTCTGTCGACGGTCATCCACGCGGCGAATTATTTGCCAGCTTCGGCGTTATGGGCGGCTTCATGCAACCCCAGGGACACTTGCAGGTTGCCAGCGCCCTGATCGATGACCAACTCAATTCCCAGGCTGCACTGGATCGCCCGCGTTTCTGTATTTCGGATGGTGAAGCCGGCGGCATTGTAGCTCTCGAAGCGGGTATTCCCCAAAGAGTAATCAAAACATTGGAAAAGATGGGGCACCCGGCCCAATTCATCGATGGTTATGAGCGCGCCCTTTTCGGACGCGGCCAGGTCATCATCCGTAACCCTGAAAGTGGAGTTCTTACAGGGGGCAGCGACCCCCGCGCCGATGGCTGTGCGATGAGCCTATAGAAAACTTACAAAGATTTAACATTACCCTAAAACCAAAATGCTATAATCAATCCTTGAAAGTAAATGAGGATTTTTTTAGGAGAAAACAATGATTATCAGTAAAGAATTAGAAAACGCCATCAACGCCCAGGTCGGGGCCGAATTTGCCGCCAGCCTGCAATATGTCAGCATCGCCGCTTATTTCGACGCCGATGACCTGCCCCAACTGGCCGCCTTCTTCTATCGCCAGGCCGAAGAAGAAAAGATGCACGCCATGAAATTTGCCCATTTTATCGTCGAAGCTGGTGGTCAGGTGCGCATCCCCGCGATCGAAAAAACTTTCTATGATTTCACTGGCCCCGAGCACTGCGCTCAATTGGCCCTGGATTGGGAAACCGATGTCACAAAAATGATCAACAATCTGATGGACATCGCGGTCAAAGATAAAGATTACATCGCCCAAGATTTCCTGCGTTGGTTCGTCGCAGAACAACTGGAAGAGATTTCCACCATGGGTACGCTGCTGAAGACCATCCAGCGTGCCGGTGACAGCATCTTGCTTGTGGAAGATTTCCTGGCACGTAACCCCATCGTCGAGGAAGGCCATGGGACTGACGGCGAAGAATAACAGAATTTCTTTGGGAATAGAATTAAATCGAAACGGGCACCCACGCGATCAGTTGGTGCCCGTTTAATTTTTCCTGTAATTCGGGTTTCTACTCCTCTTCAGCAACCTCATCTTCTGGAGATTTTTCAGTTTTCAAGCCCCAGTATAGCAACCCGCCGCCGAGACCCAGTGCAAACCCGCCCAAGGCTCCTGCGGTTGTAAAGCGTGCTAACAACCCAAACAGAAGCAATATCCCCAAATAGACGGCAATCTGCAATTGCCAGTGTTTCTTTGGTTGCTTGAAGGCGAACAACGTAAACCATCCCGCTGCCAGCCCAAAGACCAACATCCCTAAAAAGCGTACGATCCAACTAACAAAATTTACCAAATCGAGGAAAGCCATTTTCTACTCCTACTCCCCATTCACACCGACCACTTCAACATCCGGGAAAAATTGCTTTACCGTTCCAGCAACCCAACCTTGCAGTGTCGCTGCAGATAATGGACATCCAACACAAGCGCCGCCTAAACGCACCTTTAACTGATTGCCTTCTAGAGCCACCATTTCGACTGATCCGCCATGGTATTGCTCAACATAGGAACTTACTTGAGCGATTAAGCCTTTGAGCATTTGCTCTTTCGAATAACCTGCTTCGTTATTTGCAGTTTCTGTCATCGATCATCCTCCGAGCGGTTTGACACCATTTTTGAGGCCATGTTCCAACATGGCAACCACCTGGCTATGAGTATGTGTACTCTTCAATCGGCTGGCAACCACTTTGGCCAGTCGATCTAAAATAAGTATACCCGTTTTTGGATGATTTTCGTGGAACTCCTTTAAATTATTCCCTCGAACACACAACAACATAGATTTTTCTACACAACGGGCTCCCGAAGTGTAACACTCACTCCCAAAGGCTGCTGACCAACCGAAAACACCGCCTTTTTCAATTTGGGCAACTGTAATCGGTTCACCATCGTCAGGATTAAAGCAAATATCAACTGCGCCATCAACGACAACATACAAATTCTCAGCTTCATCACCCTGGCTAAAGATTACATCACCTGTTTCACATGAGCACAAGTTAAATAAGGGGGAAAGCAACTCTAACTGACTACAGCTGAGTCCCTCAAAGATCTTTACCTTAGGCAATATTTCTGGCAACATATCAAAATTTGGAACCGGTACCATTAACTTAGCTTATTTGTCAGGGTGGTCTATGCTGCGTGGTTTAGAATAATGAATCCCTGGAGCAAAAGCGCAACCCCAAATCATTCACACAAATGTATAACAGCTACCAGCAATTATATAGTGGCATACTTCCCTATTGCCTAGACATTTGTCCCTTCAAATGCCTGATGTGTAACAAAAATGATATTACATTCAGGGATTGGTTGCCTTAGTCATAGCCCAACTCCTGAAGATTTTTTTCGGGATCATATTTCTTTTTTGTTTTATTTTCCAGCAATTCAGCCCAAAAGATATCATCATATCGTCGAGATCGAACCGGTAGGGGCATGGGGACACCCCACCCCAGGAGCAAGACTTCTTCTTTAGGCTGAAGACGGGCCAACATGCCCCGTAATGAATCTCGTCCTGAAAGCCCAGAAAGCACCGCTCGAATATCATCTTCATCGCCAAGCCAGCCAGAAATACGCGTACCTAACTGCGACATTACCTCATCATAGATTTGAGAGGGACGCTGGTCAATGATCAACAATGTGACATAGTATTTACGTAATTCGCGGGCGATGGTGCTGAATGTGGTTTGCCGAGCCATTTCGCTATTGAGCAGTTTATGAGCTTCCTCGACGGCGATGACCAGGGGGCGCGGTTCGCTCTTCCCAGTACTGCGATATTCATTAGCGCGTTGTTCCCACCGATGGCGAATCTTGCGGGTAAGTAAATTGCTCACCAATAAATAATCCAGATCGCTTTCGTTCTTGCCAAACGAGAGCACAATATGCTGCCCCGCCTCAAGAGCCTTAATAATCTCTGCTATGCTATCGACTGCAGGTTGCTCAACGACATAATCGGTGTTAAAAACCCGTCGCAATTTGTTATGCAATCCCTCGGCGGCCATGACATTGACGCCTTCCGCATTGGCCCATGCAGCCACGCTATCCGGCGCGGGGATTTTCTTACCGTCATCCCCTTCGATGAAAGAGCCCGTCTTCATCTGGCGGAACTCACGGAACCAGTTTTCAGCACCAAAGGTTTTTATTAATGCGTCCAAGGTTGTTGGCGTGGTCTCACGCAAGTTGAGTTCACGGGAGAGGAGTTCAATATCGGCCGGGCGGATATCACTCATGGCAATCTCAAGATTGAAATCCGGGCTATGACCGCGGATTTGTGAGCCAGCCCCCAAACCAACCACCCGCACTTTAGCCGGGAATTTGGTCTTCAGGCCAATCACCTTTTCACCGGTATCGGAAGCGGTGTCATCCAAGCCGTATTCATTGTGCATATCGAAGATCAGCACAGAGGCAGCGTTGTAGTGAATTAAGCCGGCCAGTACCATGCGGGTCAGGAAGGATTTGCCTGTGCCGGTGGCACCAAAGATTCCAGACGACCGCTGAACGAATTTCTCCATGTTGATGCGCACGGGGTGATCTTGTTCACGGGTATAGCCGATGACGAAATTGCCTTTTTTCTCCTTGCCAAAGATTTCGGCGATATCCCCTTCATTGGCCAGAAAAACTTTCGAATGGTGTGGGGGAACCGTCTTTACCGGTAAAGGTCGTGGTTCATCCCGCAATCCGGCATCAATGGCCGATGCCCAGTTGGCATGTTCTTTGGTACCCAGCTCGGGGCCAATATCGAACATCAAAGCGGGTAGCACCTCTAAATTTGTGTAAAGTGTTTGACCGTGTAATAGCTGCCCGATACCCTCCGGAAAGCGCGCCTCGCTCTGTTCGTCGGCGAAGCGAGGGTCAGTCGCGCCAAGCTGAATATCGGTCACCAAACCGTAGAAATACCAAGGTAAACTCTCGATGACCACAAAAGCACCTTCCTGGACATCATGCGCTGGAATTTCAAGCCTGATGCGGAATTTATCTTTCAGGCCGCCACCAACGACATATCCAATCTGTTTTCTTTCCATTAGTTGCCTCCCTGCAATTCAATCGCATCGCCAATGGCACCCAGCACCGCCATCAATGTAGGATAATCATCCCTCAGCAGCGCGATCAATTCCTGAGTCGCGGCGCGTGCCCACTGGGGATCACCAGTTGTCTTGTGGGCACCATCTGTTTGTTCGACATGCGCGGCCAGCAATTCGCCGATGGGAGCGTCATTTGCGCGCAAAATATGCCGGAAATAGCCGAAATTCCCTGTTGAAGAAAATTGACAGATCTCTTCCGAACTGCACTGATAGATCACATCCAGGCTGAGTGGGGGACGCGGCGGCAATAAATGCTTGATTTGGCCGTTTTGAGAATATCCGACCGTGAGCACGCTGATCTCCACCGGCACATTGCGGTTGACTCGGTTGTCGGCGATGACGTTATCATCAACGCCATCGGCTGTAACGAGCTGCCGCACGATGCCATCATCATCGATGCGAATATCATATATAAGCCCATATACAAGGTACTGATCCCCCAAATCAGTCTTTACCAGGCCTCCAAATGCAGGTGCGTCCAACTGTGAAACGCGGCAACCCACAACGAATCCCGTCGTTCCAGCCCGAAGTAATCGGCCGATTTCAATAGCTTTCATCTCGGATACCTTCCTGTTTGTTTACTATCGCCTTTAGCGCCTAACTTTGATGATTCACCAGAAACTTGGACACCCCGGCTTTGCAACTCGATAGCAATCATATTCTCCAACTGTCTCTTTTCATCTTTTGTGACCACCGCTACTTCATGGGAGCGATGTAATAAGTATGGATAGGTGCGTGTCCCTAACACTTGGCATTGTTTCACTAGGGTAGCATGCAGATCATCTAACATTTGAGTATCGTTAGCAACCCAAGCCGGGATTTCAACTCGCACAGGGTAGGGATGCTTTTGATCGCGGCCAACATTCAAGTAAAAGAAATGCAAAGCCAATTCCGCAGTATATTTATCGGCATTTCGAGATTGAATTTCGAATACTGCTGAACGCTCTCCGGGGTCAAGCAAAACTGAAAACAGATCTGCGTCCACCACAGCCCCACGGAAAGGGCGATGGTCTCGCCCGGCCTTGTCCAACTCATCTTGGGGCAGAATGGCGATCTCCAATAAACGTACCAATAAATCTCCACGGGGCTTGTCGATGTAACCAGCCGTAGAAGCACCAATAATATGAAGTTCTCTTAAGGTGCCCAGATATTCCTTGAACATCCTTTCATATTCCCTGGCTTCTAAAGCGCCTTCACGTCCGACCCAAAGCTCGAGAGGGCCATCTGTTAGCGTGATTATGGGCAGCTCTAAATCTTTTGATAATTCAGCCAATAACGTTCGTTCACTAAGGTCGCGCATCAAGGCCACCATGCGCTCGGTAATGCGGCTACCGGCTACGAACATCTGCTGATCATAAAGCAATCTGCTGCGAATGGTGGTCAAAGGCGATCCTGCCTCACCTACCTGCATCTGGATTGCCCCCACATTAACAAGACAATAATCCACAGAAGCGTGCCGATCCGGGTTGATCTGCGAGCCATCGGCAGCAAGAATGGTGACTTTTTCAACGACATTTGGACACCCGGCGCGATGATTTAAATATTCATCTTTAGGAACTGCACAACGCACATTGGGATTAGCGGATATCGCAGCCTCGACTTTGGCTTGTAATTGTACGATTTCTGATGCATATGCTTCCAAAATTGCCATAGCTTCTTGCCGCTTTTCGGATAAATATTGTGCCCGAAGCGGCGCATTCTCACCCATCTCAATCACTTGCTGTCTTACTTGTTGAAAATCTAAGGCCATATCAACCTGCTTAAGAATAGAACATTTGTTTGAAATTATAAAGGCAAGCAATGGGTTAGGCAAGGTTATGGTATAAATAACCACCGTGAACGACACTTACACATTCTATCCGCCCAAACGGAATGGGATAATTTTCCAAATTGGGTTGATCTTGTTTATTCTCAGCGCCGCCGGCCTGGGACTCTGGCAGTCAACAGGTGCTCGAGTCGGACCGGTTTTTTTATTTTTCTTGACTCCTATGATTTTGGGGATTCTCCTGGTTCCGGTATTGGGATACCGTCTATATACCCTTTATAACGCCAGCTATATATTCGAACGCGATCACATCCGCTTGCAATGGGGCTGGCGCGTGGTAAAGATCCCTACGAATGACATCCTCTGGCTAAGGCCGATTTCAGACCTGGAAATTCCACTGCAACTGCCACGGTTGCGCTGGCCTGGAGCCATGTTGGGAACTCGGCGTTTCCCCGATGGCCGTCCCGTTGAATTTTTGGCTTCGCAAGCTACCAACCTGACTCTGATAGGCACCCATGATCGCGTATATGCGATATCCCCTGAAGATCCGGCAAAGTTCTCGCGAGCCTATCAACGCCTGATCGAATTGGGGTCGCTAAACCCAACCGAGGCAATTTCTATTCACCCAAGCTTCCTATTTGCCCGGGTTTGGTCTGCCCCTTCAGCTCGAATTCTATTGATCCTCGCTATTATCGAAAATTTGATTTTACTGATCTGGGTTAGCCTGACCATTCCCCAATATTCCCAGGTTTCGTTGGGTTTTACACCGCTGGGCGCCCCGCGTGATCTTATTCCCAGTATCCAATTGATGCTTATTCCCATATTAAATTTTCTCGCCCTTTTGTTTAACAGTTCATTGGGTTTATTCTTCTACCGCAGCGATGATAGCCACTCTTGGGCATATTTATTTTGGAGCATCAGCGTACTGGTCGGAGGCTTATTTTTGCTAGCTGTAAATTACATTCTAATCATCAGCTAGTTACCCACAGGGAAAAACCAATTATCCACAGAAAAACCCTCACTTATCCACAGACTTATGCAGATTCTCATTGGAATTCTCGCCGGAATCCTGATTAGCCTGATAGCCTGGCGAGCAGGATCACTATCTACCAGCGGAGCCATTGCGGCGGCAATCACGGGAGCATTTATTTTTGGGATCGGAGGCTGGCCCTGGGCAGTGTTGCTACTGACCTTTTTCATAACTTCCAGCGCGCTCTCAAAGGCATTCCGCAAACGCAAGACCTTCATCAACGAAAAATTCTCCAAGGGTAATCAACGCGATTGGGCACAGGTTTTGGCCAATGATGGTGTCGGAACTATTTTAGTTTTGATCACACCGTTTCTCCACGATCAATTCTGGATTTGGATCGCCTATGCCGGAGCTATGGCCACGGTCAATGCTGATACCTGGGCTACAGAATTAGGTGTCTTGAATCCTGAGCGTCCACGGTTAATAACAACAGGACAAAAAGTGGAACCGGGTACTTCGGGGGGCATCTCGCTTTTAGGGACGCTTGCAACCACAGGGGGAGCTTTGTTAATTGGGATCGCTGGCGCGGCCTTCTCCGTTGGGCGTGGCGCCTGGGACCTGATGCTGGCAGCCACCTTAGGGGGAGTCAGCGGATCGTTATTCGATTCGCTCCTGGGTGCCACAGTTCAGGCAATTTACTATTGCCCAACTTGTCAAAAAGAAACTGAACGCCATCCTACACACTCCTGCGGAACAGAGACAACCCAAATTCGTGGTTGGGCCTGGCTGAACAACGATCTGGTCAATTTCCTGGCTTCGGCGGTTGGGGCAGGGATCGCGCTGGGAATTTGGGTATTGATTTAATGAAAAATCCCCGTCGAAGAAACGGAGATACTCGCCCAATGCGAAATTAGTAAATCTCGGTAGCCCAACAGTTTATCTACATGGTGTATTTTGGAACAGAACCGTGATTGAATATAGAGTATTCATACTCACCCAATATAGATTTTTAAGTAAGTTTATGGATGAATAATAATATCTAAAAAAAATTGTCACTCTGAGCGTAGCCAAGAATCTCCCGCCCTCGCCATGGGCGGACACAGCGGGACGGAGATTTCCTTCAGACTCCCCTACGGGGACAGGGCAAGCTTCACCCCTTTCGGGATTCATGCCGAAGGCGGGCTTACGGAAATGAAAATTCTACAAACCATTCATCATTGAGTATAAATCTTTATACAGAGATTCGCTAAATCGGTATTTGACCGTTAAGATATAAAAACTCCCCATCAAAAATTGGACGGGGAGTTTTATTCTAAGCATTGTTCTGCTTAATTATTTGTAAGTACTTTAGGGGGAAAGAGCCCAAGGAGCCGCAGCTTCAATTTCGCCCGTTTCTATGCGTTGCTCGTAAATGGCGGTAGCGAGGTATAGTTTCTGTTGGAGCATGAAGAAACCATGCCAGTGCGCCCAATCTGGTGCACCCATCATGGAGGCCTGGCGGGCGCGGCGACCATCGTGGTGCCAAATGTAATAGTGAAGATTCAAAAAGCCATCTTCCCAAGGATTCTCTTTTAACAAACCAGCTTCGGCCAGTTCGACACGCATAGCTTCGACTGGCTCCCAATAAGCTTCATTGTAGAGTTTGACAGCATTGTCGCCCGAAACGAAGTACGTTTCGGTGTGCGTGGATGAGTGGCAAGTCTGACAGACTTCCATCATCAATTCGCGCCCTTTGTCGCCATCACCGTAGAACATGCTGATCACATCCGATTCTGTGCGCTTCTTGGAAACTTTAGCCCACAGGTTCCAGTACAGGCGCTCGGTAACGTTGTGGGTAGGCTCAAGATCGCCAATACCGCTCTGGTGGCAAGTGGCACATGTGGGGGCACGGTAGTCCCCAGGCTCCCATTCACCGGAGGGGCTATCCCAGACCCATTCTTCGCCTTCAGCGGCAAAGATTTGTCCATGTTTGGTATTTTCGTACACTTCGAGATCGGGGTGATCTGGTCCGATGTGGCAGCCGCCACAAGCTTCGGGTTTTCGGGCCTCAGCAATATCAAATTTATGGCGGCTGTGGCAAACAGTACAGTTGCCGATGCTGCCATCAGGGTAGACATTGCCCATACCCGCACTGGGATATGTGGACGCCGTCGGGTGGCCAGTATCATCAAGCACAAATTCGGTACCGTGACATTGCATACAGCCAGTCTCTTCAGGCGCATTGCTATATTCGGGGTGATTGCGGCCTTCATGCACAGTGGTGAGTGCGGTCAACCCTTCTTTGGGAACGCGCTGAATATGGGAACGGTAATGCCCACTGGCACTAAATTGTGCGAACTGATCTTCATGACATTCTGCACAAACTAATGGCGAAACCAACATAGAGACGGCAACGCCTACATCTTCATGACCTTCAACATCCTTCAAAGCCATGGGTGAATCAGGATCAACCTGATGACAATCGATACATGTAACAGCCTCTTCCATATGGCGGGTGCCATCCCAATCAGCTACGATTCCCAAGGTTTCATCGATATGGCAATCGATACACTCTCGGGCTTCGTCAGTTATTTCAGCCAATGGATCGACCACTTCCTCAGTCTGCTGGGAGCCACACGCAGACATGGCTAAGGCCATTAATATAGCGACGGTAACAAGTAGTAACCATCTATAATTTTTCATATGATTTGCATCTCCTCAAGATACTTATGGTTAGTGTACCTATTCATATTTGCTTTGGAGTAGATATTTGTTTAGATTCGAATGCCCTACCTCCTCATGACAGGTTACGCACTTAGAGTCCGTAATCCCTTCAAAATAATTTCGATGATCTTCTTCATCCATTGTGGCTGCTTCCAGTTCACTGTGGCAGGTCATACAGCCAGAGTCATAAACAAATTCTTCCCGATAATCGCTCTTGGCTTTCCAATCGATTTTGCTGGTATCGCGAAAGGTTTCAACAAAAATATCATGTAGTCCAGTACGAGCTTTCTCATAAAGATATTGTGCTGAATTGTCATGAGGTAAATGGCAGGTAGCGCAGCTGGCTTTTATCCCAAAATCGTTGTCACCGCCATGCAGAGCATCAGCATTGGAGAGGACAAAAGGTTCCATGCTGTGACATCCCACACAAAAGTTTGCGTCGGATGTTGCCGTAAAGCTTTCATCACCGACTAACCATGAAAGAAAGGGCAACACAAACCCTGCCACGATAAGAATTAGGAGATAAACTAAAATACGAAGGGGTTTATTTAACTCTTGAATTCGGCGAATTAGTTGCATAGGAAGTTACCTTTCGAAAAATTGCCAGTGGTTGGCGTTTTACGGCTTAGAAAAACTAAGACACCGTGAAAGCCTTTAATGTAGAAAACACAACTCTTTAATCTAGCATTAATTTTACGCAAGACATCTCGTGAAACATATCGCAAAAAGGGATGGTCTTTTATATTAAAAAGGAAGGCATTTTCTAATAGCATTTTCTTTTAATCGGTTTGGACTAGTCCTTCAGGATGATTTTGCTTTCTTTTCCTGCAGCCATAACGCTGCCTGAACTCGACTGTTCATATGTAGCTTATCCATAATACTCCGCAAATGTGAACGCACTGTATTTTCAGAGATGGATAACCGAGAGGCAATCCCCTTGTTGGTCAACCCTTGGGCCACCAATTCCAGCACCTGAAATTCTCGAGGGGTTAATTGGGATGATTTGTGCTGTTGGTCTGGAGTTTTGGGTGGCTCCTCCTCTTTGACCTGATCATTTTCCATGGGGTTAGTTTGCTCTTCTTCGGGCACTTGAGTTGGCATTCCATGTGCCAATGATGCGAATTCAGTCAGCAAACGCGGCGCCATTGCTGGTGGAATAATTGCTTCCCCGGCAGCAACACTAATAATGGCATTGCGCATATATTTTCCATCTGTATCGGTTTTCAGGATATACCCTTGTGCACCCGCTTTTATTGCTTCGAACAAGTCATGTTCCTTCTCAGAAACGGTGATCATAATAACCTTTAGCTCTGGCCTGTTCGATAATATACGACCTGCAGCTTCAATGCCTCCCATTCCAGGCATTTGAATATCCATCAGCACAATATCGGGATTAACCTTTTCAATATTCCGGAGAGCTGTTTCTCCATCTTCAGCTACAGAAACGATCTCGAAACGATCATCTCTGTTCAGCAAACTTATGATCCCATCTCGAAATAGTGCATGATCATCAACCAACATAATTCGAATAGGTAGTTTTAATTCAGGCATTCTTTTGCTCTCCAATATCGTTCAATGCTTGCCGTAATTCACTTTCACATTTCACCCAATTTGATGTCGCGCAGCCGGAAACAAGGGCAAAAGAGCAGTAATTTTCGCCCCCTTCCCAGGTGCCGTCTCGATATTGAATGATCCACCCAATCGTTCAGCCCGTTCGCGCATAATCCGCAAACCATAATGGCCGCCATCCTGCTCAATTTCATAATCGAAGCCATCGCCATCATCTTCGATGATAAGCTCGGCGAAACTTCCTTTTATTTGAAAATCTACGCGCACCATTTGGGCCTGGGCGTGTTTCCTGACATTCGTCAATCCCTCTTGTAATATCCGCAATAACTCAGCTTCGACAACGGCTGAAAGACGCACATCGCCGTCCTTAGATCGAAAATCAGTTCGCAGTCCGCTTCGTTGGCGAAACTCCGAAATCCAGGCCGCCGCAGTTGCAGTCAGATCTCCAGTTGGCCGCTTGCGCAAACCATCAATCGATTCGCGCACATCATAACAAGCATCTCGTACTACCCGCCTGATAGCCGTCAGGTCTTCCTGTGTACGCTCAATTTCGCCTAGCCGCAAATCATCTTCCAAGATCTCAGTTTTGATCCGCAGCCATCCAAGCGTTTGAGCCAAACTATCGTGCAGCTCTCGAGAAATGCGCGTGCGCTCTTCTAAAATAGCAACTTGCTCGGTGCGTTGGTGAAAACGGGCGTTTTCAACCGCCACGCCTAACTGATGCCCAATACACTCTAATAATTGCATGAACTCAGACGTAAACCTGCTAGGATCATTACTAAATAACATCAACACCCCCAAAGATCGTCTCCGGGAACTCAGCACCACAGAAGCGAAACTAGAATACCCTTCCGTGACAAGAGCACACTCTGCCAACCTTTCTTTACATCGAGAGCCTGGGAAGAAAGCATCACAAAAAGTGGATTCGACATCCAAAACTTGGATTGGAGAACTTAAATTCTCGAAATTTGGTTGATTACTGGCGTCATCTTGTAACCGTCTAAAACAATTCGAGACCGCATTTGGCAATCCAGATTGGGCCGCTATCCAGGTTTTCTCCCCCTCATACAATTGAATTATGCCTCCAGCTACATCAGCAACCTGGATCACCTTCAACAAGGCTTCCTGAAGAATATCCTCTAATGCTCCAGCGCGACTAATAATTAAGGACACATCCGATAGTGTGTCTAATTCCTTTGTGCGCTGTTCTATGCGCTGATTGAGTGAATCACGTGAAGCGCTCAAATTACCTGTCATCTGATTCAGCGTTTCACTCAACATTTCTAATTCATCTCCAGTATTCAAATTACAACGTGCATCATAATTCCCATCTCCTACCGCAGCGGCCACCATTTTTAATTGGCTTACTGGAGCGATCACCATCCTCCGAACCATGAAATACAATGCAATCATGACCAAGCTGACAATGCTGATCACTGAGAATATTAACACCTGCCGGCTATTGGCTAAAGACTGTTCCATCGCTTGTACAGGAATTAATACACTCAATCCCCCTCGCACATCACCGACCTGATAACCCTGGTCTTGATGGCACTCAAGACATGATGCATCCGTCGTCAATGGAATCATAAACCGATAAACGGGATCATCCCCAAACTGCTCAAAGGATGTAACCGCAATTTGATCTTCCTCAAATCGTAACAACGCATCATGCTCGAAGTCATCTGGAGCATTATCGGGATTAGTCAAATTCAAGCTGGTGATATTAAAACGGTAATAACCCTTATCGTCTGACAGTTCGGAAAGCTCTTTCGTTACCATTGCTGGTGTTTTTCGGTAATAGCTTCCTTCTGAATCCAGATAATAATTCCCCGGTCGTGTTGTCCAAACCCCCTTATATTGTGAAACCCACTCACGTAAAACGACCATTTCTGTCAGCAAAGCTTGGGCCTGCGTGTCAATTTGTTGAACAGCACGCTGTTCTTCTAGCCGATAGATTCCTACAAAAAGGAAAATACTTGTTATCGTGATCACCATACCGATGCTTAGGGTGAGACGAGTTCCAAGGCTAATGCCCAAAGGGAAAGCATTTCTGATCTTGTCAAAAATCTTTTTTTGTCCGTTATTATTCATAATAGAACGAATGGCTAATTAGTAGAAGGAATAGAATAAGGTTAAATTACACGCACCACCGACCCACGATCGGTTTTCTCGACCTCGATACGCGCTTGGAAGGCATCTTTCAATTCGTCAATATGAGTAATCACCAGAATCTTGGCAAAATCCGCTTTAACCAGGTTAATGGCCTCCAGCAGGCGCTGCCGTCCGACTTCATCCTGGCTGCCAAAGCCCTCATCAATGACTAAAGTTTGCAGGCGCGCCCCCGCTCTTTGCGCCAGCATCTCCGACAGTGCTAATCGGATAGCAAAATTAACTCGGAAGGCCTCTCCCCCGCTGAACATCTCATAATCACGAATGCCAACCCGGTCACTAATTTGTATATCCAGAGTCTCTTTTAAGTTGTCTCTGGTTTTTAGTTCCCGCTGCGTTTTGAAACTAATCGACATTTCTCCCCCGCTCAAACGCTCCAATAATTCATTGGCGCGCAATTCAATGGTCGGCAAAGCCTGCTCGATGAGTAAGGCTGGCACACCATCTTTACCGAAAGCCGTCTCAAGCTGCTTGAATTGGCCAATTTTTTTTGCAAGTACTTCTCGTTCGGCTTCAAGGGACTGGCGGCGGTATTTGAGATCGTCGAGAACGAGCACCTTTTGCTGAGCAGCACCAACATCCATTCGGAGTCGATTTTCATTCTCTTGCATATCCAATAAATCGCGTTGAGCCGTGCGCAGGTCCGGGGCTTGCTCCTCGGCAGTCTCAAGGTTAGCGGCTGCCTCAGCAAACGCGCTTTGCTGTTTTTCAATTTCTTCTTTTAGACCTGTGATTTCAACCCCTAATTCAGCAATTTCGCGCTCTAAAGGCTCACTGGCAGCCTTAGCTTTTTCTAGCAAGCGATACTCATCATCCACGACTCTGGCAACCTCTTCGGCATATCGCGTTTCATCATGCACGGCTGCGTCATAACCGATATCCTTTAACTCTGTGTCGACCTGTGCCAATTCTGCACGCGATTTGTCCGCAAAATCACCGGAAAGAAGAATTTGTTTGATTTCTTCAATACGAGGTTGGCTTTGTTGTTGAAATTCTTCTTTTTGGGATTCAATTTGATTGATCTCAGAATTAAGCTTATCGAACTGGCGAGTTTTCTCACGTAATTCATTTTGAACAGGTTGAAGTGCGCCTGTCTTTTCTCGCAACCCCATAACCAATTGATCAGCATCTTCGAGCAGCTTCTTGTTTGCTCTAAATTTGTCCCCCATTTCCGTGCCTTCGGTATTAAGTTCATCTATCAACCGTTGCCGTTCTTTTGGCTTCAGGGGTTGACCACACAGAGGACATAGGGATTCATCTTCACCGGTTTCAGCCAATCGATCGATGCGTGACTTCAACTTTGCCATCTCATCCTTTAGGCGTGGGTTTTCAGCCCTGGCTTCAGCCAGCTTTTCCTGGGCAGCCACCAACTCGCCCTCGAGCGATTTGCCTTCATCCAGTTGCTTCTGAAGTTTTTCAATCGACTCCTCGAAATCTAAAATTTGAACATGATACTCACTGACCACTGCCAATCGACCACTTATCACTGTTTCCCGCTCATTCAGGCTCTCTAGTTCTTGTGTAAGCCGTGCCCGCTCCGTCTCGATAGCAGTCAATGGCTCCTGGCGGCGCTTATCATGCTCACGGAATTGTTCAGCAACCTTCTCCCAACGAGATAATTCTTCCTTCAATTGTTCCCAATGTCTATACGAAGAATTAACCTCATCAACTCGAGCGAGTATTTGAGCGTAATTATCAAACTCCATTTGGCGATCCCCAACTCTCGAGTTCAAACCATCCAACCTGATCTTAGTCGTTTCCAATCCTTGAGCCAATTTTTCGACTGTTTTACGTTGTTCATTCAACAGATCGATGGATTTTTCTACCGTTTTTAGGGCTTCTTCTTGAGATTTGCGCGTTTTTACCAGTAATTCAAGGTCAGCTTCTAATTCTCTGAAACGTTGTTTACGAACATCCTCTTCGGCCAACTCAGCATTGATCTCTGTTAGACGGCCATCAAGTGAAGATGTCTGGCTTTCGATGGATTTGCGCTGCTCCACCGTTCGTCGTCGGAATTCATCCCAAACCTCCAAACCGAGAATATTTGCCAGGATGCGCTTACGATCTCCAGGGCGCTGCTGAGTAAATTGATCCGCCTTCCCTTGCAAGAAAAAAGCAGCATTGACAAAAGTGTCATAATCTAATCGCAGGATGTCTTCCAGAGACATTTGCGTATCACGCATGGTACGCTCAGTAAGCGCTTTCCAACTGAGGTTTTCTAACTGTCCATTTCCCACTCCCAACTCGCCGCCATTTTGAGCAAGATGTAATTCTAGAATCCCTGTTTTGCCCTCCGTCTTTGTGCGTTGAACCCGATACAGATTGGATTCATATTGGAATACCAACACCACCTCAGCATTGTCGCTTTGCGTGTTGATAATGGCATCTCCACGCTGTCGCGCCTGCCCAAATAGTGCCCAAGTGATGGCATCCAAAATTGACGATTTGCCAGCACCATTGCGGCCGGCAATACAAGCCAAATCAAATGAAGTGAAATCGATCTCAACAGGATCGCGGTAAGAAAGAAAACCGGAAAGAGAAAGTGTGATTGGAATCATAGAAAATCAACAATTATAGCTTGCCGCCTGCGACGTGCCACCTTCAACTCGACCTCCCGATTATAGTACAATTCCGCCATGTCAATGGACACAAAGAAACCATCGCTGCTCAAACGCCTGGCATCCGCCTTGGGTTGGACAAAAGCCAGCTATTATATATTGAGCGCATTTTTAGTGACCATCTTCTTGATCATTTACATCTGGTGGCCATTGGCAGAAGAATATCTCTCGTATATCGATTGGCAAGGCCCCTGGTGGTGGTACATCGATTGGCTGTTGATCGGCATCTTTTTGGTTATGTCCCTGTTGATCATGGCCGGAGCCGACCTGCGCGCCGATGCGATGATCGTTTTCGTAGGGTTGGTGGGTGGTTTGGTTATTGAAAGTTGGGGAACACAGACTGAAATCTGGACTTACTACACCGATGAACGTCCACCCTTATGGATCATCCCGGCCTGGCCCATTGCAAGTTTATCCATTGACCGTCTAACGCGGATCTTGAATACCGTCCTCACATATATCACCGCGAAGACGCAAAGGTCGCAAAGATTTACTTTTAAAATTCTTCGAGTACTTCGTATCTTAGCGGTTCAATATAAAATATACTACTGGATAATCTTTTTGGGCTTCTACGCCCTGATGCTGATTTTTGTCTGGCCCACGATGGACAAATCACTAACAATCATGGCCTTGATCCTGGTTGGTTTCCTAACGCTAACACCCACAGATCATCGTATTGCCGTGCTGACCTTTATCGCTGGCTCAGGCCTGGGTTATTTCCTTGAACGCTGGGGAACAACTCGTCTGTGCTGGACATATTACACACTCGAAACACCACCCCTGTTTGCCGTCCTGGCGCACGGAATGGCGGCCATCTCATTTTGGCGTACAGCGTTAGTATTGGAAATGATGTGGGGGAAATTTACCCGTCGAAAAAAGCTGGCAGCCCAAGAAAAATAGATTATCCTTCACCAATGGGAGATTTCAAAATCTGATCCGTGCCGCGGTCGATTTCCCAGGGGTAAACGATATAGGCATCCGTGATGGCAGCATAATAATCCGGCCGGGCGGTGCCAAATAAATTACGGTTAGGGTTGAAATGTAGCACACTGGTAAAGGGCACCCCGCCAGCAGAGCCAACCCTATTGCGTACCGCGGTGATTGTTCTCCCTGATCCCCAGACATCATCGACGATCAATATCCGCCGCCCCTCTAATAGCTGATCATTGGGAAACTGGATAAATTCTGGCCAGGCATACAACTTCGAAGCATCCCTATCAACTTCAGCAGGGAAGTCTACAGCTGCCGTTAATACATGCGTGATGCCCAACGCTTCAGCCAACATCCCCCCTGGAATTATGCCCCCCCGCGTGATCATCAACATGCCATCAATTTCGTAATCGAATTGGGGTATCAGATGATCGATCAATTTGTCGATATCATGCCAGGTTAAAATTTCGTGCCGTAACTGCATAGGGAGCTCCAACTTAATAAAGTTACTGGAAAACACTTGAACATTATAGCAAAGAAATGGGATCAACTTCAATTTTGCATCCTTTTAGCGATAGATTTTGTATCGCTTTTACCGGATTTGGCCCTCGTAAGATGAGTTGCCAGCGATACATACCGCGAATGCGGGAAAAAAAGCAGGGGATCGGTCCGATGATTTCGGTTGTATCGGAAATGTTTTCTCGAATATTTTTAACAACTTTTTGGGCGGATGCTTCTACCTTAGGGGAATCCTGCCCCCGAAACTCCAGACGAACTAAGCTCGCAAAGGGAGGATATCCTAGCTCCCGGCGGAATCCCAATTCCTGGCGATAAAATTCTCGATAACTATGCGACGCAGCTGATTGAATGACATAGTGTTCTGGTTGGAAGGTTTGCAGAATTACTTGTCCACCCAGTGGGCTGCGCCCAGCTCGGCCAGCGACCTGGGTAAGGACCTGAAAAACTCTCTCCCCGGCGCGGTAATCTGGGAGGTTCAAACCCACATCTGCCAGAACAACGCCTACCAGTGTAACCAACGGCAAGTCCAGCCCTTTCGCCAGCATTTGCGTACCAATGAGCACGTCCGCTTCATGGCTGGCAAACTTGCGTAATATGGCCTCATGAGCACCCTTTTTGCGCGTCGTACTCCAGTCCCAACGCAACGTACGGGCACCGGGAAATAGCTGCCTGACCTGCGCTTCTACTCGTTCAGTGCCGGTGCCGTATTGCCGAATTTTATTGCTGCCGCATTGCGGACATTTAGAGGGCAAATTGCGCTGATAATTACAGCGATGGCAAAGTAACTTACCGTTCGCAGAATGAAAGGTAAGCGGGGTCTCGCAGCGTGGGCACTTCATGGCGTACCCGCAATCCCTGCAAAATACGTATGTAGCCGTTCCGCGGCGATTCAGAAACAAGATGGCTTGCTGATCATGTTCAAGAACTTCGGCTAGTGCTTGATGCAATGAACGGCTAAAAATCGAGCGGTTGCCAGACTTCAATTCGACTCGCATATCCACAATGTTCACCCGCGGCAATTCCATCGTCTGTGCATCGCTCTCGTGGTGTTTATATCGCATGCCAGGAAATTTCTCGCGCTGAATCTCCACTGCTTGTCGATGAGCCAGAATCCGGTCCGGTAGGCTCAGGGCGATCCATTCTTTTTGGGCTGCTCGGTGCGTGCTGACAATATCCGGCGTAGCTGAACCCATCAGGCAGACTGCGCCAAGCTGACGAGCATAGGCTACCGCCACCTGGCGGGCATGATAACTTGGCGCAGGATCAGCCTGATAATATGAATCGTCGTGACACTCATCGACCACGATCAAACCAATATTTTCAAACGGAGTGAAGAGAGCACTGCGAGGGCCAACAATAACCGAAATTTCCCCCAAACGGGCTCGCCGCCAGGTGTCATAGCGTTCACCCTGTGATAACTGCGAATGCACCAAACCAACCTGATCAGGGAATCGTGAAACAAAACGCTGGACTGTTTGGGGGGTAAGCGCGATTTCAGGCACCAACACAATAGCTTGGTTGCCCATCTTCAAAGTGGATTCAACCGCTCGCAGATAAATTTCCGTTTTGCCAGAACCTGTAACTCCGTATAATAAATAGGGCGACTGAGATTCCCTTGCGGAGGCTTGCTGAATCCGAGCCTGAACCTGCTCCCAAACATCGGCTTGCGCCTGAGTTAATTTGGGTGGCTCTGAGGGAACAAACCCTACTTCTTCAACAGGATCCCGCCAAACTTGAGATTCCAGGATTTCAATCAGCCCCAATTCTGACAGCCGTTGAATGTCATTTGAATTTCCTCCAGTTTCCCGGTAAACATCTGAAACAGGCATCAAACGCTGATTTTGTACAAAGAAATTCAAAATTGCCTGCCGACGCTGCAGAGCCTGGCTACCTTTACGAGCTACAGAATCGATTTGAGCCTCAGCTTGATCAACACTACATGCCAATCGCACAACACGTTCGGTTTTAGGACGTACACTGGGTTCCTGAAGCACAGATTCCATCGTAAGAAATCCCCTGCGCTGCAAAGCCAGCGCGGTGGACTTCCAGTTTCGGTGCGGCAGGGCACGAGCTATTTGACGACCTCGCAAAGGGCCGCGCTCTTTCAACAAGCTGAATAGGCGGAATTGTGCCTGGGTAAGTGGTTTACCCTCCACCCTCCACCTCCCACTATTCTTCGCAATTTTTTCACCGGCCTGGGTCAACTTGTACAACGTATCCGCCATTTGACTCAACCCAGGAGGCAGCATGATGCCCAGGCAGGCGGCTAGAGGCGCAAGATAGTGGTCGGAAATATATGGGGCTAGTTGAAGTTGTCCGGGTGTAACAACCGGGTTTGGATCAAGCAGGGCTTGGACAGCTTTGGTCTTAGTGACTGATGGGTTTTGCACTTTGTGCAATACCACCCCTTGAACGGTTTGCTGCCCAAAGGGAACAACTACCAGATGCCCACAATCTACCTTGTCTTCCAAATGTTCAGGTAGGTGATAATGAAAGACCCCCGAAACCCGGGGGACATTCACTGCAATTTCAACAAAAATCGTCATCGCACGATATTTATTCAGTCATACCTGGGGGATTACTAGTCATCTGATTTTGACGTTGCCTCAGCTTGTCCCAAGGAAAGTTGCTCAATGCGCATCCCGTCCAATTTGATGACTTCCATATGCTTGCCACCGCCAATTTCAACAACATCGCCCAGTTTTGCCATTCGATTTAGCTTTCCCAAAACGTAGCCAGCAATCGTATCATAATGGGGATCACTCAATTCTAAATTTAGTTCTTCGTTAACCTCCTCGATCAATGCCAAGCCTTCAATGATCACTGTGCCATCCGACTGCACCTGAATTTCCGGATTCGGGGAATCGAATGGGTCACTTACTTCTCCGACGATTTCCTCCATCAGATCTTCTAAAGTGACCAATCCTGCTGTGCCACTGAACTCATCGATTACGATGGCGATATGTTGGCGTCGATCGCGGAACTCTTGCAGCACTTTGCGCACAGGAACATTTTCAGGTACGAAAAAGGCCTCTCGGACTAGTTCACGCGCCAGAAATGAACTCCTCTCAGGATCATGCTCTGCACGCAATAGGTCTTTAATATGAACAACGCCGATGATATTGTCTAGGCTATCATCAAAGACCGGGAATTTAGTAAACGTTGAATGAGTAGCAATACGAATGCTCTCGTCCAAATCCATATCGGCTTCGATACCTAAAATTTCTGTCCTTGGGATCATCACCTGCCGCACTAATAATTCGCCAAAATCGAACACGGCATGCAGCATCTCTCGTTCTTCGGCCTCGACTACACCAACCTCGGCGCTGGCGGTTACGATCATTTTCAGTTCTTCGACGGAGTGAACTAATTCGTGGCCGCTGGCTGGTTCGACACCAGCTAGCTTGAGCAGCCAGTTACCAGTGCCATTCAGGGCCCAAATAAAGGGTTTGAAAATCGTTTCCGTGAATAGCGTTGGCCTGGCAACCCATAATGATGTGTCTTCCGGGTTTTGCAAGGCGATAGATTTTGGGGCTAATTCTCCCACTACCACATGCAAAAAGGTGATTATGGCAAAAGCCAATCCAGCCGATATACTGTGGGAGACTTCGCTCTGAATTTCACCGGGAAACAAATGAATGAGCGGCTCTAACAAATGTGATAAAGCCGGCTCTCCAACCCAACCAAGACCCAGGCTGGCCAGCGTGATGCCTAGCTGTGTGGCTGCAATGACCTGGTCCGGATTTTCCAGGGCTTTCTTCGCCCACGTGGCGGCCTGGTTGCCTTGAGAAACCAGTTCCTCGATACGCGTGCGTCGTACGCTGACCAGGGCAAACTCTGCTGCTACAAAAAACCCATTCGCCAAAACAAGCACGAGAACGGCCAATAATCTAAGTAAATCGATTCCTATTGTAGATTCCATTGTTTTTCTCTATTTCGTTGATTTTAGTATTGCTGCCGCGCCGTAACCAACAACGCGGGAAAAATCACCAGTAATATCTCCAGAAGTAGCATAATTTAGGATTTTTACATGATCGGCCCCAAGCTCTTTTGCCGCCCACAATACAGCAGCCATGGCCCCACGTCCACAGGCATATCCTTTACCTTCTTCATCTGCGTGTATTATTCCCTCAGGGTCAAAGGCCTCCAGACGTTTCAAAACTTCTCCGTCCAGTTGGTTGGCATCGGCCTGGGAGTAGAAATGGGACAAATCCGTGCTGGCAACCAGGAGGAAGTTCTGCCCTTTAAACGTTTTCGCCAGGGCTTTGCCCAATGCGCGTGCTATCCGCACTGTCTGATCCCTCATCATCACCGGCAACAACTGAAATTCTCCTGAAAGGGATTGCTGTAAAAAGGGCAGCTCAATCTCCAAGGAATGCTCACCATCATTGCGAATGGGCTCCAATCCATGCCCCAACTCATCTTTCAAATGAGAACTTAAGCTTTGAAGGGCTTGTTTGGCAATCGGAATATTCCCCAGAGGTGTGGAATAGGCGTCGTGACCCGAGGTGAGTACAGGCTTGAAATAGGGTTGGTGCATGGGGGAAACGACAGCAACCACATCGGGAGATCGTCCACTCACAGCCGAAAACGCATATCCTGCCACCGGCCCCGAGTAGATGTGCCCAGCATGGGGTGCAACCAATGCAATCACATCACCACCTAAATCAGGCAGATCGGCGGCTTTAATATATCCATCGACAGTGGAACATAATCGCTGTTTGTTGTCAGAGTACCACTGGCCGGCAATTGGAGAAGGGCGCAAATCTGTTTTTATTTCCATACGCAGCTCCGCGATTATTGCACTATGGGCTTTCACTTCTTTAGATTTTAACATAGCCCGGAAATAGTTTGCACTTTATTTGCCTATTTTCCATCCAGTGGAGCGAAAAAATACAAATTAGACATTAATCTCCGATTAATCCCTTGACATCCGCCAAAAAGCTGTGATAGACTAACATCCGCTAATCTTACAGAAAGGAGTGCATTTCGATGCAGAACTACATCACTATGCAAGTTAAAGTTCGCCACTCTGCCGATATCGGTGGAGATGTTGTGCCGACTCG
>CAZVPR010000018.1:0-28583 GCA_964629085.1 uncultured Anaerolineales bacterium
TAAAAGGAAACAGTATGAAAATTATTATTGGTTATCCTCCCTTAGAAGGCAAAGGCAGCCCGATGTTAGGGCAGAATCGTCAATTCCAGTGGTATCACGTTCCAGCCTACATTTTCCCAGTTGTTCCGGCTTCTGCGGCTTCGCTGTTGCAAGAAAACGACTTTGAAGCGATTTGGTGTGACGGTATTGCTCAACAATGGAGCTACGATCAATTTCTCGAATTCTTTGATGCAGAGCAGCCTGATTTGGTGGCCTTCGAGACAAAAACCCCGGTTGTCAAACAGATGTGGCGCATCATCGATGAGTTGAAACAGCGTTTGCCCACTTGCAAAACAGTCTTGATGGGCGATCATATTACCGCGTTGCCTGGGGAAACTATGCAAAACTCCCAGGTAGATTATGCCCTCACAGGCGGAGATTACGATTTTCTCCTTTTGGGGTTGGCGCGCCACATCCGTGATGGTGAGGAACTGCCTCCTGGGTTTTGGTATCGTGATGGGGATCAGATTAAAACTAGCGGGCCCTTCCCATTGAAGCAAGATTTGAATTCATTGCCCTTTATTGATCGCAAGTTGACAAAAGCTGACCTGTATTTCGAAAAATGGCTTAAGCGCCGTCCATTTTATTACACGATGGCCGGGCGCGATTGTCATTGGGGCAAGTGTACATTCTGCTCCTGGACGACAACCTGGCCGCGCTTTTCGGTGCGGACACCCGACAATATGTTGGATGAGATCGGATTTATGATCGAGCAATATGGTGTGCGCGAAATCTTTGATGATACCGGAACTTTCCCTGCCGGCGGTTGGCTGAAAAATTTCTGCAACGGCATGGTCGAGCACGGATATAGTGAAGAAATATTATTCTCGATCAATATGCGCTATGGTTATTTATCTGCTGAAGATGCGCTGATGATGAAAAAGGCCGGTTTCCGCAAAATGAAGATGGGCCTTGAATCGGCCAGCCAGGAAACCCTTGACCGTCTGGATAAGGGCGTGCACATTGAGCAGATTAAAGAAGAGACGCGCTACCTGGCCGAAGCTGGCCTGGATATCCACCTGACAATCATGGTCGGCTATCCCTGGGAAACGCGCGACGATGCTATGCGAACCCTGGATTTTGCCAACGAC
Organism: uncultured Anaerolineales bacterium; assembly: GCA_964629085.1. Taxonomy (GTDB): domain Bacteria; phylum Chloroflexota; class Anaerolineae; order Anaerolineales; family UBA11858; genus NIOZ-UU35. The sequence goes on from CAZVPR010000018.1 coordinate 1,131, forward strand.
CTGATGGCTAGCGGTTATGTGGAAATGTTGCAATCGACTGTTGTTGTGCCTTATCCTGGCACGCCGCTTTATCATCAGGCGGTTGAAAACGATTGGCTGTTAGTTGATCCCCAAGATTACGATGCATTCGATATGAGCCGTCCGATTTGCCGCACGCCAGACATGACCACCGATGAAATTGCTGAAATCTGTGCTGGAATCTACAAAACCTTTTGGAATCCACGCTACATATTTAATCGATTGAAGCGAGTTCGTTCATTGGAAGATCTAGATTATGCCCAACGTGGTGTAAAATCTGTCATTGGACACATCCGCGATTTTATGCGCCGCGAACCCAATAACCAACCAACAAACTAACAACTCTCAATGCCAAACACACCAGAATCCGAAAATATCCTTGGCACTCACGTACACGCCGTGACCCTCGATTCTGCAACAGAACTACTTGAATTCTGGGCACAGGAAAAACGGCAGGGTTATATTTGTCCCGCGACGGTATATTCTGTGATGACCGCCTATCGCGATGCAGAGTATTGTCGAATAGTCAATGGCTCTAAGTTGACCATTCCTGATGGCATGCCATTGGTGTGGTTTTTGAAATTGCGTAAACACCAACCGACGCGCGTCCATGGCCCGGATTTGATGCTTGAGGTCTGTAAACGCAGCCCTGGCAACGGCCTGAGACACTATCTACTCGGCGGAGCAGGAGGTCAGGCCGGGGAAGTGGCCGAGACGTTATGGGCACAATTCCCGAGAATCGAAATAGTAGGGATAACCTCGACACCCAAAGAAACCTGGTCAGCCGAAGATGATAAACGAGTAGTTTCAGATATTCGTGCCAGTGGCGCCAATATTGTGTGGGTAGGGATGGGTACTCCCTGGCAGGATCAGTGGGCGCAAGAGCATACATCCAAAATCGGTGCACCCTTGGTGGGGATGGGCTCGGCCTTCGATTTCATCTCTGGGCGGGTTGAGTGGGCCCCGCAGTGGATCCAGCAGACGGGCTTTCAATGGCTCTTTCGCTTGCTGAGAGAGCCGCGCCGGCTCTGGGGGCGCTATCTTTGGAACAATCCCCTTTTCGTATTTTTGAGTGTTCTGCAACTTTCTGGGATCAAAAAATTCCAAGAGTAACAACAGAAAATGCTACGACGATTTTCGGTAAATCTGGCAATTTTGATCATGGTCATCGACGCGTTGCTGGTTTTGTTAGCTCTGCGAGCTGCCGTCCTTATGCGACCATTATTCAACCCTATCGCTGGTGTTGAATTCATTCCGCCCCCAATTGAGCTTCCCCTATTAATTTATGGCATTTCGGTCATCGTTTGGCTCGTGGTTATGCTGCTCATGTCGGCTTACGATGGCCGTCGCAATCTCTTAATTGTTGATGAGTTGACCAACCTGACAATCGCGTCCCTGGTTGCTTTTGTCTCGCTGGCAGGAATTTTATATCTCTCGTATCGTGAAGTTTCCAGGTTATTGTTCCTCCTGTTTGGGGCCCAGGCCTATCTCTATTTACTGTTTTGGCGTTTATTTTTGCGCTATTATTTCCAACGTCGAGGTGAATCCGGAATTGCAAAAAGGCGAATTTTGATCGTTGGCGCCGGAAAGATGGGCCGAGAACTTCGTCAGCAATTCTCCAGGAATCCCCATTTTGGGATGCAATTCGTTGGTTTTCTGGATGATGATCCCGAGAAAACCGCCGGAGACAGAATGATCCTCGGGATGGTGGATCAGGCCAGAACGTTGGTTCTCAAGCATTCCATTGATGATGTTGTCCTGGCCCTTCCCCGGCATGCGCATGCCCGTGTCAATCAATTGGTAACATCCCTGCATGATTTGCCCATCAAAGTTTGGGTGGTGCCAGATTATTTCTCGCTCTCTCTCCATCGAGCCAAAATCGATGAAATTGCTGGCATCCCTATGTTGGATTTACGTGCGCCAGCCTTGAGCGATTATCAGCGGTTGACCAAACGCATTTTTGATCTGGTATTTGGGATGATCCTGTTGTTGCCATCCTCCTTGCTAATGGGATTGATAGCCCTGTTTATCTGGCTGGATGACCCTGGCCCAGTCTTGTTTCGTCAGACGCGCCTGGGGGAAAATGGCAGGCTTTTTAAAATGTACAAGTTTCGCACGATGGTGATCGGCGCTGAGGAAATGCTGCATCTTATCGATACCAGAGACGATCAGGGGCAGCCCCTGCATAAAGTGCCTGATGACCCTCGTCTGACTCGGTTGGGGCGTTTCTTGCGCATGATGAGTCTGGATGAGCTTCCCCAAATTTTCAACGTGCTGCAAGGCAAAATGAGTCTTGTTGGACCACGACCCGAACTGCCACATTTGGTGGCGAATTACCAACGCTGGCAGCGTACGCGCTTCGCGGTTCCACAGGGGATCACAGGCTGGTGGCAGGTCAACGGGCGCAGTGACAAGCCCATGCACCTCAACACGGATGACGACCTTTTCTATATCCAAAATTATTCTTTGCTGCTGGATATTAAGATATTGATTATGACCGTGTGGGTTGTATTGCGTGGCAAGGGTGCTTACTAACCAATTTTCTCAAATAATCCATGGATTATAAAAAATCAAGTCTCTCTCCTAATTGGCATTTCTTGATGCGCGAATCAGCACTAATCCTGATTTGGGTTTACGTCATTGTCGTTGCAGGCACGATAACAGGGCTGATCAATTTTCGCATCCATGTTTTCTCTGCAGTTTTAGGGGGAATTATGTTAGGGGTGTGGGTCATTCGCTATGTAGTGCAAAGCCGTAAAATCTCAAAGTCTGGTTTCGATTTAGGATTGATCATCTTGCTGGGCACACAATTGCTCGCCATGATTTTTTCGGAAGATTTTCGCCGCAGTGCTGCATCTATGGCAGTGCTGATCTCTGCAATTCTGATTTTCTATTTCATTTTGGAAAAAGTGCGGCACCAATGGTCTCCGGAAATGTTAATAAGAACCTTGTTGATCACCGGGGGAATCGTTGTTGGATTGGCTTTGTTTGAATATTTCCAAAACTATTTATCATGGCGACAAATCGCGCAGTCCGTCTCTTACCCGCCAACCTTTGATTATCGGTTATATGCCGTATTTGGGGAAGCCAACCTGCTGGCAGCGTTTGTGAATTTATTGTTGCCGCTTGCCCTTTGCCAGGTGTTTTCCACGAAGAATAAGGCCGCCAGGATTTTGGTTGGTCTGATGGTTTTCGCTAATCTATCAATCGTTTATTTTTCATCTTCCCGAGGCGGACTGCTAGCAAGTTTGGCGGCAATCTTTATCTTTTGTATGGGGTGGTTTTGGTATGTTTCGGATCGCGCCAGATCAATGGCAGAGAAGGTTTGGAAATTCTTGCGCTCTCGATTCTTTCTGTTGGGCGTGATTCTGTTGGTGGGGGTAGCACTTGCAATTTGGGTAATGCTTCCTTTGCTGTCGATCCGTGGTGATGCCACACATGGCCCATTACTGCAATCGCGTACTCTTTTCTGGAGCGCGGTTTGGAAAACTTTTTTATCTTCGCCCTGGCTTGGAATTGGCCCTGGGGTGTATCCATCGGCATATCTCCAGTTCAACGAAATTCCACCTGATCGACCTTATTTGCATGCGCATAGCGTTCCGATGAATATTCTCGCTGAGAGCGGCCTGATCGGATTCTTAGGAGCGGCAATTTTTTTTGGGGTCCTCCTGCGAAAACTTTGGGGCTCTCGAAAGGGTTTGAAATTTGCTCAGCGAGCTCGCTGGGTTGCGATAAGCGCCAGTCTGGTAGGTGTAAGCGTCCATTCGCTGGTTGATAATTTTTTGCCTTATCCGTCTGTGAGTTTAGTCATAATCGTTTTTGTTGCTATATTGATTTCACAGGCAAAACATGCGGATTCAGAAATTGAAAACTCACCCAACAATTCATTTTCGGTTTGGTGGCTGGTGCTGCCTGGAATTTGTGTTTTGGGCTTTTTTGCATATTCCCTGCGCGCTTATCTGGACAGTGAGAGAGCCGTGAATGCTGCTTGGGCGGGTGATTGGCAAACAACAAGTGTTGAATTCGATAACGCGATTGACCATGACCCCGGGCTGGGGCTGTATTGGTTTGAGCAGGGTTACACTCAGGGCGTTTTAGCGGCCCAGGGAAACGATGACGCCCTTACCAAATCCATTGCATTTTATGAGCGGGGATTATCCCATGAACCACACTATTCTCTTCACTACGCCAATTTGTCCGCGCTTACCTGGCAAGCCGGCGATCACAACAGTGCAATTGCCCGGCTGGAGCATGCCATCGAGCAAGCCCCACATATGCCCATTTTCTATTTCAACTTGGGGATTTATCATGAAACGTTGGGCGATTTCGAATCTGCAACCCAAGCTTACCGTCAAACTTTGTCGCTGCAGCCTGAGTTAGCTGTATCAGATTTTTGGCGGCAATCTGAATTTCGGCGGGAAATGCTCTCGGTCTGGAAGGATGCAAATGTAGCGGATACACCCCCCCAAAATGATCTGGAATTGGGCAAAGCCGCCCTTGAATCCGGGGATTTCGCTGCAGCAGAAAGCTATTTGGAGTCAGCCTGGAAAAGAAAAAATCGCAGCATATCTCTTTATGTGGCATTGGCAGAACTTGCCCATGGGCGGGACAAACTTGACGAAGCTGAAGGTTATTTACAGGCTGCGCTCTGGCTGCAGAATCCAAAATCAAACAAAGCCAAAGTTTTGCCATTGTTAATGCTAGCTGAAATTAAACTGGAGCGAGGTGATCCGCTTCAGGCCTTAGTTTATTTCCAGCAGGTTTATGTTGCTGTGACGGATACCACGATTTACGGCTGGGGCACCAAAGGCTGGGACCCTTATGCCTGGTTTGTTTTTCAGCGTCGCAGCCTGCCAGTGGATCTTTTGCCTCAACTGGACCGTTTGCCCTTGACGCCTGAACTGATCAAGCGCTTGATGCCTTTAGCGGATCTTTACGAAAAAATGGGGGAACAGGTCAAATCCGATGAAGTAATTCGTACACTAAATAATTCAAGCTCAATCCCTTAGCGGATGTTATACTAATCACGACCCTGCGCCCATAAAAATTCCATTGATCTAAAATGCCTCGCTTAATAGAGAATATCAGAGAACAGACTGGTTTGAGTATTCGGGGGATGTTATTTTTGTTGGTTATTTTGGTAATGCTGGTCTGGGGATTCTCGCTTGTTTTACCAGATGCTGTAGATTGGACCTGGGTCTTTCGTCCGGCTTCACGGGCCCTACTCAAAGGGGAATCCCCCTTTAGTGTTGAAGGTTATTTCAATGCTCCCTGGACGGCGATATTATTACTGCCAATTGCAATTCTTCCGGATCGAATTGGCCGTGCGGCACTGTTGATTGTAAGTTTGATTTCGATGGCCATTGCAGGCAAGAAAATGGGCGGCAATCGGATCACGATAGCTTTGCTGTTGTTGTCTCCGCCCGCTATACATGGGCTGCTCAATGGAAATATCGATTGGTTGGCCATCATTGGCTTTGTCCTGCCTCCACAGATCGGACTGTTTTTTGTTTCGATCAAACCCCAGATTGGCATTGCCATCGCTGTGTATTGGCTTTGGCAATCCTGGTATCATGGCGGTTGGCGAACTGCATTAAAAGTTTTTGCGCCCTTTGTTCTGGTGCTGGTATTATCCTTTTTTATCTTCGGGCTGTGGCCGCTAAGGTTCGAGCGTGAAATCTCGCTTTGGTGGAATGCCAGTTTTTGGCCGGCCTCTCTGCCAGTTGGGTTGGCGCTTTTGGTGGCAGGCATTCGGAAAAATAAATTCGAATTTGCTGTCGGCGCCTCGCCTTGTTTTTCGCCTTATGTTTTATTTCATTCATGGATTGTTGCCCTGCTGGCAATCATCAAATCGACGCCGGAATCAATTGCCGCCTTTGTTGGACTTTGGGCCCTGATGGCGCTTCGATTTGTCCAACTTTAGCCTATCGAACAATTTGGTCGGAAGGAAAATGCTGTGTCTCGCAATCGTCCCATAATCATCTTCACCTTGCTTGTCCTGGCCATTATCGCCGGCTTATCTGCCCTGGTATGGGCAAATTATCGTTATACCGAAGCGAATCCGGGTGGTGTTGATTATCTTCCAATATGGATTGCAACCCATCAATGGATGTTGGAAGGCACCAGTCCTTATGATCGTAGTGTCAGCAGCCAGGCCCAAGAAATCATTTATGGGCGGCCTGCTGACCCACTACAAGGGGATGGGTTACATCAATTCCTCTACCCGCTCACCTCGATGGTGTTTTTTGCACCTTTTGGGATGTTTGATTTTCCCCTATCGCGTGCGTTGTGGATGACACTCCTGGAGTTGGGGTTGGCAGCCCTGGCATATTTTAGTATCCGGCTGGTTGATTGGAAAGCGACTCCGCAAAAAGTTTTCATCTTGATGCTGTTCAGCATCTTGTGGATTTACGGAATGCGCGCGGTTGTCGTCGGACAGTTTTCTGTGTTCGAAGCAATGTTAATTGTCGGGGCACTATTGTTAATTCATCACGATCAAGATGCACTGGCAGGGTTACTCCTGGCGTTCGCAACGACCAGGTCTCAATTGATCATTTTGATTCTCCCGCTGACCTTGCTGTGGGCATACTCGCGTCGCAGGACAAGAATAATTGGCGGGTATTTGCTCAGCCTTTTGGTATTATTGCTGATTTCATTGTTCTTCATACCAAAATGGCCTTTGCAATTATCCTGGCAGTTGATCGAATTTTGGGGTTTCTTACCTCCCGCCGATTCATTGGTGGCCCTGATTGCCGGTGCTGTTCCTGGACTCAGCCGACAGTTGGGTTTTATGCTGCGCATCTTTCTGGTAGGCTATTTGATATTCGAGTGGGTTTTGGTTTTAGGAAAAGATGAAAATTGGTTTATGTGGACGGCTTTGTTAACCCTTTTGGTAACAAATTTTATTGCCCGCCGACCCGCATTGACAGATTACATTATTCTGTTGCCAGCAATTTTTCTTTTTTTCAAAACTGTCGAAGGCCGCTTTCAACGGGTTGGGAAATACATTGTTTGGGGTGTGCTGCTGCTGTTCCTGTTTGGATTCTGGCTGATTGCTATCGGGACCGAACAGCCCATCTCAGAGCATCCTGTTTTGTTGTTATTAATACCATTATTTTCGCTGTTGGGCCTCTGGTGGGTACGATGGTGGACCATTCGACCCATGCGTTTGCCGCTGGATGAAATTGCCAATAAATGAATAGCAAATTCCGGGCATATCTCCCCTTGCTGACGATTCTGTGGATATCAATCGTCATTAGTTTGTATTATGTCTATCACAAGCCGCTGACGCCTGAACTGGCGTTAAGTCTGGTCAAATCTGTCGGCAGTTTCGGGGTGGCTTTCTTACTGCTCAGTCTGGCAGGTGGCTTGGGCAGTCGAATTTATCAAACGGAGGATTCTGATTCTCTGTCAAGAATTACAATCCAGGCAGCTCTCGGAATTGGGATTCTGGCAATCCTAATTTTGGGGGTTGGGATCACCATAGGGTTCCGATCCATTGTCATGTGGATTTTGCTGATTGTCGGATTGATACTTTTTTGGAAGAACATCAAGGGTTGGTGGCTCGATTGGCGCGGGCTTTCCACCGTTTGGCGTGGTTCTGACAGCTTTGAGCGTTGGATTGCCTCCGGGGTTTTGCTCATATTGCTTAGCACCTTGTTTTTCGCTTTGGCTCCTCCGCTGAAATTTGACAGCCTGGTCTACCATCTCACGCTTCCCCAAGCGTATATCGATGGGGGCCGCTTTGAATATATCCCTTGGCTGATGTATTGGGGCATGCCGCAAACTGCGGAAATGCTCTATACCTGGGCAATGTCACTTGCTGGCGTTCAGGCTGCTGTTGCTTTTAGTTGGATGACCGGTGTGATAACCCTGGCGGGCTTGCTGGGATTTTTGTCTCGCTATTTTGGGGAGCGTTTTGCCTGGGTTGGCGTTGCCTCGCTGTTGGCTGGTTTTTCCACCGCCACTTCGCTATCTTGGGGATATGTCGGTTGGTTGACGATGCTGTTGGGTTTTGTGATTCTTGTGCAAACCTTCCGGTGGCTGAATACTCAAAGACAGCGTGACCTTATTTTCGTGGGGATTCTCAACGGCATTCTCCTAGGGACAAAATATACCGCTGGGATTTTGCCTGTTGCTCTTCTCATTGTTATCACGTTGAACTACAGGCGAAAACCTTTTCGAGAACTCATCACGGCACTGCTTAGTTTTTCTCTTCCCGCATTGATCATATTTTCCCCCTGGCTGATCAAAAATTTGATTGCAACGGGTAATCCAGTGTATCCATTGTTGTTTTCCGCTGGGGCTATGGATGAGTTGCGTGTGCAACTTTATCAAAGTATGACCATCTGGGGAGATTGGCGGGAGTTTTTCTTGCTTCCGCTACGGGCAACCTATCTGGGCGTGGAGGGTGGGCGCGGCTATAGCGCTTCGATTGGGCCGCTGCTGCTCACATTGGGCGCGCTGGCCTGGGCTAATCGCAAGCAAAATACCGAGCACCAGGGCATAATTTTGCACGTGGCTACAATCCTAACGGTTACCAGCTTGCTCATTTGGGCCGTCGCTGGCAGAGTATCGGGTTTGTTGATTCAAACACGTTTGTACTTTGCCTTGTTTCCCGCGCTGGCAATCCTGGCTGCCCTTGGCTTTCAGTCGCTCGGGCGCTGGCAAATCCCCAAAGTGCGTCTATCACGAATAGTGGGAGTCTTGATCTTGGTGGTGTTTGGATTCAATGTTTTTCAGGTCGTTGTGGAAACCATCCAGGGTGGATCGACTGCGACATTAGTTTCTGCACAAACCGAGGCGGAATACCTAGAGAACAACCTGGGTTGGTTCGCTCGCGCCATGCAAGAAATTCAAGCATTGCCAGAGGATGCCAGCGTTCTCATGTTGTGGGAGACCCGCAGCTATTACTGTGCGCCGAAGTGCTTGCCAGACGAGATATTGGATCGCTGGTTTCATGACGTGAATGCTTTTAGCAGCAATGCTGACATTCTTGATTCCTGGAGGGGGCAGGGGATCAGTCATGTGCTGTTTTACAACGCAGGCGCAGATTTCATTCGGGAACGGGACATTCGTATTTCTGCTGAATATTGGGCAGCCCTGGATGACTTTCTGGCGGGGCTGCCTGAGCCTGAAAACTTGGGCGGTGTCTATTCTTTGTACGAATTGAGCGGGCCATGAAAATTCGTAACTACTTGATTTTGGGAGTGCTGGGTGTTTTTGTTGGTTTGATTATTGGTTGGTTTCAACAATCTGCCGGGTACATGGACGCACAATATTATCACGCTACAGGACAACAGATCGCTCAGGGCAATGGTTTTGAGGAGACTTTTATATGGAATTTCCTCGATGATCCTGATGGCGTTCCGCGTCCATCCCATGGGTACTGGATGCCGTTGGCTTCTATGGTGGCGGCTACCGGGATGCGGCTGATGGGCTCATATGGCATTCACTCTGCACGGTTGGGGTTTTTGATCCTGATGGGTTTTGTTGCTCCCATAACCGCCGCACTTGCGGAAAAACTAGGGCAGAGGCAGAACTCTTCGATATTAGCTGGTATCCTGGCTTTGGTGCCAGTTTTCTATCTTCCATTTTTAGCCACAACAGATACATTCGCTTTATATATGATTTTTGGGGGTATTTTCTTCTTAATCTTGCTATGTGAGAATTTGGGGCCAATTTCCACTTTGGGTTTAGGTTTAATCGTAGGTTTGATGCACCTTTCGCGAGCAGATGGTCTTGTTTGGCTGCCGATTGCCTGTGTTTCAGTTTTGCATCTTAGCGAACCCAAGACTCCTTTCAAAATTCACCAATACCGGGTAGGGTTGGTAATTCTTGGTTATTTGCTCATCATGACTCCCTGGTTTGTGCGAAATTTTCATGCCTTCGGAAGTATTTTGTCTCCTGGGGGTGCTAAAGCTTTTTGGTTTACCACCTATAATGAATTATTCGCTTATCCAGCGGTGATGCTTACGCCTTCGCGTTGGTGGGCTACGGGTGTAAGCGAAATTTGGCGGGTCAGGATTTGGGCGCTTGGACAGAATTTGCAAAATTTTGTGGCGGTTCAAGGGGCGGTTTTCCTTGCTCCGCTGATCATTTTTGGAGCCTGGAAACAGCGCAAAGCCAAACCTGTTCAGGTGGGCGTTTTCGCCTGGTTGACGACATTGGCTGTGATGACCGTTGTCTTTCCATTTGCCGGCGCTCGGGGCGGATTTTTCCATTCAGGAGCTGCGCTGCAACCATTGCTGTGGGCTTTGGCTGCTGTGGGTCTGGAAAGCTTCTTGGGTTGGGGGAATCGCCGGCGAGGTTGGGGAAAAGAGCAGGCACGGCTGGTGTTTAGCATTGCCATCGTTGCCATGGCTTTGGGGCTTTCTTTGTATATTCTTAATCAACGGGTAATTAGCAATGGGGCTTGGGATCAAAGTCATCGTGAATACGAATCGCTCGAAATGCAACTCCTGACGTTGGGCGCTTCGCCGCAAGACTTGGTTTTAGTCAACAATCCTCCAGGGTATTTCCTGGCTGCTGGCAGAATGTCCATCGTCATTCCGGATGGCGATGCGTCAACACTGCTGGACGTCGCCCAACGGTATCAGGCCAAATATGTGATCCTGGAATCTAATCACCCCACAGGGTTAGATATTTTGTATCATCAACCGCAATCAATCTCAGGCTTAGAGATGATTTGGAGCGATGGCGATGCGCACATCTTCCAGGTTTTGGATTAAATGATATGACCCGAAAAAACATCATCATCATCGCAATTCTGGCCATGCTCTCAATATCGAGCTATTTATTGGCCAGTTGGTCATTTTTCGGCTTAGGATTTCCCCTGGATGATTCCTGGATTCATCAAACCTACGCCCGAAACCTGGCTCAATTGGGCGAGTGGTCTTTCATTCCCGGCCAACCTTCTGGGGGGTCGACTGGCCCGCTCTGGGGCATGCTGCTCTCAGTTGGCTACCTTCTCAACCTGGGTCCCTACCTCTGGACGTACTTTTTGGGAGGACTGAATTTATTTTTTATCGGAATTGTAGGATATGTGATATTTCCCTATGTATGTGAGCAGCGCAAAGAATGGAAAATCTGGGCGGCAGTTTTGTTGATTTTTGAATGGCATCTGGTTTGGGCGGCAGCCTCTGGGATGGAAACACTGGCTTTTGCAGCGATTGCAAGCCTGGTTCTGGGTTGCTTGGTGGTACTCGAAGCTCGTACTGTCTCCGATGATTTTCCAGCAATGAGAATTTGGTTAGGAGTTGGTCTGTTGATCGGTTTGAGTGTCTGGCTGCGCCCTGAGGGCGTGACTTTGTGGGGACCGACGTTTTTAGGGATAATGTTGTTTACTAGTCTTTGGCGAGATAAGCTGCGAGCTTTCCTTTTCGTCGGAATGGGATTTTTACTCATCTTTGGGCCTTATTTGCTGTTTAATTACCAGGTCATGGGTTCTTGGCTGCCAAACACTTTTTATGCCAAACAAGCTGAATACGCATTTCTTCATCAAAAGTCGCTTTGGGCGCGATTTCTGGAACAGGCTGTCGTTCCGTTGAAGGGTGTCGGGGCTTTGTTGCTGCCCGGTTTCATTATTTCAGTCGTAAAAACTTTCCAGAAGCGACAATGGGCGATTCTGTTGGCCTCGGTATGGGTTTTGGGCTTTTTGTTGATGTATGCCTGGCGATTGCCGGTGACGTACCAATATGGGCGTTATGTGATGCCGGCAATGCCAATATACTTTCTGTTAGGGTTCGCCGGTTTGACCCGATTTGTACAACTCAACACCAGTAATGTAGCAATCCGCCTCACAAGCAGAGTCTGGTTGCTGACGACGGTTTGCGTTTGTACGGGCTTTGGCTTTATCGGCGGGCGAGCTTATGCTTCGGATGTGGCTATTATCGAGAGTGAAATGGTGACGATCGCTCATTGGGTCAAGGCAAACACCCCTGAAGATGCGCTGGTTGCTACGCACGATATTGGTGCCTTAGGTTACTTTTCGGAGAGAAAATTGCTCGATTTGGCGGGCTTAATATCACCCGAGGTGATTCCCTACCTTTGGGATGAGCCAAAGCTTGAGAAATACATAAATTCCCAGGGGGCGGATTATTTGGTCACATTTCCGGGCTGGTTTCCAACTTTGGTGGAACGCGCCACGCTCCTCTACCAGACAGATGATTCATACAGCCCTGATCGAGGTGGAGAAAATATGGCCATATATGAATGGAGTTTTCCTTAAGATTTGTTTGCTTGCGTAGTACTCCTGTGCTATACTCACTTTATATGATGAGATAGGTAGGGATGTTATGAAAAAAATAAAGGTAGCCATAGTTGATGATCATCCGCTTTTCAGACAGGGAGTTTTAGATACTATTTCTCTTGAAGATGATTTTGATATCCTTGGAGAAGCTTCGGATGGTGATGAGGCGCTTGTCTTCATTCGAAACCATCAACCGGATGTTGTGATTTTAGATGTAAATTTGCCAAGTATGAATGGCCTCCAGGTTACGCGCTCGATTCGCAATGAAAACCTGCCCACCAGGGTGGTTTTGGTAACTGCTTATGATGATGTCGAACAGGTTGTTCATGCCATGAGATCTGGCGCATCCGCTTATTGCCCCAAAGATATTCGACCGGAAGAGTTGGTCGAGGTTGTCAGGCGAGTTGCGAATGGGAAATATGTAATTTCTGGAACAGTATTAGGTGAAAGGGAGTTGCATAGCTGGCTTGAAAAACACATGGAGGAATCACCGGGCATTTACCGTGACCCTGGGGAACCCCTACATCCATTATCTAATAGAGAAATGGAAGTATTATCATTTGTCACTCAGGGTATGAGCAATAAAGAGATAGCAATCCTGTTAGGAATCAGCTATCAGACTGTCAAAAACCATGTGACTTCAATTTTGCGTAAACTAAGCGTGGATGATCGGACGCAAGCAGCTGTCTATGCCTTACGGAGAGGCTGGTTCCGCCTCTATGACAAAAAGGTAGATAATCTGTAAGGAAATCAGGAGCATTGTAGGATGGTTTTCGAAGATTCCAAAGAAAAAGAAACCAACCCGTGGGATGTGATCCGCGATGATCTCAATACAGAGATCGTCGAAGCAAAACGGGCATTGAACGAAATTGATATTAAATTGCAGCAAAGCCAGGCTGAAGTTAGTAAATTAGCCGAAAGAAATGCAACCATCACGGCCCGTCTGCAGAAGGTCCAGAACCAATCTGAAGCATTATTGCCTTTAGATGTGCGCGAAGCTTATGATGCTGCCTTGGAAGCTCAACAGCGATTATTCTTGATGCGCGGTCAGGTTGAAAAATTGAATAGTGAAAAGAAACATCTCGAGGACCTTCACACATCTTTGGGGAAGGTGTCAGATATGCTTGAAAATGGTAACCTGCCTCAGCCTGGACCCAGTCAGGAAACTTACACCATCGTAGAAGCGATTATCCAGGCCCAGGAATCTGAGCGCCAACGACTTTCTCGTCAAATGCATGATGGTCCTGCGCAAGCTTTATCCAACTTTATACTTCAATCTGAGATTGCAGTTCGGCTTTTCGACATCGATCTTGACAAAGCGCGCGAAGAATTGACAGAATTAAAAGTTGCCGCGACATCAGCCTTTCAGCAAGTGCGAAATTTTGTATTCGAATTGAGACCCATGATGCTAGACGATTTGGGATTGATGCCAACTCTAAAAAGGTATGTAGAAGCTTTCAAAGAGCAGTCATCAACCCAGGTCGATTTGACAATTTCAGGCCTTGAACGCCGGCTTGAATCTTACATTGAGGTGATTATATTTCGCTCAATTCAAGAATTGTTGGGATTTGCACATCGACAAAGTCAAGCGACTCAAATAATAATCAACGTGACGATTGGCGAGTCAAACGTTAAAGTTACCATCGAAGATAACGGTAAAGGTTTTGATGCCGAAGAATTGTTAAAGGGGAGTGGGATTTCAATAAAGGCGATAAAGGACCGCATTGAAATGCTGGGGGGATATATGGAGGTTGATAGTATTGCTGATCGGGGTGGTTTTTTCACATTCCAAATTCCTGTAGGTGGTGCCAGCCAGGCCGTATTTACAGAATTGTAAGGTAAATAGTATTGATCAGTTCATGGGTTTTGCTATAATTTATCTAACGAGTTGATCGTTAATCTTAAAGAAAGGAGGATTTTGGACATGTTATTTGCACCGAAAGAAAAAGGTCAAGGTCTAGTAGAGTATGCGTTAATTCTTGTTTTAGTAGCTGTTGTTGTAATTGTTATTCTTGCTCTGCTTGGCCCCGCCATTGGTGGTGTGTTCAGTAATATCGTTAAAAATATTTAGTTTCTACGATAGTCGAGAATATAAAATAAAGTCCTGCATGCTAGCAGGACTTTATTTTTAATGATAATCCTAAGTGATTGGTTTTGGCACGACTATTGCACATAAGAACTTTATACGCTTTATGTGAATTCGATGAAAACACGCCAAAGACACCGGGTTTTTAGAATCAATATCGGATTTCACATAACCCGTTTTATATGTATTTTTATATTGCTTGCACGCCATTGGCGTACCCCACACCTTGCTGCGTGGGTTCCAAGATAAGCAAAACCCGTCCCAAAGGGGAAAATTCCGCAATTCTCCGTAGGGCCGCATAGCGCGACATTGTTGCGGTGAGTTGAATTTTCAGGGTTTTGCCTCTTTATTCGGAATTACCATCTTTGTTGGCCCCCAACTGACAGGCTAGCATTTATTTCCATTATCAGGTAGACTATAGGAAATTTAAAATCTCCAGAGATAAGCTTAAAATAACCTGGAAATTTTCGAGTGATAGCGTCAGTAAACTCATATTAGCCAACAATCCGGGAGGCTATCATGCGTCGTGGACGAATATTCTTTTATTTAGCTGCCATCTTAGTATTAGTGTTGGGTGCCGTATTTTTAATCTGGCAAAGATTTTTGCAACCCTCTCCGACAGATCCAGCTCAAAATGTGGTTGCGCCAGCTCCGGTTGTAGATTTGGTTCCGGTTGTCGTAGTCACTCAACCAATCCCACGTGGATCTGAACTCGATGAGACCGTTCTGGGTTTAATTGATCTCCCCCGAGATACGGTCATTGAAGGGATGTTTCCTGATATCGCGCTTGTCGTCGGACGGCAAGCCAAATTTGATTTAGATTCAGGAATTCCTTTGACTGCGAGTATGCTGGTAGATACAGCTGAGCAGCTTTCGAAGACAGGTTCAATAGCCTCTCTATCAATTCCAAGAGGAAAAGTGGCGATCTCGATTCCAATTGATCGCTTGTCCAGCGTAAGTTATGCTCCTCGGCCCGGTGATCATGTTGGCGTGATCGCCACAATGTTGTTCGTTGATATTGATAGTGAATTCCAAACTGTTTTACCGAACGAGGTTGGTGGCGTAATTGGACCCTCCACGAATCCAGAAACTGGATCCAATACTATAACCATTTCGATAATTGGCGGAGAAGAAGCCACGAGTGTTTATGGTCGTACCGAGCTGGACCCAATACTAAATGAATTGACCTATGCCTTACCTTCAGAAACGCAACGACCCCGATTGGTCAGTCAATTCGTGTTGTACGATGTGGAAGTTCTTCAGCTTGGAGAATTCGATTTGCCAGGAGCTGAACAACCGGAAGAGGCTGTAGACCCTGCGGCAGTTGAAGGCGAAGAGCCCGCTCCTGTAGTTCCAACAATAATTACTTTAATTGTTGATCCTCAAGACGCAGTCGCACTAAACTACTTGCTATTTAGTGAAGCAGAACTTACATTGGTGCTGAGGGGTTCGGGTGATGACACGCCCATCTCAACAGAAGCAGCGACACTGCAGTTTTTGTTGGATGTGTATAACATTCCTGCGCCAGCAAAGCTGCCATATTCAATTGAGCCACGAATTGACACACTGACACAACCTGATAGTTAATCGGATAATTTCGAGATAATGGTTTTATTGGAGAAATATTTATGAGTAGTGGAGCTAATGTTCGGGTAATCATCGTTGATGATGTTCGCGAAACCAGAGAAAATATCCGAAAACTGCTTCAATTTGAAAGCGATATCGAGGTTGTTGGGGTTGCCACAACAGGTAGAGAAGGCATCCAATTGGCACGTGATTCATCTCCAGATGTTATCTTGATGGATATAAATATGCCGGACATGGATGGCATCACTGCAACCGAAAATATCCGTAAAGAAATTCCCCATATTCAAATCGTAATATTATCTGTACAAGGTGATCCAAATTACATGCGTCGCGCCATGTTGGCCGGCGCAAGGGATTTTCTGACTAAGCCTCCCATGGTGGACGAATTGATTGCAGCTATTCGTCGGGCTGGGGAAATGGCCCAAGCCGAAAAACAAAAATCCGAGGAGCGCTTTCCTACTGATGCTGCCGCTGCGGCCGCTATGGCTGATCTCGCTCGCCAGGGTGGCGCCTATGGAAAGGTTATCGTTGTTTATAGCCCAAAAGGCGGGGTGGGATGCACTACTTTAACCACCAATTTAGCGGTTACTCTTCACAATTCCGAGACTCCGGTAGTCGTCGTCGATGGCAATCTGCAATTTGGCGATCTGACCATTGTGCTGAATGAGCGAGGCAAAAACAGCGTTGTAGATCTAGCACCACGAGCAGATGAACTTGATCCAGAAATAATTGAAGATGTCTTGATCACCCATCGAGCAACAGGCATTAAGATTTTGGCTGCACCACAGCGTCCTGAATATTCAGAAGATGTTACCGGGGAACAGTTTGGAAAAATTGTGGCATATCTCCGACGGTTGTATTCTTATGTTATTGTTGATGCCGAATCATCTTTGTCGGATGTTGTTTTGAGTTCATTTGACGCAAGTTCGTTAGTCCTTTTAGTTTCAAATCAGGATATCCCATCCATTAATGATTCTCGATTGTTTTTAGATCTTACTGAAGTAATCGGCATTGATAAAGAAAGAATTTTATTTGTTCTCAATAAGTTTGATAAGAGAATAACAATATCCCCAGAGGCAATTGGGGAAAACCTGAAACATGAGATATCTGTTGTTGTGCCAATTGATGAAAGGATTGTTGTGCCATCTATCAATCGAGGGACTCCATTTGTGTTGGGAGACAAAAAGAGACCGATCTCTAAATCCATATTTGCCCTTGCTGAAAATCTCAGGCAGCGCTTGGTAGAAATTGAATCCGCGCATGAAGTACAAGGCCATATCTCATAAAGTTCTTTACTTGTAATAAGTAGGTGAGGCAAGAATGTCTTTACTTAGACGAATTGAAAAAGGTCAGTCAGGTCAAGACGATGGAGCAGAAGCGGGTAATGTAAAATCCCTCCAATCTCGGCGGATTGCTCCTCCCGAGGGAGATGCGCAACAAGACGCATATTTTGATCTAAAAGCGAGAGTCCAAAATCGCTTATTGTCGGAGCTTGACCCGGCAACTGATGTAACGCAGGTCGGAGCTGTAAGGGGGACAATTCGAGACCTTTTCGAGCAAGTGCTAACGGAAGAAAATATCGTTTTATCGCGGCAAGAAAAGCATCGTCTCTTTGAACAAATTGCTGCTGAAATTTTGGGTTTTGGCCCGCTTCAATCTCTCCTTGAGGATGATGAAGTTACTGAAATAATGGTAAATGGTCCCAAAAACATATACATCGAAAAGAGGGGCCGAATTAGCAGGGTTCCATTATCTTTTGAGAGCGATGAACATGTAATGCGTATCATCGAGCGAATCGTTGCTCCTCTCGGACGCCGAATCGACGAATCCAGCCCTTATGTGGACGCGCGTTTACCCGATGGTTCCCGTGTAAATTCTGTGATCCCGCCCATTTCCTTGGTGGGACCAACGTTGACAATTCGTAAATTTTCGAAAAATCCAATTACCATTGAACAACTGATCAAGTTTGGAAGTTTGACTCCCGAGTCTTTACAATTCTTGAAAGCTTGTGTGGAAGCTCGGTTAAATGTTGTGATTTCTGGGGGAACTGGTTCTGGGAAAACTACTCTTTTGAATATTCTTTCCCAATTCATTCCCGCCGAAGATCGCATTGTGACAATTGAAAACGCTGCTGAATTGCAACTCAGACAGGAGCACGTAGTCACACTCGAATCTCGCCCTCCAAACATCGAAGGAACCGGAGAAATTACCATTCGACAATTGGTCGTGAACTCCCTGCGTATGCGCCCCGATAGGATTATTGTAGGAGAGATCCGCGATGAGGAATCATTAGATATGCTTCAGGCCATGAACACAGGTCATGATGGCTCTATGACGACAGCTCACTCTAACAGCCCTCGCGACACCCTGGCTCGTGTCGAAACCATGGCCTTGATGGCTGGTATGGATTTGCCTATCCGGGCTATTCGAGAACAAATTGCGTCTGCTATTGATCTTGTGGTTCATCAAGAGCGTCTTAGGGATGGCACTCGTAAGGTTGTTAATGTTACAGAAATTAGTGGGATGGAAGGAGATGTGATTACCATGACCGATATCTTCTCCTTTGAGCAGCGAGGCATCGAGGAGGGCATGGTTATTGGAGAATTGCGTCCCACCGGCCTTAGACCAAAATCGATTGGTCAGATCGAGGCTGCCGGCATTCACTTACCTCCATCGATCTTTGGAGTTGGGGCCCGCCGTGGTTATTGATGGAGTAATATTCGTGGAGAAGTACACTTTATGACAACAGTTTTGATAATTGGTGGAATCGTTATTGCGGTTCTCCTGGTCATTGGTGTAGTCACAACGATTCGAGGCGAACAGTCGATTATCGAAGAGCGCCTCATTAATTATATTGGCGAGGATTATTTAGAAGATGCGGCCCAATCGGATGGTGATTCAGCCCTAACCGAGTGGGTGAATGTCAGGGTAGAGCGAACTCCTTGGGGTGAGGGCATTTCCACGAATCTTGCACAAGCAGATCTCAAATTGAAACCGGGGGAATATGTTGCATTAATCCTCATTGCAATCATTGGAGTTGGTTTTGTTGCCTGGTTCTTTGGAGGCCGTAACATTGTTTCAGGAATTATTGGAGGAGTGGTCGGATTTTTCTTGCCTAGAATTTACATGGGCAGACAAAAGAATAAGCGCCTTGATAATTTCAACAGTCAATTGCCTGACATGCTGAGCTTGATGGTCAACGGTCTAAGGGCTGGATTTTCAACTGCCCAGGCTATGGAAGCCGTTAGCCGCGAAATGCCTGCGCCGCTATCAACCGAATTTCGACGGGTAGTTCAGGAAATGCAGTTAGGTATTTCCATGGAGGATTCCCTTGAGAATATTATTCGTCGAATTCCATCAGAAGACTTGGACCTCATAGTCACGGCCGTCAATGTCCAGCGAGAGGTCGGTGGCAATCTGGCTGAAATCCTTGATACGATTGCCCACACAATTCGAGAACGTATTCGAATTAAAGGGGAGATAAAAGTCCTCACTGCTCAGGTGATGTATTCGGGTAGATTCTTGGCAATATTACCCCTAATTTTGACAAGCATTATTTGGCTGGGAAATCGTGAATATGTTATGTCAGTGTTCCAGCCTGATACTATGCTTTGTGGATTTGCGATATTTGGAGCTGCGGCGATCTTAGTCATGTTAGGTTATTTTATTATGACGAGGATCGCAAAAATTGAAGTTTGATGCGAGCTGATAAATGAATATTACAGTTTTACTCATCATTGTTGGTGTCATTGTTTTCGGCGCTATATTGCTGGTTGTAGTTGGATTGCGGGACCAGGGTAGCCGTGGTGATCCTCTTCAGGAGCGGCTGAATGATTTTGTAAGTAGCGGGGAGTTGGCAAGTCTAGAAGAAATCGAAATGTCTCAATCCTTGACGGACCGTGTCATCATTCCCATGGCACGTCGTTTTGGAGAAATTGCATTACGATTTACCCCACAAAATGCCTTAGAGGATACTTCAAGAAAAATTGAACTGGCTGGCTCACCTAGTGGGTTGGAGCCTACTTTATTTTGGGCGTCCCGTTTTGGCGCTGCGATTGGTATTGCCGCTCTATTGCTGTTTATCTTTTCAGTTGGGTCTGTCGAATGGTCGTGGGGCAGAAAACTTTTGTTGGTTGCAGTTTTTACATTACTCGGGTTTTATGTTCCCGAGTTGTTGCTCAATAGTCGAATTCGTAGGCGTCAAGATGACATCCTAAAGGCATTGCCCGATGCGCTTGATCTATTGACCATTTGTGTTGAAGCCGGCTTGGGATTTGATGGCGCCATGTCGAAAGTCAATGAAAAATGGGATAACGAATTGTCGCTATCGTTTGGCCGGGTATTAAGAGAGATTCAGCTTGGGAAATTGCGCAGAGAAGCCATGCGTGACATGTCCGATCGGATTGATATTCCTGAAATGACCAGTTTTGTTGCGGCCATTATTCAAAGTGAACAATTAGGTGTCAGTATGGCGAAAGTGTTGAGAATTCAGGCAGATCAAATGCGCATCAAGCGACGACAGGCTGCAGAAGAAAAAGCCCAACAGGCACCCATTAAAATGCTTTTCCCAATGGGTGGGTTGATATTTCCTTCGTTGATGATTATCTTGCTGGGACCGGCCGCGGTCCAACTACTGAGATCTGCCTTGGGTGGACTTTTCTTTTAAAAATTAACGACAGTATTTTCCGAAACCACATTTGAGCAAATTGTTACCTGCTCGCATTCGGGATTTTCTATTATTAGGAGCCATTGGTGCGATATACATTGTATCGATGGGGTTGGGCGGCACTCGATTTATTATTTCCACCAAACTGTGCTAGTTGCAATCGGACAGGGACACGATGGTGCCAAGAATGTCGCCACCAAACTATCCAAATTGAACCCCCATTTTGCCAACTTTGTGGGCAGCCCACAACCTCTCCATCTATATGCCCTTCTTGTAAGGTATTTCCACCATCGTTGATTGCTATTCGTTCGTGGGCCGTGTTTGAGGGACCGGTTCGAAAGGCTTTACATCGGGTGAAATACTCCAGGGATCTTGCATTGGCTGAAACTCTTGCGCGAGAAATGTTTCACGTTACTCAAGATCAAGGTTGGGATTTGGATCTGATCGTTCCTGTTCCCCTAAGCAAAAAGCGTTTGCGGGAAAGAGGGTTTAACCAGGCGGTTTTGCTGGCCAGACCATTGGCGTGGAGAATGTCAATTCCCTCCAACTCAAAGGCGCTGCGCAGGATTCGGGATACTCTCAGCCAGGTTGGCCTGAACGTAGAACAGCGACGAGATAACGTATCTGAAGCATTTGTTGCATCCTCAAAACAAGTTGCAGGCAAAAATATTTTACTCGTTGATGATGTGGCAACAAGTGGATCCACATTGAATGCCTGTGCGAATGCGCTTTGGAATGCGCAGGCAAAAAATGTTTATGGACTGACATTGACACGTGCAGTACAATCGACATAAATCGATTGTCTGATGGATCCATGCTTTAAGGACAATATCTTTTTATTTACAGGAGGTACAAAGAATGGCTATTGATGTGAAGCTATTTGCTAGGGATTTGAAAGTGACTGATCGATTGCGTGATTATGTAGAAAAAAAGGTTTCAAAACTAGATCGGTATATTCAAAACATTAATGAAGCTCGAGTAGATTTGGCTCATGTAAAAACAGCAAGAGATGCAAATGATCGCTATGTGGCTCAGATAACTATTCGGGGCAAGGGATTTATATTACGGGCGGAAGAGCGGTCTGATGATATCGTCACAGCTATCGACACGGCGCTCCCGAAAATTCAACGGCGCATTCGTCGCTATAAAGGGAAGCATTATCAACAACGAGTCGAGGGCCCTTCTTTGGAAGAGGAGATATTTGATTATCCATTAGAAGATGAAGAAATCGTAGATGGGCCGAGGATTGTCCGTCGGA
This sequence comes from uncultured Anaerolineales bacterium, assembly GCA_964629085.1. Taxonomy (GTDB): domain Bacteria; phylum Chloroflexota; class Anaerolineae; order Anaerolineales; family UBA11858; genus NIOZ-UU35. Next base: position 22,996 of record CAZVPR010000018.1, read on the forward strand.
AACAATTCATTCTAACGCCCATGGATGATAAAGAAGCCGTCGAACAGATGGAACTTCTCGGACATCAAAACTTCTTTATTTTCCTCAATGGCGAATCGGGCCAGATAAATGTTTTGTACAAACGTCGAGATGGCAGTTACGGTGTCATCGAGCCGGAAATTGCCTGATCAATGAAAAAAATCGGAGGTCTTGAGAACTGACCTCCGATTTTTTATATCTGCAATAGGTGAGACACATGCGTTGCACCTACTGATAAACTTAGAAGTGACTTGTTGAAAAAAGTTTTCCTAGCTTGAAATTATTTTACAGGTAGCATGCAGATAGAAAAATTCACCTCGTGGCGGGATCAATTCAAAGATTTCGACTACCTCCAATCCAAAGGTCCCGACTTCAATTATGTCCCCAGCATTGGGTTGATAATCTAGATTGACAATTCCACCTGGGTGGTCATCCCCAGTGACAACATAACTAACTTTATACGTAGCCATAGTTCAACCCCTAAGTTCTCTTAATCAAATTAAGATGGCGAAGCTTAAAGGATAGGTCTGCGGCCATATTGCGCATTACCACATATCCCATATGTGTATTCCGTTCGCACAATTCTTGAAAATCTTCATTACGAATGATTTGAACAAGAGTGGGCCCTTGGATTGCCCGGACAGTCGCAGATCGGCGTCCCTGATCTATCAACGCCATTTCGCCGATCAGTTGGCCTTCTCCCATATGAATAACTGTGCGGGGTGTCTCCTGATATGTACCGACTACTACTTCGACAGATCCCTGAGTAATTAGAAAGAATTCCTCCCCGATTTCCCCCTCATTTACGAGGTTTTCACCAGACTCAAGTTTTCGAGATTTGCACAATGAGCAAATCTCGATGAGTTCGTCCTCAGATAGACCTTTGAATATTTCCACGTTGCGTAAATGATCTAATATCTGCATCGCTGCTCCTCAAAATACTTTACGATAATGAAATATTGTAGCTTGCTTTTTGATGCTTGACAACTAATACGAGAAATATCAATTTCCACTTTTCCAATTTTGACACCTGAGCTATAATCTCGCTCATCTTTAGCGTTTAAACAAAAAGGTTTGAAGGAATCCGTGAATGTCAGAGAATCATGATACGGTCGATAAATTTGCCGACCTCAAGGATGCGACTGAGATAGATGAAAAAGAAATCCAGAAAGCTATTAAAAAAATTTTAGTCGCAATAGGAGAAAATCCCAAGCGAAAAGGTTTGGAGCGTACTCCAGAGCGCGTCGCAGGAGCATATTCTGAGTTGCTGGCTGGGTACAATGTCGATCCTTTCGAATTGCTCAACGACGCTCTTTTTGATGTTACTTATGATGAGATGGTCATCGTACGCGATATCGAGTTTTACAGTCTTTGTGAGCATCACATGATCCCGTTTTTGGGACGAGCACACGTAGCTTATTTACCCAACGGTCGTGTGATTGGGTTATCAAAAATCCCTCGTTTAGTTGATATGTTTGCCCGCCGCTTGCAAGTTCAAGAACGAATGACCCGCCAGATCGCAGATTTATTGAATGAATTACTACATCCACGGGGTGTAGCTGTTGTTCTGGAAGGGGTTCACCTTTGCTCGATGATGCGCGGCGTAAAAAAGCACGATGCCCGCATGACTACTTCGGCTATGCTGGGTCATTTTCGGCGTAATATGGCCACACGCCAGGAATTTTTGGATAATATATCCCGCGGATCGACTCCCTTGAGATTTTAAAATCTAGATAAACCTTCATTTTGGGGGGCTACTGTTCCCTGGCAGTTATTTGTTTCCAGACAGATCTAAACTGACATCTTCTCTGAGGGTTATCTCGTTTTCTTCAAGAAATCCCTGAGCGATCTCATCTAGTATTTGCCCGGTTTCCAGATTTTTGAAATAAGGCATAACTTCGGAAACGGGCACTGCCAGAAATGAATATTTCCACAAGTTTGGCTCAACCAATTCGCCATCAAAAATCAGCACATCAATATCAATGGTGCGCGGGGCAAATTTGTCGTTGGTGCGAACACGGTCAAGTTCCGCTTCAAATTCTCTCAAATGGTATCGCAATTCATCTTTAGGGATTTTCGTTTCTATTAGCAGAGCGGCGTTTAAATAGTTGTCACATCCCACACAACCCACTGGGGGAGTTTCCCAGGCCCTCGAAACGTTGAGAATTTTAAAGTTTTCGCTGAGAACTTGAGCTGCCCGGGGCAGATACGCCTCTGGTCGAATATTGCTTCCCAACTCCAGACAGACAATTTTAAGGTTGTTACTTGTTGCGCTCAATCTCTACACCTACAGATTCGGCGAAGCGGACCGCGCCCGGTTTTTCCACTCGCACAACAACTTTTTGAACATGGGGTTCTGCCAGCGATAGATCAGCGATGTCAGCAGCCAGGGCTTCGACCGTCAAGCGTTTGGCTGTTTCAGCGTGGGTACAGGCTCTCTTCGCAACGGTGCGATAATTGACGCAATCGTCGATATCGTCGCTTTCAGCCGCCTTTTTTTGGTCGCTGTAGAGCACGATGTTGATCAGGATTTCCTGCGGTTTTTTGCGTTCCCAGTCTTCGATGCCAATGATGCCGCGAACGACGAGATTTTTGATGATAGTTTTATCCATATTTAATTTCTTTGTTTTGTATTACGAATGTTTTCCAATATCTCAAATGACCCGAAAACTGGGTTGTATCCATCCAATTTGAGATTATCTTTTTCTTGTTTGCTGTTGTGCTCCATCAAATCAGGTGCCGTCCACCATCCAGATGGAGTATTTCACCAGTGATATAGGTTGGGCCGTCTAGAAAAAACAATAGCGATTCCCCAACTTCATCTAAATCGGCCCAACGTTTTACCGGTACATCTTCCATCAAATCTTCCGTCAAGCCGCCATCGGCAGGCGGCAGGATGGCCCCAAAGGCTAATCCATTTACCGTGATGTTTGGGGCCAGAGCAATCGCCAACGAGCGTGTCAGCGCTGCCAACCCGGCTTTGCTGATGGTGTAAGGGAAGTGATCGGCGCCTGGGCGTAAAGCACGCCAATCTAGGATATTCACAATTCTGCCTTTCTTTTCAGGTGAAAGGGATTCGCAAAAATCCTGACTAAGTAAAAACGGCGCTGTCAGGTTAATGCGCATGTGTTTTTCCCAATCTTCCAGATTTGTGGTTGCCAGGGATAAGGAGTCGAAGATTGAGGCGTTATTTACCAATCCGAACAGGGGGCCAAACTCTAATGCATGCGGGATAATGCTATCGATGTGGTTGGGATCGTTCAAATCGGCTTGGATAATATGTGCTTCCACACCCAAAGTTTGAATTTGCCATTGGGTTTTTGCGGCCTCTTCCGGTGAGTGTCCGTGATGGATAATCACGTTAGCGCCTGCTCTGGCGATAGCCAAAGCCATACTCTTGCCGATACGTCGCGCTGCTCCGGTAATTAGAATAGTCTTTCCATTCAAGCTCATAGATTTAGTTTAGCTGCCACCCGGCTGAGACGCTGATAGGCCTCCTCGGCTACCATGGTTATGGCTTCGTTTTTACTCAGATCACCAATGCCCATCATGACCTGAGGGTTGAGGATCCGCACTAACGATGTTTGGTCGTCTTTGGCTTCGACAGTGACATTGCAGGGCAGCATAAGCCCCACGCTGGGCTCTGTTTGCAAAGCTTTGTGCGCGAGTGGAGGATTGCAAGCACCCAGGATGGCGTATGGGCGAAAGTCTGCATCGAGTTTCTTCTTGAGCGTTTCGCGCACATCAATTTTCGTGAGCACGCCAAATCCCTCCTCTTTTAGCGCGGCCTCAACAGTTGTCAAAGCCTCTTCGTAGGTTTTTTCTAATTGGACTTCAAATCCGATTTCTTTTGACATATGTGCCTCCGTTTCTATTCTATCCTATTGGATGAAAGAAACGCTATCAGGTTACGGATTTCCTTCGCTCGAACATCCACAAGCTGATTGCCAATACCAACCAGGAGGCCAGTTGTGCCAGGCGCAACCCATTGGGTAAGACTAGGCTGTCACCTCGAAAACCTTCGATGAGTAGATGTGCCCCGGCGCTTTGAGACAAAAACAACCAAAAGGATTCTCCAGCCCCGCGCGAGGTCGTCCAGCCTCGGACCCAGAAATATCCCAAAATCAGGAATGCCAAAATTGATTCATAAATTTGTGTGGGATGCCGTTTAGCCCCCCATATGTCGATGGCCCAGGGAATGTCGGCAGGCATGCCAAAACTATCACCTGAGGCCAGATGTGTTAAACCGTTGGCGAGCGCCATCACAGCGAATAGCGGTGTGAGGGCATCCAGGGTGTGCCAAAGGGGGTATTTTTTTCGGTTTCCATAAACTGCCGCAGAGACCAATCCAATAAATAACCCGGTTATGGGATCGAGTAAACCTGGGTTTAGCGAGAATATGCTCAGGGGACTGCTGCGGAAAGCATCAAAATATTGTAAGACGTAGCTAATGCGGGCACCAATTACTCCTGCAATGAGCGCGGTGAAGACCAGATTGTAAATTGCGTTTGGGTTGCTTTTGAAACGTGGTGCTAAGCGTTCGGTAAGCGTCAGACCCAACCAAAGGCCAATTATCAGCACCAGGCCCTGGGTTTGCATGGCGAAGGGGCCAATCTGTAGGATGGGTAACATTAGGGCGCCTCCTGGAGCAAATTTTCGAGGCGTGTTCGAAGCAAAGCTTCGGACATGGGACCACCGATGACTATCTCCTGGATGATTCCCTTTTGATCGACAAAGAAGGATGTTGGCAAGGAATAAACCTGATAAGCCTGAGAAACTTCACCGGCTGTATCTAGTAAAATGGGGAAAGTCAGGTTATGGTCATCGACAAAACTGGCGACATTATTTAGATTGTCCTGGTTGGTGGCGTTGACGGCCAGAATGGTAATACCTTGCTCATAGTAGGCCTCATATACTCGCTGCATGGCGGGCATTTCGGCTCTGCAGGGGGCACACCAACTGGCCCAAACATTGATCAGGATAGGTTGGCCGCGAAAATCGGCCAGTGCTATGGATTGCCCGGTGAGGGTGTCGAGCGTCAATTCCGGAGCGAGAAATCCTTCTTTGGGGGCTGGGATTTCGCCAGCCGTAGTAGTGCCGGGCGGAGCAGCGCGATACCAGATCCAGATTGCACTGGTGATCAGAATCACAATATATATTGAAATACGGTTTTTTTTGTGGGCCATATGCTCTTTATCGAGAAGTGTACGTTGGAGATGATCTGCGTGTCAAGCTTTTGAATCTCACATTCGGACAAGAGTTTTGAATTGTTCAGGGTGAAAAACTTATTCTCTCTTAATCAAGCGTTTACTGATTGTTTATAACTGTACAGTATTATTTTGATGATTTATGAGCTAATTTTGTTACCAAACTTGGAGGAATTAGTGAAACAAAAACTAATCAATTTTTCGGTATTAATGGCCTTTGTCTGGATAGTGACGGCGTGTTCTGGTTTTGAGACAGCCCTTCAATCTGTGGAAGAACCTTTTGAGGGTGAGGCGGCCTTGGAAGAATCGGCCGCAGCCAGCGAGACTTCTGAGCCGGCTGCAACTTTGGTTGTCGAAGCTGAG
>CAZVPR010000018.1:28683-61219 GCA_964629085.1 uncultured Anaerolineales bacterium
CGAAGCTGAGCATGCCGAAGCTGAGGGAGTCTCAGTTGCTCCAACGGCCACAGAAGCTACCGTTGAAAGCAATGTTGCTGAAGAACCCAATGAGACTTTACCTGAGGAAATGGCTGTTCCTGCTCCCCGGACCGACCTTTACGCCACAGATCCGGCTGCAGTCAGCCTGGCGTCGGGTGATGTGCAACTGGTCGAGATGTTTGCTTTTTGGTGAAGTACCTGCCGCAATATGGCGCCCATCGTGCATGGGCTCGAATCAGAATATTATGGGCAGATCAATTTCGTTTATTTGGATATCGATGACCCCGCCAATGAGACTTTCAAGCAGCAATTAGGATTTCGATACCAACCGCAATTCTACTTGATCGATGGCTCTGGGAATATCATTCAACAGTGGTTTGGCGCTGTCTCTGAAAGCGAATTTCGAATGGCGTTCGACCAGGCGCTGACACAATAAGTGTGATCGTTGAATTAAGTAAACAGTAGGTGCGACGCATGCGTCGCACCTACTGTTTTGCCTGAAAAGCAAAACATTTTTGAGATCTATCCATAATTGGGTGGCCGGTTCATTAAATAATGTTTCACAATTGCGAAGCATTGCCAACCTTGATTTGCGTTTACTAGCGGATAAATTTGGGCCAGGTTCTCCATCGTTTGATTATCTAGAAATAATAGATCTTGATTTTGCTCCGTGATTTTGTGCTCATCATCCAAAGCAACGAAATACCTGCAATGATTCTTAAAAATGCACCAGGCGGGGAGCTTGACAATGTGGATTGAATTTGTTATATTTTGGTTGCCCCATCCCCCCTGGGGGGGGGTAGGAAAGAGGCGATTATGAAACATGATGATGCTTTGAACCGGCTGAAAAATATCGAAGGGCATGTGCGCGGCATCCAGCGGATGATCGAGGAAGATAAGTATTGCATCGATGTAATTCAGCAAATTCATGCCGTTCAGGCGGCGCTAAACAAAGTCAGTTCTGTGATTTTGGAGGGACACCTGAATAGCTGTTTGATCATGGCTGTACGCGGTGACGAACCCGAGGAGCGCGAGCGAGTTCTTCAGGAAATCTCAGATATCTTTGATGCCGCTACGAAAGTGTAATGGTTATGCTCAAGTGCAATTATATAAATTTTCAAGGAGAAAAAAATGACGACTGTAACGTACAACATTCCCAATATCAACTGTGGACATTGTGTCCATACCATCAAAATGGAAGTCGGCGAATTGGCCGGGGTTCAATCCGTTGAGCCTAGCTCGGATACCAAAACCGCCACGATCTCATTTGATGATCCAGCTACCGCAGAGCAGATCAAATCTTTGCTGACCGAGATTAATTTTCCTGCGGTTGGATAAGCTTTTCGAAATTTCAATGTAGTGGGCGGAACCGTTTGGCCCACGTGTTTATCGGAGGTCTTGATGTGGTTTGGGCATGGTTTTGGATGGACTGGAATGCTTTTGGGGGGATTATTCATGCTGCTGCTTTGGGGCGGCATATTTGCCCTTATTTTTTGGGCAGTGAAATCTTTTGCCGCAGGCGCACCTCGCTCTGGGGGTCAATTTGGACCCACAGAACCCAGTGCACGCGAAATTTTGGATCGTAGATATGCCAGCGGTGAGCTTAGCCGTGATGAGTACGAGTTAATGAAAGCTGATCTAAACAATTGATTGGTAAACAGTGATGACTGAAATTAAACAAATAACCCTGCCGATAACTGGGATGACCTGCGCCAATTGTGTAGCAGCTGTTGAGCGAAACATCAAAAAAGTGGATGGTGTGCAGGCTGCTAATGTAAACCTTTCTTCGGAGCGGGCCACGGTTGAATTCGACCCCGCAAAGGCTCAGTTGAATGAGATGCTGACGCGAATCGATAGGGCAGGATTTGGCGTCGCCAGTGGGGAGGCGGATTTGATGATCCGCCGAATGAGCGATGACAACGACGCCCGTCGAATGGAAAAATCAATTTCTGCCGTGGAAGGTGTTTTGAGCGCCCAGGTTAACTTTGCCAATGAACGTGCGCGTATTGAATATGTGCCCACGATCATCAGTCAGGCTGAATTGCGCGCCGAAGTAAGGGCTGCTGGCTTTGAAGCTGTCATCTTGGGTGGTGAAGCTGAAGACGCCGAACAAAAAGCCCGCCAGGCCGAGATCGATCAGCAGCGCCATTTATTGACTGTGGGATTGATTTTCACTGTTCCGTTATTTTTGTTTTCGATGGGCCGCGATTTTGGCTTGTTGCCGGCTTGGGCACATCAACCTTGGGCTATTTGGTTCATGTTCGCCCTGGCGTCACCGGTACAATTCTATGTGGGTTGGCAATATTATGTTGGGGCTTTCAAATCTTTGCGCAACCGTTCTGCCAATATGGATGTGCTAATTGCCATGGGCTCATCGGTAGCCTATTTCTATTCGGTGGTCATCGTATTGGGATTGCTGCCAGGACATGTGTATTTTGAAACAGCGGCCGTCATCATCACGCTGATCAAAGTGGGCAAGTATCTCGAAGCCCGCGCCAAGGGCCGCACAAGCGAGGCTATCAAGAAGTTAATGAGCTTGCGGGCCAAAACCGCCCGCGTGGTGCGCAACGGCAGTGAAATCGAGATTCCAGCTGATGAAGTTGTTGTCGGCGATCTGGTCTTTGTCCGTCCAGGCGAGAAAATTCCGGTCGATGGTGTCGTCATAGAGGGACGTTCGACAATCGATGAGTCGATGATCACGGGCGAGTCGCTGCCGTTGGAGAAAGGCCCAGGCTCCCAGGTTGTCGGTGCGACCATCAATAAAGTAGGTCGGCTAAAATTTGAGGCCACCAAAGTCGGCAAGGAAACGGCCCTCTCGCAAATCATACGCCTAGTTGAAGAAGCGCAAGGCAGCAAAGCTCCCATCCAGAAGATCGCCGATCAGGTTTCAGCTATTTTTGTGCCAACTGTAATAGGTGTTGCCGCCCTGACGTTCCTGGCCTGGTATTTACTCATTCCATTTTCAGGAAATGAGGATGTCAGCCTTTTTTCTCGCGCATTAATCAATATGGTGGCTGTGTTGGTGATTGCCTGTCCCTGTGCCATGGGATTGGCGACGCCTACAGCAGTGATGGTTGGAACTGGTAAAGGTGCAGAACTTGGTATTTTGCTCAAATCGGGCGAAGCCCTCGAGAGAGCGGGTCGCTTGACCTCAGTCGTACTGGATAAAACTGGCACGATCACCAAAGGTCAACCGGCTGTGACAGATGTGGTTATCAGTGAACAATGGGCTGGAGGCAGTGCTGATGAACTCATCCGACTAGCTGCCTCGGTGGAGCAGGGTTCTGAACATCCCTTGGGCGAAGCTATCTGGGCGGAGGCAGGCAATCGATCCTTACCTCTCAGCCAACCCGAAGATTTCAGTGCCGAAGTTGGACATGGCGTGCGAGCGGAGGTTGACGGCCAAGAAGTGCTGGTCGGAAACTTGCGCATGATGGAATCGAGTGGCTTATCACTTAATGGCATGGCAAAAGAAATGGAGCGCTTGCAATCTGAAGCCAAAACTGCGATGTTGGTTGCCCTCGGCAGAGATGTTCAGGGTGTGATTGCTGTTGCCGATACCGTGAAAAACGGTTCTGAAGAGGCGATTGAACGCTTGCATGAAATGGATTTGAAGGTAACCATGATCACAGGAGACAACCAGCAAACGGCCCAGGCTATCGCCCGGCAGGTTGGTGTGGATCAGGTGCTGGCAGAAGTCTTGGCCGGTGAAAAAGCTGCTGAAGTTAGAAAGTTGCAAGATCGGGGTGAAATTGTCGCCATGGTTGGCGATGGCATCAATGATGCTCCGGCATTAGCTCAGGCGGATGTAGGAGTTGCCATTGGTACTGGAACGGATGTTGCTATGGCTGCGGCGCCAATTACACTGATTAGTGGCGATTTAAGAGGTGTACCGAAAGCCGTCTCATTATCTCGTAAAACATTGCGAACAATACGCCAAAATCTTTTTTGGGCTTTCTTTTATAATGTTATCTTGATACCAGCAGCCGCGGCTGGGTTTCTAAATCCGATGCTGGCAGCCGGTGCAATGGCATTTAGCAGTATTTTTGTTGTGAGTAACAGCCTGAGGCTGAGAAGCTCACAAATATAATTTTATTGGAGGTTGAAGTGAACCGAAGTAACATTATTATTTTAAGTTTCGTGTTGGTTATGGGTTCGATTTTATTTGGTGCTTGCAGAACTGCTGATTCCCTCAAAGTGGGTGATGCGGCCCCTGCCATTGATTTGCCTTCAGCAGATGGGCGACGAGTTGCCTTAAATCATTACCAAGGAAAACCAGTTTTGCTCTATTTCCACATGGCAATGGGCTGACCGCCCTGCATGCAGCAGATCGTTGATCTGGAAAATGACCCTAGCTTTCAAGCTCTTGATATTCAATTTCTGAGTATTGCTTTTGATAGTCCTTCGGAGCAAGCGGCTGGTGCAGTTGAGTTTGGTATTACCAATACGCCGTTGTTGACGGATGCTGATGGAGCAATTTCAGAAGCGTACGATGTAATGCAATGGGCTGTCAAAACTGGTGAGCCAGGCCACACCTTTATCCTTTTGGATGACCAAGGAAATATTGTTTGGATTCAGGATTATGGGGCACCAGAAAATCGAGGAGTTATGTATGTCCCGGTTGAAGAATTGGTGCTCGAAGTTCAAAAACACTTGAGCCAGGAATAAACGAAATGGATGTGATTTGCGTATAGCCAGATGATATCTGGCTATTTTTTTTTATTTATAATAGTAATGATGGGCGGGTATAATATGGTAATCGGAAAAACCAAATTCCAAGGATATTTTCATGAAAGTATTGTCGCTTTTAACTGGTGGTCCGGATAATGAAAGATTGGCTACTAAAATCGAGATGGCGGGTTATCAAATAATATCGGTTGAGAACCAGGCCCAGGCAAATGGCAAATTAAGTGGCGAGACATATCAGGTGGTAATTGTTGATTGTTCCATGGTGGGGGATAACTTTATCAAAAATGTTCGCGCCCTCCATACGAATGAATATGTATATATTTTTGGATTGACAGCGGATGATGCAGCCTCAGTAAGAGATCATTCGATCAACAATGCTGATGAGTATTTGCAAAAGCCAGTCGAACCTGATGAGCTGATTGCGAGATTATCGGTTGTTGATCGATATATCAATATTCTTTCGACAATTCGATCACGCCATGAAACAAAAGAGCCCCTTCGAGATATGATTACAGGTACGTTTAGCCGGACAACAATCAAGGAACTGCTATCAGCAGAGGTGAATCGGTACAACCGCAACAAAAGAAGTTTTCTGGTGGCTTTAGTGAAAATGAATGACGCCGCCAATATCCAAGATAAGTATGGTGAGGATATATTTCAGGAAATTTTATCTCAAGTCGCTCTTAAAATTTGGGCCTGCGTTCGGGCTTATGATCTCATAGGTCGTTGGAATGAGCAAAGTTTTATGATCATGCTCCCAGAAACAACCAGGACAGGGGCGTCCATTGTTGCAGATAGAATTCTTAAAAAAATAAACAGCGTTCCTGTCATACTGAATAATGGAGAGAAAATTGAATTAAGTGCTTCCATAGGAATTGTCAAAAGTGGGCCAGATGAACTTGTTTCTGTAAATTCCCTTATCGAGTCAGTCGAACGGGCTTTAACCAGCGCAATAGATGCCGGCCGAAACCAGGTTGTAATTACCTAATGATTTGATTTTATCCGAGGGTATTGTAGATTATTTGTTTGAGACGATGTACCTTAAAGTCTGAGGAGACCTTAATGAAGATATTGCTGCTTTTATCTGAGGGAACGCATAGCCAGCGAATTGTCGATCGATTGGTTTTTGAAAGGTATGATGTATTACAAGCTGAAAATAAGGAACAGGCCCATCGTCTATTGAATGATAATGAAGTTCAAGTTGTTGTAATCGATTCTGAGAAAGCGGATTTGGAATTTATCACATCTTTGCGCCGACCTGGTGAAAACAGTTATGTTTATGTGTTCTATTTGGCTTCAGACCATCGTGATTATCCTTCTGATGAAGATACTGAAAACAACGCCGATGAATTCTTAATGAAACCTATCGAACCTGATGAATTGGTAGCACGATTGGTTGTCGTGAGCCGATATAGTCAAACACTGACAGATATTCGCGCTAACCAGAAATTTTCTGAGCCGATACGCGATCCGATTACAGGTGCCTTTAGCAAATCGACAATCCAAGAATTAATCAGTACGGAAATTAGTCGGTGTAAACGTTTTGAGAAACCTTTTGTTTTAGCTCTCTTAGTTTTGGATGATTCAGAAGATCTCAAGATTACGCATGGGCAGGAAACTCTCGATAAGGCGATGGCGCAAGTCGGATTGAAAATCTGGGCAACTGTGCGCGCCTACGATCTAATTGGTCGTTGGTCTGAAAACAGCTTTATGGTTTTGTTGCCTGAAACTTTTTTGTCCGGTGCTACTGTAGTAGCACAGCGGTTAAACAATAGAATAGGTAGTGTTCCTATGAGTTTGCCTGGTGGCGAATTGATAGAATTAAGCACCAGTATTAGTTGTGTCCAAAGTGGTGAGAAAGATGATCAATCGCGGGAGGAACTTATTGCTGTTATTGAGGAGATGTATCAGAAATCCGATGTTGGCGCAAGGAACAAAATCATTTTCTCGCAAGATGTGTGATGAACGGAGGTAAGTTTTTTTCCTAATGGATATTTTGATAGCTGAAGACGACCTGATTTCGAGAACCTTGTTATCTCGAACATTATCGAAAATGGGTTACCAAGTCATCGAAACTGGTAATGGTAGTGAAGCTTGGGAAATAATTCAGCAAAATAATATTCAGTTGCTTATTACCGATTGGATGATGCCTGAATTGGATGGATTGGAACTTACTCGAAAGATTCGTTCATCCGAAAAAATATCCAATTATATATATATTGTCATTCTTACGGGTCGCAAAGGCATTACAAATGTGGTGGATGGTTTGGATGCTGGTGCAGATGATTACCTAGTTAAACCCTTTTCTCCAAAAGAGCTCAGCGCTAGGTTGAAGATTGGCCACCGAATTTTGGATCTAGAGCAGCGGTTGCGGGGGGCTCATGAAAAAATGCGCCAATTGGCAATGCATGATGAGTTGACAGGTATTTGGAATCGACGGGCATTCTATAATTATGCGATCTCAATTCTAGATCAAGCCAGACGCAAGGGGCATACAACCAGCCTGATCCTATTGGATATTGATCATTTCAAAACTGTGAATGATCAATTTGGTCACCTGGTGGGAGACCAGGTATTGAACATGGTTGCTGACACACTCAAAGGAAATTTGAGACCCTATGATAGAGTTGGGCGCTGGGGCGGCGAAGAGTTTATCGTATTACTCCCCACGACAACAATTGACGAGGCAATTGAAATTGCAGAGCGACTGCGGGTTAGTATTTCAGCCAGCAAATATCATTTGGATAATGATGCAGCCAAAGGGCAAAAATACTTAACCGTGGAAGCTAGTTTGGGGGTTTCCAGTGTCACCAGTGAAGGACATACTTCTTTGGATGATTTTGTTGGCAGAGCGGACAGTATGTTATACAAAGCCAAAGAAGAAGGCCGCAATAGAGTGTGTGTTGATCCCCAATAATAATATTCTCAACAAAGGGCAAGGTGCCTTTATGAATAGGCTTAATGATTGGATGATGAGTTTTAGGCGCTGGGTTTTTGCCGCAGTTTGGCTGATTTATATTGCCGCGTTCCTGCCTGTGTTTGACACGATTGAACGGTTGGTAACTATTTTCATCGTTTTTCCTGTGTTGATTGGGGCATGGCTATTTGGGACACGTGTTGGGATTATTTCAGGCATTCTAACCTATCCAGTGCTACTCATTATGTTGGTAGTGACAGGTGATGGATTTGAAGGTTGGTTTGACATTAGCCTATTTATTGGTGCGATAATTTCAACACTTATGGGGGTCGTTATCGGGCGCATGAGCGAATTACGCATTAGCCTTATGCACGAATTGAAGTTGCGGATGGCAGCTGAGAAGTACCAACACTTAAGTGAGATTCGTTATCGGGCGATCTTCGAAGATGCGCCCATTTCGCTTTGGGAGGAGGATTTTTCTGCAGTAAAAAAGAAAGTCGATGAGATATTGGCAAATGGCATAGATGATTTCGAAAAATTTTTGCACGAAAATCCTGAAACGGTTGAAAACTGCATCCCGACTGTCAAGGTTATTGATGTTAATAAAGCCACACTGGACATGTTTGGGGTTCAAGATAAACAGCATTTATTAGGGAGTCTGGACAAAATTTTTGGGGAGGATTCTGTCGAAATATTTTGTCAGGAAATGATTGCGATTTCCAAGGGCGATACAGTTTTTGAAAGTGAGGGCATCAACTATACCCTTGAGGGTGAAAAGCTTAATGTACATGTTCGCTGGTCTGTTGCGGCGGGTTATGAAGATACGCTGGAACGTGTATTAGTATCAATCATTGATATCAGTGATCGGGTCCGTGCAGAAAAGGAAAGCCAGCGCCAGGAACAGTATTTCAAAACTCTGGTCGATTCGAATCCTATTGCGGTTGTAATTTTGGATTTGGATCACTGCATTATTGATGGTAATACGGCCTTTGAGGAATTATTTGGTTATTCTATTTCAGAGGTGGTTGGTAAGAACCTCGATGAATTAATTGTCCCCAAAGAAAATCAATGGCAGGCCAAAGAATATTCACATTCTGTTACCATGGGGCACAGTATTCGTAGTATAGGCCAAAGGCAGCGGAATGATGGAACTTTGGTGGATGTTGAGATCTTCGGTGTACCTGTTATTGTGACAGGGGAACAAAATGCAATCTTAGCACTATATCATGACGTCAGTGAAGTATTATTTGCTCAACGGGAAGCTGAGGCCGCTGCCCAGGCCAAAGCAGATTTTTTGGCTAATATGAGTCATGAAATCCGCACACCTTTAAATGCTGTCATCGGCATGACGGGCTTACTGCTCGATACGAACCTGACTCTTGAACAGCGAGAGTTTGCCCAAACTGTGCGCAATAGTGGGGATGGATTGCTTTCAATAATCAATGACATCCTTGATTTCTCCAAAATTGAGGCCGGAAAATTGGAATTGGAGAAACAACCCTTCCATATTCGCGAGGTCGTTGAGACCAGCCTGGATTTGGTAGCCTCTAAGGCCTCTGAAAAGGGATTAGAAATTGCTTACATGATCGAAGGAGAAGTTCCTCCAGCAGTGGAGGGGGATGCTACCCGTATCAGACAAATTCTTGTGAATCTCCTGAGTAATGCCGTCAAATTCACTGAAGAAGGGGAAGTGGTGGTTCTTGTGTCTGGTGAAAATCGAGACGAAGATTACTTCAAATTGAATTTTTCTGTGAAAGATACCGGCATTGGCATTCCCGAAGATCGCATGAACAGGCTATTTACCTCGTTTAGCCAGGTAGATGCTTCGACAACTCGCAAGTATGGCGGGACTGGCTTAGGATTAGCGATCAGCAAACAATTGGTGGAATTGATGGGGGGTAAAATGTGGGTCGAAAGTGAAGTTGCCGTTGGTAGCAATTTCACTTTCTCAATTTCTGCTCCGATCTCTTCCATGGCGCGCAGACTGGATGTTGCGGAGGCGCATCATTTGCTGAAGGGATTGAATGTGATGATTGTTGACGACAATGCTACAAATCGCCTGATTCTAATTCGCCAGACCAAATCATGGGGAATGGTGCCACGCGCAACCTCCAGTGGAAAGGAAGCGCTTGCCTGGATCAATGATGGAGATGAATTCGATCTGAGTATTTTGGATATGCAAATGCCCGAAATGGATGGAGTTATGTTAGCGGGGAAGATACAGGGTATTCGTTCCAAGGAAGAATTACCATTAATTCTATTAACCTCCTTAGGCGGATTAGAAGAAATTCCAGATCATATTCATTTTTCGGCTCGTTTGAGCAAACCAATAAAATCATCATTGTTATATACCACAATTGCAAATGTGATCTCTGAACAAACCAGTGAGCAGCCTCTTCCTGATCAAGAAGTGGAACCCGTTTTTGATGGAAGCATGGCTGAACACCATCCCTTGCACATCCTGCTCGCCGAAGATAACCTCATCAACCAGAAAGTTGCCATTCGAATTTTGGAGAAACTTGGTTATCGAGCTGACGTGGCTGCCAACGGCCTTGAGGTACTGTTAGCCTTGAAGCGACAACCTTATGATGTCGTTTTGATGGATATCCAAATGCCGGAAATGGACGGGGTTCAGGCCACTCAAAAAATTGTGGAAGATTATGGTGATGAATTACGCCCTCGCATTGTTGCCATGACTGCCCATGCCATGGAGGGGGATCGCGAACGCTATTTGAGTTTAGGTATGGATGACTATGTAAGCAAACCAATTCGACTGGAGCACCTGATCGCGGCGCTCAAAGGTGTAACAACCAATTAACTAACGAATTACCAACCAACAACAATTGTGGTGAATGAAGCATGAAAACCAGCAACTCCAGTGTGGCAATAATTGTCCAATACACGATATTTGGGATATTGGTCGGATTATTTTTCCCGAGTATCGGTATGTTGGCGGCAATTCGGTTTGAAGGCTTGCCGCTCAATTTTGGCTCGTTGCTACAAGTTCAAATCGAATACCCACTTCTTTGGATTATTAATACCGCACCACTATTCCTGGGAGTTTTCGCGTGGATCGCTGGAAATCAACAGCAGAAACTTCAGGACATTTCTTCCCAATTAGAATCAAAAATCATAGAGCGCACAGAAGAAATTCGCGATAGTTTCCAAAGTCAAGATATTTTGAATGCGTTATTAAGAATATCCTTGGAGCAGATTCCTTTTGACCAGCAATTATTAAGTTCCCTTGATGTTTTATTAAATACACCCCGGTTAACGGTAAAGAAAATTGGCGCAATTTTCTTGGTTGATAAAAAGGATCCAAAGCGATTAGTTTTGAAAGTCCAACGAGGGCTTGATGAGTACCTTAATGGCAATTGCCAGGATATAGAAATTGGTCAATGCTTGTGTGGACAGGCTGCCGAATCTGGAGAAATCATTTACCAAAAATCTAGTGATCATCAACATTTTGATATTGGCGGAAACGAGGATCTTGGCCATTATTGCATACCGATAAAAAATGCGGATGAAATATTAGGTGTAATTGTTCTTTACCTGGACGAAATAGCGGAAAAAGAATTCCGTGAAATTGATTTCTTGAATGCCGCCGCTCGTATCTTGGCCGGGATGATCGATCGACACCAATCCGAGGAAACGATGCGCATGTGGGGCACGGTTTTGCAATCTGCGGCTAATGCGGTTGTCATTACGGATGCGGATGGCGTTGTTGAATGGGTGAATCCTGCCTTTACCATGATTACGGGATATACCTATCGAGATGCCATAAACAATCCTACCAATTTGCTCAGGTCAGGGATTCATGAAGACCACTTTTATGATAACCTTTGGGCAACCGTGAAAAGTGGTGATGTTTGGCAGGGTGAGTTGGTCAATCGTCGAAGCGATGGCTCGCTTTATGACGAAGATATGACGATTACACCCCTGGCAAATGAAAAGGGTGAAATTTATAAGTTCATTGCCATCAAGCAAGATGTTACCGAAAGGAAGAAAGCCGAGGCCGAGGTTTTACGTCAAAACAGATTTTTCGAGACTTTAGTGCAGGTAAATCCGATAGCCGTAGTCATGTTGGATTTGGAACATAAAGTCGTTGATTGCAATATCTCATTTGAAAATCTATTTGGATACTCGAAACGAGAAGTCATAGGAAAAAACCTCGACGATTTAATTGTCCAGAAAGAAGAATATGCTTCAGCAACACAGTACACCAGGCAAGTCGAAGACGGTGCCGTGATACACCATAAAACGAAGCGCAAACGCAAGGATGGCTCTCTCGTTGATGTGGAACTTTTTGCGTTGCCCGTTGTTGTTGGCGAAGAAAAGGTTGCTCTTTTCGCTCTCTATCATGATATATCTGACTTAGTAAATGCTCGCCTTGAGGCTGAGTCTGCTGCCCAGACGAAAGCAGATTTTCTGGCCAACATGAGTCATGAGATTCGCACTCCACTGAACGCGGTAATTGGGATGACTAGCCTATTACTAGATACAAATCTGAACAATGAACAGCGCGAATTTGCTCATACTGTTCGCAAGAGTGGTGATGGCCTCCTTTCCGTAATTAATGACATTCTTGACTTTTCTAAGATCGAGGCAGGAAAACTGGAATTAGAAAAACAACCTTTCAGTGTTCCCGAAGTGATTGAAACCAGCTTGGATTTGTTGGCATCCAAAGCGGGTGAAAAGAGTTTGGAATTGGCTTACATTATGGATAGCGACGCCCCCCGCGCCATTATCGGAGATGTGACCCGTGTTCGCCAAATACTTGTCAATCTTTTGGGCAATGCGGTGAAATTCACTGAAGAAGGTGAAGTCATTGTGCGTGTTACTAGTGAGCCCAAAAATGACACTCAGTTTGATGTTCATTTTTCTGTCCAAGATACTGGAATCGGGATTCCACCCGACCGTTTGTCATCCTTGTTCCAATCATTCACACAGGTTGATGCTTCGACAACCCGGCGATATGGAGGCACAGGCCTTGGATTGGCAATTAGCAAACAACTTGTCGAATTGATGGGTGGCAACATTTGGGTGGAGAGTGAGGTTGGAACAGGCAGCACATTCAGCTTTGTAATTCCTGCCCAGAAGGCAGATGAAATTCCTCACATCGAATTTGAGGACGCCCAAAAATTACTAAAAAATCGAAAGGTCCTTATTGTCGATGACAATGCCACCAATCGTCTGATTCTAATTCGCCAGACGAAATCTTGGGGGTTGGAACCCCGCGCCGCCTCCAGTGGCGCCGAAGCTTTGGAGTGGGTTGATGCTGGCGACGTATTCGATATTGCAATATTAGATATGCAAATGCCAGATATGGATGGGGTCATGTTAGCAGCGGAACTGCGCAAAAAGCGCAGCGCCGGTGATTTCCCTTTGATTTTGTTTTCCTCTTTTGGGGGATTGGAAAATATTCCCAACGATATTCAATTTTCGGCACGTCTGAGCAAGCCGATCAAACCCTCCTTGCTGTATAACGCCATTGCAGATGTGATGAGCCATAAGGTGGAAATCCAGCCCAGAAAGCCCAGCACTAAAGATGACATTTCATTTGACGGCTTGCTCGCAGAGCGTCATCCCTTGCATATTCTTCTGGCGGAGGATAATTTGGTCAATCAGAAAGTTGCTACAAGACTCCTGGAAAAGCTTGGCTATATGGCCGATGTCGCGGCAAATGGAATCGAAGTGCTGCAAGCGTTAGAGCGGCAGCATTATGACCTGGTATTAATGGATATTCAAATGCCTGAAATGGATGGGGTTGAAGCTACGCGTAGAATTTTCGAGCTTTATACTGAGAATGAACGTCCCCGAATTGTAGCCATGACTGCTCACGCCATGGAGGGAGATCGGGAAAGGTATTTAGGGGTGGGTATGGATGACTACGTTAGTAAGCCTATTCGAGTCCAGGAATTGGTCGAGGCCCTCAAGCGCAGCCCGGCCCACGAAAAATCGTAAAGCGTATTCCACAGGTAAGAAATTCAGTGAATGGGTACGTCAAAGATATCGCCTAAAAATTATTGAATTGAGGTGATCTATGCCCCGTGATCTTCCCCTTGGCAATGGAAGCTTGCTGGTCAATTTTGACCATGTTTACCAAATCCGTGATTTCTATTGGCCGCATGTGGGCCAGGAGAATCACGCCCTGGGCCATTCCTTTCGCATGGGAGTTTGGGCAGCAGGAAATTTTCGCTGGTTCGATGATTCTGGATGGGAGCGTGATCTGAGGTATCAGGAAAAAACCCTGGTCACAAATGTCAACCTGCGGCATGCGGAACTAAACCTCGGTTTGTCTGCCCGTGATGTGGTTGATTTCCACGAGAATTTGTTGGTGAGAGCGATTGAGATTTCAAATCAACATGACCACGCCCGCGAAGTGCGTTTGTTCTTTCATCAGGATTTTCATATTGAAGAGCATGTCATTGGAGATACTGCCTACTACGAACCGGAGCGCAGGGCGGTTTTTCATTACAAGGGTAAGCGTTGGTTCCTGATTAATGGGGCTGTGCCTGTTTCCGAGGGTGATTCTGGTCCCGGATGGCCCCCAACCGGTGACACCGCCGAGGGTTTTGTGGTGGGCGTACACCAATGGGCTTGCGGCCTCAAGGAAATTCACAATTTCGAAGGGACCTGGCGCGATGCTGAAGATGGTGAGCTTTCCTGGGGGACGGTAGCCCATGGCTCAGTCGATTCAACCGTGGGGTTGATCCAGGAAATTCCTGCAAATGAATCGCGAACCTTTTATTATTGGATCGCTGTCGGCGAAAACTTTGAAGAGGTGACCCGCATGAATCGGTTGGTCCGTCACCGCGGGCCAGAACGGTTCATCTTCCGCACGGCTAATTATTGGCAGCTCTGGTTGCAGAGCCATGCTCCAAAAATGGCTGCCCTGCCCGAGGTAGTTCAGGACCAATATCAGCGCAGCTTGTTGGTATTACGAACTCAAATCGATAACGAAGGCGCCATCATAGCCGCAAATGATAGCGATATCTCATCTTCAGTCAAGGATACCTACAGCTACATGTGGCCGCGTGATGGAGCTCTGGTAGCCGAAGCCCTGGTACGGGCAGGTTATCTCGACATTCCGCGCTCCTTTTTCAAGTTCTGCGCCAATGTATTGACTCGAGAAGGATTTTTGCTCCATAAATATAATCCCGATGGCACGCTGGCTTCGAGCTGGCATCCATGGGTGCGAAACGGCGTCAAAGAGCTGCCAATCCAAGAAGATGAGACGGCGCTGGTAATTTGGGCATTGTGGCGTCATTTCGAGAAATTCTCCGATGTGGAATTCATCAAGCCGCTTTTTCGCAAATTGATTGTCCCCGCAGCAGAATTCATGGTCTCGTTTCGTGATGAGAACAGTGGTTTGCCCTTGCCAAGCTACGACCTTTGGGAAGAGCGGCATGGCGTACACGCTTGGAGCGTGGCGGCTACCTGGGCTGGATTGGTTGCGGCAGCCAATTTTGCCGAAGCATTTGGCGAAACAGAGACAGCAGAGAAATACCGCAATGTCGCCAACGAAATTAAGGCCGCTGCTGAAAAACACCTTTGGATGCCGAATTTGAATCGCTTTGCGCGCTCGTTGATTCCACAAGGTAAGGGTGAATATCAGGCAGATGCCAACATTGATGCCTCCAATGCTGGCCTATGGATGTTTGGTATGTATTCGCCGGATGATCCTAAGATCGTCGCCATGATGGAAGTCATTCGAGATCGTTTATGGGTCAAGACAGATGTGGGAGGGGTGGCGCGATACGAAAATGATTATTATCATCAGGTCAGCCAGGATATCGACAATGTCGCCGGGAATCCCTGGTTTATCACCACTTTGTGGTTGGCCGAATGGTACGCAGTAGTAGCACAAAAAGAATCTGATTTTCAGAAATCAATGGACTTATTGACCTGGGTTGCGGAGCGGGCGTTGGCCAGCGGTGTACTAGCCGAGCAAGTTAACCCTTATACGAATGCGCCCCTCTCTGTCAGCCCCCTGACCTGGAGCCACGCAACCTTTGTTGCTGTTCTCCAGCGCTTTTTGGAGCGAAAGAGCTAAACGCTAGAAAACCCGCTCATTCAAAGACGATATCTAGCTATTTCAGATCTTTCGCAAAGTTATCCCAAGCCGCGATATCACAATCCCCACCACAATCCAAAGGATAATTGCATAAGCAATATAAAACAACGTCGAATAGGCCGGTGACATAGTCGTGGAGACCAGCACACCCAAAAAACCTGTCGAACTGGCGTGCATGATCTGGCTGACGAATAGGCTCTGGGTATTTTCGTAGACCCAGACGATCAGCACGCGCATGGCCGTCATCGCGGCTACCATCATAAAGATGAAATGCGGCAGCCAATAAGCGCCGCGCATGCTGTAAGCGCCCAGGAAATCAGCCACAATGTGCCACAGGGCGTGCAGCACACCCAGAATAAGGGCAGCCTTGAGTACGGATCCTTTGGCCCTCATATAAGGGTAAGCAAAACCCATCCAGCCGATCTCTTCGAAGAAACCAGCCATCACCCCGGCGATTAAGCCCAACGCGACGAAAACAGGGCGAAAATCGGGTGAAACCGAAACCGTCAGTATTGTCAATGTGATCAAGATGAAAACCGGCGGAATTAAAATCGCTGCCGAATACCACTGTATTCCAATGCGCCATTTTCTCATTCTGGCAAACAAATCTTTCAATCCCTGCTTGCCATTCATCATTGCGGTCATTACGATTCCGGCAACACTGGGGCCCAGCAGCATGGGGATGAACATCTTTGCTGCATCGTCAAGCGTAAGAGCCTCTCCACTAAGGAACTTAGCACCGCCAGCAGCAATGCTGCCGGCCCAGGAAATTAAAAAAGCCAGCACAAAATAGGCAATCAGTGGCCTTTTACGAATAAACATTTTGACACTCCTTTACGATTATTCGTTGGGATTTGACGATGGTTCTTTTGAAAGCCAAATCAGACTAATGAGGAATCCAAACAGCATCACGATTGAGCCGCTGACATACGGATAATTGAAATTTACGTCAAAGAGCGATCCAGCCCAGATGGGCCCTGCAATGCGTCCCAGGCTCATGAAAGCATTGTTGAGCCCCATGGCGATGCCCTGACCCTGCCTGTATCGCTTAGATGTCAGTGAGGACACTACCGGGCGGAGCAGGGAGTTGCTAAGGACAAACACCAAAACCGTCAGCAAAACCGCCACATAGCTTTCTGCCCAGAGCATGAGCAGGAATCCGATTGCGCTGCCGATGAGGGACAAGCGCAGAAGCAGCACATCGCCCCAGCGTTTCGTCAGCGGCCCGGTCAATAAACCTTGCATTAGCGCAGAGGCTGTTCCAATTACAGTCAGGACCGTACCCACACGCTGTGGTCCGTACCCGTGCCTCTCTAAAGAGAACAAACCAAAGACGCTCTCGAAATTGGTCAGTCCAAAGCTCAGGACGAAAGCCATCAACAGCAGAATGCCAATGGGGCTGAGTAGGGCAGACCACATCTGCCGAAATTGGGGGCCTTGGATTTTGCCCTCGATGGTTGCGCGTTTCTCTTGTGGGAGAGATTCGGGTAAGGCTATCAAGATCAAAATCAATGCGACAAGAGACAGAGCGGCTGCAAAAAAGAAGGGGGTGGCCAGTGATGTCCCGGCCAGCCAGCCTCCCAGCCCAGGACCAATGACCATGCCCATTCCCATGGCCGCTCCCACGACGCCCATGCCGCCGCCACGATCATCCTCCGACGTGCTGTCACCAATATAAGCCATGGCCGTAGGCAAGGTGGCGGATGAAAGAACCCCCGAAAGGGCTCGGGAAGCGAGCAGCATCCAAAACTTGGTGGATAACCCAAATAAAAGCATCGCAATGCCGTTGCCCACCACGCCAATGATAAGAAATTTTTTGCGTCCATATCGGTCAGAAAGGCTCCCCCAAACTGGTGCAAACAGAAATTGCATCAACCCAAACGTGGCCATCAAGAATCCCAGGTCGCTGCCGCTGGCGCCAAGGTTATCGATGTAGAAAGGCATGATGGGAATGATCATGCCAAAGCCCATCATGACCACCACCAGGGTGAAGAATAAAATAACCAGATTTCTACGGTTGGAATTCATGGCAGTTCTGATTCCCTTAAGCAAAGAGAACGCCGAGGTCGCAAAGAATTATTTCTTTGCTAACTCTGCGCTCTCTGTGATAATTATGAAATATTCTATTCTTCCCCGGCGATGAAATCTTCCGTCATCTGGCGGGCTACATCATCCGTAAATTGTTCGGGTGGAGATTTCATGAAATAGGAGGATGGAGCTACCAAAGGCCCACCAATGCCGCGGTCCAGGGCGATCTTTGCGCAGCGCACTGCGTCGATCATTACCCCGGCAGAATTGGGCGAATCCCAGACTTCCAGCTTCAATTCCAAATTCAGAGGCACATCGCCAAATGCGCGCCCCTCCATGCGAATATGACACCACTTACGGTCGGTCAGCCAGGGAACATAATCGCTGGGACCAACATGGATGTTTTCTTCGCCCATTTCATACGGGAGCTGACTGGTGACGGCTTGTGTTTTAGAGATTTTCTTAGACTCCAATCGATCGCGTTCCAACATGTTGTAGAAATCCATGTTGCCGCCGAAATTGAGCTGATAGGTGCGGTCGACATGAACACCGCGGTCTTTGAAGACATTGGTCAGCACGCGGTGGGTAATTGTCGCACCGACCTGGCTCTTGATATCATCTCCAATAACCGGTAAGCCCCTTTCTTCGAAGCGCTTGCTCCAATAGGGGGAGGTCGCGATGAAAACAGGAATACCGTTTACGAAGCCGCATCCAGCTTCCAGCGCCTGTTCGACATACCACTTGGTGGCCATCTCGGATCCGACCGGCATAAAGTTAACAACAACATCCGTTTTGGTATCTTTAAGAATTCCAATGATGTCATCTGTAGGTCCAGGAGCTTTTTCAACCTTCATGAGCAAATATTTGCCCAAGCCATCATGAGTCATCCCGCGCGAAACGGGAACACCCACATGAGGAACATCCGCAAATTTGGTTGTGTTATTGGGTTCAGCCCAGATAGCCTCGCTGAGGTCTAAACCAACTTTGCCGCTGACTACATCGAAAGCGGCTGTGATCTCGATATCCCGGACATGATAACCTCCAACGGAGGCATGCATCAGGCCAGGGATCTCTACATCATCAGGCGCATCCTTGTAATATTGCAGACCCTGGATCAGGGCGTTGGCGCAGTTTCCAATACCGATGATTGCGACGCGTGCTTTTTTGTTTTTCTTTGCCATCGAATTTCCTTTCAAAGTTGGCGATAACAAACCCCTTAGGGAATGGCCCTAAGGGGCATTTTCGAATTTGGTGATACCGATAATTATACCCTGGTGCATACAATAAATAGTTCAGGTCAATATAATTTGTAGGGCAATCGCGGGCAGACAATTCTGGCAGTTAAAACTGAACCGACAATGGCGCAGTCGCCGAAGGTTGAAATTTTAGTGAACATGCGATTGTCATAAAACATTTTGAAGCGCCATCATATTCGCCGCGATGGATTGTTTATCATTGAAGATCGCTGATCCGACGACTAATAGGGAAGCACCAGCTTCTGCTATCTCAGCGGCATTTTCGGTTTTGATGCCTCCGTCGACTTCGAGCTCCACATGATGGAGATTGCGGCTGTCCAGCATTTCTCGCAGTTCCCGGATTCTTTCTGTGCTGCTTGGGATATAGGTTTGCCCTCCAAATCCAGGGTTGACCGACATGATTAGAACTAAATCAATCGCTGGCAAAATCGTATCGACCGCGCTCAGTGGGGTCGCCGGGTTTAGGGTGACACCTGGGCGCACGCCTAAACTGCGGATTTGCTGGATCACACGGTGCAGATGATTCGTAGCTTCGGCATGTACAGTGATAATGTCAGCGCCGGCTTTGGCAAAACTGGGCACCATCAACTCGGGGGTTTCGATCATCAGGTGCACATCCAGTGTTACGCTGGAATCGTCGGCGATGGGGCGCAATGCTGAAACTACCAAGGGTCCGATGGTGATATTGGGGACAAAATGACCATCCATCACGTCGATGTGGATGAATTCCGCGCCAGCGGCAATCGCTTCGCGAACCTGTTCCCCCAATCGTGAAAAATCTGCCGATAGAATCGATGGTGCGATTCTTGTTTGCATGCTTATTTCTCCAATATGCGAATACCATTTTCGCCTGCGACAACGACGGTGTTGGCCATATCCAAAAACAAGCCATGTCCGACGACGCCAGGCCTTGACTTCAAGATTTTTGCAAGCTGGTAGGGGTCATCGAGACCCCCCTCGAACCAGCAGCGCACCAAGAAGTTGCCGTTATCCGTGACTACCGCTGAGCCATCTTGCTCAAACCATTGTTCGGCCCGGCAGCCCTTCTGCAAAGAATTCAGCCAGCGGATTGTCAATTCGGATTCGAACTGCACAATTTCCACCGGAAGCGGCCCGCGGGTGCCCAGTTTTTGCACCAGCTTGGATTCATCGACGATGACCACGAACTGGCGGGCGTGCATCTCGACCATTTTTTCTCGTAGGGCGGCGCGCCCCAATCCTTTGATCAGGTTGAAATTTAGATCAACTTCGTCGGCACCGTCCACCGCCAAATCCAGGTTTGGATGTTCAGATAATTGAACTAACGGAATGCCGATTTCCGATGCCAGGGTTGCAGTTTTCTCAGAGGTCGGGACTCCTTTGATGTGGCTCAGTGCCCCGGAGCGGATCTTGTTTCCTAACAGACTCACAAAATATCTGTTGGTAGAGCCGCTGCCCAATCCGATGGTCATGCCGCTTTTTACGAAATCCAATGCCTTTTTGGCGGCTTCCTCTTTCAAATTCATCTTTTACGTTTGCAAGTTTGGTCGTTCGTAAGTGGGCATGTAACACATATAACCTGCATACTTACTTGCCCAAAACTTCTTTCGCCTTCTCAACCAGATTGTCGGCCGTGAATCCAAACTCCTCATAGATCCGTTTGAAAGGAGCCGATGCGCCCCAATGATCCAGACCAATCATGGCGTCGTTTTCACGGACGTAGCGATCCCAACTGATGCCAGTCTCGATGGCCACGCGGGGAAGTTCGGAGGGCAATACGGATTGGCGATATTCTTCAGGCTGGGCATCAAATAATTCCCAACTGGGTATAGAGACGACGCGCGCACCAATTCCATCATCGGCGAGTTTTGCTTTGGCTTCCATTGCAATCTCGACTTCGGAACCGGTAGCCATGAGCACAACTTCTGCCTCAACCCACTTTGGTTCTGATAACACATAGCCACCCTGGCTGAGTTGATTGTCCGCAGGAGAGATTTGTGTCAATCCCTGGCGGGTCAGGACAATGGCCGTGGGACCATCTTTGCGTTCTAGAGCTGTCTTCCAGGCCTGGGCGGTCTCGTTGCCGTCTGCGGGCCGGATGACTACCAGATTGGGGATCACGCGCAGCGAGGCCAACTGTTCGACCGGCTGGTGTGTAGGACCGTCCTCGCCGACGCCGATGCCATCGTGACTGAAGACATAAATGACTGGCAAACCCATCATGGCTGCCATGCGTATGCTGGGGCGCAAATAATCGGCGAAAACCAGAAATGTGCCGCCGTATGGGCGCAAGCCATGCAGTGCTAACCCATTCATCACGGCGCCCATACCGTGCTCGCGAACACCATAGAATATGTAATCACCACTGAAATCTCCCGGGGTTACCGGGACATGACTCTTGGCCCTGGTCTTATTGCTGCCTGTCAGGTCAGCTGAACCGCCCAGCAGCGTGGGCAAAACTGGAACTATCGCATCCAGCACTTGCCCAGAAGTGGCTCGGGTAGCTTGGGTTTTTGTCTCGGTGAAGTCGGGAAGAGAATCCAACCAGCCCGCAGGCAGCTCGCCCCCAAGATAAGCTTTGAATTGGGCAGCCAAATCAGGGTGTGTAGTAGCATATTTTTCGAATAGCGCTTCCCATTCCTTTTGTTTGTCCGCTCCCTGAGATTTAATTTCAGCCATGCGCGTCTTGGTTTCATCGGGAACATGGAAGCGAGGCTCGGTGGGCCAACCGAAATGCTCTTTGGTGGCATCAAGACCTTCGTCTCCCAGGGGAGAGCCATGGACTTTGGCCGTATCCTGTCCAGGGCTGCCCAGACCGATGTGAGTCTTGCAGGCGATGATGGTCGGCACTCCGGTTTCCGCGTTCGAATGCGCGGCGCGAATGGCTTTATCTATTGATGTCATGTCATGCCCGTCGGCAGTGAGTGTTTGCCAGCCATAGGCCTCGAAGCGGGTTAGCTGGTTGATGCTGGTGCTTTGGTCAGTACTGCCATCAATGGTGATGCTGTTGTCAT
Source organism: uncultured Anaerolineales bacterium (assembly GCA_964629085.1). Classification (GTDB taxonomy): domain Bacteria; phylum Chloroflexota; class Anaerolineae; order Anaerolineales; family UBA11858; genus NIOZ-UU35. Next base: position 50,665 of record CAZVPR010000018.1, read on the forward strand.
CGAAGAAAACGATCAGCTTGCCCAATTTCAGGTGCCCAGCCAGATCGCAAGCCTCATGGGAAAGTCCTTCCATCAAATCACCATCTCCGGCGATGACGTAGGTGAAGTGATCGACGATCGGGAAATCAGGTTTGTTGAAACGAGCTGCCAGCCAGCGTTCGGCTAGCGCCAGACCAACAGCGTTGCTGATACCCTGGCCTAAGGGCCCGGTGGTCACTTCGATACCCAGGTGCAGATCATACTCAGGATGGCCGGCGGTCTTGCTGCCCCATTGGCGGAAATTTTTGAGTTCATCCAATGAAAGTGGATACCCGCTCAAATGGAGTAGGGCGTATAGCAAAGCAGAACCATGACCCGCGGAAAGCACAAAGCGGTCTCTATCGGGCCAGTATGGATCTGAAGGATTATGGTTTAGGAATCGTGTCCACAACACCGTGGCAATATCGGCTGTTCCGAGGGGCAATCCCGGATGCCCAGAGTTGGCTGCCTGTACCTGATCGGCAGCCAGCATGCGCAATGTAGTGGCAACAATTTGATCGGTTTTATCGTATGAGGTCATAGTTTATTGTTCTCCCTTCAGAATTAGATCAGGGATTCAGAATGATGCTGTATCAAATGACATTTTCTGAACCCTGGGATTTAATGTATTGATATCATGCATAGGGTAAAATAATTTCTAATTCAAAAACAAAATGATACCAGAGGATTGCCGTCTTGGCTCGTGTTTTTGTCGGTTAGGCAAACATTCTTTGGCCTGCGAACTCATCTGAGGGTATGCTGACCTGGGGTGATAGTTGATCATCGTTTGGTTGCAGCTGTTGAAACCATATCTTTCAAGAACCAGCGACAACCTTCTTTTTCAATTGTTAAAGTGATAGGTTGAGATATCATTTCAAATCGTCGAATTTTGACTTCACAATCTGTCTAATATTTACGGTAGGCGACTGGGACTTTCAAGAATATAATATTTGTAGGAGTCACTCAGTTCGCATCCCGAGTAGCCAATGGCGTATCGAAGGGTCAATTTTCTCTTGGAAAGTTCTCAACTGCGCAACTCCTGATTTGATAAAATCTAATTTTCTAAAAGTCATAGCGTTTCTGAATGCGAATATTCTCTAATATGTCCACCGTTGATTTTGCCCTAATTGAATTGACCGAAGCCAGCCTAAAAGCCATGGATGTCACCGTATGTTTTCTTTCACTCGATGGTGAAAAGGACGCTAATTTTGTCATCCACACGGCGAGTGCAATTAAACGGCGAAACCCGCTGGTGTTGGATGTGGTCCCCCAAGCTTGCTATCAAGTTTTTAAGAAGAATGATATGCACAGCAAACCTGACCAATCAGAAGTAATTCGTGACCAGCAATTGCTGCAAAGTATTGCCCGAGATTTAGATCTGCCCAAACCGCTCCGATCGGCCCTGCAAGTGCCTCTAATTATTGAAGAAAAGCTAATAGGATTTTTGGTATTTGGCGAGATGCGTAACTGGGGGAGAGGGCCAATTACGAAAACCATGGTGCAACTTGCCCAAGAAAAAGCCAGAAAAATCGAGGCTTATCTGATAAGGAAAAATCTGCTGTAAGATAGTTAATAAAATCGGCGATAAATTATTGCACGATTTTTTTTGCGATAGTTTTCTTGAGTGGGTGCAACACTTCCATCGAAGGCCCTATAACCCCGGCCACCCTGGCCATCGCTTCAGCTCGTTTTGAAACGGACGTCAATCGCCAGAACACATAGAACCCCGGTTTCTCCCGGAAACTGGGGTTCTGAATATCTACGGCTGCCAGCCTCGCAAGAAGGCGACGATGTTGTGCCAGTACGTCCCTCCAAAAAGAAATCGACCAAAGCTGCATTTAAACCCAATGCCATCGCACCAGTTCTTGGGGATGGCATTGGGCAAAACCATCGCTGGCTGCAGTGGTCAAATGATGAATATCGAAAGTTGATCGATTTAGCTCGTTTTGAAACGGACGTCAATCGCCAGAACACATAGAACCCCGGTTTCTCCCAGAATCCGAGGTTCTGAATATCTACGGCTGCCAGCCTCGCAAGAAGGCGACGATGTTGGCAATCTCATCATCGCTGAGGCGACCATCGAAGCCAGCCATGGCTGTGCCAGTACGCCCCTCCAACAAGAATTCGACCAAAGCAGCATTGTTGTTATCTTGCACGAATTCATTAGGCTGCATGGCCGTACCGATGCCGCCTTCGCCCTCTTGGCCGTGACAGACACCGCATTTCTCGGCGTAGATCTCACCGCCGAGCACGGCATCGCCGATGGGCCATTGCTCTTGGAGGACGGTCAGGGTTGCCATCGCACCTGCGTCATCTTTGTCGACCAGTTGGGCTCCAGCATTGCGCAAAATTTCAGCGGCCATGCCCTCAGCAACGGTTAGGGCGCGCGTGACGTGGATAGCAGCACTGTCGGGATCTTCGTCCTCCAGGGCGAAGATTGCTGAAGCAATCAGGTCGGTGACGGAGAAGGCAGCTTCAACTTCCATACCTTCGCGCCAGTCATCAACCAGGGCGATCAGGTCTTCAATCTGGTTGGGGTTGAGCACCGTGCCCCAGGTAGGCATGCCCTTGGCTGGGCGGCCGTTGGCGATCACCGAACGGTACCAGTCGTTATCCAGCGTGGCCAGGCGCAGGGTATCGTTGATGGCGGGGCCATCATCGCTGCCTTTACCATCGTCGCCATGACAGATAGCGCAGGTGGTGGAGAAGAGCAGCGCGCCTCGGGCTGAATCCGGCTCGAAGACTTCCGGTTCGATCTCTGGGGCTGTGGGTTCCCAGGCGCGGATGAAAGCCGTAACGTCGCGAATGTCTTCGTCGGTCAGAGGCCCGCCAAAGTCCACGCTCCAGGCGGGCATTTGAGTGCTGGGGACCCCCGAACGGATCACCGAATAAATAATGTCATCTAAAGTATTCTTTAATAAATTCTTGTCGTTCAAAACCGTCCCGATACCTCCATCACCTTCCGTGCCGTGACAGGAGGCACACTGCTCGGTGTAGATGCGGCGGCCACGGTGGACTCGCTCGTTGGCAAAACGGTCTGCTGCAGCCTCCAGACGGTTCGATTCGCCCATCCAATAAAAGGAGAATCCGGCCAGGATCAACAGGGTTAGTACCAGGCCGACGATCACATAGCGTTCGTAATTGGGTTCGTTTTTGTTCATCGTCAACTCCTACGCTCCGGTGATGTGGTCGGGATCATGCTTGCCGCGCTGGGTGGGCTGGCTGGTATCGACCCAGACCTCACCGCTGCTGATCTCCACAGGGAAAAAGTCCAACGGACGGGGTGCGGGGCCGCCCAAAACTTCGCCTACTTCGTTGAAGGCGGAGCCATGGCATGGACAATGAAACTGGCTTTTCGCTTCGTCCCAGGGTACGGCGCAACCCAAGTGAGTACATTTTTGCCATAGGGCAATGACACCATCTTCGGTGCGCGAGATGTAGAATCGGCCAGCCAAAACGCGGTTTACGCTTTTGATGGTGAATTCTTCGATCTTGCCAGCATAGATACGACCACCGAAGCCGCCGGTGGATACCGGTTGGATGAATTTGACAATAGCCACCGCTACTTGTGCCAGCACCAGGGCTATGGAGCCACCCCAGGCAATGCCAAGGAATTGGCGGCGGGAAACATTTTTCTTTTTTTGATCTGCCATATGTATCTCCGTATTTCAGGTATTAGATATTGGGTACAGGGTAATTAGGGGTCTGGTACCTGATACCTGATACCGAATCACCTTCCACTATAAATTATCCCAGGGGCTGTAATCGCCGGGCATGTCCCATGGCCAGTACAGTTCGAAGCCCGGGCCGCGGAAAAGGAAGCCGGCCAAGGTAAATACCACCGCTCCGATGAAAAGCACGGTGAACATTGTCAACATGACTTCACGAGCCGTGGGTTTGGTTTGCAGCAGAGCGATCAACGGCAGGCAGACGATGATGCCCATCAGCAGGCCGGGGATGATGACTTGCAAGAGAAAATCGGGCATTTGGCCGCGCAGCAATTCGCGTAGTGGGAAAGTGGTATCCATGTAGATATATAATGGCATGACCACCAGGGTGTAAATGGCCGTAAATAAAGTGATGCGTTTGCCGCGTTTGGAAGTGAACCAAACCCCGGCGCCCTCTCGGGCATTGTCGAGATAGGGGATGGCGATGACGAACAATACCATCAGCGTTGGCATGAGCACCGCCATTAGGGTGGGATGGCCGTGTTCGAGCATTTCCTGCAAGCCCATGAAATACCAGGGAGCTTTAGCCGGATCGGTGGTCGTGTTGGGATTGGCGATCTCTTCAAGTGGGGCATTGACGAAGAACGACATCAGCAAGAGCAGTACGACCACCAAGAGCGTCAGCAGTACTTCGATTATGGCCACAATCGGAAATGAAAAAATTGTGTTATCGGGTCCTTTGTCGACCATGGTCGTCGGGGCTTTGACCAACTCAACCAGAGAATAGGTTTTGTTTTTGCTAGTTTCTTCGCTGAAGGCTTCGGGTTTGAGATTGGTGTCAGTCATTGGAAACCTCCTCTTCAAGGGTGTCAGGTGCTTCTTGTGCGGCCAAACCACCATCCTTGCGAACCCGCCACATATGCAGCGAGGTGATCAACAGAATCGAGCCGGGGATGACCATAACGTGCAGTGCGTAGAAGCGTGTCAGCGCTTCCTGGCCGACTTCTGGGCCGCCTAACAATATGCCTTTGATGACAGAGCCCATAATCGGTTCATAGCCAGCTACGCTGGTGCCCACGGTGATGGCCCAATAGGCCAATTGATCCCAGGGCAGCAGATAGCCGGTGAAGCTGGCTCCCAGGGTCAGGATCAGCAGAACCACGCCGACCACCCAATTGAACTCACGCGGTGGTTTGTAAGCTCCGGTATAAAAGACACGCGCCATGTGCAGCACCACAGCGATGACCATCAGGTGTGCCCCCCAGCGGTGCATATTGCGCAGCAACTGCCCGAAAGGAACCTGGGTTTGCAGGATGGTGATATAGCCGTAGGCTCGCTCAACGGTGGGAGTGTAATAGAACATCAAAAGCAAACCGGTAATGCTCAACACTCCAAATACGATGGCCGAGATCAGGCCCAAGCCCAATGAGTACGAAGCCTTGAGACTCTTTCGGCTGATCTTGACTGGGTGCAGGTGAAAAAAGACGTTGGTGGTCATCACCAAAGAGCGATCCAGCGGGTTGTCCGGCCAACCGTGGCGAAAGAACGATCGCCAAACTCGCGAGTTGGTAATGAAGTTGATGATATTTTTCATGTAATTCTCCTCATTTCTGGGTATTAGTTATCAGGTATTTGGTATTAGGTATTAGGTATTGGGTGATATCCAAAGCCCAATATTCAACACCTGATATCTAGTATCGATTACTAATCTCCATATGAAAGGATTTCCTCAAACCGGAAGGCCTCCATCGTAATCGCATCGGTGGGGCATCGTTCGGCGCATAAAGCGCAGCGGGTGCAAGCCTCATCGTCTTTGAGCATGGCAGCGACCGTGGGTTGGTCTTCCTGGAGGAAGGAATCTAATGGCGCGCCAAATTGAGCCTCGACGACGTTGGCAAACTGCTCATCGCTGGCGATGTTCTTCAAGCTGACGATTTTGAGGCAATCCCAGGGACAGACATCGACACAGGCATTGCACAAGATGCATTTGGTGCCATCAAAAATGGTATTAACACTGCACTCCAGGCAGCGGCTGCCTTGTTCGGCGGCTTCTTCTTCTGAGTAGCCCAAGTCGACCACAGTGGTCCCTGTGCGCCGATCGACGGGCAGGGAGGGCTCTTTATGGCGGGCCAACTTGGTCCAATTTTCGAACATAACGTGGTTGGATAATTGCTCCCACTCGGTCCTGACTTCGACGGTTAATTCTTTGCCTTGAACGTACTCGTCGATCCCCAGGGCGGCCAGATGTCCGTGGCGCACAGCGTCGATGATTAGCTTAGGGCCGTAAGCCACATCGCCGCCCGCGAACACGTCCGCTGCGCTGGTCTGCCCATTATCCGGGTTGATTTCCACCAGGCCGCGCGGCGAGATTTTGACATCATCGGCGCCGCCAAGCACCTCCAGGTCGGCCTGCTGGCCGATGGCCAGGATGACGGTGTCGCATTCCAAAACCCGCTCGCTGCCCTCTTTAAATTTGGGGTTGAAGCGTCCATCTTCATCGAAGACCGATTCGACATCGATCACTTCCAGGCCGGTTACCTCGCCGTTCTCACCAATAATTCGGTTGGGACCGATGCGCGGCATCAATTGAATGCCTTCTTCTAATGCCTCCTCAATCTCGAAATCGGAGGCCGGCAGTTCGTCCCAATCTTCAAGGGCGATCATTTTAACGTCAGCCACCCCCAGGCGTAGTGCCGTGCGGGCGACATCAAAGGCCGTTTTGACCGTTTCGGATGACTCTTCGGAGCGGGCTTCCGTGTCGTCGAGAGCGGCCTGTTGATCTTCGTTGGGTTGGCCCAGGCGCAGGGCTGTGCGGGCGGCATCCATGGCGACATCGCCGCCACCGACCACTATGACCTTTTTGCCCAGACTGACCTTATAGCCCAGGTTGTAATTAAGCAGCAAATCCACGGCGATGATCACGCCATCCAGCTTGGAACCTTCCACATTCAGCGAGCGGCCTTTCATCAGGCCGATGCCCAGGAACACGGCATCGTAATCGCGGCGCAGGTCGTCCAGGGTGATCTCTTCGCCGATGGGCGTGTTGAGGTGCAGTTCCACGCCCAAATCCAGGATGGATTGGATTTCTAAATCCATAGCTTCCATGTCGAAGCGGTAAATTGGCACACCATAGCGCATCATGCCGCCGGTTTTGGGTCCAGCTTCGAAGATGGTCACTTTGTACCCCATCAAGGCCAGGTCGTGGGCAGCGGCTAATCCGGCCGGGCCAGCGCCGATCACAGCTACTGCTCCGGTTTTGCGACCCGGTAGTTGGCTGAGACGTTTGAGTTCCTCGCGTGACCAGCGCACTGGCGAGTATAGTTTATCGGAGCCGGTGCCTGGAATTTCGCTGCAGGCTGGGTTTTGGGTTTTCTTGCCGATATGCGAAGAAAAGACCGCAAACCCAGTGTCAACCTGAATTTCATCGGCCGGCAGGATGTCTCCGGCGGCGATGCGCCCGGGCAGTCGATGACCAGCCTCGGGGCCAAAACGTTCGGTCAACACGCGCTTGATGGGCCGGATGGCAATCGGCTTCAAGTCCGGGCCGATGTCCCCGCGGCGGCAGGCTACCTCGCAGGGAGCCCCGCAGATGCGGCCGCAGACAGTCGAGAGAGGGTTGGGATCGTGAGATATCTCGAAACCCAGCGCCACTTCATCGCGGGCCATGGCTAGCACATAACCGCGTGCATCGGTGTTGACCGGGCAGGCGGCCTGACACTTGACCATATCACGCCAGAAGCCGACATCTGGAATTTTTATTTTATATTGGGTTTCTGTCATACTCGCTCCTATTTGGGGGCTAGAGTAAAATATTGACTTATGTTATTGCGAGGAGGGCAGAGCCCGACGAAGCAATCCATTTTCAATTGAGAGATTGCCTCGGGTGGCGATGTTCGGCCACCCTCGCAATAACAAAAAATTCTTATTGGATTAGGTGTATATGAAAACCAAATTGGCTTTATTTTTCCTTTTTCTGATTTTACTGGCTTCCTGTTCTCGTTCAGACAAATATTCGGCTGCCGCGCCAGATGCTCAACCTGATGCCATTCCTAATCTGGTCGGCGAGTATGCTGTCAACGGCTTCGATCCCACTGGGACCGAATACGGCGGTCGATTAAGTGTCATGCCTGGAGATAATGAAAATGAATATCTCATGCAGTGGATTATCGTCGGCAGCATACAAGAGGGTGTTGGTATTCTCGAAGGCAACCAGATCTCTGTTGAGTGGCAAAGCGTTTCCGGGATGGTCGATATTCAGGGCCAGGCAACTTACACTGTAACCGAAGCCGGTGAATTGTACGGCACGAAAACCGTCCAGGGATTGGATGCTAAAGGTTCCGAGATTGCCTTTCCAAACGATTGAAATCACCGCGAAGACGCTAAGATCACGAAGTGAAAATTGAAATAAACTTAGCTTTCTTCGCCCCTTCGCGGTAAAAACATGAGCTTACTTGAGGGTTAACATATAAGCCACCAACTGATCGACCTGTTCATCGGTCAATTCATCCTCCCAAACTGGGGGCATGGTGTTAGCGGGGAAGCCTTCAACCAATACAGCATTGGGGTCTAAGATTGATTCGCGCAGTTCTGCTTCGCTCAAACGGGAGCCAACGCCGGCTATGGAAGGGCCCACGATGACTTCGCCTTCGCTCAGTGAGTGGCAAGTGATGCAGCCAGCCTGGGTGCCAATAATGGTCTCGGCGAAAAGCTCTTCACCGGCCGCGGCGGGGTCATCGCCGCCTGCCCCGCCACCACCACAAGCAGACAAGGCAACGGCGAAGATCAACAAGAAGATGGGGAATAGAATGTGTTTTTTCATAGTGTTACTCCTTATGTAACTTTATGTACAATCAACCTCAGGTGAATTATAAATCAATATGGGAATGATTACTCGTTAATTGTCATCAAAAAAGCAAGTAGATCATTAATTTGTTGTTCAGAAAGGACATCGTCCAGGTTGGGAACCATCTGCCCCGACGGGAAACCCTCGACGACATAGGCATCCGGGTCGAGGATGGACTGACGGATATATTCTTCGGCAGACATCCCTGGGATGCGATCAGCGGCGCGTTCAGCCAAACCGGCAAAGGAAGGGCCAACCAACGTTTGGCCGGGTTCCAACGAGTGGCAGATCCTGCATCCAGCGTTGGTGCCTAATGAAGTCTCGTAGTAAAGTTTTCTCCCGGAAATAGGGTCACTGCCCAGGCTGGCGTCGCTGAAACTCAGCGATAATGTTTGGCGCTCATTGAAGGTGATGGTTTTATCGAACAGGGTGAAAGGTTCAGCTTGATCCGGGCGATCATACATCAGCAGCCGGATATGATGTTCTCCCGTGTTGAGTGGGATTTGTTCGAAAGCGATGGAGGCCGGCTCCAGGTCGCGGCCGCGCAATGCATAGGTCTGATCGCTGAGGGATTCGCCGTCGACTTGGATGACCAGACGGGTGGGTTCCTCAATACCCAGGGTTGGCTTGCCGATATCGACCTCGTTGAGTGGGTACCCGCTGTGATGGTCCAGAGCAACTGCTAACAACGCCTGGTCGTCACTGAAGGGTTTGTAGGGGATGTTATTCAAGCCGATCTGTAGACCCAGGACGATACCGACCAGAAGTAGAGCGGGGATGAAGCTGCGCCAGTTGAGGGTGGGGAAATCGATACCGTAGGCGGTAGGATACGGGCTGCTGGTTGTTGGTTGCTTGTTTGTCATGCTGTGGTGAACCCCGGTTTTTTCAAAGAGCCGGGGTTCGTCGAAAAATCTACCAAACCTTCCCACCGGGAGAGTTCAATGAGATATTGGCGATCTGATCCCAGAGTTGCGGACCATAAGCAATGAGGATCAACGCTATGGTAGCGATCAGCCAGGGAACCCATTTGTCCAGCCAGGCGGGGGTTTGCTGCGGATCGTGTACGGATTCGGCAGCAGGAATCTCGATGTCCGCTTCGCTAGCGTCTTCGGTCTTCTTTGACCAGGCCGTGCGGGCCACGACGATGAAGTAGAACAGGGCGCCGATGAACATGATCGTCCCGCCAATGCCGACACGCAGCAGGTGCCCATTCCATTCCTCGGGGATGTAAGGGGCCAAACCCAAGGGGGTGCGGCGTGGAGCGCCCAACAGGCCAACCACGTGCATAGCGTTGGAGAAGATGACCATACCCACAAAATAAACCCAGTTAGCCCAGGAAGCCAGCTTGCGGTTCTTGAGCGGCTTGCCAGTGACGAAGGGTACCAGCCAGTACGAGATGCCCCAGAAAGACATGGTTGCAGCCGAGGCCACGGTCAAATGGAAGTGACCTGGCACCCAGGCGGTGTTGTGCAGCACCAGGTTGACATTGTATGAAGCATTGGCCAAACCGCCGATACCGCCGAAGAAGAACAAGATGCCCGCCAGCAGTTGTGCCGAGACGGAGGGGTCACCCCAAGGCAAGGCGCGGATCCAGCCCAAGACACCCTGGCCGCCGTGAGCTTTCTTGGCGGCGCGCTCCAGTGAAGCGATGACCGTGAAAGCGGTCAGCATGGAGGGCAGGAAGACGGAATAGGTCAGGATAGCATGCAGGAACTTCCAACCAGCCGGGACTCCAGGATCAACAAACTGGTGGTGGAAACCAAGCGGCACGGAAAGCAATAAGAACAGCCAGAAAGCCAGACGAGCCAGCGAGTCGCTGAACAGCTTGCCGCCGACCTGGCGGGGCAGCATGGTGTACCAGGAGATGTATGCGGGCAGCAGCCAGAAGTAAACCAGCGGGTGACCGGTGAACCAGAAATAAGTGCGGGCCAACTGCGGGTCGGTGCCTTCGATCAGGCCCAGCGACCAGGGCAGCAGCATGGTCAGAATTTCGACGGCCACACCCAGGGTGGCGATTTGCCACATG
>CAZVPR010000019.1:0-60423 GCA_964629085.1 uncultured Anaerolineales bacterium
GGTAACACTCGCCACGCTCCAGCACAACTACATTCTAATAACCCCGCTTGCAGGTACGGACTTAGGGTTTAGAGAGTACGATCCACCCTTAGCTCGTGCTCCGCACGATGCATCGGGTGTGCCTGCGGTAAGCCGCGTGAAATGCCCGCCTATGGCGCCCCAAGCCGCACACGCCCCCATGATGCGCTCCAAGGTTTATCTCCTTATGAATATGCGGTCCAATATGCCTGATTTTTCCACTACCAAGTGGTACTAAAAATGGGATGTTGACACAACCACGATAGACGCGATTGCCTTCTTATGCATTTAAAAGCTTATTTAATCTTTTTTGCTGCGTCCATAAACATGGCTGACTGGTAATACAAAGAGAAACCCGGTATGCGATTGTTCCAAATCGCCAACGACCGATTCGGTCGCATGAAGAATTTTTTCAATCTGCTCTTCACTATCTACAATTGTAAAAAGGGTTCGGTGCTGAGTTTCAGTATTTTTAAAGAGATCGGTTAGGCTGGGGAGCAAAGGTACATCATCTCTCATTCCGGCATTTCGCACCCGTCCCAAACCTGAGCTTTCCAAAATTGTAATGCCAACAACACCTGCTTCTTCCCAGGCGTCTAGAAGATCAGGGCAATAATCGACATCATTCAGGACAAAAATAACCATTGAATACATTTTTTATTCTCCAACTTCTTCGGTCTTTTCTTGAAATGGTTGCTTCGAAAAAAGCACACGCAACAAAGGCGGGGTGAGAAGCGTGCTGGCGATCACCAACACAATTACAGTAGAAAATATTTCATTCGGAATGATGCCTTCTACCAAACCCACTGTGGCAACAATGAGCATGACTTCACCACGCGGAATCATGCCCGCACCTAATTGTAAGGATTCTTTGAAAGATAACCCACTTAGAACGCCTCCAGTACCAGCGCCAATGAGCTTTGATAAAATGGCTGCAGATAAAAGTATTAGCAGAAAAGAGAAGTTTTCGGCATTTAATAAGCGGATATTGGCCTCAAGCCCGATACTGATAAAGAATATTGGGACGAAGAAGCCATAAGCGATAGCTGAAAACCCTTCGCGAAAGGCGTGGGGAACATTGCTTCGCGAAAAAAACAGTCCTGCCATAAAAGCGCCAATAATTGTTGCCATATGTCCTAACGCTTCAGCAGACCAGGCATAAAGAAAGAGCATTACAAACGCAAAAGAGACCAAGCCTTGGCTAATGGGCAGTTTCTTTACGATAACAACCAGCTTTGGCAAAACCCAAATCCCAAAGGCGTGCGAAACAATCAAGAAAGCAAGCATCTTCAAGAAGATCACCCCAACTTCATCCACACCACCGATGGCTTCGCTATTGCCAAGCAAAGCGCCGTATAAAGAAAGACCCAAGACAACGAGAACATCGTCAATCACCGCACCGCCGAGCAGCCCCATCCCCACACGAGTGCGGAGTTGCTTCAAATCCATCAACACTTGCGCTGAAATGCTGATACTCGTTGGTGAGAGCAACAGGCCTAGGAAAACCGCCTGCTCAATGGGAAATCCCATAATGCTCCCCAATCCCAAACCACTCAAAAGCGGGACCCCAAAACCTAACACACCGGCAAAAAAAGCAATCTTCCCTGCTTTGGCTAGCTCTTCGAGATGCAATTCCAAGCCCGCGATGAACATGAGCAATAAGACCCCTATCTCGGCCAGATGTACGATACTCTCTTCCAGATGTTTATCTGTAAAAACGCTGAGATGAAAGAAGTCAATGAGAGATGGGCCAAGCAGTAGGCCGACCAATACTTCACCAACGACAGCGGGTTGCTTCAGGCGGACACTCAAATACCCACCCAGCTTAGCTGCAATAATGATGATGGCAATCGCCAAAATCAACTGTAAAAATGGGAGCATAAACTATCCTGTTCTATGTAGTGATATCTGACTAGATTCTACCAAAAACACTGAAAGAATTTCAACGAAATTCATAGTAAAAATACGCAAACTAAAAATTATCAAATTGCAACCGGGAAAGTTCTGATAGAATGCACAGATGAGAGTTAAGAAACGAACATTGCGTTGAGTGCGACACCTAACCCAAATTGCACATGACCTGCTTGTGGCAGGAGGGTATCCCCCGACACCCATGTGTCGGGACGGGGACGGTCGCAGGGGACTGCTCCCTTGCGCCAGGCACCGTAAAAAGTCAGAAATTCGTATGAGATATAGTTAGCGGAAAAGGTAAGACGTCGGGCCGCGAGGTTGAGAGCAGTTCAATGGTTTTAGGCGAGCGATGTTCTGGGTCTGCCCTACCGGGCGCCTGCAGCCAACGTTTGGCTGCAAATGATAAGTACAAAAAAGATGTAATCTTCGTAAGAAAAGGGGGCTATACTAAATGATTGCTCTAGAATGAATATGAAAAATAATTAATTTGTAAGGGAGAAAAATGATAACTCAACACAAGGCAAACGATTTTAGCAGCTTGAAGAAAATGTATGAGAGCATTTATGTAATCGTATCACCACCTCGATGTAGTTCAACAGCATTTTCGAGAGTCTTTTGGGAGCAACCATCAATTAGATATTATTGCCATGAGCCATTTGAAGTGACATATTTTGAAGATGCTACTTTGAATGAAGTTGTAGAAAAGATAAAAAATCCTTTGGATTTACTTACAATAAAAAGTTATGAACCAACCGCAGAGTCATCAGGATTGGTAATTAAGGAAATGCCTTATCAGGTTGGATCAAATTTTGATTTGTTAGTCTATTTATCAATGCATCCTATCATGTTCTTGATTCGTGATCCAAGACTTAATATTCACTCAAGAATATCTAAAAAAATAGAAGCTGGGCAAGATCCAAGATTTCCTCTTATAGAAACAGGTTGGGAACTAATATCAAATCAACTGAGATATTGTCAGGAACAATCAATTCCATATTTCATAATAGATTCGCTTGATTTTCGAACCTGTCCAAGTGATGTATTCTCTAAAATATTTAAACAACTTAATTTGCCATTTTCTCCGGATATGTTGTCTTGGCGGGCAACGCCTAATGTCAATTTAGATAACTTAGGCGGGCATCACAGCCACCTTTATAAACGTGTGTTGGCGAGTACAGGCATTGAACCTGCAGAAGAAAGAATTCCTGAGCTTGAAGAGATTCCTAAAGACAATGGATTTAGAGAACACGTGATCAAGTGTATGGGCATCTATAATAATCTGAAACTTGAAGCAGAACAAAATGGTTGTATGGTAATCGATTGATTTTAATATAAAAAACTACAACCCAAATTGTAGGCGACCTGGGTGGCCGCAGACCCGCATAACCTTGCAGCTGACGGGGCAAGAGAGAACGAGCCACCCTTGGCTTGTGCTGCGCACAATGCATCGGGTGTGCCGCCCTTCGCTACACCAGGCAGGGCGAAAAGTCAAAGTATGGCATTAGAATAAATAGGTCGAAAATCGAATTCGCCGGGTCGCAGAGTAGAGTTCAGGTCAAAGGTTATGGGACAAGGTGTCCGAGTCCGCACCGTCTGGGAGCCTAAAGCACATGATGGTTGGCTCAATTCAAGATTATAGAATTTAAGAATGAAAGGAGAACAATGCCAAGAAAAATTTTCACCCCAATAATTCACGCAGCTTTTCTTATTCCTTTGCTAACCATCGCTATGGGTTCGATTGAGCGCATGGCCCAATCTTTTGGTTTATTGCCAAATTATATTTTTGTGTATAAAGCTCCTTACATATTTCTGACGATCAGCATAATAATCATCTCCGGCACCCCCCTCTTTTGGATTGCTAATCGTCTAATGCAAGGCCTCGAAAAGTTACACAGACCTACAGTTTACGATTACTTTCGACAATCAATCTTCTTTTTTTTCATTATCGTCTATAGTTTAGCTACCTGGATATTGTCTGGTTTCAATGGAACCGTAGACGATCTCTATTTTGTTACGTTGTCAATCTATTCCCTGATATCTATTGTGGTTAATTACATCTTCTTGTTCCGAAAACTCAAGTCAAACGTTGTATGAATAAGGATTTGCCAAAAAAGTGCAATTGTTTGAACGCCACCTGCAGATAAGTTGCACCTGACCTGCCTGTGGCGGGAGGGTATACCCCGACACCCAGGTGTCGGGACGGGCGACGGTCGCGGGGGACTTCTCTCTCGCTCCAGGCGCCGTGAGAAATCAGAAAATCGCATAAGATAGAGTTAGTCGAAAACGCAAGAGGCCGGATCACAGAGTTGAGTTCAGATCAATGGTTTTGGGCAAAAGATGTTCTGGGTCAGCGCCGCCAGGCGCCTGACAGTGACTAACCTGAATTAAAGGCAAAGAACCGGGGTCATGGACGGATGTCTTATTTAATACCCGTGCTACAATATTCAATAAATCTTATTGGTTGAAAAGAGCATGGCATGAGTGACATATTTCTAAGCTATTCTAATGAAGATCTTGAGCGTATCAAACCGATTGTACATTTACTTGAACAATATGGTTGGACAGTATGGTGGGACCGAAAAATTCCACTTGGTAGACCTTTTGATGATGTGATTGAAGAAGCTCTTGAAGCGTCAAAGTGTGTTGTAGTCGTTTGGACAGATGCATCAGTAAAATCAAATTGGGTAAAAACTGAAGCAGGGGAAGGAGAAAGGCAAAAAAAACTAATTCCAATCTTGTTAGACTGTGTCGAAATTCCACTTGCATTTCGAAGGATCGAAGCTGCTCAACTCTATGATTGGGATGGAGTTTCGTTAGATCATTCGGAAGTTGCTATTTTATCGGAAACAGTTCGGGGATTGGTAAATAAACGCTCTCGAGTAGATGATAGGCCACCAAATCTAATTCCACAATCTAAAAATGTGCAAAATAAGCAGAAATGGATGGCTGGTGTAATCATTGGTTTCATAATAATTATGCTAATTGGGTTGGGATTTTTTGGTCAGTTGAATCATTTGTCATCAGAAGATAACTTTTTAACAGATAACAATGATCTGAATTCAGGGTCAGGTGAAGTACTAGTTTTTGATAATTGTTTTAGCGATTTTTTTGGCCCTGTAAACGAAGGTAGAGTATACAGTGTAGAAGAAGGATTAATCGATCTCGTAATCATTAGGGCAAACCAAACCAAGCGCGAAACATTTGGAATACATCTCACAGAGAATGGTGAGGCCATCGGTGCATTGAAAGTCGATTTTCACTCTAGTGGAAATATATTCAAAATTGTCGAGATAGTTGATAGTATTTGTAGTTCTGTTGAATTTTCTAATGAGACTGATCCTGGAGAAATTGTTCTACAAAATTGGGATACTATTGAATTTCAATTGCATGATTTAAAGTATGTGTTGCGGTTGGGTTTTGACAGCGGTGAGATAACAGTAGGCCAATTCACCAAAATAGTGAAGTAGTGTTTAAAAAGTTTATTATTCCACTAAGGGCAGGATGCTAGCTGCGTAACATCAGTGATTAAATCAGTAATGAGGTATTAATATGAACAGGACAACGGATGTTATTGTTATTGGTGGGGGGATCATGGGAACTTCAACCGCTTATCAACTGGCCATGCGCGGCATCGACGTGACTTTGTTAGAAAAAACCCATCTTGCAGCAGGGTCGACAGCCTACACGTGTGGCGTAATTCGCCAGCATTATTCCATTGAAACACTGGCAAAAATGGCATTTCGAGCCTTACAGGTTTGGGAAAACTTTGATGATATTGTTGGCGGTGACGTCGGCTTTAATAAAACGGGGATTCTGTGGATCGCGGGTGAAGATCATGAAAAAGAGTTTTCCACAAACGCGATGATGCTGAAATCAATTGGCATAAATGTAGAGCTCACAGATCGTGATTCAGTAATGGAATTAGCTCCCTACCTTGTTTCTGATGATATACAAGTTGCTATTCTCGAACCTGGAGGCGGGGTTGCTGATGGCGCCCTGGCGTGTAACGCATTTGCTGGTAGAACGCGTGACCTCGGAGGAGAAATTGAACAAGGTGTTGAAGTTTTAACTATTCGTGTCGCCAATGGACGCATTCAGGGTGTAGATACTACATCCGGGCCGATTGATGCATCAGTTGTTATTAATACGGCAGGGCCATGGGGAGCAAACCTGGCCAAGAGCCTGGGGATTGAAATCCCCGCAGAGGCTAGCCGGCATCAGGTTGTCAGTTTTAAACAACCCAAGGATTTTCCGAAGCCCCTGCACCCCACCGTTGCTGATTTCCTCAATGGAGTTTATACTCGTTCAGATGTGGGGGGGCTATCCAACTTCGGCTCACTAGAAGATGATACATCTGAGGTGGTGCATGACCCTGACACATATAACACAAAAGCAGATCGCCGCTTTATTGAAGACATGGTCGAGAAAAGTGTGCTTCGATTTCCCGATTTGAATCGTGGCAATTATCAAAGTGGCTGGGCAGGCATGTATACAGTGACCCCAGATTGGCGACCAATCATTGATCAAATTGACCAAGTGCCGGGTTTTGTGGTCGGTTTGGGCTTTAGCGGCAGCGGTTTCAAAATGGGACCGGTTGTTGGTGAGATGTTGGCTGATCTGGCAACCGGTGAAAGGACCTGCCCGATCGATAGTTCAATTTTCAGGCTAAAGCGGTTTACAGATGGTAAGGGGATACAAAGCGATTATGAATACAATATCGTGTCATGAAGATAACTACCCAGAGCAGGGTCAATTTGGATGATGAACCAATGGAATTGATAGTGCAATTGGGGAAATAACACGAGCGGAATTATTTGAAGAGGATTACGCTAAAACTGCGCCTTCGATGAATTTTTTGTCAACCCCCTGATGTTTTCGAAATTTTGGGCAACGAAACCCCTAACTGGAACCATGATGATTTTTTGAGCGCGCAACCTCTCTTTCCAAGATAAATTTTGAACCTGTCAGCAAAGGGCGAGAAAATTTTAGGCGAATAGCCTGTACTTGTGGGGAGATTTTTTCGCACATCGGGACAGGGTACAAAGTAGGATTCGAGGATTTGGGCAGGCTGTACTGAAGAATTATTAAACATTCCACAGAGGGAGTCATTGCTTAGAGGACTATTCGCCCGCCAAATGTAAGTTCCATCTAAACAAAAATTTCCGCCACGACAATTGAGACTCCCTAACAAAAAGGGAAACTTTTCTCACCTCCACCTATGGTAAGATGATTATTGAGTATCACCAGTTCACTTTCGATAACGATTAAGTTTGACTGCGTATGTCAAGAACAGTCGCCATCCTCGAAGCCAATCTTCAGGCTGCCTCATCTGTTGAACAAAAAATTGATGCTCTAAATGCGCTGGCGTGGGAATTGCGTGATTTAGACATTCAACGTGGTTTAGGATTGGCCCAAAACGCGTTTCAATTGGCACAAGGTGCCGGGTCACAAAAGGGAATTGCAGACAGTCTCATCACTCAGAGTCAATTTTTCTATAGCGATTTCACATCCGCTCTCTCGAACGGCTACGAAGCGCTGAGAATTTATGATCAATTGCGGGACATCAGCGGTCAGAGTCGGGCCCTTTACACCTTATGCTGGGCACACTGGTTTGCAGACAACTTCATCGAAGCGATCGAGTTTGGTCGCCAGGCCCAGAAACTTGCCCAAGAGATCAAGGATTACACGCTGGAGGCGGATATTCTCAACAATCTTGGTCTGGCCTACAAACGATCCGGCAACTTCGAACTGGCCTACACGGTCTATCGCGAATCATTGACCCTTTACCGAGATATTGGGGATGTAATGAGGCAAGCCAAAGTGCTTACCAACATGGCTCTGGCCTATGCCTTTGAATATCGATTTGAGGACGGTCTAAATTGCTTGCAGCAGGCAATGGCTTTAAAGGTCGACAACCCGTTGATCGACGGCTATGCTTTCATGGCACTGGGCCAAATCCAGACTGGCATGAAATCTTTTCAGGATGCTTTACAAAATCTTCAACGAGCTCTGGCGATTGCCGAAAAGCACAAACTGGAGCAGTTGTCGCAAACAACGCTTCACTCGATTGGCCAGCTTTATCTCGATCAACAAGAACCTGAATTGGCAATTTCTCACCTGCAGAAAGCACTAAACCAGGCAACCGAGATCGAGAGTAACCTTAGCCGGTTTCGGTGTCATGAAGTTTTATCCCGCATTTACGAGGAACTGGGTGAATTCAATAAAGCGCTAGATCATTTTAAACAATTCCACAAAATCAAAGAAATCCTATTTAACGATAAGAATATTGGGCGATTGCAATTCCTACAAATCCATCACGAAGCAGAGATAGCTCGACAGGAGATTGAAATCCATCAACTCCGCAACGTCGAATTGGAGCAAGAGATCAGGCAGCGCAAACGACTCCAGGAAAAACTTTATAAACAAGCAACGACGGATGAACTTACTGGAATTTCGAATCGCCGCCATTTTATGGAATTAGCTCAATCTGAAGTTGGACGTGCCAAACGACAGAAGAATGCGCTGGCCTTGGCCTTAATAGACCTGGATCAGTTCAAACTGATCAACGATACGTATGGCCATTCCGCTGGAGATCATGTATTGGTCGCTTTCACAAAAACCTGCCTTACAAATATCCGTGAAATTGACATCTTCGCCCGATTTGGGGGTGATGAATTCAGTTTGCTATTACCAAATTCTAATTCCACTCAAGCAGGCAACATCATCGAGCGCATTTACAAGAACCTTGCCAATCGGCCGGAAAAGTATCGGGGAAATAAAATCTCGATCAGCATCAGTTCAGGGATTACCAGTTACAGTGGAAAGAATGACTCTCTCGATAAATTACTCAGTCGGGCTGATCAAGCCCTATATAACTCCAAAGAAGCGGGGAAAAATCAAATGTCCGTTATCGCATAACACGCACTTGTTTTAGCGAACGCATACCGTGGGTTAAATGCGCTCAAGGTAATTCCAATTGCGTTATTGGATAAGTTTCTATGAAGCTCATTGATATTCTAAAAAGAGAGAAGATTCCCGAACCATGGAGCGAAGGGGAAAAAATTCCCTGGAATGATCCCGATTTTAGCAGCAGGATGCTTGCAGAACACTTAACGCAAGACCACGATGCGGCGAGTCGACGCTTCGAGGTTGTTGACAAACACGTGAGCTGGATCCACAATCAGGTCTTGAAGGGAAAACCAACCCGCATCTTAGACCTGGGCTGTGGACCTGGTTTATACACGCATCGACTGGCAAAGCTCGGCCACCAATGCGTTGGGATTGACTTCTCACCAGCCTCGATTAATTACGCCAAAAACCAGGTTACAAAAACCGGACTTGCATGTCAATATTTCGAAAATGATATCCGAGTTGCGGATTACGGTAAAGAATATGGCCTGGTGATGTCGATTTTTGGCGAGTTCAACGTTTTTCGCCCAGGGGAAGCGAGAAATATCCTTGAGAAGGCTTTTAATGCTCTGGAACCTGGGGGGATTCTGCTCTTGGAGCCACACTCCTTTGAGGCGGTTGTCAAAATTGGGACCCAGCCCAATTCATGGCACTCAGCAGCAGAGGGGTTATTTTCCCCCAAACCACATCTTTACTTACAAGAAAACTTATGGGACAGCAAAAACAAAGTTGCCATTCAAAGGTATTTCATTGTCGATGCTAAAACAGGTGAGGTAAACTTTCACGCTTCCAGCACACAAGCTTATACATCCGATGAATATTGCTCACTGTTGGCTGAATGTGATTTTGGCAAGATTGAATTGTACCCATCTCTGGGCGGCAAACAGGGCGATCCGGAATGTCATTTGATCGCTATTTATGCAAAAAAGAAATCGGCATGATAAAAGGATGAAATATGGCCGTCAATGAATTTCGAGTAGCTCTGACGACAGATGATTTCGACAAAGCGGTGGCTTTTTATCGTGATGGGTTGGGCTTAGACCCGGGTGAAATTTGGACGGACAATGGCCGAGGACAAATCTTTTGGGCAGGCCAGGCTGCGTTAGAAATATTCGACCCGGATTATGCTGCTGGGATCGATCAAATTGAAGTTGGCACCCGGGTCAGTGGGCAAATCCGTTTTGCTTTCGAGGTTCCTGATATTCATCAAGCCCTGGAACGAGCGTTGCAATTTGGCGCAACCCTGATCCATGAACCAGTTTTGACTCCATGGAATGATCTTAATGTCCGCCTGGAATCGCCCGAGGGATTGCAGATCACCTTGTTTCAAGTGATGAGTTAATGATATGCAAACGCCCTCCCATTTCGTCACGGGTATCGCAATCGACAAACTTGTTTCAAAAGTTAAGCTCCCCCAAATTCTTCATTCACTGATAGTTGGTGCGATCAGCTATCTTTCACATGGCGTTTTGGACATACTTTCAAGGATTACTTATCACCCTCCCGACGCACAGCCTGAGGATCGCTTTTGGTGGTATTACCACCGTGTTGTCCTTCCCATTACCACCATTGGATTAGTCGTAAAATATTGGCGGGCGCACAAATTATCGATGATCTGCTCAGTTCTCCCAGATTTGGATTGGGTAGTCAGGGCCTTCCGGAAGAACAACCCCCAATTTGTTCAATTCTGGTGTAAGCCGATCTTGAACGAGAGCGTGACCGCGGTTGTTGAGACACTTCCTGCTGTGCGACACGCCCACAAGCTCCCCCATTGGAAACAGAAGAAATCTGCGGCATTGGTCGAAGTTGGATTGTTTGGCGCTCTTTTTGGTTTGATTGTTATCCTGAACGGGAAAACAGGTTCTCACCGCTAAATAGGATTTACCTCCACCACCTTCCCACACGTATCACAAGTATATTTGTAAAAACGGACTTGTCCTTCACATTGAGGACATGACCAACGCTGCTGTTGAAACGTTAGATAACCATCAATGCCCAACGCCTGCATCCGTTGATGATTTTCAGGCACTTCGTGCCTATACGCAAAGCGAGAGTCCCCTGGACGGGAATCCAATAATTTTTTGCGATGCTTATCACAAGGGAATTGATCGCAATCCGCACAGATCGCATGCTGCTCCTCGTAGCAGCAGCGCCGCACTTTACAGGCCCACTTTGACTTACGCGGCTGGTTTTCATCTTGGCTTGCGCACCCCAGGCAACTCTTTCCAAATGATGGGCAAGCTCCGCAATAAATTCCGCAGGGAGCAATTTCACTGGGCAGCTGAATCATGGTCACCTCAATCCAGCAACAGGCCAAAAGCGCGTTCTTCAATATCTGCGATCTCTGAGAGAATAGTAGAGGCCTGTTTCAGGGTACCCCCCTCCCCCAAGATCACATCAACGATTTCATCGGTCAATTCTTCCAACTTATGGCCTGATTGCACAAATAACCTGGAAGCATCAGCCCAATTGGGTTCAGTGTATTGATCGGACAAATTTTCTAGCAATCCGGCAAAAATATCCCGTCCCGCAGCATGATTATCGGGAGCATCGTTATAGCCGGTCAAGCGGTGCGGTAATACAGGCGGGAAACCGGTGAACTCCGCCAAATGCCGCAAGCAAACCTGCAACTGTTTAGAATTCAATTCCGCAGGCCATGCCGTCAATTCAGACGCCAACTTTCGCATTCCTTTGAGGCCCAGCATGCTTACCGGAGCATTGAGCATCTCCCAGCCGCGTTTCTGCAAACCGTTGCGGGCAATCGACTCGACATCTGCAACCCGATCATGGAACTCGAATGTGTAAAATGTATTCTTCTTACCCAAACCAGGGATATTGACGTTCCAGGCCGCTTCCAGATCCGTATAGGGCAGGTGCAGCACTTCTGGGCGATCACAATCTTGGACCAGCGCCACCTGTTGATCATCATCGTATCCAACCATCATGACATAATGGATGGGCACGTGGATCTTATGATAGAACTTTTCGTAATAAGGAAGATGGTACATATCCAGGACACCCAGGATGGCGGGTATGCCCTGGTCAAGGGAGGTTTTGACTTTTTGGAGAGTAAAGGGGAAACTGCGATCCGACACCATCTGCCACTGGAAGCCAACAATATCTGCCAAGGCTTCATACTGATATTTGGCGACATTGGCACCCCAAAAAACCATGCGCGGCGTCGGCGCATTTTTATTTTTGATGTACACAAATCCCAACAAGCCGCTCAAATGCAAGAACAACCAATCGGGCAGGCGAACTCCGGTTTCAGCCTCGTAGAGATCTTCTAACCCATTGACCATGCAAGTCACACCACATACCTTGTGGGGCATTTCAATCAACTTCATTATTGTGTCGCTCCAATTATCGCAGACGGACCGGTTGACGCAAAACGGTTCTGAGTTTCTCCGGCGCGGTGCGCCGAAAATCGCTCAAATAGATTTCGTGGTGTTTGCCATTTTCGACATAGCCATTGTCTGGAATGAACTCGCTGTGCAATTTTTCCAGCGTTGGGCCTTCATCATCAAAAGGACCATGGTGCATAATCTGCACAGACAGGCCCTCATGGTATTTTTCCAGGCGAACCTTATCCAAAGAAACTGGCGACTTTGCTTTGCGAACTTGCTCTACGGCCAGGTCAAACATCTCTGTAGTTATCCAATCTGGCGTCATAATCATCATGGTCCAATCCCATTGGGACTTGTCGCGATTTATGGAAAAACTATCCATATCTTCCGCCCACCAGAGTCCCTCCAAAGGCGGCACGACATAATCTTTTTCCAACTCTTTTTTGCTGTGGAATTTCAATTTGTAAGCAACACCGTACAAAGCTTCCAGCGCGTCCTGGTATTCCTGAGCCGTGTTGGGATCACCATGCCCATCAACCATCAAGAATTGCATCTCAGGGATATCTACAACGACGAATTTCTTGGGTGGTGCATAAAAATCTTTGTGTTCTTTTTTGAAATCAATTTTAGACATCATCGGCCTCCAACTTTTTGATAAATTGTTCAATCCAGGCTAATTCTGCCGAGATCATCGCCAGGGAGTAATCGAACATAGCCTCGACATGCTCTGGAAGAGGGTGCTGATTCTGCGCCTGAGCAACCGCGTGCCCCCGGCGCTTATCCAGCTCATGGCAATAATTTCGCAAAGCAGCTACAACCTGCTCCTGAGGCAGGTCAGGCAAGTTCGACATACCCAGCAAAAATGGAGTAAAACAACGTCCAGGGGTGGAGAGCGCCTCAATGGATGCTTCAAAGTGAGCCTCAAGCCCCTGGTTAGTAATCTGATATACCTTGCGTGCTGGTCCCCTGCCCTCCGCGTGTTCCAAGCGACTTTCGATCAGTTCTGCCTTTTCTAGTTTTTTTAATATGTAATAAATTGAAGAAAATCCAACTTCAGTCCATTCACGCATGCCGCGCATCTCAAGAGTCTGTTCAATGTCATAGCCATGGCGGGGCTGTTCAGCTATCAAGCTTAGAATGGCAAGTTCTGCGTTTGTCATAATATGTCCTATCGATTTAATATTATAGTACTATAATATCACAGTGCCAGAATTTTGTCAACAGCAATTCACGATCCTTGATGCGTGATGATTCAGGGTGAAATATTTGATTGCCAATCCCAGCAATGATGGCTATAATTATCCTAAATCTATCTTCATCTTTGTTTCATCGATGCTAAAGCTTGAAAGTATTCGCGGGACAAATTTCTTCACGAATACTTTTTCATTAGGGCTAAAGCCATTGACCCGTATTAGAGGAGGCAGTTCTGGAAGACCAACCCATTACTCGGAATCTACAGGATAACGGTGGACCCGATGGAGAAGGTCAACTTCAAAAGGGCACCGTATTAGAGAATCGCTACCAGATTGAAGGGGTTTTAGGTGTGGGCGGCATGGGCGCAGTTTACCTGGCTCGTGACAATCGATTTACTGTGGTCAAATATGTCGCTGTCAAAGAAATTATTGCCCAGGTGCGCGATGATGCCATACGAGAAACCCTGGTAGCAAATTTCGAACGTGAGGCAAATCTTTTGGCTACGGTTAATCACCCGGCCATTCCCAAAATTCACGATTACTTTACGATTGGCAATCGGTCCTATCTCGTTATGCAGCACATTCAGGGGCAAGATCTGGAAAACATGTTGGAGCGCATGGAGGGATTGCTTCCCATGCAACAAATCGTAATTTGGGGAATTGAACTTTGCGACGTATTGCATTATCTCCATACACACGAACCTGAACCAATCGTTTTTCGGGATATGAAACCCTCCAATATTATGGTTACGCCAGACAATCATGTTGTCCTGGTCGATTTTGGCATCGCAAAGGAATTCGAGGCTGGTCAAAAGGGAACCATGATCGGTACAGAGGGATATTCGCCGCCAGAGCAATATCGCGGTGAAGCCTCACCCCAAGTGGATATCTATGCGCTAGGTGCAACCCTGCACCATTTATTGACCGGTATCGACCCCAGGGATGAAGCACCCTTTACCTTTACTGAGCGCCCTTTGAGGCAACTCAATCCTGAAATTACAGTTGAATTGGAAAATGCTGTCGATACAGCCTTGCAGTACAATTCGAATGAGCGGTTCAAAGACGCCAGTATTATGAAAGATGCGCTAATTCTAATTGCACGCAAAACTGGCGCAGCCTACTCACGGAAAGGTACTGCGGCCATACCGCAGGATTATGAAATTAAGCCCATCTGGACCTTCGAGTGTGAGGATGAAATTCGCGGTACGCCCATCTATTCAGATGGCTTGATTTGTATTGGCGCTTACGATAACAATGTTTACGCTCTCAATGCAACTACGGGCGAGTTTATCTGGAAATATGCTTGTGAAGGAGGCGTTGTTAGCACACCGGCCTTTTACTCTGGCAATGTCTATTTCGGGTCTGAGGATCAAAGAATTCATGCTGTTTCTGCTCAATCAGGCAGGGTAAACTGGACCTATTATACGGAAGGTCCCATTCGGTCTTCACCAACAGTCCAGGACCGACATGTATTTATCGGTTCTGATGATGAACACTTGCACATAGTAAATGCAAGTTCTGGTCAACGAGCCACAAAAATTTTTGCCAGCGCACCCATCCGCTCATCTCCTTTGATAGACGGGGATTCGATATTTTTTGGTACCGAATCGGGTGATTTCTTCTGCTCAGATTTCAGTGGAAAAATTCGCTGGAGAATTAGCGCCAAACGAGCGATCACATCGTCTGCCCGTATTCAAAATGATGTAGTTTACTTTGGTTCTGTGGATGGAATGTTTTATGCACTTGATGCCAAAACTGGATGGACGTTATGGCGTTTTAGAATGGATCGAGGGACGATTTCAACCCCATCCCTAACCGAACGTTTCGCATATATTGGCTCGGCTGATGGGAATATTTATTGTGTAAATCTCCAATCATCAAAAGAAGTCTGGCAATTCAAAACTGAACATCAGGTTTCGAGTTCGCCACTTGTCCATAAGGACGCCGTTTATTGTGGAAGTGTCGATGGAAATTTATACTGTCTTGATGGAAAAACGGGATATCTTCGTTGGAATTATGCAACGGAAAACGCTATCACTGGCTCCCCCATCATTCATGATGATATGATTTATTTCGGTTCAACCGATAAAAAACTATACGCTCTTCCCGCTTAGGCAAGTTTTCAGGAGCAAATAATACGTGACAAATTTTATTAAGAAAATTTTTAGAAAACACGAAAAATCTGAAGAAGAGATGCACGCATCTCCAACGGTTCCGGTAAAGAAAGTTTATGACACCCGAGATATCACTAAACCGTTGACTCCCTTCCCCTCCCCAATTTCTACAGATCAATCCGAAGGAAAACTTGCAATAGAACCACCTCAACTTTTTGCCAGTTGTGCGCAATCTGTAGGTCGTCAACGTGAACAGAATGAAGATTCGCTTTATGTGATGAACACTATGTTTGCGAGCAATGGCACCCAGAGTCCTTTCGGGCTTTATATCGTTGCGGATGGTATGGGCGGCCATCAACATGGTGAAGTAGCCAGCGAAATCGCTTGCCTTACCATGGCCGACCATATTGTGGAGAATTTGTACAGGAATGTCATTAGTGTTGAACCCCAACCACCTGATGAACCGCTTCGGGAGATTTTTCAAAATGGCGTCAGAAATGCACATAGTGCGATCATCAACTTTGCGTCTGGGGGTGGTACGACACTGACATGTGTATTAATCATGGATAATCAAATGGCTATTGCCCATGTTGGAGATAGCCGGGTATATTCAGCCAATCTCAATGGAATGTTAAAACCACTCACACGCGATCACTCTCTGGTAAAACGTTTAGAAGAACTGGGACAACTAACCCCTGAAGAAGCTGCGGTACACCCACAACGGAATGTGCTTTATAGGGCACTTGGCCAGGGAGAACCTTTCGAGCCAGAGATCATAACAGCACCGACACCTGAATCTGGGTACCTGTTGATTTGCTCAGATGGATTATGGGGGGTCGTACCCGAAAAAGAGTTGGGCAGGATCATTAAGGATAATCCAACCCTTCACCAGGCCTGCCAGGAGATGGTTGATTCGGCCAATGATGCAGGCGGTCCAGACAACATATCAGTGATTCTAGTTCGCTTACCTGATCGATGAGTAATGGTTCAAGCATAAATCTATACAAGAGACTTGGCATCTCGCAAAACGCTTCTGTAAACGAGATCAAAAAGGCCTATCGGGATGCAGCAAAAATATTGCATCCTGATGTGAATGTTCAGGCTGGGGCAACCGAACTTTTCCTGAGTGTTAAAGAGGCCTTTGAAATTTTGAGTGATCCAGAAAGCAAGGCGGCGTATGATAATGACCTGGAAATCAACTTACAACAATCTCAAACCGTCCGTATAGAGATCGAATTCAGCAGTAAAGCTATCCAACATACACATGAAAAACAATTGATTTATGCTCATATAAATTTTGAAATACTTGCGCTAAATCAAGAAGAAGATTCACAGAAACCCCCACTAAATGTTGCCTTGGTCCTAGACACATCCACATCCATGCAGGGCGCACGTCTTGATGTAGTAAAAGCCACTGCACTTGAACTATTACGACAATTTCGACCGCAAGATTACCTTTCCATTATCACGTTCAACGATCGCGCAGATGTCGCCTTGAAAGCAGGTTCTCACGTAAACATTCGAAGGGCCGAAGGAAATATCCGTGGATTGAGAGCTAGCGGCGGCACCGAAATATTTAAGGGCCTAGAAGCAGGCATCAATGAGATTCAAAAATATTCCCGAGGAGGATATACCAACCACATCATCCTGATTACTGATGGCCATACGTATGGAGACGAAGAAGATTGTCAACAACTATCCATCGATGCCGCAAACAAGAATATTGGCTTGAGTAGTTTCGGTATTGGTGGAAAATGGAACGACGTACTATTGGATAACCTTGCAACTCGTACTGGCGGAAACTGCATATATATTCAGGACCCACATGAAATTCGCGAATTCCTTACAAACAAAATAAGCCGTTTAGAAGGTGCATACACGGATCAAATTAGTTTAAATTTTACGCAAGGAACCGGCACATATCTCAATTATGCCTTTCGATTAAGCCCGGAAGTGGGGTTGATGTCGACGATATCACCCCTTCGATTAGGATCTCTTTCGGTAGGGAGTCGCCAACAATTGCTTTTCGAATTTGTCATTGATCCTATCCCTACTGATGTGAAACAAGCACTCCTACTTGGTGGTGATTTCACATTTGACATTCCATCCAAATCCAAATCGTACCGAATACCGGTAAGCTTTACCCTCCCAACAACCAACGAAGTTGTAGATAATTCTCCCTCTCCTGTTATCACAAAAGCCCTTTCGAAGCTTACACTATATCGTATGCAAGAAGACGCCAAATTAGATATTTTGCAAGGGAAACTTGAACAAGCCAAGCATCGTTTAAAAAATGTAGCAACCCACTTGCTCTCTCAAGGGGAAATCGAATTAGCCAGAACTGTAGTTCAGGAGGCAGAACGCCTCGAATCCAATTCCGATTTGAGCGAAGAAGGGAAAAAGCAGATAAAATATGGTACACGAAATCTGTTAGCCCCCGGCAAGCATTATCAGGAAAAATAATTATGAAATCATGCCCGAAGTGTAGTCACGAGGAATATAATGGCGCCCTATTCTGCAGTCAATGTGGAAGCCAGCTTTATAAATCAACTGATAATACTGCTGCAATTCGTTCTTCTGACATGAGGAACAATCAAGGCATTTCTCCTTCGCCGCCTCCATTTCCAACGCCTCCAGTAGATTTTCAAGACAGCAATCTCGCAGTTTTTCTCATTGACGCAGGCGAAATTCTTTTCATCAAGGAAGACAAAGAGCTTACCATTGGCCGGTCCACAAAAGGACAGATCATCGTTCCCAACATCGATTTATCCCCTCATGACGCCTATGAATCGGGCGTTTCTCGTTTACATGCAAACATCAGTTTAAAAGGAAAGCAAATTACAGCCAAGGATTTAGGTTCAGCGAATGGTACCAGGTTGAACGGGAAGAAAATGACAGCGCATGCTGAACACACCCTTCAGCATGGCGACATCCTGACTTTGGGTAAATTAAAGATTCAAGTTCTCATAAGAGAATGAATTGGAGAGACTTATGGCAATTGAAGTAATTTTGCATGTTATGAACCAGGACCCAATCTTGGCTGAAATCGAAGAACTACCTCAGCCAAACGACCAGATCATCAAAGTGTTCAATCCTAGGTATAAGGATGGACGAGAACTACATTTCCTCGATCATGGCGTATCAACGGTTATTTGGCCAATTTCCCAATTGACCTTTATTGAGGTTTTACCTGGCGACAAAGAGGACAATATTATTGGATTTGTGAGAGAGTAAGTATGACTCAAGATCGAATTTTTGGACATCGAATATTAGTCGTTGATGACGAAAAACGCATGGTTCGTTTCATCAGGTTAAACCTGGAACACGATGGTTTTCAGGTAATATCTGCGTATAACGGCAAGGAAGCAATTGAACAAGTTCGCAGTTCCCTTCCAAATATGGTTCTTCTCGACGTTATGCTGCCCGATATTGATGGTTTCCAGGTTCTACAGAAGATTCGAGAATTCAGCTCAATTCCGGTGATAATGTTGACGGCAAAAGGCGAAGAAGACGATCGGGTTAGAGGGCTTGAAGGGGGAGCAGATGACTATGTGACAAAACCCTTCAGTCCCCGCGAATTGGTCAGTCGGGTTCGTGCTGTGCTCCGGCGTATTGAATCAACAGAAGGGACTGCCCAAAGCGTTGTCGAAGTGGACGATCGCTTGAAGCTCGATTTCAAGCGGAGGGAAATTTGGGTCGATGACGAATTGGTCCAACTTCGTCCAACCGAATACCGCCTTCTCTATCACTTAGTTCAGAACGCCGGCTGGGTGTTGACTCACGAGCAAATTCTCACCAAGGTCTGGGGTTATGAATACCGTGACGAACCTCACTACGTTCGCCTTTATGTGAATTACTTGCGCAAGAAGATTGAGCAAGACCCAGCAAACCCAAAATATATCTTAACGGAACGCGGAGTCGGTTATCGGTTTATTGATTATCGACGTGAATAACCCTCCGAGAGCCACAACCCTGATCACTTGTCAGACCCAAAATACTGGGCTATACTCGCCGCAAGGAGCGAATGAATGAAAAAACAACGCATAATATTGGTAGACGACCATGAGGTCGTGCGCTTAGGATTAAAATCATTACTGGATCGCCACCCACAATTTGAGGTTGTTGCCGAAGCGGGGACTGCCCGCGAAGCGCTCAAACATGTAGAACAATATTCCCCCGATGTAGTGGTTATGGATATACGCTTGCCGGGCGGGTCTGGAATTGATGCTTGTGAAAAAATAACAGAAAGCTATCCAGACACACAAGTCATCATGTTGACATCGTATGCGGAGGATGAGATGTTATTCTCTGCGATCAGGGCTGGTGCGGCTGGATATGTCCTCAAACAAATTGGGGGGGATGATCTTGTGCGCGCCCTCGAGGCGGTCAGCCGGGGTGAAGCTTTACTTGATCCCGCAGTGACTCAGCGCATCTTCCAGGAAGTCAGGCGGGCAGCCAAAGAGGAAGAAGCCTCAGCCTTTGCAGATTTAACGCAACAGGAAAAACATGTTTTGATCCTTGTATCCGAAGGAAAGACAAATCGAGAAATCGCCAAAGAACTATTCCTAGGCGAGGGAACAGTACGAAACTACGTTAGCAGTATCCTCTCAAAATTAAATGTCAGTAACCGTGCAGAGGCAGCAGCTTACGCAGTCGAACACAATTTACGAGATCATCTACAATAAAAAAGAGCAGGCTGACATATGGCCTGCTCTTTTCAATTTGGGGGAACTGTTTCATGCCCTGCACTGATCACAGGGACACAAAGCTCGCAAATAGTTCCAATTATATATCCCATATTGATGCCCGTCCTGCCAATATATAGTCAGCGCGTAGCTGCCGACCCCTTCGACATCTTCAACAGTGGTGCGGGGGGATTTTTCTTCCGGCATGCTAAACACCTCAGGGTTGGGCGTCGGACTCATATTAGCGTGCCCGCGACATTCAGCACAAGGGCAGGCATTTCGTAAAAGAGAAAATGGATACACACTCTCATGCTCGTCATTCCAGGTTATGAATATAATCCCCTTGTTGCGATCAACCTTTACTCCAGTAGGTTTATTTTTTATTTGTTCCATAGTACGCCATTATATCTGGATTTTCCTTGAACCAGTTTACAAATTTTGAAATCCCCTGCCTCAAGGTATTTTCAGGCTGCCAGTTCAACTGTTTTTCGATTCGCTCGATATTTGCCACCCAGGTTTCTGTGTCCCAGTTTCTATTCCTAAATGTACCCCATTGCGGTTCAGAATTGACATTCATTATCTCGGTTACAAGTTCCACTAACTCCGCCAACGTTGTTTGCTTCCCGGTACCAACGTTAAAGACTGCGCCTCGCTCAATCCCTTTTTGGGAACACGCTTGTAAAAATGCACTCAAAACATCATCAATGTAAATATAATCCCTGGCAATTTTCGGGTCCACAAAAGGAGGCAGCTTATTTTCCAACGCATGAGTAATCAAAGTTGGCATTAATCGCTCAGGGTGTTCAAATGGACCAAAAATCGAGTAAAGCCGCAATGTGATGATATTTTCATCTCGGCTTATTGCAGTGTAACGGCAATGTTGCGTTGCGAAAGCCTTGGTTACAGCATAGTTACTGTTGGGACTAAGCCATTCACGTTCACTCGGCGGAAAGTTTTTAAATCCATATTCGGAGGACGAACCGGCATTAATGAATGTTTCAAAGCCAACCGAGCAACAAGCTTCAAGTAAGTTGACTGTCCCATTGACATTTGTACGTAACATCTGGTGGATATCATTTTGCCAGGAATAGGCACCATGTGTGGCTAAATGGAATACCCACTGAGGACAAATTTGTTCGATATTCTGCAACACTTGCGAATAATCGCTTAAATCGAGAGGGTGATACTGAAATTCTGGCTCAATATCCCTTAGCCGCCAATTCTGAAAACCCTGCCGCACAAATAAGTGAACTCGGTGGCCATCATGAACCAGCCTCCGGGCAAGATTGGCACCAACAAAACCGGTGCCCCCTGTGAGCAAGACAGTTTTCATCTACTTTAGGAAATTCTTGAAATCCAATTTTTCAATATAGGGGCCAGCATAATCTGCTACTAATTCGATTTCTTCAGCAGATAATTCCTGGGCTGTTTTCAAATTTGTTTCCGTATTTGCTTTCCTGATCGTTCCCCAAGGATAAACCTGTTCTAATTCCTTCCCATTCCAGGTTGGAACTTTGAGCGAATTCGAACTATCCAACGACATTTTTGCACAGACTGAACCTAGCTCTTTGAGCGGGTCGGCTAGAATATCGCAAGTTCGCAAAATATGGACACGTTCTGGATATTGCTCCTTGAAGAGAAATGCATGATACTGATTCAATACCCACGCCCGAACATAATTCTGCAACGACATAGGAACTGGACGCTTCTTTGTATCAGCATATGCCGACCAAGGATTTCGAACAACATGTAACACATGGGCATTGGGGATATCACGCAAGATTTTATCTGCATCGACGATTATAATCGGGCTATATCCGACATAAACAGACTCGTTTCCTGAACGTTGGAAATCCTTCCAGGCATCAAATGTGGCCCTAAAAAATGCCGCCACATTGTTCCCCGTAGAGCGGCCATTTTCCAAAACATAATTAACATAAATATCCCGACGTACATCATCCGAAAAATCAAAAGGCATATGTCGAAATTTGCTCACATGGGGAGTGCGAGCTCGCACTTTGCATTCCTCATCAATGATCGAAAAATAATCTTGGGCAGGAGTACTATCCAATGGAAAAATAGGCCAGCGATATTTTAAAGGAAAAGCAGATGTCAATTGATCAACTACGAAGCGTGTCCCTAATTGCGATTCAAAGGGATAAACAAACATTTGAGGGTGTCCATCGAGCAGCCGATGGGTTACATTACCACCATTTTCATACATTGCACTCAGCATCAGAAAACTAAAATTGTCACTCATATTGATCGATCTCCTCACATTACTTGCCAATTGAGAAACTATAATAAAGGTTGTTTTCTTGCGTAGATGCCCGTTTTTTTCCTACCAGAGAAGTAAAACCTTTCGAAATTTCTCTCGGAACCGATTCAATGGAGAAAATTTGATTCCCGTAAGGAAATTGAATGGATCCAAGAATTTCACCAGTTAATAAACTAACGATAAAGATTCCACAAACACTTTTCTCAACATCTAATCCCGGAGCATAATTCCTGAATCGTGGGATGATCCGGGATGTTCCAACAAACGCAAAATTATCGATTATTTTCAAACCCCGAGTCCAACCAGGTAACGTTTGAAATGCCGAAAATTTCTCATTTTCTATGAAACCCAATTCTCCATATCCACTATTTCCAACCCAAATTACCCCATTGTGGATCCTGGCCGAATGAGGACGAGTCAGCCCCCGGGCAACAACTTGACGAGTTTTCCCAGAGAAAACCACACCGACTTTATCCACCTTGAAATTCTTATGCCCAGGACGACGAGATGACAATGTATCAGTTGACGCAGTGAAAAAGGAGGATTTCAAATCGTTTGCGGCAGCAATAGAATTTAGCTGCAAATAATTTTGACTAAAATCAGGCTGCCCACCCACTTCAATACACTGCGGCCACCAAACTTTTTGCGCCCGGCCATCATTATCAAACCGGATCACGGCATTGTGGCCGACAGCATTGGCATACAATTTGGACGATATCATCGCTAAATCATGAATGTATGTGCAGCCAGGCAAGAATACAGACCGGGTTGGCAGCATTGGCCGCAATTCTTCAATAGTCATTTGCGATGGTAAATCAATATCCTTCCTTGGTAACAGGGAGCTGGCCGGCTCAAATGAAAAAATCTGATTTGGGTTGCGGGTGCTGGCAATATGTAAAGTTTTCTTTCGTTTATCAAATGCAATCCCTGATGGATGGGGCAATGGAAAAAAAGAAATCCCAGGTTCTCCATTGATCAGAGAGAAAGCGAGGATTAAATGTTCATATTCTCTCGTGATAAAAATGGCAATCCCCAAGTCAGCTAAAATGTTCCACCATTCACCTGAAATGTGGTAATTGAGTAGCTTTGGATCTACCTTGGCGATGTTTTGTGTTAGGGAAACAATCTCCATTGGATCTCGCCACGCCTGAGTATGCTTCTCCCAAAAGGCATCTGGGGCATTCATTGAAGAACTCATAAATGTTTTCTTCGATACTCCATCCACATTTGGAATGACTTGAGATACATGTTGGCGGCTGACCGAAAATTCGTTGTTGATTTTCCACCATGTCTTCTGTGTGAAAATATTGGGATTTCGAGCATTGGATAAGAATTCTCACGACAACATACTACAAATTCAAGGTCGATCAAATCATCATCTCTGGACAATTCAAGGAGTTTTTCAAATGAGCGCGGGAATACTTTGGGAGTACCATTGATATCCCAGTACGGCAAATCAAATAATGTACGGCCTTCAAGGTTGTACAATAACGAACCCATTCGTCGAATTAAATTGTCGCGTATTTTTCTGTTAGCTTTGATTACTCTTCCCCGGTTGACTGCCGCATAAATCAATAACAACATCAAATCGTTTGAACTTGTACGTGCCGAATTTGTATACGCGATAATCTCTCCACAAGCTTTTTGGAAACCAGCTTTCACTGCGCGCCCCCATCCGCCCAAATCAATACTCAAATATTGAACATGTTCATTCATTTTGGAGATTTGTTCGCAAACATGTCTTGAATTATCACGTGAATCGTTCACAACCAAAATGATCTCATAACTATATTTCGAATTATCTAAAGCGCTAATATGTTCTGACACTACTTGATCGATGTGATCCGCCTGGTTATAGATTGGTAATATTATCGAGAAATCCACCCGTTCCATGCTAGCCCCCTAAACCATTTTTTACAGTTTCAACAATTGCATTTGCTGAAATTCCAAATTTTTCATTCATATATGCTTGCGTGCCGGAAATTCCGCTAGGCATCCTGCCAATCCCACGGCGGCATAATTTTGCGTTGATTCCATGTTCGGCAATAACTTCGGCAACTAATGAACCTAATCCTCCTACATTATAGTGCGATTCAATTGTGATTACCTGGTTATATTTTTTTAGTAAATCCGAAAGCGACTGAACCGGGACGGGATTCAGGGTCGATACAACGGCAATTCCACAATCAATCCCATCCCTAGCCAACGTTTCTGCGGCTTGCACCACCTCAAATGCAATGGAGCCATAGGTAATAAGCAATATATTTTGGCCAGTTTTTATTATTGAAATTTGAGAAAAATCAAAATGACCGTTTAATCCCGGTAAAAGATTTTGGTCATCTTTCCCGATACGGTAATAAATAGGACCTTCAATGTCCCAACTCTGCCTTAGTGCGTTTTGTGTTTGTTCAAAATCTGCAGGAGCAATAATGGTTAAATTTGGCTGGGCCCTCATAATACCGATATCTTCAACTGCAAAGTGAGTTATCCCATTCAAACCATAGTCAAATCCTCCACCAACACCAACAATCCTGACTGGCAAGTCGTGCAAGACTGGCCCATTGCGGATGAACTCATAGGGTCGCATTGAAACGAATGTAGCAATCGAATAAACAAATGGAATAAAGCCAGCTTCAGCCAAACCAGTTGCAATTCCTAGCATGTTTTGTTCCGCCACCCCAACGTTAAAAAATCTATTCGGGAATGCCTCCATAAATGGCTCAATTGCCGTATACCCCAAATCCCCAGTTAGTAAGAAAATTCGGGTGTCTTCCTTGGCCAACTTTGTTAATGTATTTATAAAGGCGCCCCTCATTAAATCTCCCTAATTTCCGCAAGGGCCTGTTTATATTCAGTTTCAGACATTGGCCAATAATGCCATTTAATTTTGTTTTCCATATAGGCTACACCCTTCCCAAAAACTGTTCTGGCGACCATTAGGTGTGGTGTGCCAGATAGTATATTCATATTTTGGATCGTCGATGTAATCTGATCAATATCATGCCCATTAACAGTATTGACATCCCAACCAAAGCTCTCCCACTTTTCATCAATCGGTTGCAAATCACACACATCCCTGGTGTAACCCAAAGCTTGCTGCTGATTGAAATCCAAAATGACCACAAGATTTGATAGACTGTGTTGGGCTGCAAACATTACCGATTCCCAGACGGATCCTTCATTCAATTCAGCATCACTTATCAAAACAAAAATTCGGCGGTCAGATTTTTGATGCTTCGCAGCCAGCGCCGCGCCACATCCAATAGAGAGTCCGTGTCCCAAGGAACCCGTTGAAAAATCAATTCCATCGAGTGAATGTTCAGGGTGAGTGCCAACCTCGGTTCCATCTCCACAATAAGTTTGGAGTTCTTCAAATGAAATTGTTCCACGCAAATACAAAGCAGCATATAATGCCAAGGCAGCATGCCCCTTTGAAAGAATAAATCGATCACGATTTGGATCATTTGTTGATTGGATTGATATAACATCCCGGAAAAGCGCAACCATTATGTCCGCAACCGAGAGCGATGATCCGATATGCCCAACTCCAGCTCGATACGATTGTTCGAGAATTATTTTGCGGATATTGTAAGTAGAAATACATAGATCGACAGTCATAGATTTCCCGACATTAAGGAAAAAGTGTCATTTTTCTAAAACACACTCAAGTACAGATTCATCATCAATTTGATAATAAGAAATCATATCCATTGCTAAATCTTTGGACACTCGGCTATCACACAAATTTTGTTGGAATTGTTCAACTTTGATTGCCGGGAGACGTGAATCGATAATTTTCATACTCTTCCACGACAAAAGCACAGATATTAACATCAAACTAGTTAATATGGCCTTACCATTTCGAACACTTTTAAAATAGTTTATTCCAATAATGACTAATAGAATCCAGGCCATGTGTGTATAATAATGTGTTCTCCATCTGAAATATGCAAATGCAACTACACTGCCTCCCAGAAGCATGCCCAAAGCAAAAACCGCAACTCTACGATGCTCTTTAGATATATTTTTCCATCCGAGAATTAAAAAGGCAATCGCGATATTTAGCATTGTATGAAGAGAAAAAGTCAGGGTAAGGTTGTAATTTCCAATCAGGTATTTGACAATTTCTTTGCTGCCCATCAAATAGATATATAAGATCGGCAACCAAAGAAAACCATTAATAGAATTTTCAGAGATCTTTCTAACACCAAAAATGTAAATACTAAAAATGGTTATTCCAACCAGGATTTGCACAATTGGGGGCAACATCAAAACGCCGACCTGGTTGAAAATTGGCACGAAGGAAGATATTAAATTTGCAACAACAGTGTAAATATAATGATTGATACCAAGTATCCGAGGATTTGTATAGAATTCCCAAAAATACCCGGACGATCCCCCTCCGCTTTCGGGAAGCAGCCCAACTGCTTGCCAACGCATCCCAAAATAGATAACTGTAACTAACACACCTAACAAAAATAATTTTATTGCATATTTCCGATCCTGCTCACGCGTAATAAATTGATACAAAGCCATCAAACACAGTGCTCCCACAAGCGCAAAACCATATTCACCGATCAAGAGATTTAGAAGCAAAAGAATCCCCAACCCCATCATGGAATACCACCGCATCTGCCTAGCACGAACAATAATTATTTGCGCGAGAACTCCAAAAATCCCCAGCCACCAAAATACCGCATTGACATAAACTACTCCAACACTAACGTAGATGTGAGTACCAAATAGTATGCCACCAATAACCGCGAGCAAT
This sequence comes from uncultured Anaerolineales bacterium, assembly GCA_964629085.1. Classification (GTDB taxonomy): domain Bacteria; phylum Chloroflexota; class Anaerolineae; order Anaerolineales; family UBA11858; genus NIOZ-UU35. The sequence continues at coordinate 27,227 of CAZVPR010000019.1, forward strand.
TTGTTCTCTGTAATTAAGTGTACGAGCCAATAAAACAGTATTACTGTAGCAAAATGACCAAATAATTCTGCAAATTGATATCGGGAATAATCGAGTCCAAACAATTCATAATATACCCACAATACTAGGTTGTGCATCGGGCGGTAAAAAACCGAGTAAGTTTCGGGTGGAGAAGTAATTGCTGCAAAAAGAGATTCATTCCTGGCGTAGTCGATCATGATTAAATCATCCAAGCGCAGCAATGCACCAGAGTAACTATTACGAAATGTAAAAAAGATGATTCCACATAGAACCAAAACCATTATCCAATGTCGATCAATCAAATGTTGATATTGCCGCATTTTTGTGAGATTTGATTTCAACCAGTCGAATATCTGATTTAGATGCGAACTTCCCACTAAAACTACAAAACTGTACAAAACTAGTACCATCCCATTATAAAAGGCTACAGTTCCCAAAAATGGGTATCGGGCAGAGGCCACACCCAATGAAATCCACCCAGCCACAACGATGAAGACAATGATACTAATCGCAATTACAGGTTGAGAAATTACCTTAATAAAAGTCTCTATTACCTTTCCAAAACGATTATGATTCCAGAAAACTAGAAACCCCAAGCCAATTAGTATTAGGATTGAAAGAATACCAACTAAAAGGAAGAATACTCCTCCAACATTGATCGGTGTGAAGTTCAGGTAGTATGCCAATGAACCAAGCACTACTGAAATCCCGAGGAGAAGATTGCAAAAGGCAATAATTTTTGTTTCGCGGATTTCTATAATCATTTGCTAACTTCAATCATCCCGGCAATAACGCTTTTTTTACTGCATCGACAACTTGGGAAATAATGTCTTCGGTCATTCCAACCCAAAGTGGCAAACGGACTAACCGATCACTGATGTCATCTGTGATGATCAACTCACCTGCTGTGCGTCCAAATTTTCTCCCTGCAGGGGAAGAATGTAAAGGAATATAATGGAAAATTGTATTTATCCCAAAATTATTCATTTTTTGGATAAACTTATTTCGAACCTCAATGTCCGGTAAAAGCAGATAATAGATATGTGCATTCGCCTGTGAATGTGTGGGGATTATTGGTCGCCTGAGACTTCCTTCATTTTCAAGGTGCTCGAATGCTTGATGATATTTTTTCCAAATTTCCATTCTCTCGACAGTTATCGCCTCGGCCCTTTCGAACTGTGCATACAAGAATGCTGCTAAGATTTCACTTGGCAAAAACGAAGAACCGATGTCAACCCAGGTATATTTATCGATTTGACCTCTGAAAAAATTTGCCCGGTTCGTGCCTTTTTCCCAGATAATTTCAGCTCGCTTTACATAATTTTCATCATTGATTAATAATGCGCCCCCCTCTCCCGAAATCAAATTTTTTGTTTCATGAAAACTCAAAGCGGAAAAATGACCGAAACTACCCAATGGCATTTGTTTGTATTTCGAAATAATTCCCTGCGCAGCATCTTCAATGAGGAATAAATTATTCCGGTCAGCCAAATCACTAATTTCGTCCATCTCACAAGCAACACCAGCGTAGTGAACTGGCACTATCGCTTTCGTATTGTGAGTTAGAGCTGATTCAATTTTCCCTTCATCAATATTCAGTGTATCGGGCCGAATGTCCACGAATACTGGTACTCCGCCACGAAGAACAAACGCGTTTGCGGTAGATACAAATGTAAAAGACGGCATGATAATCTCATCCCCAGGTTGGATATCCGCCAATATTGCTGCCATCTCCAAGGCCGCTGTGCAAGAATGGGTGAGCAAAACTTTATTCGCTTTCGTCTTCTGCTCAAGCCAGGTATGACATTTCTTGGTAAATGGACCATTTCCTGAAAGATGCAAGTTATTGATTGCCTCTTGAATGTAATGGATTTCCTTGCCAGTTGCATAGGGCCGATTGAAGGAAATGCTGGACAAGATACACCTCTTAGAGAAAATTATAAGAAAAATCGAAACACATAATAAATTCCAAGAATAAACTGAAAAACAAATACAATTAAAACCGTAATATCTTTCCAAATTAATTGGCGTAATAAAATGGCATATTTCAATTCTGTGAATTGATTTTTCTCCACTAGGTTTTTAAGAAAAGTGGAAATCACAACTAAATACAGGAAGTAATTTGTGATTATATATTGCCATCCAAAATTCCCATCAAATTTCCGGTCACCCGTCTCAATCAGAACAGAAAACATGATTACAGAGATTAGAAATAGCGAGGCTGCATAATAAAATAGATCATTCTTGATAACTAATTTGGGATAAAGGACTATAAATATGAGGGGAAAAAAAATGGACCCGATAAATGATAGAATAACGCTCGGGGAATAGTGCGACCAAACAGTTAATAAATCAATCGCTACGCTACCATCAGAATCACTAAACCCAGTGGATACATATAAAAAATAATATTCAGCAATTACAATTAGAATGCCAATAACAATTGGAACAAGGTTTATCCAAAATGCTTTCTTGAAACCATGTCGAAGAAAAAAGAAAAGCGGAAACGCGATACAAAAGACTAGAAAAAAGCTGGGTTTTATTAAAACATTGACCACACATAAAGCAGAAATCAATAGAATTCTTTTGTTAGTTGGCTCCTTTATCTGAGTGTATGAAACTAAAAACAAAATCAATGCAAAGGGCATTAATAATATGGTCGTTGGATTATGCCAAATGTTCGGGGGAAAATTGGTAAGGTAAAAATCCCCACCCAGCAGTACGGTGAGTGGCAAACTGAAAACAAACACCAACATAATACTGGCAATCAACGTAATCTGGAAAAAAAAATTTGCTCCAACAAATCCGGGTCGGTCAAATGAAGAAAAAGCTATCCCAACAACATAATGATGGGAAATAACAAATTTTGCTGCAACAGCCACTGATAACAACAATACCGACCCAAAATATAGTGGCAAGTATTCTTTATGAAAAAATGATACAACATATACCAGCAACTGATACAGAAAGTTTGGTCTTGGCGTGCGGTCACCGTGAGCAATAGAACTGACCCAACGCACGTGAGTCTGAATATCCGTTTTCACTGAGAAAATGAGAAAACCAGAAAATATTATGAATGCAATTGTGAATACAATAATTGTTGCATATCCAGCCCTCTGAAACCGATTTATCTTCCCATACACATTTTCCATATGAAAAACCATTTCCTAATCAATAATTGATCCACAATTTAGAGATTCCTATTCTGGTCTTCAAGCATCCAAATTCTATCACTTCTTTTGGCAATTCACAGCATGGATAAACAATGGAGTGGTGTTTTTCGTGGGGATTGTGACAGCATTCCGAGTGCGATCACCGAAGCGATCAGAAATCATATCGAGGGGTGCATTGTATGATCCGCACCCTTCCCGAAGGGACGCACGTCATGATAATCCGTGCACTCAGGACTGTACTGAGCTCGTCGAAGTGATGCTGTCAAAATCACCATGATTTCGACCACTCCCTAAATACCATCGCCTGATTTTCAAATCAACCTTGACGATAATCAAGGTATTGCATAATATACCTATTTGCAAATTACAACCTTCGGGCAATATGCGCTGGAACATGGAGCACCAATAATATGGCAAAAACACGATTAGCAGATCGTATTGAATCAGTAATTCCCCTCTGGCTCAAAATTGCCATCGTCGGATTTGTTGCCAGTCACTGGTATATATTTTTGCATGCATTAGCTTTGGTGGATGGGATTGAACCACTTTTCGGCCCCCGACCCTTGCTTTACTACATCTTATTCATAACAATACTGTTGGATTTGCTGCTCTTTTTTAGTGTCTGGATTACACCCGATAACAAATTCCTAATTGCAGGGTATTTAATTCTTAGAAAATTCCGGTGGCTGATGCCTCTCTTTGGCATTGCTTTCATCTCACTTCTGATTCTAAGTGGAAAATACATCACTAGTTTTAGCAGGCTGCTGATTTATTTAAACTGTATTGCATTTGCCATAATTGGTTTTTTATTAAAACCGCTGCCACCGGGAAGCACCCTTCCTAGAGTCCGCTTACCAAAATGGATTTTAGCTATTCTTATGGCTTTATCACCTGCTATCGTGAGCCTATGTACTTTGTATTTTGGTTTAGGTGTCAAGATAACGAATTACCGCCCCGTTATGTGGAACGATCAGATTGGCTATTGGCACTGGGCACGCTCATTTAGTTTTTACGGTTTTGACAGTGGCTACAATGGCTGGGATGAACTCATTGCTAAGGCAGTATTCAACCCATATGGAGAAAACGGCCCTTTCTATCCCCTTATCTATGGATCTATTGGGCGGATATTTGGTTGGACATCTTATTCACCAATACTCATAAACATGGGACTGATCGCAATTGCATTATTCGTTTTTATTCAAGTTGCCAAACTTGGACGAAAACAAATATTCATGACAGGATTGTTGACCCTTTTGCTTTGGCCCATCTTGCTATATATGCCGACCAGCATGCATGAATCGCTAAACCAAGCCATCGCAATCAGTTTGGCAAGCATTTTTTATTATATTCTGGTTACAAAAAATGGAATTGTTAAAACACCCTTAAAGATTGTTTTTGGGGTCATAATCATTATGGCGGCATTCATTCGCCTCTCATGGGGGTTACTATTACTGCCCTTGTTTTTTGTTATCCTAAAAGGGAAAAAATCGATTAGAGTTATTTTTGCGATTCTACTGAGTATTTTCTTTGGGTTTGCCATCATGCAATTATATGGCGTCCTTATTCCACCGACGGGAAATATTATTTATCGATTAATAGAGGGAACTATCACTTCGGGTCCAAGTGTATTCTTCGACCACATGAGTAACGAATTAGGTCATCTTTTTACCAGGGAAAGAAATAGAATTGATCTAGTTGTGGTAGCCCAATTATTGACTCTGGTTTTCTGGTGTACCATTCAACTGATTCTCTCTCAAAAAAATAATTCATCCAAACTAAATCGATCACTACATTATTTCAATGTTTACAATCTGCTAATGCCTCTCACTATGGCACTCGTATTTTATTTGGTGAATGGATATAATAGAATTTTGATTACTCATATCCTGATTTCGGCGCTCTTGTTGATTACTCAAAGGAATTATTGGCCAGTTGTCACTATACTCTTAATTGGTGTAGTAGCCAACAAACCATTTTTAAATGAATTTATGAGCTTACACCCAAATTTTTTACCAGACACAAAGGAATTTATTGATTCCAGAAACTTGATTGAGGAGCATGTTGTGTTTGATGAAGATACCAATAACCGTTGGTGCAATACTTTGCTCATCCCCATCAATGAATATAACTACCATGTTCCCATGATTCCACCTGGCATAGGTATCTCCCCCATAATCTATCCTGATTCGATTGAATTTCCATTAAAGTCCAAATTTCTATTGTTTAACCAGGAAACGTTCACCCGTTTCAGCTCAGATATTAACACTGAAACCCTGGTCCAATTATCGCATGTCAGCCTTTACTATAATCTCGACTCTGCATGTCCGCATAAATAACAAAATACACGATCAAGGAATTTTTATATGCAGATAACTATAACGGGTGTAGCAGGTTTTATTGGATCAAACCTGTGTTCAGCCTTACTCAAACGGGACTACTCGGTTGTGGGGATCGACAATATGTCCCAAGGGAGCAAAGCAAACATAGAGAATATCAGGAGCCACCCTAACTTCAGCTTCCACAAAATCGACGTTCAGGATGAAAAATTGGTCCATGATGTGACCAAAGGGAGCGACGTCATCGTCCATCTGGCAGCGTTCAAGATTCCACGCTATAGCGACGCCCTGGATACGTTGTTAATCAATTCACACGGGGCTGAAAGCGTCGCTAAAGCGGCTATCAATCATGGTGCTAAGGTGGTAGCGGCTTCAACGTCCGACGTGTATGGTAAAAATACCAATCTCCCCTTCCATGAAGATTCAAGTTTAGTCATTGGCCCTCCGGATATCAAACGTTGGGCCTATGCAATCTCAAAGATGTTCGATGAACAACTATTTTTTGCCTATCACGAACGTTATGGCATAGATGTAGTTTTGCTCCGTTTTTTTGGAGGTTATGGACCTAACCAAAACTTAACCTGGTGGGGTGGCCCTCAATCAGTATTTATCAATAATGCACTCGATGACGATGACATTCCACTCCATGGCGATGGTCAGCAAACCCGGTCATTTACTTACATAAGTGACCATGTTGATGGCATTATCCGATGCATCGAGAAACCTGAAGCGAACAATCTGGTCTTCAATATCGGTAACACCCACGAGGTGACAATTGAAACCCTTGCTAGACTAATTTGGAAATTAGTCCGAGGTGAGGATGCTCACCCAAAGATCAAGCTAATACCCTACGAAACTTTTGGGAAATATGAAGATGTGCAGCGGCGCATCCCTGATATCTCAAGGGCGCATCAGGTATTGGGTTTTGAGCCAAAAGTTGATTTAGAAACAGGTCTGCGCAAAACTATACAATGGCAAATTGAACGTCGAAAAACGACAGAAAGGTAACATTCTTGCAAGTTCCCATTTCTCCAAATCTATTCATAATTGTGCCGGTATTCAATGAACGGGACAACCTTGAAACATTATTTGAGTCATTTAAAGTTCTGGTCTCAAGTTTCCAAGAACTATTTGAAGTTATAATCATCATGGTTGATGACGGCAGCACTGACGCCACCGCCAAGCAAGCGGAATCCTTGATCGGAAATTTGAATCTAACGATTTTAAGTCATGAGGTGAACCAAGGTCCTGGTAAAGCATTTGGAACGGCCTTCCGCTACCTAAGTGAACAGGTGTCAAATAACGACTGGGTTGTCACTATGGAGGGGGATAATACATCTCGAATTGAAATTTTGCGACAAATGTTTATCAGGAAAGAGGAGGGTTACGAAGTTGTACTTGCCAGCCCATACATGTATGGTGGCGGGATCATCAATACAACCCCCATCCGCACTTTTTTAAGCAATATGGCAAATGTTTTCGTCAAAGAGTTTTTAGGTATCTTTGGCATTTTGACCGTAAGTTCTTTTTATCGTCTCTATCATGGATCCGTGATACTCCGGTTGCAAAAAATCTTTGGTCCAAATATCGTTGAACTTTCTGGCTTCGAATGCATGGTAGAAATGCTCCTAAAAATGATCTATTTGAAAATATCAATTTCTGAAGTTCCGCTTGTGCTAGATACTAGTTTAAGAATGGGAAGAAGTAAAATGAAAATCATGCGTACGATTTTTGGTTATTTCCATGTTTGGCAACACAAAAATCGATGGCAGGAAAAAATCAAAAAATAGTAAAAAGCAATTAGCGTAATAAGGAACCCATAACCAACAATGAAAAATTTTGCAGCTATTGGCGTTGCCGGATACATTGCACCAAGGCATTTAAAAGCCATCAAAGAGACGGGCAATCGTTTGGTCGCCGCCGTGGACATCAACGATTCCGTTGGAATCCTGGATACATTCTCTGAAAATGTACGCTTCTTCACTGAAATCGAACGCTTTGATCGCCACCTGGAAAAACTACGTCGCAGCAACGATGACCGATGTGTAGATTATGTCAGCATTCTTACACCAAATTACCTCCACGATGCCCACTGCCGTCTAGCGTTGCGCGTCGGCGCAGATGTGATTTGTGAAAAACCATTGGTAGTCAATCCTTGGAATCTGGATCAACTTGCTGTTATTGAATCAGAAAGTGAAGGGAATATAAATACGGTTTTGCAATTACGCCTGCATCCTGCATTATTAGAACTCAAACAAAAAATCGACGAAGGGAGTACATCGCATCAATATGAAGTTGTGCTAAATTACATAACTTCGCGCGGCCCCTGGTATGATATCTCCTGGAAAGGTGTTTTAGAAAAATCTGGTGGGATAGTGGTAAATATTGGTATCCACTTCTTTGATATGCTGCAATGGTTATTCGGTGAAGCAGGGGAAATGAAGGTTTTCCTGGCTGATGCCCGCCGGATGGCTGGTTTCATCGAATTTGAAAAAGCTAAAGCAAGCTGGTTCCTATCCGTAGACTCAAGTGATTTGCCATACCCAATCGAACCAGGACAACCCCAAACCTACCGCTCCATTACTGTCGACGGTCAAGAAATTGAATTCTCACGAGGGTTTACAGATCTGCATACCTTGGTCTATCAAAAGACCCTGGCAGGCCAAGGGTTTGGAATCGAGGATTCGCGGCCTTCTATCGAATTGACCTATCGCATACGTAATGCTGAACTGTCAGCAGTAGATGATAACTTTCATTCGATATTGAAATCAAAATTATGAGTGACTATTTCGTTCATCCATCCAGCTTCGTTGATGAGGGCGCGGCCATTGGCTCTGGGACAAAAATTTGGCATTTCTGTCATGTTATGAGCAAAGCTCAAGTTGGAAAGAATTGCAATATCGGGCAGAATGTTTTCATTGGCGATGGCACTGTCATTGGAAATGGGGTCAAAATCCAAAATAACGTATCAATATACGCCGGGGTTATTCTGGAGGACGACGTATTTCTAGGACCATCGATGGTGTTTACCAATGTAGTCAATCCCCGCAGTCATGTCAATCGTCATGACGAATACCAGATAACAACCGTCAAAAGGGGTTCGACCATCGGGGCCAATGCCACCATCGTTTGTGGCGTTACCCTGGGTGAATTTGCCTTCGTTGGAGCAGGCGCCGTCGTAACCAGTGACATTCCTGCTCATGCATTGGTGTATGGCAATCCTGCCCGAATTCAAGGTTGGATGTGTCAATGCGGGGAAAAAATTGAGTTCGACAATTCAGAACCTTCAACGGGTACATGCAGCTTTTGTTCACTTTGCTACCATAAATCACAAAACGTAGTAACACTGGATAAAGATCAATGACCAATCAGATTCCGCTTTTGGATTTAGTCGCTCAATACCAGTCAATCAAACCTGAAATCGCTACAGCAATTCAACGCGTGTTAGATTCTGGACATTTTATTCTGGGACCAGAAGTGGCCGCTCTGGAGGAGGAAGTTGCAGCTTACTTAGGTGTCAAATCTGGAATTGGAGTTGCTTCTGGTACCGATGCGCTGATTCTAGCTCTCAGGGCTTTGGACATCGGCCCTGGAGATGAAGTGATAATCCCTGCTTACACCTTCTTCGCAACGATTTCAGCCATAATGCATGTTGGCGCTATTCCCATTTTGGTAGATATTGAACCCAAAACATATTGCATAGATGTAGATCATGTTCAAAGCAGGATCACCCCAAATACCAGGGCCATCATCCCAGTTCACCTTTACGGCCACCCTGCCAATTTGACTGCGCTTCGAGAAATAACATTAGACCGCAATATCAAGTTAATCGAAGATAACGCTCAGGCGTTCGGAGCTGACCATCATGGAAGCAAAACAGGCGCCATCGGAGATATCGGTTGTTTGAGTTTCTTCCCGAGTAAGAATTTGGGGGGTTATGGTGACGGAGGTATGGTCGTCACCAATGATGTGGAAATAGCGAAAAAGGTAAAAATGCTGCGCACACATGGCTGGCAAAAGAAATATTTTCCAGAATTTCTGGGCTACAACAGCCGGCTCGATGCTTTGCAAGCGGCCATCTTGCGGGTCAAATTACCACATCTTGATTCTTGGAATGACCGACGCAGAGAAATTGCCAACATTTATGACGATAGATTATCCCACCTACCAGGATTATCTACACCCTTTCAAGTCCCCGGAAACAGGCATGTTTATCATCTTTATATAATTCGTGTTCAAAATCGAAATCAGGTTCAAGAAACATTGAAACAGCAAGGCATAGCATCGGGAATTTACTATCCGCAACCAATTCATCTCACAGAGGCTTGTCAGAATCTTAATTATCAATTGGGAGATTTTCCAGTGGCGGAAGAGGCAAGCCATGAAACCCTGTCGATCCCAATTTTCCCTGAAATGACGCCGGAACAAATCGACAAAGTTGTTTCAGAAGTGGAAAATAGCCAGGAATGAAAATCCTTACCGTCGTTGGGGCGCGGCCCCAATTCATTAAAGCCTACCCAGTTTGCAAGGCACTACAACAGGCCGGGCATGATGAGTTTATCATTCACACTGGCCAGCATTATGACCACCAAATGTCGCGGGTTTTCTTTGAAGAAATGGGCATCCCAAAACCAGATGCGAACCTTGGGATTGGTTCAGGCAGCCATGGAAAACAAACTGGAGAAATGCTTGCCCACATCGAACAACTCTTGATTTCAGAAAAACCAGATTGGGTATTGGTTTACGGCGATACGAATTCCACCCTGGCCGGAGCTTTGGCAGCCATCAAACTTCACATTCCAGTTGCGCATGTTGAAGCCGGCCTAAGGTCTTTCAACCGAGAAATGCCCGAAGAACATAATCGGGTACTTACTGACCATTGTTCCGAATTATTATTCTGCCCAACCCAAACCGCTGTTGACAATCTCGAAAACGAGGGCATTATGAATGGGGTCCATTTAGTGGGAGATACCATGTACGATGCTGTTCTGGCATTTTCTGAAATTGCCAGAAAAAAATCATCCATATTGAAAGATCTGGATATCACAGCAAAAAATTATATTCTCACCACTTTGCATCGCCCCTACAATACGGATAATCCAGACAACTTACGCAATATAATAAGTGCTTTAGAGTCCATTAATAAGTCAATTGTTTTTCCAGCACACCCAAGGACACGCAAGATGATTGCGGAAACAAATATTGATATTCAGGAGAACGCACCCAAAATTCTCTTTATTGAACCTGTGGGATACTTGGATATGCTAAGGCTTGAAATGAACGCTGATATGATTTTGACCGATTCAGGCGGCATTCAAAAGGAGGCTTACTTTTTTGAGGTGCCTTGCGTCACAATGCGGCCCGAAACCGAATGGATCGAAACCGTCGAGGGTGGCTGGAATATTCTCGTTGGAGCCGATAAGGAAAAAATCATCGGGGCTGTAAATGATAAATCCTGGTACCAACAAAAACGCGGGAATCTATTTGGTGATGGAAAAGCCGCGGAAAAGATTTCTGCAATTTTCGACCTGTAGTAGCTACCCCTTCCGAACAAGAATAGTGAAATCATAGAGACCATAATCGTGCAACAATGCTACATTGCGCGCAAAATTCCTTTTGCAATAATCGAAATAAAAACTGGGGTCTCCATAATATAGATCCGAACGCATTTTATCTTCATCAGAATACATGGTTAGCATATTAAAGGCAAATCCGCGCGAGGCGTGTTCATCCATGTGATGAAGGCCTTCCAAAATGGTGTGTTCCCACACCGATATATCAATATCTAACTTCATGTTGAAGGTCCCACTTAGAACAGCATAATCAAGGGTTGGGATATCTTCGATATTAGATGTAAATATGCACTGTGGATTATTAGGATGAACTTCACGACCTTTTTCTATCATCGGTTCGGCGATATCATATCCAACGTAATGGAGATTATGCCCAATTTTCAGCAGGTAATCATACATAGCACCATACCCACTACCAAAATCCAGCAAAGAATATTTGCGAGTCGTTCCGATGATTTTGGTTAACTCGAAAAACCGTCTTTCTTGTGAATCCGTCGAGTTGTAATCTACACCCTGGTGAGTTGCACCAAAACTATCGAGTTTGGAATTAAAATATTCTTTGACTTTTTCCAGGTGGGAATGTTCAGACATAAGTGCCTCTTTATCCAAAATAACGCAGTGAGTTTTCCCCCTGCATAAACATCAAATCCAGTATGGATACATAAGGATCGTAGGGAGGATGCAACTGCTCGTATTCTTGATAGTTGTATTCCAAAAATTCCAGAGAGATTTGCGCGTTTTCAAAAGCTGAATAATCAATATAATCTTTTGCAGATGGACCACTAATATAATGATCCGCTCCCACATGTTTTAGGATTTGGATTATTCGATCAGTCTTTTTCCCTTTTAGATTTTCGATTTCGGAGGAACACATAAATTGCGTCGAATTTATTCCAATTGTTTTCGCAATTTCCTTTGTTGAGAAAATTGTAAATTCAGATAATAACTCATCTTTCCTTTTGTAGATCGTTTCTAACCAAGATTGATAATCCCGGAAATATGGTGCTTTCGCATACGCGTAGGTGATGCTGTTGAGATGTTTTTTGCGCCATGGTTTACTATAGTCAATTGGCACATCCTTTATGGGTACGCCTTTTGTTACCCCTTTCGCATGTACCGGAATCGTCAGCCATTGTTTGCCATTGACGGTCTTGATTTGATTTCGATTACGCCATCCATTTTTGTCATACTGAACATCATCATAAAAAATGAAGAGGTCAGCACGATTGATCTGGTCGAAATAGCCACGCCAGGGTATATAGGAGGGCTGTAAGATTACAACTTTCATTACTCTATTTTTTGTCCCACAGTGTAAGACGGACGACCCCCTGTCCTGTCGAAAATCCTAGCCAGATACTCACCCATGATCCCCAGAGCAAATAATTGCACACCACTAAAGAGAGTTACTGTTGAAGCCAAAAACGGAAATCCAGGAATCGAACCAACTGTAAAATAAATGATCAACACATACACCAGAACTCCCATTCCAAATAGAGTAAACAAAAAACCGATCAAACTGGCAATGCGCAGAGGAATAGTTGTGTAGCTTGTAAGCACCAATAGTGAAACTTTCACTAATTTGAAAAAATTGTAATTGGATTTTCCGACCTTTCGCGGAGCTTCCTCAATTGTGATAGATGCAAAGCGCGTAGTCCCCCAAGAAAGCAGCACATCAACCAATACATCTGGGCTGTCAAAATCTTCAAATGCGCGCCGCAATTCTGCTCTAAAAACTTTAAAAGCGCCTATATCTCTGATGGATCTGGCACCCATGACGTAGGCTATGGCACGTTTAATAATTCTTGAAGATAGGTCTTTCCACCAGACTTGCTGCCTTGTTTGGGGAACCCCATATACAACGCCATAGCCTTCGTTTAGCTTGTCGATCAGCCGAGGAATTTCTTCAGGAGGGTATTGTAGATCATCGTCCATTATGGAAATTAAATCACAACGAGCTTCTCTGATGCCGCATAATGTGGCATTATGTTGGCCGTAATTGCGCATTAAATTAACACCCCTGACCCTGGAAAAAATTTCCGACAGACGCACAATTTCATTCCAACTTCCGTCAACACTACCATCATTTACCAGGATAATTTCATAATCCGCGAAATGATCTCGTAATGATTTTTCAATTCGTTCAACCAGCAATTGCAGGCCGGTTTCACTATTGTAAACCGGTACAACGACGGAGATTGACTGGTTATTTCTATTTTTCATATAAATCTGGTGCAATAGTGTTTTGGTAATCCTCAAATTACATTGCGAGTTCATTCTACTATAACTTTAGGGGAACGTCAGGATTTCAATTTCAATATGCACGATTAGCAAGTCAATTTACATCATGATAGAATCAACTAATATTTGACATTGGAGATTCCCATCAATGCCCACAATAAATCACATGCTAAAAAAGTTTAGAGAAAATTTATTTACCGTGTACATTTTTAATGTTCTCCTGATCATTGGTATTGTTGTCGCATTAATGGGCATCATGGTCGAAAGAATAGCGGTCGATGCTGAAGCTCTTGTGAATTTCCAGTACATGCAAGAACTGAATCTTGGTGAAATTTGGATTCAGGAATCTGTTCCTGGTCATTTCACAACATATCGACCCATTACTGTTTCATTAATTCGCCTCGAATTCCTACTCTTCGGAATTACTCCTCCTCTATTTTTTATCACAAATATAGTATTGTTATGTTTTGTAGCCTTGTTGATTAATTTCATTATTTACCAAAAAACCAAGACTGCGCTCCCAGCTTTGATAGCTGCCCTTCTTTTTATATCAGACTGGAGAGTAACTCCAAATATTTACGTGATAGGAGAGGTGCAATCAACCTTAGCTGCACTTTTTGGTTTATCTGCCTTTATCGTGGCCTGGAACGGAAAAAGAAGGTACAGCCCTGTTATCGTGTTTTTCCTGCTTTTAGGCGCAGCACTTTGTAAAGAATTTGGGCTAGCATTTTCATTGGGAATTCTCATCTTCTCGCTGTTTAAAACTCATCCGAATTGGAAGCATTACCTCGGATCAGCTATTGGATCTGTGGGAATATACTCTCTTTTGAGAATTTTATTAAACACCCTCCCAACATCATCCAATGGGCCCACTACATTTGCCAACAGCATCAAGTGGATGATCTATAACATTTCCAACGGATTCACATTTACCTTTTTTCCGCTATTTAGAACCGAAACCGACGGCGAGCTTCCCTCGATATTAAGCCTACGCTTCCCGCCTCAAGAAGCCTGGCTAATCCTGATCTTGCAGATAATTCCAATAATTATCTTTTTTATCTTCGCCTATCGAGACAAAGAAAAATATTCTTATACCGTCCCCCTTTTTTTTGTAATCATTGGAAATTCAATCCTCTTTTTCTTTAAATATGCTTACAGATTTCATTTTCTAGGAAATGTAGCCATGTACATTTTGGTAGGATTTGGCCTAAGTTACATTTTCACCAGGATGTCGGAAAAATCTAGCCTGCAAAATTGGCTGATTCTGCTATTTATGTATTGCACTGCAATTATTGCTTGGCGCGCTGATAGTATGCACGATTATCTAACCATGCACAGAGAATGGACGGAACGCGCCGTTCTTTGCATCCCCACTAATGAATATTATGAACAGGAAAATTTCAGGGGGCATTACACCGGCATTGATAAAGAGACAATTATCCAAGTCATGGAATATTATGAAATGCCCCTCGATGAATGCACTTGTCTCGATCCCACCCCAATTTGCTGGTAATGATAATAATTATTTCTCGCAGTTGAATTCTTCAAGAACCTGATCAGCAAAATCCTGTCGCTCCAAATTTCCCTCGATTTGCAGGGCAACTTTATTCCAAATATGGCAAAGTTGAGGACGATATGTGCGCGAACCAATTATGACTTTATCGGTCAATTCTTGAGCAAACTGCAAATTCCCTGCAACAGCATACCCCTCGATGAAAGGGAACAGCTCTAACGGCGAAAATTGTTCGATCCCCAATCCAAAGGCATCATCTCCGAGACGAATAATTTCATCCCAATCTTTGAATTGGCGAGCAAGTTCAGCTTTTTCATAGTAATAGCACCAACCTTTATTTTCCAGAGGGCCAAACCACTTTGGTAATATTTGGGCGGAGGCAGATTCTTCTTGCAGGATATTTTCCAGGTTAGATAAGACGACAGCTTCGGACAATGAGCCAGGGAAAACCTGTCCAAGATCGTGATCTTCGGGATTCAATACCCGCAAACAACTTTCTGATGAATAATAAATCACAATAGCTTGGGAGGTGGAACCTTCAAAAGTGATCGGCCCATAAATTTCTTTAATTGGTTCATCCTTGGCAAGAGACGGAATTTCATCGTTGATCGATTCTGACAATTCAAAAAAGCCAAAAGGCAAATTTCCACCATCAGCATCAGAACCGTACATAAAATTTATCACCGCCGACATGGCCTGATCATCACTATACGGGAAGGGCAAATTGTCAACCAGAATCGAAGTACCAGGCTTGATTGATGGAATCCGCCAGGAAAGTTGCCACAAAAATCGTTCTTGGTCTTTCCATTCCAATTTATAGGTGTTTGCGATATTAAAATGGTGCCCACCAGCAAAACCAACCAGCATTGCAATCACAAACATCCTCTTTGGCGTCGACTTCATCAATAACTCAATGAGTCCAACAATCAATACGCTCGTGGCAAACATCATAGGCAAAATAAAGCGGTCCAACGGGAAGCGAAGTTCAATTTCAAAGGGGACAATCCAAAAAGGCCAACCCGCCCCAAATATCATAACCAAACCTAAAAATATTGCTTGTGATGGAAATTTCCCAACCCTAGACTCCTCACTGTCGTTAATTTTCCTTGAAAGGACCAATAATCCAAAAGCTATTATTCCAGCGATGATAACAATCAATGAAAATTCCCGCTGAATTTCTGAATTGATATCAACCAGATTTAATAGTTTTATTGTACGTTGCCAGGCAACCAAGCTTGATTCGATGGCATCATTTATGATGAGATTAGCCGTAGAGCCAATTGTCTCTAATGGGTATTCCAGCAATGAGTTTGGCAAACTGGCTTCATAATTCGATTCGGGTAACAAAAATAGCCGCCAGACAAAAAGGAAAATCATTAGAAGGAGATACGGCCCCAATGCGACCAATCCCTCGAGCATCTTTTTTTTGCGTGCCGCTTCACTTTCGGACAACATATACCAGATCATCAACGGACGAGCGATTTCCAATCCTACAAAATATTGAATTGAAAACATGCAATATGCTGATGCTAGAATCGATACTACCCACCAAATCCAATTTCGCTTTCGGACAGCCATGACCATTGCCCCCAAGGAGATAGCAAAAACCGTGTATACCAGGAAATAATGACTATAGACTACCGCGATATGCTGTTCTATGAAACCGGGATAAACAGCAAACAACAGAGCAATTGCGGCGACCTGACGGTGATGCTTTGGCCAGAAAGTTCGACAAGCCCACCAAACGGATACAGCCGCCAGCCAGCGCGTGATCAAACCGAAAAGTTGCCAACGCAAAGGATGGTCACCAAACAATAATGTGGTCAAACCGTATAATTTGGCTAACAAGGGACGATGAATTCCCAGCATTTTCAGAAATCCGCTGGGGCCTACACGATTGATCACTAACACAAAGGGCCAATCATCCCAATAGAAACCTACCTCTCGAATTAGCAAACCGTAGCTAATTATGACCACTACGCCAAGCACGATTGGAACGCCCAATAGTTGGATAATTCCTTTTACTTTGTTATTCGCAAGAAAATTTCTGGATGAAGTTTGCATAAAGTGACATAGTTGCTGTATCAAGGTTCATCTACAGGAATCAGATAGTTATCGACTGACCAACCATTGAGCGTTTCATCAAAGGGGGCTGCGAGGTGCCACCAGGTATATCCATCGGTTTTCTGGGGGCCATCGATAATCTTGAAAACTTCGGATTCCAATCCCAGAAAGAGTGGCTCATATCCCAACCCAGGCCCCTCTCTGACGCGCAATCCATCCCCTTGGGTACCACTGACCTGCACGAACCCTCCCACGGCAAGGATACCGGCCCCAGGGCCTGCTGGGGCATCACTGGTAGGAGTTACTGCAATTGCCGTAGGCGGAACAGGAGTCTCTGTGGGAGCAAGAATTACTGTCAGGGCAGCAGTCACCATGCCCACAGGAGTCTGACGTGGCCGAGTGGAATTAATTATTAATAGAACTAGTATAAGGGCTCCACTCCCAAAAATTATCGCAAGAAACAACTCCAGGAAAGGTAGCTTTAATCTATTAATCTTATGCATAATCATTTTGAGAGAACAGAGATTGTGATGCGCCGGGTGGAATCAGCACACGCAAAGCTCTTGGCTGGATGGATATGTTGACATCATTGCGAGCTTCTACTGGTTCGCCATCCACTTGAACATAAAGCAATGATTCAGAAGAGATGGTAGCCTTACGAAAAGGCACACAGCGTGCCTGATCGGATTCCAAATGTCGACCAGCCCACAACTCATAAGCATGAGTAACAGCCTCTAATAATGTATCTCCTGCAAACAACCACAAATCCATCTCATTATCATCAATACATGCAGAGGGGGATATTTCTGCGAGTCCACCAGCATAACGATGAATATTGCTGACAACTGCCAGCAAATAGTGTCCGCTAAAATTCTCACCATCAGCATCAATATGCAAGTCAATACCGCCAAAAGTCGTTGCCTGCAAAAGCGCGCTGGTGGCATATTGGGCAACCGAGAAATGTTTCTCCCAACGACTACGCGGCTCGATATGATGCACGATATACGCGTCCAACCCCACCCCATTCCACAAAAGGAACGATCGGCCATCGCAAAGACCGACATCGGCATATCGAATTTCAGGATCAGCCATGAGAATAGCGCTCTCTTCCAGGGCGTTCAATCTTGTCCAGGTTAAATCTGGCAAGCCGATCTCTTTGGCCCAAACGTTGGCAGTTCCTGCCGGAAGAACACCTAAAGCCGTATCACTGCCCACCAACCCGTTGATTGCATGATTTACGGAACCATCTCCACCCGAAGAGAAAAAAGCATCCATCTTCTGGGAAACAGCCTCACGAGCAAGGTCGGTAATGTGTGGGCCACCATGGGTGGTTTCAAGATGAATCTGCCAGCCATTGGCACGCAATATATCAGCGGCACGCTCTGTCAACATGCGTGAGGGAAACCGACCGGCAGCTGGATTGTAAACCAGGAAAGCGCTTGGCACTTGCTATCCGCTCCAATTTTGAAAATACTTTTTATTGTCTTCGAAGAATGCACCATCAATTCAAGAATGGTACAATTCTACCCGAAAGCAAATTAGATGCGTAGCGTTGAACCTATGACAAAAACTTCGCTCCTCAATAACCGTTACCAATTAGAAGAACGCCTGGGCAGCGGCGGCATGGCAGTGGTCTACAAGGGCCGCGATCTGATGCTAGAACGTACCGTGGCGATCAAAGTATTGCGCAAAGATTTTTCCAACGATCCCGCCTTCCGGGAGCGTTTCCGTCAAGAGGCCAAGGCAGCCGCCAATCTAACCCATCCGAATATTGTCACTGTACATGATTTTGGTATCGATCAGGGACGCATCTTCATTGTCATGGAGTTTGTGCCGGGCTCTACGCTGAAAGATTTGGTTCAAAAAAGCGGTCGCTTTTCCATCAATACAGGCATTGCCTTGATTGTTCAAGCCTGCGCCGGTGTTGGCTATGCGCATCGGGCTGGACTGGTCCACTGCGATGTCAAACCCCAAAATATGCTGGTAACTCCTGATCGGCGCCTCAAAGTGACAGATTTTGGCATTGCCCGAGCTTTGGCTTCGATCCAACCCAACGAACGATCGGAAATCGTTTGGGGATCACCACAATATTTTTCTCCGGAACAGGCCGGCGGGCACTCTCCCTCCCCCGCTTCCGATGTATATAGTTTAGGGGTTGTGCTGTACGAAGTTCTGTTAGGTCAATTGCCCTTTGTCGCAGAAACAGGCCAAGATTTGGCACGCATGCACCGGGATATGGCACCACGTCCTCCTAAAGATATCCGCTCAACCATCAGCGATAACTTGAACCGCATTATCCTTAAAGTTCTATCAAAAGAACCATCAGCGCGTTACCGCACTGCCGATCAATTTGGCAGAGTATTGATTACGTTTTCTAAAGAACGGGAATCGAGTGCACAACGCGCAACAGCGCCACAAGCCCAAACACAAGCGCCAGAATTTGACTATCCAGAACCCCCGCCAGCATATGAGCCAGCCAGTCGGTCATCATCATCTAACGTCGATGCCCTCGATATCGACTGGGGCACAGCATTATTGGGATTATTCGCCCTCTTGGCGATGGGCGGGCTAATTCCTTTCTGGCTGTGGATTTATTACTCACTTATTCGCTAGCAACTTGATTTTGATTACAGGGTTAAAACATCTGGGCTTTGATACGCTGGTTGCATATCAAAGCCCAGATATATGTAAGCCAAATTTGATAAGAACTAAGCGATCAAGCTGTTTTCACACTCGTACGTAAACAGCGGGTGCACAAGGTCTTCGTGACTTTTCGACCGTCCTCATAAACCGATACCTTTTGCAGGTTGGGTTTAAATTGACGGCGGGTTTTCTTCTTTGACCAAGGAACACTGCGACCAAAGGTTGTCTTTTTTCCACAACTTTCACAAACTGCCATCTTACAAATCCTTTCAGAGCAAAATATTTCACAAAGTATTATAATACCTGTTAAACGGACGCAAAATCTTACCACAGATTATATTCTCTATCAAGCGAGTAGACTGACATGACAAACGAAACCACCAAAACCGGAAGCATTCACGTTTCCCCGCAAGCCATAGCCACGATTGCGTACCAATCGGCCTTACGCTCATATGGAGTCGTAGGGATGGCTTCAAAGAATATTGCCGATGGCCTGGCCAATATATTGACCAAAGATCCCATCCGCGGGGTCGCGGTACACTTTTCTGAAGACCACATCGATATTGATATATACATCATCATTGAATACGGGACCCGAATAAAGTCAGTAGCCGCCAGTGTAGCCAACACAGTTCGGTATCATGTTGAAAAGGCCATGGGGGTGCCGCTCAACGAAATCAACGTCCACGTACAAGGCTTACGAATCAGTGATTTTGAGGAGTAATCCTTGCGTTCATTGATATCGTGATTTTCAAGTTAGGAGTCTATTTTCATGAGTACCCCCCCTCAGCCCGAAGAATCTGCCGAAACTGCCGAACAATTCCACCAACAACCAATCGATGGGCCAGCCCTGAAAAACCTCGCCTCAGCCGCGCTAACCTGGCTGCGAACAAATCATGAGATTGTCAACGCTTTAAATGTATTCCCTGTCCCAGATGGCGATACGGGCACGAATATGGTGTTGACCATGCAATCAGCATTCGATGAGATTGAAAACTCACCCGAAAAACACGCCGGGAATCTCGCCAATGATCTTGCTCAGGGAGCGCTGATGGGCGCCCGCGGCAATTCAGGCGTAATCCTTTCTCAGATTTGGCGAGGCTTTGCCCGTGGTGTTGAGGGGCACGAAATTATTGACGGCCTAACCTTTGCCAATGCACTTGCACTTGCGCGGGATACTGCTTATAAAGGTGTGGTTCGTCCCGTTGAGGGCACTATTCTAACTGTTGCAAAAGACATGGCATCAGCTGCTGAGGCAGCTCTAGAAGAAACAGAAGATCCAATTCAATTATTAGAAATCGTTGTTGAAGAAGCGGCAGCCTCCGTCGAGCGGACTCCTGAACTTCTTGATGTGCTCAAAGATGCAGGCGTGGTTGATTCCGGAGGTAAAGGTTTATTCTTCCTGATAGAGGGTATGTTACGGTTCAGCCAAGGCCTTCCACTTGACACAGCTGTTACCACGGTACAGCCATTATCTTCAATCAATTTTGATGATGCTATGATGACGGCAGAACCTGGGCAGGATTATGAAGTCGTCGTTGATTTTCAACCGCGCGAACCGCTCAACCTGGAAGAATACTTCAGCGCCCTGGAAGAAATGGGCACATCCATTCAAATTGGTGAAGGCGATGGAATGTACCGCATGCACATCCACGTTCCCACCGAGAAACGCTACGAACCCATCGATCACGCCATGTCCCTGGGGACGATCACCAAAGTGCACATCGAAAACCTGATCGCCCAAATGGACGAAATTGAAAAGGAACGCGCTGGAGAGCCCTTGAAACTAGCCCCGGTCGAACCTGGCCAAATCGCCGTAGTAAGCGTTGCTCCTGGGGCAGGCATATCGAATGTATTTGCTAGTCTGGGCTCAGCGGCCATCGTCGAGGGCGGCCAAACCATGAATCCCAGCACCCAAGAAATCCTTGCCGCATTCGAGAATTTACCCACCGACAAGATTGTCATCCTCCCCAACAACAAAAATATTTTCATGGCTGCCAAAGCAGCTGCTGAGGTCACCGTTAAACAAATTGCGGTCATTCCCAGCCGCACCGTCCCGCAGGGTTTGAGCGCTCTGCTCAGGTTGGTACCTGACGGCGACTTCGACGAAGTTGTTGCCGAAATGAACGCCGCCATCACCGAGGTTGAAACCGGAGAAATTACCACAGCCACTCGTACTGTGGAAATCGATGGAGTCGAGGTCAAAGAAGGGGAAATCATCGTTTTGCACAATGGCAAATTGATCCACTCATCGGACAATATCAAGCAGGCCTGTTTGATATTCCTGGAAAAAGCCGCAGCGGACGATTATGAACTTATCACCTTATTTTACGGCGCCAACATTCAAAAACCTGAAGTCAACCACATCGCCGATGCAATCCGTGATGCTTACCCCGATCACGAGGTCGAGGTCCAGGATGGGGGTCAACCCCATTATCAATTTATTGTATCCATTGAATAACGTTAATTCGTCCCCTTCGAATGCCAGTCCAATTCGGGCTGGCATTCGCGTCTAAACCCAAAGAGAAACTATGAACATTGCCATCGTTACCGACAGCACCGCAGATATCCCCCAGGAAATTGCCACGGAACATCAAATCCAGGTTGTACCAGCCATCATTGTCATCGATGGACAAAATGTAGAAGACGGCGCCGGCATCTCTCGTGAGGATTTCTACGACCGCATGCCGAAAATGAAGACCCATCCCACCACATCGACACCTTCCGCAGGCACCTTTCATAAGGTATATCAAAATCTGCTTCAGAAGGGAGCCCAGGCAATCCTATCGTTGCACGTGGCCAGTCCCCTGAGCGGCATCTACAACACGGCCAAAATGGCCGCTCAAGAATTCGGCGAAAAAGTCCATGTCCTTGATAGCACATCAATTTCCATGGGTTTGGGTTACCAGGTCTTGGCGGCTGCAGAAACGGTTGCCCAAGGCTTGCCGCTGGACCAAATCCTTACTCACCTTCACGCAGTACGAAAAAAAATCCGGGTATATGCCATGTTGGATACGCTAGAAAATATTCAACGCAGCGGCCGCGTTTCTTGGATGAGTGCTCGAATAGGGTCTCTTCTACGCATCAAACTTTTTGTAGAAGTTCTGGATGGGGCCGTCTTAAACCTTGGGCAGGCGCGCACCCGCGGTAAAGGTATCCTACATCTGAAAGAGCTGATTCACAAACTGGGGGATGTCGAGAGATTGAGTATCTTGCACAGCAACGCCGAAGCGGATGCTCGTCAAATCCTGGCTGATTTGAATCTCAATTTGGAGAAAACACCCTTTGTCGTTAATGTGACTCCGGTGATTGGCACTCACGTTGGACCAAACGGACTGGGAGTGGCAGCGCTATTGAAATGAGGCTCTCCAAGAAGGGGAAATTTGCCCAACTTTTCGAGCACCGCACGAACTGGTAAAATACACACAATGAAGCCATCGATCACAAAACTACGCAAATACTTCAAACTGGAAGCTGATCACGGGTATACAAACAGCGCCATCATTGGTGGGCTGGAGCGCATGCTCGATCATTGGGCAGCCGAGGCGCGAGCTGATGGATTGGAAGAAAACCTGATCCAGGCAGTCATTGTTCGCCTAAGAGATTACCACCGGCTTAGCGAAGATTCTCGTAAAGAAGCCTTGTATGGCCTTTGGAGGCGCATTCAGCGCGAATTAGGGGAAGTTCCCCCGAGTGAAGTAATGGCTGATACGCAGCCAGAATCGCAAGAAGATCCAAAACTTGAGCCCGAGATACAGGATAAACAGAAAGAACAAGCTCCTGTGGAACCTGAGGCAGAGCCTGAAATTTCGCGGGCTGCTGAAACCCCCGAGCCAGAATCAACCTCAAAGCAAAGGCCCCAGATTGCTCCTGGGGAAGAAGCAGATCTTAACGCGAGTGTCACCACGCTGAACCAAGTCGGTCCCCGTTATGCGCAAACCCTCGAACGGTTAAACATCTATTCCCTGGGAGATATGCTCTATCATTTCCCCAATCGTTATGATGATTACTCCGAGATGAAGCCCATCAACAGGTTGCGCTATGGCGAAAAAATCAGCGTGATAGGCACGGTGCAATCCATCAGCACCCGGGCCATTCGAGGAGGTCGCACAAAATTAGCGGAGGCAGTAATCAGCGATGGAACAGGTTCTTTCCGTGCGACCTGGTTCAATCAACCCTGGATCACTAAGCGAATGCGCAGGGACATGCAGATCGTTCTATCGGGGAAAATCGACCAATATCTGGGCCGACTCGTCATGAATAACCCCGATTGGTCAACAGTTGAAAACAAACACCTTATGTCTGAGGGAATTGTTCCGGTTTACCCTCTAACTTCGAAAATCACCCAAAAATGGCTGCGAGATAAGATTTATACTGTCGTGAGAAGTTGGTCATCGAAAGTCGTGGACCCGCTTCCCGACCATATTTTAGATCAGGCAGAATTGTTGGATTTGTCAGCAGCACTTACTCAAATCCATTTTCCCGATTCGTGGGAAGAATTGAAACAAGCCCGGCACCGCCTTTCTTTCGATGAAATTTTTCTGCTCCAATTAGGGGTTCTGCAACAAAAAAGTGCTTGGGGCGCACGAACTGCATCTACTTTCGAAACGGAGGAGGGTTGGCGTTCAGATCAATTAGAAAAATTGCCCTTCCAGCTTACATCGGCTCAGCGGCGATCCCTGGATGAAGTCATCCAAGACCTGGCTTCTGGTCATCCAATGAACCGCCTGGTGCAAGGTGATGTCGGCTCCGGGAAAACGGTAATCGCTGCGTTGGCAATTGCAATGGTGACAAATTCGGGTTCCCAGGCTGCCATGATGGCGCCTACCAGCATTCTCGCCGAACAACACTATAAAAATTTGAGGGACCTCCTTAGCCAAAATGGCGGGCCGATTGCTCCAGAGGAAATTCAATTGATGATTGGGTCTACCTCCGAAAGCCAAAAAGCAGAAATTCGCCATGGCTTGTCCTCTGGAACTATAAAAGTTGTTGTCGGAACCCATGCGCTGATTGAGGACCCAGTGGAATTTGCTGACATGCAACTGGCCATCATAGACGAGCAGCATCGTTTTGGCGTTGAGCAGCGCGCTAAACTGCGGGTCAAAGGGACAAATCCACACTTGATGGTGATGACCGCCACCCCAATTCCACGCTCATTAGCGCTGACTGTTTATGGCGATCTGGATATTTCTATCATCGATGAAATGCCTCCTGGGAGGCAGGCTGTGGATACGCATGTGTTATATCCTAAAGAACGTGAACGAGCTTACACCCTGATCCGTCGCCAGGTGGAGGCGGGACACCAGGCATTTATTATCTATCCTTTGGTCGAGGAAAGCGACAAAAGCGAAGAGAAGGCAGCCGTTGAGGAACATGAACGTCTGCAAAAGGAAATCTTTCCCGATCTCAAACTTGGATTGCTGCATGGAAGGTTATCCCCAGCTGAAAAAGATGCCGCCATGGAAAAATTCCGCGATGGTGAAAACCATATCACAGTATCTACATCTGTTGTCGAAGTCGGGGTTGATGTACCCAATGCTACTGTGATGCTCATTGAAGGTGCGCATCGCTTCGGGCTTTCTCAATTACACCAATTCCGAGGGCGTGTCGGCCGCGGCAAAGACAAATCGTATTGCTTATTAATTCCAAGCAAGGCCGATGAGGTCGAGAATGAACGTTTGCAAGCGATGGCCGAAACCAACGATGGTTTCGAACTTGCGGAGAGAGACCTAGACCAACGCGGCCCAGGAGATTTCTTGGGAACACGACAATCCGGTTTCTCGGAACTCCGTCTGGCAAATTTGACAGATATCGAGCTCATCAAAAAAGCAAGACATCATGCCCAAAATTTATTCGAAAGCGATCCAAACCTTTCTCAGGATGAAAACCAATTTATTGCGCAATCGCTAGAGCGCTTTTGGAACACCGAAACTGGAGATATTAGTTGAACCATAAAAACATTCGAGCAGTTTTTCCCGGCACATTCGACCCCATCCATTACGGTCACATTGACATCGCCGCCCGAGCGGCGCGTTTGTTCGATGAGATCATCATTGCTGTTTATGACCGCCCCTTAAAAAACTTATTGTTTTCCCCTCAAGAGCGCATCTCGTTAGCCAAAGAAAGCTTTAAAAATGATGACAACATTACAGTCACTGGCTACAGTGGTCTGACGGTCAATTTTTGTACACAGATCGGCGCCCAAGTCATAGTGCGAGGCCTGCGAGTATTTTCAGATTTCGAATATGAATTCCGCATGGCCCTGGCCAATCATCGGCTGGACGCCGACATCGAAGTCGTTGCTTTGATCACGCACGAAGAACACACATTCCTTTCGGGCGCGACCGTAAGAGAAATTGCCTCCCTCCATGGAGATGTTTCCAGTTTAGTCCCTCCACACGTCCAGAGTATGCTAGAACAACGTTTTGGAGAGTTGGGCGAAGAACAGGAAATCGTTCCCACCTCCTCATTACGAGATTGACAATTGCCCGTAAGTCTCTCAGCGACTTGACGAAATATTCACTTCCGTGTAATCTTGGACTAAAAATTGCAACCTTAATTATCGGATTTATGTATTTTGCGCCTCTATGGGAGGAGCTGCATGGACATTTTACACCTCGTAGACCGACTTGAAGAACTCTTCAACGAAAGTCGCCCAATACCTCTCACCCACAATGTGGTTGTGGATGAAGATCGTATGCTGGATTTAATCGATCAAATGCGAGTGACAATTCCTGAGGAAGTAAAACGTGCTCAACAGGTCCTCACCCAGCGTGATCGCATCCTTGCACAATCGCAAGAGGAGGCCAACCGCACACTGGAATTAGCCAGAGAGAAAAGCAAAAAACTCGTTGAGCGCGATGGAGTTGTCAAAGCTGCTCATGCCCAAGCAGATGAGTTACGCAAGCAGGCCGAACGAGACGCAGAAAGCACAAAACGCGAAGCGGACAATTACGTTATCCAAACACTCTCGCGTATCGAATTGGAACTCGAACGGTTGCTCAACCAGGCCCGCAACGGGATACTTGCACTTGAACACATATCTACGGATGATGAGCCGCCTGAACCGGAACCTGAACTGGAAATCCCAGAAACTACTCTCGAATTTCCAGAACCCGACCAAGAATAGCCCCCAAGTTGGGGGCTTTTTCTTTCAAAATTTACTTCGCTATCCTATCAATTAGCACAGCTCGTACGACTGTTCGCCATAGAAATTTTTGTTGTTCTTCGTCGTATTGATAGCAGGTGATAAGTGTTAGCCAATCAATATCTTCGTCCTTGAAACCAGAGATATCCTCTGGCGTGACAAAATAACGTTCTCGCACTTCATAGACATACGTCGCCGCGTCATTATCGATGATGATCTGATCACCCCACCCCAATTCATCTAAATTCACAAAGGGGCCTGGCATACCATCTGCCAAAAAAGCATGGCCAGTTAAAACCGTATTTCCAGACCAGGTGGGATACGCAGTGCCATCCAGGAATCCGGCCTGACCCTCTAACCAAGTCAGATCCCAGCCACTTTCAGTGCGAGGAATATTGACCATTGACATAGAGCGGCCTAAAGATGGTATTTGCAATTCGAAATGGTCCACCATCCCTTGCGGCTTTACACCTAAATTAGGATCGAGCCGAGTTAGCTGACCTTGAGGGAATCCGGTTTCTGGCATGGGCAAATAACCCAAAATGATCAATTCGATTGAAGCGTAAGTGCCCTCACCTTTGCCTGGACCTTGCCCCAAACCGACATTGGCCGGGGGATCATACCATCGTTCAGTGGAAAGTTCATTGAATGGTGACTGGGGTGCAGAGAGAAAATCCCCAGACAGGCTGGTCCATTCAAGATAACCCAAGTTGCCAACCGTACCATCTGAGCCCGGTTTCAGGTAAGCTCTAAACTCCACTATTGCATAACTGGTTGATGGGAATGTATCCCAGGTCACTTGTAAATTTTCGGGATCGCTTTCATCGATTTTGCTGGCAGGCAACCCTTCGGTTACCATTAAACTGCCAGGGACATATTTCAATTTCGGAGATATGGGGTCGGTAAGGATCACCTCGAACGAATCGACACTCACGGGAATCGGGCGAATTTCAAAGGAGAAAGTAATAGTCTCGCCGCCATAGACATATTTCCTATCCGCATACTTGTCCAGGGTAAATTCTGGCTCGACAACGATCACATTGGGCGCAACGGCAACCACCTGGTTTAGGGTACTACCCGATTTCCATTGCGCCGTTGCCTGGTTGTTCATTTCGACATCACGAACGATGGGGGAGTGATCCAATACAGCCACCCGATAATCGATGGTGATCGTCTCCTGCGTGGCGCTATTATTGGTGACATTACCCAGGTCGAACACGATGCGACGCCCTTGGTTGGCGGCATCGGTGCTGCCTGTTCCAGTTTGAGGAATCGGATAGATGGCGGGGTTCCCGTTTTGATGGTTGACCGTATTCGGAGCGCAGGCATCACGAAAGCCGCCGGTTAAATCAGTGATCAAATCCGCTGATGAGGCCGTTACACTGACACAATCCATAAATGCCAGGCCCTCATCCAGATCATCGGTAATAGTCAAGTTAGGCATCAGGCCGGAATTGCCACTGCCCGTAGAATGCGCCGGTATGTAAAGCACAAGGCGATACGTGACAAGCTCGCCAATGACTACCTTATTGCCGGAAGTGAAAGCCTGATTTGTATCTTGAATAGCCTTGCCGAGGGTGACCCTTTCATTGGTATCCGTGACTGTGGCAGTTGAATAATCGAGTTCATCGGCGATTTTCGCAGAGTTTTCGATTTGCGTGACGCTACCCGCCAGGGTATTGTCGACTACGACGGCAAAATAAACGGTTTGTGCAGGATCGCCGTTATTCACTTGTCCAATCTGATATTCGCAAGTTGTTCCTGCCGCAGCGCCATCCGGACAGGGTGTCGCAGTGCCAAAGAGCACCCAGCCTGTGGTGCTGTGGGCGCTGTCGAAAGTGGTATTTGCCGGGACGGTTTCGGTAAGAGCAACACCCAAAGCTGGTCCAGACCCGGTATTCTCATAAGTGAGGCCATAAACCAGCCTGCCGCCTGGAGAGAAGTAATCGGTTCCGTCGTTTTTAGTAAGACTCAAATTGGGAACAACAATATCAAAGTCAACGCTTCCGGTTTGAGTATTCGTGCCCGTTTTAGCCTTAACGATGTTGGTGAGGGCGTTGCCATCTTGGTTGGCTGCTTCCCCCTCAACCCTGGCAACCACCTCCAGGATGATCTTGTCTTTGGCATCATCAACCCCATCGACCGAATTGGTAATATCACCAAACTCGAAAATTACCTGATCATTATATGCATCGCCATCCGTATTTTTGTGCACACCATAAGCATTCGGGCAAAGCACGGCCGCCGACGGGGCAAATGCGGTACTCGTCAAATTTGTTCCTGCAGCGGTACCAAAGCTCCTTACACAGGAACTCTTTACACTAAGGACCCCAGCCATTGTGGTGGGCAAGTTATCCGTTATTGTGACACCAATTGAATTGCCTTCGGGGATGGTGACTTCAATCTCAAAAGTAACTTCTTCGCCGATGGTCAAATCTTTGATGGTAGGTCGGTGCTTACCATCCGTCGTAATTGGTATTGATGTTGACCCAATCGATTTGGCAATGGCAGGATCCGATATCGTGATTTTGGCTTTATCGTCGAGATCTCCTTCTTTGCCAGAGCCGCCGGGACCTGTAAAATCTTCACCACCTTCCTTGTTGGAATAATTGGTGATTGTGCCACTATTGGTGATCTCACTGCCTGGTGTTACTGTGGGCTTGATCTGCAAATCGTAGGTGATGATGATGATATTCTTCCCCGGCCCTACCAGGTGGGATTGGCAAACGCCACCACCCGCAGCGGGATCATCTAATCGAATACCATCAGCGCTAAATAGATCCGCTGGGGTTGCAGCGGAGCCATCAGGCTTTTTGTAACCAATAGAATTTGTGCCATCACCGTAATAGATTGCCAGGTTCAGTCCTGAGGCTGGAATCTGCAATTGAGCTGGCAGTGTATCCTTGATGGTGATATCGTAAGCGCCGCCTTTGCCGGCAGCTGCCTGGGTCCCGTTCTCGATCACAATGGCAAATGTGACCAGGTCACCACCGTCAGAACCGCTGATATCTGCATTGATTGAATTAGACTTGAGGCAGGTTGAATCAATGGTAGCAGGGGAAGTCCAGCGCTTTCCGGTCGGGGGGGAATTTGGATCTGGTTTGACAAAGGTGTATCCAGGTAAATTCAGCGTTGCATTACTGCTGTCTGTGGCAACTACTCCCTTCTTACCTACCAATACCGGCTCGTCGAGGGTGAAGTCGATGATTGCACTGCTGTCACTGGTGTTTTTGATAACCGTGGAGCCCTCGTGTACGGTAGCCTGATTGGTCAACTTGAGACCATCAGCAAAAGGATCGGATTTGACGGCAATAGAAAATAGCAGTTCAATGACTGTGGCCCGGCTGCCACCTTTGTCGAAATCACCATAATCGATCTTGAGGGTATTGTTGGTGCTATTGATCGAAACCGTAGGCTGCACATTAGAATAGACGTAGTAAGTATCATTGGATGAAAAACAGATGTCTCCCGCTGGCGGGGAAGTTCCTGCAGCGCAAACACTAGTCACCTTGGCCGGCCAGTTCGCCGCACTGCCATCAGCTTTTGGGTCATTAACATCTAAAACTGGCAGAGGCAGATAATCAGTTAAATACAAATCTTCGACATTGCTGGTTGTTAATTCGTATTTGATCTTGTAAGTGATAATGTCACCGGCGGAAACATGGAGAGGTGATGGAACTGTCGTATTGCCATTGAACGCGTGAATTGATTTCGATGGCGTACCGCGCTTTAGGGCCACCTCGACTGAACTGACTCCCTTGGCATCTTTGGTGATTTTTGTTGTGCTGACAAGAGTGACATTATCGAGCACCTCCGCTTCAGTGGAAACTTCGTTTTTGAGCTTATCCCCTTGGTCGAGGCTGGCATCCCCACTCTGACCTGAAAGTAAATGGAAATCAGTGTATACATCTTGAACCTTCGTACGGAATTTTATTTGCCCTTTAGTTGCACCCAAATTGTTTGGTGGCGTGCAGTTGTAAGCACCTCCTCCAGCAGGCACACAACCACCTAAAACTTTCAAATCGAGTGAACGCGCAGCCAGTTCAGCGGCGATATTGAATGTTACTGTCGTCTCCCCAGTACTGGTGCCGTTATGGGGGGAGCTTGTATCTCGGACAATTGTATAGCTGCCCGGATCGAAGTTTCCGGAAGAAGTGCTGCCATGTTCAGTAAGTGTCAGAGTGGGCGTAAAGCTCGCGTCCCAAAGCTGGCCATCGGAGAATACATCTTTGAGAACGATATCTTCTACGGAGAAATAATCAGAAACCTGGAAATTGAGGGTATATTCAATCGTATCTCCCGGAGAAGCTCCTGTTGGGGAGACATCGTTAACAATGGATTTACTTTTCTGACTGGCAATGGCACAGGCATAGAACTCGTGGTCGGAATTAACGATATCGCTTACCGTTTGCGTCCCACCAAATGTCCCTTGTACAGAAATTGTGTTAGGAATCAGACCATTACAGCCACCAACGCCTGGCTCAAGGATATTATTTGGAGTAGGGGTAGCACCGTCTTTATCCAAGACTTGGAATGTAAAGGTCACTGAAGCATCCTCAGTTCCATTCCCCCCGGTGACATCGCCCAGGTTACAAATCAGAGTCCCCCCAGGGGTCGTAGTGCTGGGGAGCGTACCACAGGACCCAGAACTAACCGAGGTCACGCTCACAAACTGGACTCGCGTGTCCAAGGTCTCCGTTACCTGCACACCTGTCACTTTCTTACCATTGGCAATATCTATTGAAATTTTGTAAGTATTTGTGAAATTGGGACCGATCGGTGTTTCGTATTCTGATCCCTGGCCAGGCAACATTTCCTTATTCGTTTTTATCACCACCGGCTCGACATCGCCCTTATCCCAACTGGAGACAAAGTTATCAGCCGTGAGTGTGTCGAGCACATAATCGCAGCACCAGTTATCCAGGGGATCTTTGCCAAACATGAAGCCGCCCCGGGCGTAAATGGGCAGTTTTGAGCTCACCGCTGGATCTCCGAGTTGCTTGGCAGTGAATGTCACCTTGGACTTAGGTTGGCTTGGAACAAGGGAACCAAAGGGCAGCTTGCAGGACACCAACTTATCCCCAACAGCCTGATGACCACCCGTAGCATGCTTAACGACTAATTTTTTTCCATCCTTATCTAAAGCGAAAGGATGCTTTGCCTCGATAGAGCCGTTGTTATCCTTGAACTCGGCTGAAAAACACTCGATGGTTGCTCCCAAAAAGGTAGCGCTGACAAAGTCGAAACCATTAGGCGTAGTGGGACCAGCCCCAACCACGGGGAAAACCACATCGATAAAGGGACCATACCCGGTTTCTGAAGCATTGGGCCCAAGGGTGACATCAAAGGTGAAGTTTTCGCCCACCATGACCTCGGCGGGGATACTGGTCTCAATGGTGGGTACTGCACCGGCAAAGAGTGGACGAGCCAATACACCATGATCGGCTGGCTTGAGGAAAAGTGAGCAGGCCACAAATAATAGAAAGGCAACCAGTAATTTTCGCGTTAAAAATTTTGAATGGGCGACGAAAGGGCGACGATGAAGTATTTGCATTGAATTTCAGTGAGTAAAAACGGAGCAGCTACGTAATTTTATCTGTAATTCAAAGAACGATTGCTAACAGAATTGTTTGGCAGGATTGCATTTTGTTTGTTTGTCGCCGTAATTTGATTTTCCCCGTTGCAAAGGTTTGAATCTAGGCAACCACTCCCCTTAAGGATAGCCAATCTTTAGGGAGTCGACAGGAAACTAGCCTGATTAATAAGATATATATATGGTATATATAAGGTATAATCGAAGGAAGCCAAGAGGATGATCGGAGGCAGGTATGGCGAAAGTAAAGAAGAATGTCCTATTAGAAGGTATCAGCGGGCGCATCGGTGATCTGGTTTTCAAGCAATATCGAGATAAAACTGTGGTTACAGCACGACCAAGGCATGATCCCAAGCGCAAACCCACCCCCGGAGAGGCCCGGCATCGTGAACGGATCAAAACGGCTGCGTCCCGCGCCAAGGGCATTCTGGCTACACCAGAGGGAGATGCCTACTATCAGGCTGCCAGATTGCGGCTAGGAAAACTGAGCGCCTATCACACGGCCATCTTCGATTTCTTCGAATCCCCTGTTGTTGAGAATGTAAAACGCGGAAAAGAAGGCGGGGTTGTGATCCAGGTGAATGATAATGTTGGGGTAAAGAAAGTGACAATTCTGATGCCTGGCGGAGATCAGCAAGCTGACCCCCTTCATGAAGATCCCTG
The DNA here is from genome assembly GCA_964629085.1 of uncultured Anaerolineales bacterium. Lineage (GTDB taxonomy): Bacteria > Chloroflexota > Anaerolineae > Anaerolineales > UBA11858 > NIOZ-UU35. The sequence goes on from CAZVPR010000019.1 coordinate 60,191, forward strand.
CCATCAATGGGAATGGCAGCCCGAAAATTCGGAAAAAATTATGGTCCAGATTTCAGCGGAGGACTGGATGGGGGCTGTGGGAGAATGGCAAGGAGAAATTTAGGGAGTAGTTAATATTGAGGGCTCTGTCCTGACGCCTTTTGGGCGTATCGAAGAGTGATGTCAAGAAACTCGCACCCCCTTCGATACGAGCAGGAAAGAATTGCGATATTCAGGATGCTGGTTGTCCTCTG
>CAZVPR010000020.1:0-51212 GCA_964629085.1 uncultured Anaerolineales bacterium
TTATCACCCGGCTTTGACCCTTTCAGTGTAAAATATTTTTCGGAATTACATAGCTCGATGAGCAAAAATTTAGTCTTCCAGCCACATGAGAGCGTGCGCGCGACGAATTTTTGCCAAACTTATCGATTTGAATTAGCTGGCTGTTAGCTAACGGATAGGTAACAAACTCGTGCTCCTGATAAACTTTTTTCAGATTGGAGGCACGACATGGCAAGTGTATCAAATCAATCGAACCTATCATTAGCAGGACAAGACGATGAGCTCCATCTTCGGGAGAATGCATTTATGTTGGTTTCACTGCAAGGGCAAAACCTTGAGAAATATCGCGTCCTAGAACCTCTCGGTCGAGGAGGCATGGCTCAGGTGTATCGCGCCTATCATCCCCAACTTGATCGATATGTCGCTATCAAAGTGTTGCGATCTGATCTTGTCGAGGAAAAAGAATTCTTGACCCGATTCCAACGTGAAGCGCAGTCGGTAGCAAACTTGCGCCATCCCAATATCGTTCAAATTCACGATTTTGATGTACAAGACGATGTCTATTTCATGGTGATGGAATTGCTCGAGGGAGATACGCTCAAAACCCAACTCATACAATACCGTGCAAATGAGAAACATCTGGCTTGGGGTGAAATTGCTCGCATCATGTTGGATGTTCTCGCAGGTCTGGAGTATGCGCATGATGAAGGAATAATCCACAGGGATATAAAGCCAGCAAATATCATGCTATCCAGGCGCGGCCAGGCTGTGGTTACGGATTTCGGCATCGCTCAAATCATTGGCAGCACCCAATATACGGTGTCTGGCGCCCTTATGGGAACACTCTCCTATATGGCTCCAGAACAAGGTTTAGAGGGGAATACCAGCAAGCAAAGTGATCTATATTCTCTAGGGATCGTCTTTTACGAGATGCTGACTGGACGCCCTCCCTTCGATGCTGACACGCCGCTGGCAATCTTAATGAAACATGTAAACGATCCTTTGCCGATTCCTCGCACCATCAATCCGAACATACCGGAAGCATTCGAGCAAATCGCCCTCAAGGCATTGTCCAAAGACCCGCAAGATCGGTATGCAAATGCCGGAGATTTGGCTGCTGCAATCCGAAATGCATGCATGGCGACCAATGTTGAAATTCCCGAACAAATTTCATTAATCCCATCTTCGAGCGCGGATAATTCTCAAGACGTGGTCGCCGTTTTTTCGGGTGAAGACAAAGATCACATCACCGATGCTGCATTTTCAATTGACGACACGGAAAGAAACCTCAGTCATTTAATTTCTCAGCAACCTAAAGCAGAAGAAAATCTCGAAAAAGCCATGCCCGCGCAACGGAATACTCAAGAAAATTCGGAGAAAACTGTAGGCAACGCTTTCCTCACTGCTGGTGTTGCTTTGGTCGGTTTCAATTTTATGGCTGTGATGTTGGGGCTGATTTCGGGGAATTGGCGGCTCTTTGGTGTTGGCTGGCCTGCTGAAATCATTTTTGTCAGTCTGGGGCTTTGCTTGCTGATGAGTTACTCTGGCACACCTGCTTTTTTCATCCCTGCCAGTATTTTATTAGGGAACGGCGTTTTGTTGGCTTTCTACTCCCTGACCGGATTTTGGTCGCTCTGGAAAGTGCTTTGGCCGTTAGAGCCCTTGTTGTTAATTGGCAGCGTACTATATTTCTTCTGGCTGATTGGTCGTGGAGATCAGACAGCCGAACTCACCAGCAATGCTGGAAGACGGATGACCCAACTTGCCTTTGTCGTGCTGGTTATTACCGTCGCAGTTGCTGCGATTCCAATCGGGTAATTATTCAATTCTATTGCATTGGAGGCAAAATATGAAAATGCGATCTTCTTCTACCCTGATTGGTCTGGCCCTGGTTATATTTGGAGCCCTGCTGTTGGCTGGCAACCTTCTTGCTGCCACCGTCGGCTTTCGAATTCCCTGGTTCAAAATTTGGCGATTTTGGCCGGCTATTGTGATCTCAATAGGCCTATTGCTGACGGCAGCGCCATTGTTATTTCGTAAAACTCGAGGGTTAGGCACGCTCTTTATCCCGGGTATCCCCATCCTGGTAACTGGCGGAATTCTCTTCCTGGCCAGCACCCTGAATAACTGGGACATTTGGAGTTTTGCTTGGCCGTTGGAAGTACTGGCTGTTGCTCTGGGATTTTTGTTTGCCACGCTTTACACCAACTGGATTGGGCTGGGCGTACCAGCGATCATCATTGGCTTGAACGGATTAGTATTGCAATTCTGCGCCATCACTGGATTTTGGAGTGCTTGGTCATTTTTATGGGCTATCGAACCCCTGGCAATTGGCCTGGTATTGCTGATGTTCAGCTTGAAATACAATTCGCGCCACACGATGATCGTCGGAATCTCTTTCTGTGCTTTTGCAGCAGTTGCGGCCATCGGCATGATGGCACTAACCTTCACCGGTTGGTGGGTCTTCCGATACATTGGTCCGCTAATGTTGGTTGCTGGAGGCGTTTTGATATTACTTGTCGGAATACTTAAACCATCCTTACCTAATCAATCGACTGCAAATAAAGTTGCGGCATAAGGTAAGTACTCGTGCTGTTAAGTAAAACTGCCAGGGTCAGCAACCCTGGCATTTTTTTTTAATTCTAGATTAGTTTTATCCGATATTAACCACATTTCCACAGAATTCGCATTCAAGCTGATTCATTCCCTTGAAAACCTTTGGTAATTTCCCACCACAGCTTGAACATTTGGTAGGGATATTCGTAAGATCCAAGGCTGGTTCTTCCGAATCTGGGTCAATGTCACCGCTTGATGATTGCGATCGCTCTAATTTTCCAGTCTTCACAACATCGATCAGGTCTTCCCACATTTCATTGTCAGCGTAATCCAAAAAACGCAATGTAATTTCATCGGACACATCTTTTGCATCGCGATTGAAATTTAGCGTCAACAGTTCCTTTATTCCAAATCCTACAAATCCGCCTTTATCCTCTGCGCTTGCCTTATCAACCGCGCCAATGGGTGCTTCCCAGGCTAATTCTTTTACAGTTTCTTTTTCCGTCGTTACAAAAAGAACTTTCTTTTTGGCCACTTGCTCAACTTGCTCGAAGAGAATTCGCTGGTCCGTCAAATATAAGAGGCCTTCAGGTTCTCCCTTTTGGCTCAACCATTTAGCTTTGCAAGCCGCGACACCATTTTCGTCTGGATACAATTTAAATACAGCATCCTTCAAATTTTCAAGCATGAATTCAACCCATTCGATTTCTTCAAAAATACTAGCGACTTTATCAGCAGTACCTTGAAATGACTGTCGAATTTGTTGTTCTGCACTACTTACCTCAGCTTCAAACGAATTGAGTTTTCGCTCAAGATCATCAAGTCGGCTGTGATCCCTTTCTGCGCGATTGACCAATCGCTCCACTTCGTCTGCAGATTGACGTAATATTTCTGATTGCTGATTGAGTTCGCGCTTGGCACTCCTTTGTTCTGGTGCCCAGCCAGATTTAGCAGAGCGAGCCTCTTCTTCCCAATCTCCACTATAAACATAACCTCTCTGCCTGACACTTTTAATCGATTCATCTAATTCAGCCAAATCGCGGGCAGTTTGTGCCAATTCGTCCGACACAGCAGAAAGCGTAACCCCTGAAGAAAGGGTTTCCCACTCAAAAGTCAGACGCTTATAAATCTCTTGAGGGGTTTCTTCATTTGAGGAATTTGTCGAATCAAAACTATCAGACATGGCTAGCTCCTTCGATGCAAATTGATTGCCGGCAAAAAAGTACACTCGATAAACCCATACCCCCAATATTATATAGGTATCACAAATTCAATAATAACATACACTAATAACCGACCAACGGTCGCTTCCGGAGATACCAATGCCTAAAGGAATTCCCTTTACCCACACTGAACGTCAGGTCCGTCGCCTAGAAATTGCCCATGTGGCAGCAAAGTTGTTTTTTGAAAAAGGCTTCAGAGAAACATCCGTCAGCCAAATTGCTAAGGCCGTCGGAATGGGAAAATCGACGTTGTACGAATTCTTTGATTCGAAGGATGAGATTATCCTGTTACTCCTCGAGGAGCCTTTGGCCGAAGTCCAGCAACGGGCGTTAGTCATTGCAAACGAGGGTGGGACTATTTTCCAGTGTTTATCACGGATTTTGCATATGCATTTGGAAGTGCTGCTACGTGACCGCGCCTTTATCTTCAAGCTGAGTTATGAATTTCAACGCCTGCCATTGGATATCCAGGCGCAGCACGAAGTAATTCGGCAAACGTATCAAGATCTACTGGTGGGCTTGATAAATGAAGGCATCGCAGACGGCAGCTTCCGCGCGGTTGACGCTGACATGGTGATGAAAATTTTGCTATCCATTTTGAGCACTGTTATTCTCACAAAACGGCCCACAGGCACGCCAGATGAAATGCTCGATCAAGCATTGGATTTAATCTTGAAGGGTATCCAACAATAAAAAATAATACGAATTAGAAAGGAATAACCATGTCTCCAATCAACAAAAAAAATACTTACGAAAGAAAAGTCACCGGCGCGGAGCGTTTCTTTTCGCATGCGCCCTTTTCAACCGTCACTATGGTCGCACGAATCAATGGGTATGTGAGCGAGGAAATGCTCAAGAACGCCGTTCAAAAAGTACAGCAGCGGCATATTCTGCTCCAGGTACGCATCCAAGATGACCATCTGCATGATCCCTGGTTTACTACTGAAGGTGTCCAGGAAATCCCAGTGCAGATCTATCCACGCAATTCCAAGGATGACTGGATCAACGTGCATGCTGAAGCCGCCAAAATCCCTTATGATTTTGATACTCGACCCCCAATCCGGTTTATTCTGGTCCAATCCCCAGAAGTGTCGGAACTGATTATCTTGTGCCATCACATCATATGCGATGGCATGTCGTTGGCTTACCTGGCCCGCGATATGATGGTTCACCTTGGCAATCCGTCAGCAGATGTCCAGATATTGCCGGCGCCAGAACCAATTACTCTGGATAATATTCCTGCTGAAGTTGCTCCATCGGGTTTGGTCAAGTTCTTTATCAAGAAGATTAAAGAGAAATGGGGCGCAGAAATTGTGTTCTTCGATCAAGAAGATTACCAGGCTTTGAACAATGCCTACTGGGATACATTTGAACATGAAATCATTTCGATCGAGTTTTCCGAAGAGGAAACTTCTGCCCTGGTTGGTCGTTGCCGAGAAGAAAACGTCACCGTGAATACAGCCCTGATTACCGCATTCTCTGGTGCCCAAAATTTTGTAAAGGGTGCCAAACCCCATCATGCCAAAACTGCAACAGCCGTCAGTTTGCGCGATCGTCTGCCAAACTCACCTGGCGAAAGTATGGGATATTATGCCTTAGGGCTTGAGGTGAATTATAAATTCAACGACAAAAAAGATTTCTGGGAAAACGCGCGAACGTATCACAAGAAAATTGGAGCGAGTATTCCAAACAAAAAGGCCTTTGGAGACCTGACCAGCTATTTGCAAATGGATTCGAATATCTATGAGGCCCTTAGCTTCAAGAAATTGGGGGGATTTGTAGAACCAGATTCACCCCGTTACCAGAAGTTGGCCGACTTCAGCAAGCGGGAAGATGTTGTTGTGCGGCTGTTGAAGCGGGCCAAAATGGAGACCCTCGATACGAAGCTTTTAGGTCCGGCCATCACCAACCTGGGACGCTTAGATTTCCCCAAAAAGTATGGCAACCTGGAATTGGATCGCCTGATCATGCAACCAGGGGGGGCGTTTCCCCTGGTGCACGTCGATATGGTGCTCGGTGCGGTAACGGCTGCCGGGAAACTCAGCTTGGTCATTGAATATACCGAAGAAGCTGTTGATACCAAAACTATGCTGAAAATCAAAGACAAAGCAATCGAATTATTATCATAGGCTTTATGTGAATTCGATGTAAACACGCCAAAGAAACCGGGGTTTTCTAGGAAATTTGCTCAAGCCTGACATTTTGGCAATTACCCAAAAATCCCGATTTCTAGAATCTATATCCGATTTCACATAAGCCGTATCATAGGAAAAATCAAAATGAAACAATCTATCGTCCATGTGGCATTGGTTATCAGAGATTATGATGAAGCAATCGCCTTCTATACCCAAAAGTTGAAATTCACATTGGTTGAAGATACCTACCAACCAGAGCAGGATAAACGTTGGGTAGTTGTATCACCCCCAGGTTCCAGGGGCACTTCCTTATTATTGGCCAGAGCCTCAAAACCAGAACAAGAAGCTTTTATCGGCAATCAAACTGGAGGGCGTGTATTTCTCTTCCTCAACACAGATGATTTTTGGCGAGATTATGATGAGATGGTCTCGGAAGGAATAGAATTCGTCAGGCCACCCAAGGAAGAGCCCTACGGCACCGTGGCAGTTTTCAAAGACCTGTACGGCAACCTTTGGGATTTGCTGGAATTAAAGTGAGGGTCTGGTCCATGGTTGAAGAAAGAGCAGTATTACGGCCCAAGCATTATTACTTTACTGCGAACCTAATAAGCTTTAAAAGTGTAGAAAATATAATTGCTCCTGAATTAAAACGAACAACCTTTGAACCTGAACACAGTATTGATAAGGGAGAACCGTTGAAAAAACCCTGCTTCAAAAAGTTGATATCTGCTGGCCTGGGATGGTTGATTTAACCGACATCCTGGCGTTTATTCTGATCTTCATATTAGCGTTCAGGCTTCGGACTCAAGGTATTGAGAAGATTCCTTCACAATACCTTGTACCCAATCCATGTTGGGAGCTCAGCGCCATCGCAATATCACTCTACAAATTACAGGGGGCTTCATGCGTTTTGCAGCCTACACAAAAAGTAGATGTAAAAATTTTTGAATTTCAGGCCGGTCCGAATTCCTTTTCCATGGCTTCCATAATTTCATCCGATACGCCATAAACGTGCTCAGGCGCAGGGAATTGACCATTGAGAACCTCATCTCGATATTCGATAAAGGCATCCGTCATAGCCTTATTGAAATTGGCATATTTTTTAGCGAATGATGGGGTGAAGGTATCAAACATCCCCAAAACATCATAGGTTACCAGTAATTGACCACTGCAACCAGGACCACCCCCGATGCTGATGGTGGGAACGTCCAGCTTCTTGGTCACATATTCAGCCAGGCGACCTGGGACCGCCTCGAAAATAATGGAAAATACGCCCGCTTCTTGCAGGGCAAGGGCTTCAGTCATAATCTTTCGAGCGGTATCCATGGTGCGGCCCTGAGCCTTCAGTCCACCGAGTACACCAACAGATTGCGGATGCAAACCCACATGCCCCACAACGGGAATCCCCATTTCGACAATCGCAGCTGCCTTCGGAATAAAATTATGGGTGGCTTCAAATTTGACCGCATCCACCTTGGCCTCTGTCACAAAGCGAGCCGCGTTGCGCATGGTCTCCTCGATGCCATATTGGAATGAGCCGAAAGGCATATCGGCCACGACCATGGTGCGGTCGCAGGCTAGCGAGACCGCCGCACAATGCAGAATCATCATTTCCATGGTGGCATTCATAGTGTCCGGATGGCCGTGGACCACCATAGCACAAGAATCGCCCACCAGGATCATATCAATTCCGGCATCGTTGATTTGCTTGGCAACCGGAAAATCGTAGGCGGTCAGCATGGTGATCGTCTCGCCTTTTTTGTACATCTCTCCAATGGTTCTTACCGTGTGTTTTTCATTGCTCATATAATTTTCTCCGCGTACAATCAAGTCGGTAGAGACGCCCCATCGGGGTGCAACGTCTCTACATAATTAATATCTATAGAGTAGTCCTACGCTCTTTGATGATATCCAGCACCCGCCCCCAGCTCTTGGTGAAGGCGCTCTTGAAAAGTTGCACCGGCCCGAAATCTTCGAATTCATCAATCGCAAGCCCATCTTCGAGGTAGCCTTTGCGGAAAGCAGGCAGTTTCTCCATCAATTCGTCGATGACTTTATGAGGCACGGGGTTGAACAAACGATACATGACGGGGGGATTCTGCTCGATTAGTTTGTCGGCTGTGCCAATCCAGTTAATCGTGACAACTACCTTGCCTCCCACCATTTCGGTGAAGTGATGCAGACCGCGCGCCCCGCCACCGATGAAGATGCACTTATAAGCTCGCTCGGTCATGATCTGGTAGACCTTGCGGGCAACGGCCAACCCTGCCTGGTGCAGCACATCCGGTGAAATCTGGATATCGTTCTCCGACACATAGTTACGCAGGTAATCGTCATAAATGCCGGCGATGTGGGACATGTACATCATCGGGAAAACGCCAGATTTGCGGGCAACTTTCTCGTAGGTTTCTCCCAAGGCGACCATCTGACTTACCCCAAAGATCTCGGTCGAGTTGACCGGCACATTCATGGGGATCAACTGCTCAATGGCTTCCAACCCGGGTTCGGTTAGCGGAATCTTACAGCAAATATTGGGGCTGACTTTGCGATTATAGAGTGCCTGATCGACAATTTCGCTGGCAATGTCATCGGCAAAGGGATCACCCTGGATGCTGACAAAACCGTGCTCGCCGCCGCTTTCCTCGAATAGAGGCATGAATTGTTTAGCCACCGGCTTGACCATGCGGGCCTGAAATTCAATCGCAGCTTTCTTGTCATCGGGCTCAATATTCAAAACATCATCCAAAATCCCGTAAGCGTATTCGCTGTATTCGGGGTGATCAAGCATCTTTTGGGTATAGGAAGGGTTGTTAGTGCACCCCAAGGCACCATGCTCCAAGGCCAGATCAGCTTGCGGCTGGGTAGGATTGTTAATCCAGAACATGGTTGGGGATTGTTGCTGCACTCGTTTAAAGTAGGGCATAGTCATGAGACCTCCTCTTTGTTGATGATTAATTCAAAAATGAAAATGTTCTGTTTCTGGTATCCAGTGTTCAGTGTTCATGCTGACCAACTGGAAACAGATAACTGAAATCTAGAATTCTAAAATTACTTTTATCGCCTCATCGTCCTTGGTATGGGCTAGTTCCATGCCATGCTGCACCTGGTCAATAGGCAAGATATGCGTGGCAATGGCCTCTACATCAACCTGACCGGAGGCGACAAGATCTATGGCGCGTTCTACATCTTCCGGCGTGCACATGCTGCTGCCGATAAGGTGCTTTTCTTTTCCGGTTATCTCATACGCGATCAGGCTCAAAGGCTCGCCCGTCAGCAAAGCAATCAATACCACTGTACCGCGGCGCTTCACCATATCTAACCCCTGGCTGACAAGGGCAGGATTATCCGCGCAAACGAAGACGTAATCCACCCCTTCTCCACCGTTGATGTCGCGCACTTTGGAAACCAGTTGATCATCGGGGAGCAGAATTTCGTGGGTAGCGCCCAGGCGTTCACGAGACGCAGCGAGGCAGTGTTGTTTGATGTCGGCCACAACGATGGGATCAGCGCCGTGAAGGCAACAAATCCCTGATACCAGCCCCCCGATCGATCCTGAACCTAAGATTGCGGCTGATTCGCCAGCTTTGAGATTGGCGCGTAGCGCAACGTGAACAGCTACCGTCAGAGGCTCAATCAAAGCTCCCTGGACAAAGGATAAATTCCCAGGCAAATTATAAACAGCATCTTCTGGAGCGATGACAAATTCACCAAAAGCACCGGGCCAATCTGGTGTACCCATAACAATTTTTTCTGGGCAAAGGTTGACCAGACCAGCGCGGCAATAATTGCACTCACCACAAACCCATTGCGGATCTATAATGACGCGGTCACCAACTTCAAATCCAGCTACGTTTTTCCCTAAAGCAGTGACTACCCCTGAAGCCTCGTGTCCCAAAATGACAGGAGGAATCCGATAGGGATGCGTCCCTTTAAAAGCATGAACCTCAGAACCGCAGATTCCCACTGCTTTGATCTGAATCAGCACTTGATCATCCGCCTGAATTGTAGGTTTTTCTGCTTCAGTGATACTTAACTTTCCAATGGATTTTAAATATGCTGCTTTCATGCTTCGTAATCAACCCTTTACTGCACCTGCAGTCATACCAGAAAGGTAGTAATCCATCAAAAAGGAATACACGATCACCACAGGGACCGACCCCAAAACAGCACCGGCCATCAGGTTGCCCCAAAAATAGAGATCACCAACATGAGATTCGTTCACCATGCCCAGGGGAACCGTATAGGCCGCTTTTTGCCCCATGAAGGTCAGAGCATACATATATTCACCCCAAGAAAGCGTGAATGCGAAAAAGAATACCGAGATCACACCAGGAAGAACCAGGGGAAAATCGATCCTAATCATTGCTTGTAGACGACTACAGCCATCAATGCGGGCAGCATCGATCAATTCGCTGGGAATACCTTGAAAATAACTCGATAACGTCCAGGCAATGAAGGGCACCAAAAATGTCAGGTAGGTGAGGCTCAACGTGATGAGTGAATTCGAGGGCAACCCTAAGCGAGCAGCCAACACTCGCAAGGGAATAAAGAGCAAAACTGGCGGAAGCAGATAGGTTGAAAAAATCCCCAAAGCGATGGCAGCGGCGCCCTTATAGCGCAGTCGCCCTAAACTATATGCGGCAATACCGCCAATGATAATCGCCGCGATCGAGGAAACCAAAGAAACGACGGCGCTGTTCAGCATCCATTTTGGAAAGGGGAAGTAAGGGTCCGTAAGCAGTTTTTTGTATTGATCTAAGGTTAAATCAGATAGGCGAATATCGAAAGGGTTAATATCAATTGCCAGGTCATGGCGGAAAGAGGTGATGACCATCCAGGCGATGGGAAAAAGCGTAAAGGTGGCCAGGATTAACAGGGCTACGGTCAACACAATATTACGGGCTGAGAAAATTTCACCGATTTTCCGAAGAAGTGGCTTATTAGGAGGTGAAGAATGTTGTGAGATAAGTGCTGTCATTAAGATACGCCTCGACGCACAAAACGAAGGTAGAGAAGCATGAAAGGTAATAGGAATGGGAACAGAGATACTGCAACAGCCGAGCCAAGACCGGTCTCTTTGGCGCCCTGTATTGCGACTTGATAAGCACGTGTGGCTATCAACTGCGTCGAGTCAAAGGGGCCGCCGTTGGTCAAAATCCAAACGATCTGGAAATCACCCATTGTCCGAACAAAAGAGAACAGCATGGCGACTATCAGCACCGGCAGAATGAATGGAAATGTGATCGCCCGAAATTGCTGCAGCCAATTAGCGCCATCCACCACGGCCGCTTCGTAGAGTTCCTTGGGAACGGTCATCAGAGCAGCCAGGATCATCATGCCAAAGAACGGGGCGCCTCGCCAAATGTTGACCGTCTGAACGGCAGCCATAGCCAATTGTGGATCCGCTTTCCAGGGAATCCAAACCCCGGGCTCGACGAACCCCAACGTTTGCAAAACATGGGTAATCACGCTGAACTGTGGATCGAACATCCACAACCAGCCCAGCACGCTGAGTGAAGTCGGAATCACCCAAGGCAGCAAGAAGATCGCCCGCAACAAGCGCTTGAAGCGCTTGACTTCCTTAAGCACCAAGGCCATCATCAACCCCAACAGTATTTTAAAGATGACCGCCGTGATCGTGAAATTGAAAGTATTGACCAGAGCTTTGCGATAGATGCGATCGCCAACCAGTCTTTGGAAGTTTTGAAAACCCACAAATTCGATTTCGTTGGCAGACATGCCAATCGATTTGTTGGTAAAACTATAATAAACCGAGGTGAGAAAGGGATACCCCACCAAACCAATGACAACCAACAATGTCGGTATCAGCAGCAAATACCCAAACGAGGTTTCGTTCTCTAAAAAAGAATTGAAGCCAGCTTTTAGCCGGGCTAAACCTCCTGTTGGAGTGTTACTGAAAAAATTCGTCTGATCTCGGACACTCATAGATGTTCTCTTTAGTATTGGGGAGTATGGCAAACACCATACTCCCCGAATTTCGATCTTGTTTACAGAGCGAAAACCCTAACATGATTTTCGTCTGAATTTTCTTCAAGCAACTATCCGTAGACAGCGACCAGTTCTTCTTCTGCGCCGGCCATTGCTTCTTCAGCGCTGGCAGCACCGGTAACCACACGGGCGAACATATTGACGATGGTGCGGTTCTGGTATACCTTGGCAGAAATGGCAGATGGCTGCAGCGGGTAGCCAGACAGATGCAGGCCTTCGGCCAGCTTGTAGGCTACTTTGAGCTTGGGATCAACATTCCAGGGCATAGCGGGGTTGTCATCATAGCTCTTGAGCAGCGGGGTGTAGAAAGTGATACCAATCTGCATCAAGGGGATCAACTGCGCAGGATCCATCAACCACTTCAGAGCGGCTTTGCCCGCTTCTTTGTTCTTGCTGTGTTCGAAGAGGGTCAGCGCGTTCATTTCGCAGAACTGGATCCAGCCGGCTGGGCCAGCAGGATACTTGAAGTGATCCATACCTTCGAGAACCTCGCCAGCGGCGCGGTAATAAATGCTGGTGGCGTTCTGGGTGGCGGATATCTCGCCAGCCAGGAAGGCGCGGTTGTTGGCGCCCTCATCGAACCCGGTGATATTGGGTGTGGATACTTCAGACAATTTAGCCATGTAATCCAGGGCTGCTTTTGTTCCGGCGGAGTTGATGGCCACTTTACCAGCCTCATCGACCTCGGTGCCGCCATGCGACCAGAGCACAGAGTAGCACCAGCTCGAGGAGTCATTGGGGCCGGTCTGGCTTACGGTAAAACCGAGAGGCGGCAGGCCAGCTTCCTTGAGTTTTGTACCAGCATCAAGCAGATCATCATAGGTCTCACAGCCATCTTCGTAACCGACTTCGGCGAAGAAATCTTTACGATAGTTGACAACATGAGTGGTGTAGCCGCGCGGGATAGCTCGCCAAACGCCGTCGGCGTCCTTACCCACTTTTTCGGCCAGATCGTACCAGCCACCATTCTCTTCACCCAAAGCCTCACAAATGTCGCTGACGTCTGCCAGGGCATCACCGTAGATCAAGGGTTCTTCCTGGAAGGTTTCACCGATGTCACCGGTCTTGGATTCGATGGCGGCGGCGATCATTTCACGCCATTCGCCAGGGGAAGAAACGGAGACATCCACACCGTTCGCAGCGCCCCATTGGGCAAGCTGGTTTTCCTGAATAGCATTCATCTCAGGAATAAAGCTGTGGCGTAAAATGAATTCAAGCGAACCATCTAGTTCAGCGGGGGCAGCTAATGCAAGCTTGGCTGCGAGGGGCGACAATGCCGCACCAGCAGTAGTAATTGAAGACAGTTTCAAGAAATCACGACGTGTTAGTTTCTTAGCCATGTAGGCATCCTCCAGTTGCATAAAATTGATTTATTCTCTATAATCAGACACGATTGGAGCTTCGGCTCCATCTGGGCGCACAGGTCATCCCGCTCGCAAAACTGGATGATCTGTGCGTATTCTTTTGGTATATTTTTCCTAGGCACCTCCTCATAATATTTCACTAGCGAAAGTCAATGAGATAAGTATCGTTGGCTCGGACTTTCAGTTTTTGATCTGGTTATTATGCTGATCATTGAAATTTGCCTGAGATTGTTGAAACCAGATTCATTTACCTAACATCAGCTCCTGAAATTCATCATAAATTTTGATAACTTCACGCTTGCGAATCATCTGGCGGAGTTTATCTCGGCCAAATTTGTCCAACATGGCTTCGGCAAAACGAATGTTGCGGTAGCTGGCTGAAAGCGTATCAACAGGATCTAAGCGGGCAGGGAAAACATCCGAAACCAGCCAGCCATCGTAGTTAACTTCATCCAATACCAACAACATCTCCAGCCAGTCCCAGTAATTGACCGTACCGGGCATCAGGTCCCAATCCCAATTGCGATAGTTATCATTAATATGCACCAAAAATAACCGCCCAGCATCTGCTGCGAGTGCAACCACCTGGGCGGGGGTTTCCGAAATATACAAAGCGTGACCATTGTCTATGGTCAAACCGACATTATCGAGGCCGATCTGCTCACATAAGTGGAGCACAGTGCCTGCATTAGGGACAATTACACGCGCCCGTGGTTCGCTCTGTTTGTATTCAATGCTTAATTTCACATCGGGGCGATAGGCAGCGGCCTCACCCAAACAATCTACCGTCCAGTTCCAGGCCTGACGATAGTCAATCTGCAATGGGTAATCATGGCCATCTGAGAGTGGACATACGGTAACTAAATCTGTACCCAACTCTGCAGCCCAATCCAAACCAGCTTTGATATGCTCGATCGCTTTTTTGCGAATTCCCGGATCGGGGGAGGTCAATGCGCCCTGGTGAAATTTCTGTTCAGATTTAATATTGACATTTACTGAAGAAACTTCCAACTTCTTTTCAGATAGCAATTTCCGATATGCTTCGAAGCTGAATCCGTCAAAGTCAAAGGGGTAAACAGCTTCGACGCCTTCTACTCCCTCAATGGTGGTAGCTACCTCCAATTTTTGAATCAGGTCACGGGGTTCATGGTAAGCGGCAAATCGATCACGTAGTTGCCCCAAAAATCCGAGAATGACAGAGTAACGATTGGGCATGATAATTGGATCCCTTATCTGTTAATTTTCGCTTTCTTTTTCCAATTGAAAAACCGCAATGCAGTCTTTTGCAACACCCTCATTTATGGTTTCGTTCATTTCTCTCAAACGGCCAATATCGCCTTTCTTCAAAGCATCAAGAAATTGCTCATGATCTGTATCAACAGTTTGGGGAATGTTTGGCAATAATTGAAAGCGATGGAAAAACAACATTTGGATTTGGCTGCGGAGACTGCGCCACATCTTAAGCAAGCGATCAAACCCTGACAATTCACAAAGAAATTCATGAAAGTCCATATCGTACTGGGTCAATAAATCGAAAGCCTGCGCCTCTATAGCAGCGCGCTGTTTGTGGAGAAAATCGTCGATGATTTCCCATTCTTGCGGGCCAAGTTTATTTCGCTCTACAATACGTTCGAAAGCCAAGGTTTCCAGTGTGGCCCTCAAAGCGAAAATTTCTTCGATCTCTTTGGCACTGAAGGATTTTACAAAACAACCCTGGTTAGGAATGGCGACGATCAAATCTTCTTGTTCCAACTGACGGAAGGCCTCCCGTACAGGGCTACGGCTTACCGACATTTGTTCCGCAAGCTCAGTTTCTATTAGATGCTCGCCTGGTTTTAACTTCCCAGTGGTGATGGCATTACGCAGCATTTCTGTAACAGTTGTGCGTAAGGTTGATGATCTGGCTTGTGAGAAAATGTTGTCCATTGCGCTCTCCAATCAAGATTGTATACAAGTATACAAGTCGACAGGTATACATACTACCTGATAGCTTAAAAAAAATCAAGCCCCAAAATAAAAATTTAAGGAATCTTGGTATTGCCCCCCTCAAATATCGATGGCTAAAACGGAAAAACGAAATTTATTCTTTTAATCCACCCAACGAATTGATAAGCCCCCTTAGAATTTAGCAATTATTCATCCGCAATAACTGTGACCCTCACTATCTCTGGATCAGAAAAGACATCTTCGACATCAATAGCCTTGGTGGAGAAACTCCAGAAAACGGCTCCATCGGGTCCGGCCTGGAACCAGTGGGGCGTGCCAGGTTCAAAATTTACCTGCTCCCCAGGCTTTAGCGCATATTCATGCCATACTGTATAGGTATCCATGCGATGTTTGGGCGGTTTTACCTTTGGGTTTGGTGTTCGTTCTCCTGGGCCATTAACATACAACATTCCAAATTCACAACGGACGGCTTCCTCTTTGCCAGGGTACTTGCCTATTCTAGGATGCCTGTGTTCTGGCAGTGTTTGATTTGGCATAAGTATGACCAATTTCACGCCAATCTGCTCGGTATCTACCAGATTGAGAATCTGGGCACCGCTAATTCGGACCTCACTCAAACCAAAATCTGCAACTTCCATGGCTTCAATTTCATTCGGGAGAATCGCAACCCCAGCTCCCTCCAAAATTTCTGCGGCTTCATTTTTGATTTGTTCAAATTCAGTGCGAGTAATCATCAATATTTCCTCTACTTATAAAATTGTGATTAGATATTGTAGTAGCGGTATTACGGCAAATAACATAATGTTGGTTACTAACCAATTGGCGTTTGCCAGATCTATATCCAGATCATAGATCGTTGGGGGAACCATTGCGATAAAGCCCACCGGCATACTGGATAAGATCAACACTACTTTCAATGGCAATCCCAAATCGATCTCTCCAAATCCAATCAGGAACGCTACGCTGGTGATCGATGCTGGCACGATGGCAAATTTTATCAAGGCGATCAGTAAACCTTCTTTGATGTACTTTCCGATACGGCCAAAATGCATGGCCATACCAATGGAAGATAGTAAAAACACAGTGGCTGAGGGCACAAAAATCGCATTGACGGTGCCATAGAATTCTGGGCGGGCGATACCCGAAATATTCAGTGTAAACCCGGCAACAATGCTGACAATGGAAACAATCATAAAAGGATCGATGAGAACTTTTTTCAAACGTTGAGATAAATTCTCGGTTTCGGCTTCATCAAGGCTGAAGGATTTGGCCACTGGGAATCCGAGTCCGAAATACATGAAAGATTCAAATAACTTGTAAAAAGGCATCAACGCAAAGCCAGCTTCGCCAAGGAGAATAAAACAAAGCAATCCCCCAATTGAACCAATATTGGTAAAGCCTCCCCCAACGATATACGAACCTGTCTGTTTTCGGGACATGTTTTGCATTTTTGCAAAACCGTAGGCCACAACTCCACCTAAGGTAAGCGCGGCAATCCCGAGGATTGGCAGGGCAAATATCTTTAAGTCATCCAGGTTTACGATCCAAATGGCGCCTAAAAATGCTACTGGGTTAAATAATAACAAGGCGATTTTCTGCAGCGTTTTTCGGATGGTATCAATTTCAAAAGGCGATGTGATCACACCTTTATTCGCCAAAACTTGATATGCATAACCCAGCGCAAGTCCAAAAAATATGATGCTCAGTGAAAGTATGAATTGTTCCATTGGTTTTCCTTGCTTATGCTGTTATAAAGTCAATAATCGCTTGGGTCACTTCGATCGTATTCGACTGACCGCCAACATCAGGGGTCAGAATCCCCTGCGAGGTAATTTTTTCTACAGCCTGACGGACCAGAATTCCGGCCTCAATCTCCCCCAAGAATTCTAACATCAAGGCACCGCAGAGAATCATGCCAATTGGGTTGGCAATCCCTTTGCCATAAATATCCGGCGCAGAGCCATGGATGGGCTCAAACATCGAGGGAAATTCCCTTTCTGGGTTGATATTTGCGCTGGGCGCCATACCCAGGCTTCCAATGATGGCCCCGCCCAAATCGGTCAAAATATCCCCGTGGAGGTTCGATGCTACAACTACGTCCAATGATCCGGGATTCAACACAAAGCGAGCCGCCATGGCATCCACCAGGACACGCTCCGTTTCGATGTGGGGATAATCCACCGAAACTGATTGGAAAACTTCATCCCATAACACAAAACCATACCTTTGAGCATTCGACTTGGTCACGTTAGAGATTTTCTTGCGGCGGGTATCGGCCAGATCGAAAGCGAAACGCATGACGCGCTCGATGCCCGCGCGGGTAAAGACGGCGGTCTCGGAGGCAACTTCATGGTGAGTCCCTTTTTGAGCGCGTCCCCCAACCCCAGAATATTCTCCTTCGGTATTTTCACGCACGACAACCAAGTCAATTTCCCCAGGGCTGACTCCCGCCAAAGGGCCTCTGACGCCCGGAAATAAATAAGCTGGGCGAACATTGGCATACTGCTGAAACCCCTGGCAGATCGGCAATCTCAATCCCCAAAGGGAAACATCGTCCTGAACTGAGGGCCACCCAACTGCACCAAAGTAAATGGCATCAAATTCTTCCAAAATCTTCAGGCCATTCAAGGGCATCATTGTTCCCTTACTCCGATAGAAATCAGAACCCCAAGGGAAATTTTCCCAATTGATTTTGAAGCTTTGGGTGATATCAGCAACCATATCCAAAACCCTGGTCCCTAGCGGAGTGATCTCTTTTCCAATACCATCCCCCGGTAATGATGCGATGCGATATTGATTCATAGATTACCTCGTCAAGTTTTGATCGTTAGAACACGGAAAAATCGAGCAATTGTACCTTAAAGAGAATTAGCGGTGCTAAAAATTCGCCAAAGAATTATCGAACAACCTCACATTGGGGATAAAACCTGACATTTATCAGGAAAAACCTTACACAAATCTCCGATGTTTTTCAATAATCCATGATAGAATTTAGTCTGTAACAAACATAGCACCTTGTCAATACATATAATCCGCTTGAGGTACCTGCCCCCCCGGATGGGAAGGTTCGGCACGATAATTAATCGTGTCGAGGCGAAGCCGGTGCGATTTGGAAAAAAACACCCAAATCAAGTCCGGCGCTGTCCCGCAACTGTATGGCCCGTAGGGCCAAGCCAGGCCGCCCGCCTCTTGCGTGTTTTCCACTTAGCCTCGCGGTAAGGAGGTGGGAATGCTTTAAGTAACATTGATCGACCAACTCCCAAATCCCTGACCAAATGGTAGGGATTTTTTGATTCAAAATATTTATCTATAAAATTAGGATCACTTACAATGAAACATAAAAAAATATCCGTATTTTTCTTGACCATCATATTGCTCTCCAGTACCCTGGTCGCTTTTCGGGCTGTTACAGAAAACGAGCCTGAGGTTCTCGAATTAATCGACGGTCTGGGACGCGAGGTGACCATTGAATTACCGGTCGAAAAAGTTGTCTCCCTGGCTCCATCGAACACTGAAATTCTTTACGCAGTCGGCGCTGGAGACAAAGTTGTCGGCGTCACCGAGTACTGCAACTTCCCCGAGGAGGCGCTGGAGATTGAAAAAATCGGCGGTTTTTCTGCCGATACCATGAGCATTGAAACCATCGTCTCCTTAGAGCCTGATGTCGTCTTCGCCTATGGAGATCGACAGGATGACATCATCGCCGCTCTGGAAGAACTCGAAATCACCGTCTACGTGCTCTACCCCAGCGATATGATCGATGTCTTTTATAACATCTTCACAGTTGGACAAATTACCGGCAATGAGGAAGAAGCCGAGGCCGTAATCACAGATATGGAAAACCGCACTGCTGCCGTGGTTGAGACCGTGGCTGAAATCGAGGACAAAGACAAAGTACTGGTCTTCTGGGAAATTTTCGACGAACCTCTGATGACCACCGGCCCGACCACCATCATCGGCCAGTTGATAGAAATGGCTGGCGGTACCAACATTTTTGCCGACCTGGAAGGCGAATATCTCCAGATCAACGCCGAAGAAGTCATCGCCCGCAACCCACAGGCCATCATGGGCTCCGACACCCACGGCGAGAAACTGACTCCCGATATGGTCGGTGCCCGCCCCGGCTGGGACCAGATCGATGCGGTAGTTAGCGAACGTATTCACCTGATCGATGGTGACATCGTTTCGCGCGCCGGCCCACGTCTGGCTGATGCTCTCGAAGCCATAGCGCTGGCGCTCTATCCGGAGTTGTTTGAATAAAGTAAAAGGATCAGTTTTTGCTACCCTTACCCCACCTTCGCATTGCTTCGATTTCCCCCCTCCCAAAGGGAGAGGGGTCAGGGGTGAGGGAGATAAGTAGAAAACGAGGCTTCCCTCCTCTTTTCTGAGAAAAGATCATCCCATGACTTCCTCTCCTAAAGGGAGAGGAAGCGAGAAAATAATCGTTATCGAATGAGTTCTCGTCGTTTTATCTTGATTATGATCATTCTTTTTGTCGCTTTGGTGTTGACTGGATTGATCAGCCTGGGTGTGGGTGCCGTCTATATCCCACCAGCCCGAGTGCTGGCAACGTTCGCTCATCAGGCTGAAGTTGCAGTAAACCCCACGGATGCCACTATTGTGCATCAACTGCGCCTGCCGCGCATCGTCCTGGCCGCCACTATTGGCGCGGGTCTAGCTGCTGCAGGAGCAGCATTCCAGGGTTTGTTCCGCAACCCGCTGGCCGATCCTTTCGTGGTGGGTGCTTCCAGCGGGGCTTCTCTCGGAGCTACACTGGCTATTATCATTGGCCTGAATTTTAAATTTGCTGGTTTCGGTCCGGTTCCCCTGGCCGCATTTGTTGGCGCCCTGTTGGCCGTGTTCACGGTCTATAACATCGCAGAAATTGGCGGTAACGCTCCGGCAATCTCTTTATTGTTGGCTGGAGCGGCATTGAGCACCTTGCTTTCTGCGATTGTCTCATTGTTGATGTTGATCAGCGATGAGACACTACACCAGGTCTTCGCCTGGACTTTGGGAGGGCTCTCTGGCCGCAGTTGGCCTCATCTTTTGAGCAGCGCGCCCTACCTGCTGCTGGGATTGGCAGCCCTTTTTCTGATGGCCCGTCCCCTCGATGCGTTGGCCTCTGGCGATGAGATTGCCCAAAGCCTGGGGCTGTCGCTGCGCCAGGCGCGCGGCGTGATTGTGGCCGCCGCCAGCCTTACAACAGCTGCCGCCGTCGCAGCCGGTGGAGTCATCGGCTTCGTCGGCCTGATTGCCCCGCATGCTGCCCGGCTGCTTTTTGGCTCGCAGCACCACCGCGTTATCCCCGGCAGCATGTTGATCGGTGCTATCCTGTTGCTGCTGGCCGATGACTTGGCCCGCACGCTGCTGGCCCCCATCGAATTACCCGTTGGAATTGTTACGTCCATTTTGGGCAGCACATTCTTTTTATACTTACTCAAATCTCGTCAAGCATCCTTGAGGAGTTAATGATGACTACACTGCAAATGCTCGATCTCACCTGCGCTTACGCAGAACGCCCCATTCTGGAGGAGTTGTTTTTAGACGCTTGTCCTGGTGAAGTTCTGGCCTTGATTGGCCCCAACGGTGTCGGTAAAAGCACCCTGTTGCGGACGATGGCACGTTTGCTGCCACCGCGCCAAGGTAAGGTCTGCCTGGCAGAATCAGATTTGTGGACCCAATCACCGCGCCGCGTTGCTCAGCAAATGGCGCTGGCGCCGCAAGGCAATGGCGAAGCCTGGGCAATCACCGTGCGCGATATGGTCACCTTGGGACGTGCTCCACACCGCGGCTGGCTTTTGCCCATGACAGCCAAGGATCATCAGATCATCGACCAGGTGATCGAACAAACCGGTCTGTCTAATCTGCAAGAGCGCCCGATGACCGAACTTTCCGGCGGCGAGCAACGCCGCGTGGTATTAGCCCGCGTGTTGGCTCAGGAACCCCAGGTTTTACTGCTTGACGAACCCACATCCCACCTGGACTTGAAGTATCAATCCGAGATTATGAACCTGGTGCAGAAGCTGGCCCACAATGACGACCTGACTGTGGTTGTCAGTCTGCACGATCTCAACCTGGCAGCGCTATACGCCGATCGCGTGGCCCTTCTCAGTAACAAGCGCTTAGTCAGCGTCGGCAAACCCAGTGAAGTGCTGACCACCGAGCGGATCAGCCATGTCTATGGCGTGCCCGTAGTGATTACCGAACACCCACTCTACAGCACCCCAATGGTCACACCTACATTGCAAAAATGAATCTGGAACAGCACCGGGAAACCGCTAAGACGCGCAGGACGCCAAGAAAATTTTAACAGAAATAGCGATTACAAATTTTCACAAAACAACGTCTTCGCAGTGAATTTTCTCTAACACAAATCGAACAATGAAATATAAATCCAAACAGGGACTCGTGATCGTCAATACTGGGGACGGTAAGGGCAAGAGCACCGCTGCCTTTGGCCTGCTGATGCGAGCCATTGGCCAGGGTTTACGCGTATGCGCCATCCAATTCATCAAAAGCGAGAGCGGCCGCTGGGGGGAGATCAAGTCCGCCGAAAAATTGGGCATCGAATGGCACAAGACTGGCGACGGCTTCACCTGGAATTCCAAGGATATCGACGAAAGCATTGCCCGCGCCACCCACGGCTGGAAGTTCGCACAGGAAAAAATCATCTCTGGAAATTACGATTTGATCGTACTGGACGAATTTACATATACGATGCACTTCGAGTGGCTCGATACACAGGAAGTCATCGACTGGCTCAAAGCCAATAAACCCGAAAACCTGCACCTGATGATCACCGGGCGCAAAGCACCACAGGCACTGATCGAGTACGCAGACATAGTCACCGAGATGGCAAAGATCAAGCATCCTTACGACCAGGGTCGCAAAGCCCAGCGAGGCATCGAATTTTAAGTGACAACCGTCAGCATTCCGTATACCTGCGGTGAGCTAGTTCAGGGAATGTGGGCAGGTAAGCCCGCGCTGGTTTCCCTGCCCATAGAGCAATTCAGCACGGCGCGTCTGCATTTGGATGAATCGGAGGGCTTGCAAATTCAGGGAGATTTTCCAAAAGCCAGGGCTGCGCTGAAAATTGCTTGTGAGCACCTACCTCACGCGGGGCGCGGCATTCTCGAACTGGAATCCTACATGCCACGGGGACGCGGCTACGGCACCAGCACTGCGGATATCGCCGCTTGCTTATATGCAATAGGTTGCGATCAAGCCACAGTGGCCAAGATCGCGGTGTCCATCGAACCCAGCGACAGCACCATCTTCCCAGGCCTGACTTTATTCGATCATCGCCAGGGAAGCTGGAGCCAAACCTGGGGTACGGCTCCCCCCCTGAACGTCATCCTGCTTGACCCTGGGGGTCAGATTGACACAGTTGAGTTCAACCAACACGACCACCAGGAAATTCTCAAAAAACAGGCATTTATCCACCAAGAAGCTTTTCACATGCTGAAAACCAGCCTCGAAAGCGAAGATTGGGAAATGTTTGGCGAAGCAACTACGTTGAGTGCTAAAGCGCACCAATCGATTTTAGATAACCCATTACTGGAAAAGACTATTAATCTGGCAAAACAAGTGGGGGCCTTGGGTGTTTGCCGGGCGCATAGCGGCACAATTTTAGGCGTGATTGCCGATCCAAAAATAACTGACACGACAAAGGCAGTTAATTATATTTCCCGGCAAATGCCAAAATACGTGAATACATCGAGCCACCGAATGACAGACGGCGGCCCGAGGTATCAAATCAAAAATTTAGGAGAACAACATGTCACTGCAAGAACTCATCTCGAAAATCCAACCTTTGGATGAAGCTGCCATGCAGGCGGCGCGCCTGCGTCAGGACGATTTGACCAAACCGCGCGGCAGCCTGGGGCAGTTGGAAGATTTATCGGTAACGATTGCCGGCATTACCGGCCAGGAAAAACCTGTCATCGAACACAAAGTGGTCACCACCATGGCCGGGGATCATGGCGTGGTGGCTGAAGGCGTCAGCGCTTTTCCATCGGAAGTGACCCCGCAAATGGTGATGAACTTCCTATTCGGCGGCGCCGCCATCAACGTTTTGGCTCGCCACGTTGGGGCGCGCGTGACTGTAGTTGATATGGGCGTTGCTGCTGAAATGGAACCTCACCCCGATTTAGTGGTGAAGAAGGTTGCCCTGGGCACGCAGAATATTGCCAAAGGGCCCGCCATGACCCGCGAGCAAGCCATTCAGACTATCGAAGCGGGCGCCGCCATTGTCGAAGCCGAAATCGCCAAAGGGTTGGATATCCTGGCCACCGGCGACATGGGCATCGGCAATACTACCCCATCAGCAGCCATTGCAGCCGTTATCACCGGCCAGGAACCGGCCGATATTGTTGGCCGCGGTACCGGTGTCGACGACGAAGGCTTACAACGGAAAATCAACGCAGTCGTCAGCGCCCTGGAAGTCAATCAACCAGACCCCAAAGATGGCCTGGACATTCTGATGAAAGTGGGCGGCTTCGAGATCGGCGGCTTGGCTGGCGCCATTTTGGCTGCTGTGGCCCACCGTAAACCGGTGGTCATTGATGGCTTCATTTCTACCGCGGCGGCCATGTTGGCAGTCACGCTGGCCCCCCAGGCACGCGACTATCTGATCAGCGCTCACCGCTCGCAGGAACTCGGTCATCAGATCATGCTAGAATGGCTGGAATTAGAACCCATGCTGGATTTGAGCATGCGCCTCGGCGAAGGCACTGGCGCAGTGCTGGCCATGTCGCTGGTTGAAGCGGCCTGCATGATTTTGTGTGAGATGGCTACTTTCAGTGAGGCTGGTGTAACGGATAAAGATTAATCGACGGGAGACCGAAGATCGGGGACCGGCTGATAAACTCAATAATATCGCCCGTCCCCAGTCATCCGACTTCGATCCTTTCGCAGAAATCCTATGTCAATACTATGATTCCCTTTTTCGCCGCTCTGCAATTCCTGACCCAGATTCCCCCAATCGTCCAACGCCCGTTCACCGAAAAAGAACTCGGCTGGTCGGTAGGTTTTTATCCCTTGGCCGGTTTATCGATCGGAATTGTAATACTGATCGTCAACTCGCTTTTAGGACTGTTCGTTCCACCGTTATTGCGCTCTGCATTAATCATAACTTTATGGGTATTAATATCTGGCGCTTTACATTTGGATGGTTTTTTGGATGCCTGTGATGGAATTCTGGGCGGTTTCACCCCGGTCAAACGGTTGGAGATCATGCGCGATGAGCGTGTGGGCGCCTTTGGGCTGGCTGGCGGGGTATTGCTGCTGCTGATCAAGTTTTCGGCGTTGGATGCTTTGCCGGGCACTTCTGCAGCGCTTATCATAATCCCAACATTGAGCCGCTGGGGCATGTCTTTGGCCGTGATCACTTTTCCCTATGGCCGGCCGAAGGGATTGGGCCGCGCCATAAAAGACAATGCCACCTGGAAAGAGTTGTTGCTGGCGACATTGATTGCCGGACTCGTGGCCTGGTTCACTTTCCATTGGCTGGGTTTGATTGCCTTGGGGGTTGCGGCCGTAACTGTTGCCCTAATTGCAGCTTTCATTTTGAAGCGAATTCCTGGCATGACCGGAGATATTTATGGGGCGATCAACGAAATCGTTGAAGTTGTACTTCTTGGATTATGGGCCATTTTGTTGGGTAGTTGAACCGCGTGTTCCCAAGGAAAAATGTAAAAATCTTGGCGTTCTGCGCGTCTTAGCGGAGAAAACCGTATCCAATAATTTGCGAGGTAAAAAATGATCGAAGTAAATGATAAAGCTCCCGAGTTCAGCTTGCTGAATGAAAACGACAAAATTGTTTCACTGGCAGATTACGCTGGCCAGTGGCTGGTGGTCTATTTCTACCCTAAAGACGACACGCCTGGCTGCACCAAAGAAGCCTGCGATTTCACCGATGCCCTGGACGAGTTCAAGGGATTGAACGCCAGCGTGGTTGGCATCAGCGCAGACAGTATCGAATCGCACCAGAAATTCATTCAGAAATATCGCTTGGGAATTTCCTTGTTGAGTGACCCCGATAAAGTAGCTCACAAAGCCTACGGAGCCTGGGGCCTAAAGAAGAATTACGGCAAAGAATACGAAGGCACTATCCGCTCGACGTTTATCGTTGACCCCAATGGCAATATCGCCGCCAAATGGAGCAACGTACGCGTGCGCGCTAAGACCAAAGCCGGCGAGAGCAAGCACGCCGACAAAGTCCGCGAGAAGCTGGCTGAGTTACAAAGTTAAAAACTTAACGCTGAGACGCAGAGATTTTTTTGTATTTCTCAGCGTCCAAGCAACTGCGTGTCTACGAAGCTATCATGAAATCCAATGCCCTTATCTTGTCCATCGCATTCGCCATCGATTTTCTATTCGGTGATCCACCCAACCGTTTTCACCCGGTGGCCTGGATGGGCAACCTGCTCGGTTGGCTTCAACGCAGCGCGCCAAGGCAGGGTGATCAAGAAAAATTCATTATGGCGCAGGGATCACTCTAGGCGGCAGCGCTTTGATGTTGGCAATTGGCAGCGCGTTTATCAGGGTTGCAAAGCAATTGCCCTGGCCTTTGGGTTTGCTGCTCGAAGCCATAGCGCTCAAAACTACGTTTTCATGGCGCGGATTAGATCAGGCAGCCAGCGAAGTCCAGCAAGCTCTGGAACAGGATGATCTACCTGAAGCGCGGCGCTTGGTAAGCTGGCACCTGGTCAGCCGCGAGACATCACAGTTGGATGAATCCCAGGTGGCCGCGGCGACCATCGAATCCGTGGCCGAGAATGCTTCGGACGGATTTATTGCGCCATTGGTTTATTACTCCCTCGGCGGGCTGCCTGCCGCGCTGGCTTACCGCTATGCCAACACCGCCGATGCCATGCTGGGTTACCGGGATATCGAACGTGAATGGTTAGGCAAATTTCCGGCTCGTTTTGACGACCTGCTCAATTTCATCCCGGCCCGATTAACAGGATTGCTGATTGTGCTGGCGACAAAACTCATTGGCCGAGATAGTGGCAGATCCAAGAGAATCATGTTTCGAGATGCCCGCACAACCGACAGCCCCAACGCCGGTTACCCTATGAGCGCTATGGCTGGTTCTCTGGGCGTGGTATTGGAGAAGTCGGGACAATACAAACTGGGCGCTGGAAATCCGCCACCAAAAGCCTATGATATTGGAAAATCACGCAAGATTTTTGCGTTTGCGACGGCATTGGCTGTGGGCTTGTTTGCTACTCTATCTTTGCGCAGATGCAAATATCGATCATGCTATAATCCTAGGCGTTACGCACTTGAAATTATTTGAAGAGAAAATTGCGCCTTTCGATACGACCCGCCTTCGGCAGGGTCACTCAGGATGCGAAATGGGTACTCCTGAATCGTTAAGAGCAACGGTATATCATGTCAAAATCTGCGCCAGCCAGCAAACTCGCATCTATTGCCCAGGATTACAAATTGGACGCCATCTATGCCTTTGGCAGTCGCGCTTTGGAAGCTCTTGCAAAGGCAAATGCCCAAGACATGGTTCCCAGCCAAAGCAATTCGGATCTGGATATTGGTATTCTGCCTTCTAAAAACAAAAAATTGACAATCGATGAGATCGTGCAGATTGGATTAGCGCTCGAAACATTGTTCGACGTATCGCGAGTTGATGTTGTTGTATTGCCCGAAGCCAGCCCATTCCTGGCGTTGGAAATCGTCAGGGGTGAATTGTTATTCGCCTCCGATCTAGACAAAGAAGCCAACTACCAGCTATATGCTCTTCGACGGGCTTGTGACTTAGCATCTTGGGAACGAGAACGTCGCCAGTTGCTTCTCGACGGAGAGGCACTATGACACCCTCACGATTACGCGAAACAGTTGTACTGGATCGCATACGCTAATCGGTTGGTGCATTTCTATCATCAGATATCTGAGCGTGAACTTTTTGAAATTTGTACTCAACACCTTGATGACATCGTATTTATTCTATCCGTCATTGAACAATGGATCGAGGATCATCCTGAAAAAATCGATCGTTCGTTATAATCGATAATTGGTTCTCGAATTCCCCCTCCTTTTGGCCGTGCCAACTTCTCCTCGCCAAGAAATCCAAAATCTATTCCCCGTTCACCATGGCGCGCCTGATTATGGCGAGCTTGAGTCAGCGGGCTTCGAACCGAGTCAGGTCATCGATTTCAGCACCAACTGCAACCCTTTTGGCCCCGCTCCGGGATTAATTGATTCGATATCAACAATTCCAATCGATCGGTATCCAGACCGAGATTGCCTGGCTTTGCGGCGGGCATTGGCGGCCCATCACGACATCCAAATTGATAACATCTTGGCAACCAACGGCACCGCCGAATTGATTTGGTTGATTGCGCTGGCCTTTCTCAATCCAGGAGATCGAGTCTTGATCCTGGGTCCGACCTTCGGGGAATATGCCAATGCAGCGGCGATCATGGGCGCTGAGGTAGATGAAATTCACACCCATGTCAAAGACAACTTTGCCTGGACCAACGAACAAACCAACAAACTAACCCCCTACAAAATTGTTTTCATCTGCAACCCCAACAACCCAACCGGGCAAATACTCTCTCCCGAAGAAATAAATCGCTGCACCGACAATAACCCGCAAACGCTCTATGTAATTGATGAAGCCTATGCCGCCTTTGCACCAGACCATCAATCAGCAATCTTCAATCTGAATTCCAATGAGTTAGTTATGCGCTCGATGACCAAAGATTACGCCCTGGCAGGGTTACGGTTGGGATATGCGGTTGCTGATCCGAGCGTGATTCAGGCGCTCAAAAAAGTACAGCCGCCTTGGAGCGTGAATGCGCTGGCTCAGGAAGCTGGCCTTTCCGCGCTCAAAGCGCAAGATTACCTTGACGAATGCCTGGAGCACCTGAAACTCCAGAAGGAAAACTTGATGGCTGAACTCAAGAAACTTGGATACGAACCGCTGCCATCAAAAACACACTTCTTTCTTCTTCCTGTAGAAAATGGTGCCGCCTTTAGGGCTGCGCTGTTCAAACAAGGCATCCAGGTGCGCGATTGCGCCTCGTTTGGCCTGCCTGCCTATGTGCGCATCGCCACCCGCAAAGAAAATGAAAACAAACTATTGATCAATGCCATCCAAAGAATACAGCGCGAAGACGCAAAGACCACAAAGAAAACCCTTTAATTTCCCTTTGCGCCTTAGCGTCTTAGCGGTAAAAACATTATGTTACAAATTCTTTTCGTTCGACACGGTGAAACCGATTGGAATGTGAAACAGCGTTTTCAAGGACAAAGCGACGTCCCGCTAAACGCCAAGGGGCGCGCCCAAGCAAAAGCTGTTGCAAAGCGGCTGGCAGCTGAGGAAATCGACATAATTTATGCCAGCGACCTGAGCCGAGCCTGGGATACGGCCGCGGCCATTGGCGAAAATCACTCTGTAGATATCCATCGGGAACCCAACCTGCGTGAAGGCGATTTCGGCGAATGGGAAGGCGCAACCTATGATGAAATCCAGGCGCGCGATCCCGAAGCGGTCAATGCCTGGCACGAGGACATCAGCACCTTTGCCCCACCCGGCGGAGAAACGCTGGATCAACTGGCCGCCAGAGTCGAAAAAGTTTATCAAAACATTGCCGCCAATCACAGCGACCAAACGGTTTTGCTGGTCGCCCATGGCGGCTCGCTGCAAATGTTGATCGCTCACTTATTGGGATTACCCCCTAAGGCATTCTGGCAGTTTAATCTGGATCACTGCTCGCTCTCGAAGATTTCAGTGTACGAGGCAGGCGCGATCATCAACTCACTCAACGACACCAACCACAATACAGAATAAAAATGCCCGCAAAAACTCTTACTATACTCGGAACCTCATCATCGGCAGGCAAAAGCCTGCTGGTCACAGCCTTGTGCCACAGCTATGCCCGCCGGGGCATCAAGGTGGCCCCTTTCAAGGCGCAGAATATGTCCAATAACGCCGCGGTTTGCCCCGACGGCGCCGAGATTGGACGGGCTCAGGCTGTGCAGGCCGCGGCCGCCGGTCTGGAGCCAACCGTGGATATGAATCCCATTTTGATCAAGCCTGAAGCCGATGCGCGCGCTCAGATCGTGGTCAATGGCAAACCCTGGCAGACCTTAGCTGCCCGCGATTATTACCCAAAAAAGGATTACCTTTGGGAGCAGGTGACGCAATCCATGGATCGCTTGCGGGATGAATTTGACTTAGTGATCGTCGAGGGGGCCGGCAGCGCGGCCGAACTCAATCTCAGGGAAGGCGACATCGTCAATATGCGCGTGGCCGAATACGCCAATTCGCCGGTTTTACTGGTCGGCGATATCGACCGCGGCGGGATTTTTGCCCAATTGATCGGGACGCACTGGCTGCTGACCCCGCAGGAGCAGGATTTCCTCAAGGGTTTCATTGTGAATAAATTTCGCGGGGATATCGCCCTGTTTGAGGATGGTGTCCAGATTATCGAAGAACGCAGCGGCAAACCTGTGGTGGGCGTGGTTCCCTATTTGCACAATTTACTCATCCCCGAAGAGGATGCCGTGTCCCTTGAGTCCCCGGACCCGATCAAGATCAAGCAGGAGAGCGGCATCGATATTGCCGTGATCCATTTGCCGCGCATCGCCAACTTCGACGATTTCGACCCGCTGATCGCCGAGGCCGGCGTGCGCCTGCGCTTCGTCAATTCACTGGACCGATTGGGAAATCCCGATGCGATTATTATTCCTGGCACCAAAAGCACTGTGGGTGATCTGGAGTGGCTGCAGGCGCGGGGATTGGCCCAGGCAATTCAAGATCATGCGGCACATGGCAAATGCGTGGTGGGAATCTGCGGCGGCTACCAGATGCTTGGCAGAGTCATCTATGATCCCAGCCAGGTTGAATCTCGGGAAACAGAAACCCCTGGGTTAGGCCTACTGGACATCGAGACCACCTTCGCCGGGAAAAAGGCCACCCACCAGGCCAGCGGACAAATCAAAGTTGATTCCGGCTGGCTGGCTGGCATCCAGGGCCAAACCGTCCACGGGTACGAAATTCACATGGGGCGCACCAACGGCAACAATCCCTGGCTGGAGATAACCCGCCGCAATGAGACCGACATTCAGGTTGGAGATGGTGATATAAACGGCAAAATGTGGGGTTGTTATATTCATGGCATCTTTGGCAACCAGAATTTCCGCCGGGCCTGGCTATCCAGCCTGGGGTGGGATTCGGCCAACACCAGCCCGATTGACCAAGATCCCTTTGCGGCTTCATTGACCTACCTGACCGATACGGTAGAATCGGCCTTAGATATGAATTATATTAACCAAATTATCGAACGATAAAGAAACCAGGCAACCGCAAATTTCCTCCTGTCTACGACGTTCCTGGCTTGCAAATGAAAAATAATTGAGTAATCGATGAACAAACTTACTTTTATCCTTGGCGGGGCGCGCGGGGGAAAGTCAACCTATGCGGAACAATTGGCCAAAAAACATCCTGGTGAGGTACTCTATATTGCAACCGCGCAGGCGCTGGATGCAGAGATGGAAGACCGCATCGAGAAACACAAGCTTCAGCGACCCGATTCCTGGCAAAGTGTGGAAATCTCCATGGATATTGGCACACAAATCGCTGGGCTTCTGCCTGAGAATGGCCTGGTCTTATTGGACTGCCTGACCATGCTGACCGCCAATGTTGTCCTGGATGCCTGCGGCGATATCGACAACCCGGACGAAAAACCCGCCTCGGAAGCGGTCGACAAAGAAATTGACGGACTGTTGGACGCCATTCAAAGCAGCTCGTGCGACTGGATCATCGTGTCCAATGAGGTCGGCATGGGGGTGGTGCCGCCGTACCCCACCGGGCGGTTGTATCGTGATCTGTTGGGATGGGCCAACCGCAAAGTCGCCGCCGTTGCTAATGAAGTGTTCTTGTTGGTAGCCGGGATGGTGCTGCCGATGCACGATTTAAGCGCCCCCTTCACTGAAGAATGATTTTAGAAATATTTCACAAATAACGATTTCATTTTCCCCCCATTCTCGATAATTTATATCCTATATACATAATTACAACTTTTTTTCAATGTTAATTGTTGTTTTATTCACAATTCTGCTGATAAAATTTACAGCTAACAAAATTGTTAGGTTCTCGATCATAAATTGTAGCTACCCATTATCCATTACATTCAAGTTCAATAAGGAGACCTTTATGAAACAGAGAAAAAAATTGTACGTCATTTTGCCCTTGATGTTAATCATCATCCTCAGTTTTGCCCTGGCAGGCACTGCCCTGGCAGCGTGCGAACAAGTTGGCGAAACAGAGGATGGTGGAGAAATCGTAACCTGCACCGGGGAAGATTCTGAAGGATACTCTACAGTAGATCCTGAAGACTCACGAGACGAAAAAGATTTTGACGACCAGGTCACTGTCTAGGAAGGCGCTACTATCGAAGGAACCCTAGATAGCCAATGGGATGATGGTGTTGCCATCAGAACGAGCGGGGGTGACGATGTCGTCGTCAACAATGGGGATGTGGATGGTGATATCGCTTTAGGCGAAGGTGATGACAACACCACCAACAACGGTTCCGTTGAGAGTGTTCGCGGCGGTAAGGGGGAAGACTCCATCACCAACAATGGCACAGCCCTTGAAATCCATGGTTCAGGTGGTAATGATGTCATCGAAAATAATGGAGATGTGGTCGATAATGGTCAAGAAGGGGATCGCCCCGGCGCTCTCTCTGGCGGAAGAGATGATGACAGAATCACCAACAATGGCACCGCAGATGAAGTTCGAGGCGGCAAGGGTGATGACACGATCATCAATACTGGCACCACAGGGAAAATCGAGGGCGGCAGTACCTTTCGAGGTTTCCCGGATAATGACACTAATGGCCAAGACACCATCACCAACAGCGGCACCGTAACGGGAGATATCCTGGCCGGCCCCGGCGCAGATACAGTCAATTTGGCCACCGGCACCCAGGTGGGGGGCACCATCGATGGCGGAGATGGAGGTCATGAAGATTCTGAAGGCGATACGCTCAATTTCAACATGTCCACGGCCGATAACGCCGAATATACCGCCGCCCAGGCAGCCATTGCGGAAGCCGATGAATCCGATAGCAAAGATGGGCAGTTCAACTGGGACGCCGGTGTGATCGAATGGCAGAATTTCGAATTTCTTTTGGACAACCTGATCCTATTAGCTGCCGCAGGCGCTGAGGCCGTGGCTTTGCCCGCGGTTGGAGAAGTTCCGGTTGAGCTCGTGGCCGAAACACTGCCTGAAATACTTGACACACCTGACATCGACCTTGGGTCAGATTCCGGTGGAGACGATGGGGGTGGAGTCATCTCCGTTGCAAAGGCATCTGATGGCTCAATAAAAATCAGTTTACCCCAACCTGCCTCTCGGGAGACCCCTGTATCTGATGTAAATATTTCCCACTCTGATTGGTCAAATGCCCAGGCTGGGGATGTTTTGGTTAGCATGGAAGTTGATGGCATGTTAGTTTACTTGGTGGCATTGGGGAATGGGCAGTTTGCATTGCAATGCTATTCCTTAGGTGATGGTTCACTTATGGCCAATTTGATCATTACACCTTAACTATCAGCTCAATTAATTACAATCCCCGACAAGTACGCAAATGTCGGGGATTTTCGATTCGCCCATACTTGGGCCGTTTTCGCTTATACTTATTTGAATGATAATTCCTACTTTAGGTGGGAATTTCAAACATCTTTTACAGCCGTGCACCAAGGCTCGGAGTTATTGATGGTGACCAAATAGGCAATGATTTGAACATAAGTTCATTTCAGGAACCGGGTTCCTATTTAAAAAAATTTATGCCAAAAATACGCGGTGAAATACTTGTCATACTGTCAGCAATTCTATGGGGAACCACCGGCACGGCCCAAGCCTTCGCACCCCCTGGGGCAGATCCCCGCACCGTCGGCGCAGTGCGGCTGGCCATTGGCGGTCTGGCATTGCTGCTCTTTTCAATTCTGCGTGGATTTTCGTTCCGCAGCATTCGCTGGCCCGCCACAGGCGTACCAACAATTTTTGCCGTCGCAAGCATGGCGGCGTATAATCTCTCATTCTTCGCCGGAGTTGCCCGGGCCGGAGTAGCCGTCGGTACCATCGTGACCATCGGCAGCGCTCCGATCATTTCTGGAATCCTGGGCTGGATATTTCTCAACGAACGGCCCGATCTGCGCTGGGTATTTGCCACGCTTTTGGCAATCTCCGGGGGGATTTTGTTAGTGCTGCCGGGAGTCGAAATTCAGGTTGATTATTTCGGCATCGGGTTGGCGCTGCTTTCAGGTTTGTCCTATTCGATTTTTTCCATAGCCAGCAAAGGCATGCTTTCAGAAACGCCGCCCGACGCTGCCATGGCGGTAGTATTCACCATGGGGGCCATCTTGCTTTCCCCGGTGCTCTTCATTACCGATACATCCTGGCTGGCACAGCCATCGGGCTGGTTTTCAGCGTTGTTCTTGGGCTTATTTTCCACGGCGATTGCTTACATTCTCTTCGCGCGCGGTTTGCTCACTGTGCCGGTCGCCAAAGCTGTCACCCTGACCCTGGCCGAGCCGCTGACCGCCTCCACATTGGGGATTGTCCTTTTAGGTGAACGGCTGACCCTATTGGCCGCCCTGGGGGTAGCGCTGATTTTCGCCGCGCTGGTTTCCTTATCCACGGCAAAGAAGTAACATCTCATTCGGGTATAATTCTTTCGGAGATACCAAATTCTCGTTTTTTGACATTCAAATATCTGCTGCCGTCGGGAGCACACAATGAAACATAAACAAAATCTTTCCTTGCGTATTTTGATTGTGGTATTAATGCTTTCAACTCTAGCTTGCCAGGCTCTTTCTTTCGGCAAACCTGATCTCGAAGCTACGATACAAGCTGGGATGGAAGAGACACGCACCGCCGAAGAAAGCGATGCGGAACCTGAAGTGATTGCGCCGGCAAAAAGCGGAGAGACGATATCATCCGGCGAGGTAGAAATCTTTATCTCACCTGAATTCCAGGATGAACAGCCTGAGATCTCCGCTGAAGCTATCAGCGAAACCCTGGCCCCTGCCCCAGAAGAATCGACTTCTGTTGGTCAGGCCTATGAAATCACCAGCGATGGAGATCTCAACGGACCCGTGTTGATCACGATCAGCTACGATCCCGCCGAACTGGACCCCGGTGTCAGCGAAGAGAATTTGTACATCGCCACCTTAGTCGGCGACCAATGGCAGGTCGTTCCCGACGGATACGTCGACACAATCAACAAAACCGTCAGCGTTGCCGTGGAACACTTCTCCTTCTTCGGCATCTTCCAAAGTGCGGCTCAAGTCGTTTATGATGCCGTCCAGGCTGCGGTTGGTGATGAGATTACCTCGGAATATTTTGGCGACTTACCCCAACAAATTCGGTACGAATTTTACGATCTCGAGATCAAGCCCCAGGATGTGACTGCCGTGGTGCACGCTAAATTATCCCTGGCCACGAAGACCGCATCCGGATTGATCTCCTTCGGCAATTTGGTCTCGAAAACAGCCGGTTTGGCAATTAGCGCCATAGAAGGGGTTGAAGATCTGGCCTGGGCGATGGGAGAACTGGTTTTTGCGGAAATCGGCGATTATGCTACGAATTCTACAGGCGGGTCATTTATCGTCACCTGCTACGACTCGTTCGACCTGGGACGCGAGATCGGCAAAACGGTTTATAAACTCAAAGATGCCAATCCGGGCAAAACGGCTGCCATGGCCTCAGCCTGGATATTGGCCCGAGAGATGGAGTACATCAACGAAAACTTAGACCCCGCCTTCGAAGGACTGTGGAAGAAGAATACCCTGAGTGCCTCGCGCCTGGATGTTTACGCCGTCTATTTCGATGCCGTGCCCTGGAAAGAAGCGTTAGGGCTGGGCGCCAGCGGCGTTAAATTTTATTATTTTGATGATAGCAAGGATGAGTGGGTCAATTATTACAATGATGTCTTTGTCTGGAAGATGGTCTTTGAGGCCGATAAAGACCAGGCGGTTGCCCAGGCTGAGCCATCGGGCACTCCCCAACCCACAGCTACCACAAGGCCGAGTTACACGCCGAAACCAACCAATCCACCAGCCCCATCTTCAACTACCTTGCCTTCGGCGACAGCCCCTCGTCCAACATCTGGGGAAATTTTCGTTTTTCCTGATGGTAGCGGCGATTATACAACGATTAAAGAGGCAATCTATGCGGTCGAGCCGGGAACAACCATTTATTTAGATTCAGGTGTCTATATTATTGAGGAAGAAATCGTAATCGAAAAAACCATATCCATAATTGGGATTAGAGAAGATCTAACAGAAATAAATTTCCCAAACCATTACGAAAGTTTCGTATTCAAGGGGCCTGGTACATTGACGATTGAGGATGTAACCATGCACGGCGATGTTTACTTCGCGGTCCATGCGGAGGGTGGAGAAATTGTTATCAGGAATTCACGATTTTCTGGAAGTTCACATCACCCCATTAAGATGAGCAACAACAGCACTGGCACTATTCAAGGAAGCGAAATATCAAGTCATTTTGATGGTTCCTGGACATGTATCGCTTTGCATGACAATGCAAGCCTTGTTGTCGAGGATAACTATATTAACGATTGCGATGTGGGAATAAATTTTGAAGATAATGCAAGTGCTACAGTGCAATTTAATTCAATCCAGAACACTCATTATGGCATCAACATGGAGGATTACTCTCAGGCAACCATCGAGAATAATTTCATCACGGATAACTTTCAATATGGAATCAACGTAACCCATTATTCATCCGCCATTATCCGGGGCAATGACTGCTCGCGTAATGGTGGGGACGGTATTTGGGCTGGGTGGGAGGCAGATGTTACGATTGTGGATAATATCTGCAATGACAATGGCTACGCCGGAATCTATACAAACTACGACAATTCTGGCACTATCGATGGAAATGAATGCGGCAGGAATAAGGTCCACGGCATCGTTGTAGGGGGGCCAAACTTGTATATTGGATCGAATAATTGTTATGATAGTGGAGAAGATGATATGTGGGGTATGGGTTACGGAGATGATTAGTAAAGAGGTAAAACCCTGAAAATTCCTATCCCCGCGGCAAGCAGGCGGGGCATTTCGGAATTTTCTCCTTCGGACCGGATTTTGCTACATGCAGAATAAAATGAGCACAAACCTATTGCTTTGGCAACAGTGAAGCAAACATTGTTCCTTTCGACAAACGAAATTCACTCAGTAGGGACCCAGCGCCGCTGTGTTCCTACCAGGAGACGAAAGATATGACCAAAGAAAAAACCATCGCCATCGTGAGCGGCGCCACCGGCGCAATTGGTGAAGCCATCGCGCGTGGATTGGCTGAACAGCCTAACACGGAAGTTACTATTGTAGCCAGAAACCAAGCCAAGGCTGAGAAGACGGTCGAACGCCTTCGTCAAGTCAGCGACAATCCCCATGTGGACTACCTTCTGGCTGATCTTGGGCGAAAAGCGGAGATCTATGCCCTGGCAGAATCCTGGGGAAGGCCGCTGCACGTTTTGGTCAATAACGCCGCCACGACACCGCGGCGACGCATGGAAACACCCGAGGGGATCGAAATGCAGTTCGCCGTCAATGTGTTGAATTACTTCTGGATGACCCAGGCTTTCAGGGATATCCTGAAAGATTCGGCTCCGGCGCGCATCGTCAATGTGGCCAGTTATTGGGCCGGTGATCTAGACCTGGACGACCTGGAATTCAAACGGCGTTCGTATCGCAATGGCACTGCCTACCGCCAGTCCAAGCAGGCAAACCGCATGCTGACGGTGGCTTTCGCTGAACGTCTAAAGCCTTTGGGCATCTCGATCAACTCGTGCCACCCTGGGGATGTCAACTCCACCCTGAGTAACGATTTGGGCTTTGGGGGCAGCGAATCCCCCGAACAGGGTGCGGCGACGCCTTTATGGCTGGCCAACGACCCGGTGGGGATCGAACATACGGGGAAATATTTCGAGCATCAGCGCGCGAGCCGCTGTCGATTCTCAGGGGACAAGCAAACCATCGAGGCGCTTTTCTCCCTTTGTGAGGCGTATTCTTGAGCATAGTAACGCTCAAACCCCAGCCAGCAACCTGAAATTCCAATTTAATTTCACAATATTCCGTTAACCCTATTGACTCCCAAAACGTTTTGGAATAGAATAGACTCATTATCCAAAACGTTTTGGATAGAATCGACCTGAAACCATGTCTGTAACCCTAAAAGATATCGCCAGGAAGGTGGGAAGATCGGTAACGACGGTTTCTCGAGCCCTTCACGATTACGACGATGTCAGCCCCGAAACCAAGGAACTGGTTCGGCGCGTGGCCCTCGAAATGGGCTACACGCCCAATATCATGGCGCAGCGATTGCAAAAGCAGCGCACGGATACCATTGGTTTCATTTTGCCCACTTTTGGCCCTCGATTCTCCGACCCCTTCTTTAGTGAATTTTTAGCCGGTATCGGCAACCGCGCTGCCAAGCTGGGATATGACTTGTTGGTCTCCACCCTGCCCCCAGGTGAAGAGGAACTGGTCACATATCGACGTAAAGTGCACAGCTATTTAGTCGATGGTTTCATTATTGTCCGAACCCGACGACAGGATCCCCGTATGGGGTATTTATGCGATGAGGATTTTCCCTTTGCGGCCTTTGGCCGCACAGAAAATGGCTGCGATTACCCCTTCGTGGATGAGGACAGCGAACATGGCATGCGTCTCTTGGCCAATCACTTGGCCGATCTGGGGCACCAACACATTGCCTTTATCGCCCCACCCGACGAACTTATGTTTGCCCATTATCGGCTGAAAGGGTTCAGGGAAGGCTTGGCCGAGCGAAACATCCAGCTCGAAGATGAACTCATCATCACAGGCGACCTGACTCAACGCGATGGATTCCGGCAGGCCAACCAACTTCTGGACCTGCCAAATCCCCCCACAGCGATCGCTGCAGGCAACGATCTGATGGCACTGGGTGCCATCAGCGCGGCTCAAAAACGAGGCCTATCTGTGGGCAAAGACCTCGCCATTACGGGCTTCGACAACATCCCCCTGGCTGAACACAGCCATCCCCCCCTGACGACTCTCCACCAGCCGATCTACCAAATTGGCGATATGGTGTGTGAGATGTTAATCAAGCATATCAAAGGCGAACCGGTTGAAACAAACGAGGTATTGTTGCAACCTTCGTTAATCATTCGTGAAACTTGCGGAGGAAGCCAGTAATCCCCCGAAAAGGAGGTGGTATTGCCCAAGATAATATCGAAAACATTGTATCCAGAAATCACAAGTTTCTAAACAATTACTCTATCGGAGGATAAGGAATATGAAGAAATTTACATTCGTAATTTTGGTTGCTATTCTGGGAGCCGCGATGCTTTCTGCATTCACTCCTGCAGCCCCACCTGAAGAAGTAAAACCGACACTGGTTTTCTCTTCCCGTCTGTTCAGCCCCCCGCGTGAGCAGGAATATTTCATCAATGAGATCATCAAGCCCTTCGAAGAAGAGCATGGTGTCGTCGTTAACTTCCAGATCATTGATGACCAGACTCTGCTGGATCGCGCCGCCGTACAGCAGTCCACCGACCACGTGACCACAGACATTGTCGTGGCCCACAACAGCCGCATGCCCGAATGGATCGAGGCTGGCTGGGTTGAGGACCTGACCGATGTCGTTGCTGGATGGGATGATCGCACCTTCAGCGCAGCTTTCGAAGCTGACACCAACAAAGACGGCAAACAGTACTTCTTGCCCGTTGGCGCTGATGTCTACCTGCTGTTGGCCAACAACAAGGCATTGGACTATCTGCCCGAAGGCGTTGACCTTGATGCCATCACCTGGGAAGAATATGCCGCCTGGGGCGCTGCCATAGCCGAAGGTGAAGGCGAAGGTAAAGTCTGCATCACCGGTATTCCTTCCAAATCCTGGATTTACATGTTCGGTGGTACCGGCCTGTCCTATGGCGCTGGCTTCCCCGATCTGAACTCCGAAGGCGCTATGGAAGCCTGGAAAGTCTGGGAAACCGTTGGAAAGGCCGGTGGCTTCGTTCCCACCGTCTTGAACATCGATTCCTGTGTAGACCCGATGCAGCGCGAAGAATCCTGGCTGACCGTGTTCCACAATGCTCGCGCCGGGCAGGTTTATGCTTCGAATGAGACCCAGTTCACCCTGGCTCCCGCCCCCACTGGCCCCGCCGGGACCGGCTCCATCGCTGGTGTTAGCGGCTACGCTGTGATGACGGGTTCCGCCAATTACGATCTGGCTGTCAAGTTCCTTGAGTACCTGACCCGCCCCGAAGTCCAGGTGAAGATCGCCAAGGGCACCGGTGGATTCATCCCACCCGTGCAGGAAGCTATCGATTATCTCGGCAATGAAGCCATTGACGAAGTCATCAACAAGGCCGTCTTGGTCCTCGAAAAGGGTGTTGTTTCCGGCGTTCCTGCTGGCAACTACCAGGATTGGGGTGCCGTGAAGGCATGCTACGATGACATCTTTGAAGATACTCTGCTGGCTGGTGAGGACATCACCCAAGAACGCATCGACGAGGGTCAGGCCTGCGTGGATGCTCTCCTGAAGTCTGAGTAACCCACTTTAATATAGAGTAAATTCAATACCCCAGAGCCGGGAATGGGATCTATTCCCGGCTCTTCTTATAACCTTTCCTTTGAAAGGGGTTGCCATGGCTGTTGTTAGTGAAACAAGACCCAACCGTAATATCTGGGCGAAAGCCGTCCCATACATGCTCATCTTGCCCGTTGTGCTATATTATGTTTTCTTCTGGGCACGGCCTGTCCTTTCCACTGTATTTCAAAGTTTTCAGGATGCCGCCGGACAATTCACATTGCAGAATTATGTGATGGTCTTCACCGATCCTGATTTCATTCCAGCGTTTCGAAACACCGCTATCATCGTTGTATTCTCCGTGACGCTTGAGTTTTTGGCAGCATTATTTCTGGCCTTGCTGATCAACCGTAAATTCTTTGGCTCAAGCTTCTTCCTTTTTGTAGCCATGGTGCCCATGGCTCTGCCTGCTG
Source organism: uncultured Anaerolineales bacterium (assembly GCA_964629085.1). Taxonomy (GTDB): domain Bacteria; phylum Chloroflexota; class Anaerolineae; order Anaerolineales; family UBA11858; genus NIOZ-UU35. Next base: position 40,261 of record CAZVPR010000020.1, read on the forward strand.
TTGCCGTTGGCGCGATGTGGCTGACAGGGTTTACCGCTCATGGCTGGCTCAACAGCTTACTCTACTATGTGGGGGTAACGAAAAAAATCTACTGGCTAGCTGGTTCTGAATGGGCTCTGCTGGGATTACTGATTATCATCGATGCCTGGCAGGTGATCCCCTCCATTATGATCATCTTGCTAGCTGGCTTGCAGAATATCCCTCCCGAAGTTGAAGAAGCAGGTTATGTCTTCGGGGGCAACTATCTGACCGTTCTGCGCAAGATCACAATCCCTATGTTAAGATCAACCATCCAGACGGCGGTGATTCTCAGGCTGATATCGGCCATCCAAATCTGGTTGATCATCGTCCTGTTAATGGGCTTCTCTCGTCTGCCCGTGCTGGTCGAGCGCATTGTTTATTATCATGAAGAAGTCCCCGGTCTGGATATCAGCTTCCAGATGGCTTCGGGATATACGATCATCGTCTCGGTGATTGTTTCGCTCGTTGCCTTACTATACCTGAAGGTTTCCGGTGCTTTTGGCGGAAGTCAGGAGGCATCCCAATGAACAATCAACCTTTTAGCCTCGCCAAAGCTATAAAATCCACCGTCTTCTACATTTTCGTGACCACATTGGGAGTTGGCATTTTACTGCCGGCATTTTTCCTGGTATCGCTGTCTTTCTTGTCCATTCGAGAAGCCTACCAGTTTCCTCTTCCTTTGCTGCCTGAATTGACGGCAAAATTCTCCCTGACTCATGGTGAGCGCGGCTATCTATTGAGTGTCTATGACAGCTTCGAGGAAGAGTACCAGACCGTTTTGGATACGGGCGATTTCGAGAAAATGTCAGTGTATATGCGCACACAAATAGGTGCCCCTTACGACATATCTGACGTCGAAGATAGGGTAGCTGAATTGGAAAGCGGCACAGACCCGGTATATTTCAAGGCTCGCAAAAATTTACTCTTGAATTACGATACTTTCTTCAAAGTTACTCGAGATGCCGTTCCCGCACTATTGCGCAGCCTTCAAATTTGTCTCATGACGATTGTAATTTCTTTGACGATTGGCGGCATGGCGGGCTACGCCTTTGCCCGTTATGTCTTCGCTGGTCGAGATACCCTAAAATTCAGTGTGCTCTTCGTACGAATGTTCCCTGGCGTGGCCATCGCCATGCCCATGGTCATCATCTTGGCGAATATGGGCTTCTATGATAAACCCATTGGTTTATCCCTGGTATACTCCGTGGGATCTATTGCGCTAACCGTTTGGATTACGGCCAGTATTTTCATGGGGATTCCAGAATCGCTCGAAGAAGCTGCTCAGGTTTTCGGAGCGACGAAATTCCAGGCCTTTATGCGGGTCACCTTCCCATTAGCATTGCCCGGATTGGCCGCGGCCGCCATGTACGCATTTTTGGGTGCATGGAATGCAACCGTCGAACCCATTATCTTGACCCAATTCAACCCAACATTTTCAGTTGTGGTTTACCAAACGTTGCTGGGAGCGCAGGGACAGGTCAACTTAGCGGCTGCAGGAGGGCTGTCAATGGCTCTACCATCGATTATATTCACGTTCTTCATCCGCAGATACATCAACCAGATGTGGGGTGGAGTTACCGTATAGGAGGCACTTATGGCTACCCTTACAATGAAAAATGTCACCAAACAATTTGGTCGCAAAGTTCTTGCGGTAAAGGATTTCAATCTCGAAGTACAGGATAAAGAATTCCTGGTTCTCTTGGGCCCCTCGGGGTGCGGCAAAACCACAGCTATGCGCATGGTGGCGGGGCTCGAAGAAGTCACCAGCGGCAGCATCCTGATCAGCGAGCGGGATGTCACCAATCTGCCACCCCGTCGCCGAAACGTCAGCATGATTTTTCAGAACTATGCCGTTTGGCCTCACATGACCGTCTTCGACAACATCGGCTTCGCGCTCAAACTCAAAAAAATGCCCAAAGATGATATCGAAAAGACGGTCAAAGAAGTAGCTGGCATGACCAATATCGATATGCTGCTCGAAAGGTATCCATCGCAACTATCGGGTGGTCAACAGCAACGTGTGGCTGTAGCCCGTGCCATCGCCGTCTACCCGGACATTTTCCTGATGGATGAACCCCTCTCCAACCTGGATGCTAAACTGCGCGTATCGATGCGCACCGAACTCAAAGCAATTCACGAAAAAACGGAAGCCACAACCGTCTTCGTCACTCACGACCAGTCCGAAGCTATGAGCATGGCCGACCGCATCGTGATCATGAAAGATGGCGAAGTCATCCAGATCGGCACGCCAGATGATGTTTATCACCGCAGCGCCAGCCTGTTCGTGGCAGACTTTATCGGTACACCGCCTACTAACTTCCTTGAAGTAGCTATACAGACTGAAAACGGCGCCCTGCGATTGGTCAATGAGCATGTAAATCTATCGTTGAACGAGGAAAATTCCCGAATCATAAAACCCTACAATAAAAAGAATTTGATTTTGGGTATCCGGCCAGAAAACATTGAATTAGGCACGGAAAACGGTGCCGCTCTGTCGGTAAATTGCCTGGTCTCAGAACCACAGGGATCACACCAGGTGGTCGCTTTTGAATTGAAGGACCAGATCATCAAGGCCATTGCACCGGCAGTGCCCAAGGTGAAATCCGGCGAGTTGCTGCATTTGATGTTCAAACAGGATTCCTTGCGTTTCTTCGATCCGGAAACAACTTTAGCCATCGGTGATTAGAAAGGTAAACCCCAGGGATGACAGAAATAACCCTGGGATTTCCAACAGAGCAAATGCGCCATCAAATCCGCTGGACACAACAAAAAATCGCTGCGCGGCTGGAAGAAATCGAACCTCTTACCTATCGGCAGCGAAAGGCCCTGGCACCATTTCGCTTTCGTCAGTTAGATAGTCCTTCATCACCACCCTCGGTAGTTAGAGACGTAGAAGATTCTGCTTGGGATGAAATAGAACCGGATTCATATTGGGGCTTGCCCCGTACTAACTTCATTCTACGAACGCGCTTCAGTGTTCCAACCTCATGGGGGGCAGCTGGACCCTTAGCTTTGTATTTGCCAATCGGCATTTCCGGCGACTTTTCGCATCCCGAAGCGTTAGCCTATATCGATGGGCATCCGTTTGCTGCCTGCGACCGCCACCACCAGGAGATCATTCTTCCAGAAGAGTGGTGCGATGGCGAGGAACACACCCTGGCATTGCACGGCTGGACCGGCATCGGCGGCCAGACTGTCGGAGACCCAACTCGCAAGCTGCAAATGCGGCTTTGTGAGGTGGTGCAGATTGAACAGCCAACGCGCGATTTCATCGCCCTGGCACGCGTCGCCTTAGGGATTGCCGAACATCTCGAAGAACGCGATCCCGCCCGACATCATCTGTACACAGCCCTAAACGAGGCTTTCACCCTCCTCGATCTACGAATCCCCATAAATGACGCCTTTTATGAGAGCATCCCCGAAGCCTATGCCTGTCTACGGGCAGGGATTGAAAAAGCTGGTCCGCCCCTGGATGTAGACATCACCGCTATCGGACACGCCCACATCGATGTGGCCTGGCTGTGGACTTTGGGCCAGACCCGACAGAAAGCGGGTCGTTCCTTTCAAACCGTGCTGCGGCTGATGGAACAATTTCCCGAATATCAATTCACCCAAAGCCAGCCGCAGCTCTACGAATATGTGCGTCAGGATTTCCCTGAACTTTTTGAAGCAATAAAAGAGCGCATCAGAGATGGTCGCTGGGAACCGATTGGTGGTATGTGGGTCGAAGCCGATTGCACTCTTTCTGGCTCCGAGGCGCTGGCCCGGCAATTCCTGCTTGGGCGCAACTACTTCAGAGAGCATTTTGGCCCCGAGGCCGAATCGCCGGTGCTGTGGTTGCCTGATGTGTTCGGCTACGCCTGGAATTTGCCCCAATTGATTAAAGAAACGGGCCTGGAATATTTCTTCACCATCAAGATCGGTTGGAGCCAGTATAACCGGCTACCCTACGATTCTTTCTGGTGGCAGGGCCTGGATGGCACTCGCGTCTTGACCCATTTCAGCACAACCAAGAATCCCGCCAGCGTCCATGCGGCAACTTACAATGCCAATGCCTCACCCGGCCAAACTCTGGGCACCTGGCTCAACTTCCAGGGCAAGGACGACGGTCCTGTCGGGAAAATTCCGCCCCTTTTGATGTCCTTCGGCTGGGGTGATGGCGGCGGCGGTCCCACCCGCGAAATGTTGGAAAATATCCGCGAGATGGGTGACTTCCCATCGACACCCAAAATCCACAATGGCAAGGTGATCGATTTCTTCCGCGATTTGGAAAAGGTCAGTGATGGCTTCCCAGTTTGGAACAGCGAACTCTACATGGAGTACCACCGCGGCACTTACACGACTCAGGCTGCTAATAAACGCGCCAACCGGAAAAGCGAATTCCTGCTGCACGATGCTGAGTTCCTGGCAACTTACGCATCCTTAATCGATGAAAAATACGCCTACCCACATGTCACTTTCAAAGAAGCCTGGGAGATAATCTGTCTGAACCAGTTCCACGACATCATCCCAGGCAGCAGCATCAACCCGGTGTACAAAGAATCCCTGGAACAATACGAGCAAGTCCGCGAGATGGTCGGCCAGGTCCGAGACCAGGCACAGGACGTGATTGCCCACTTCTTGGGCAGCAACTCGTTGATCGTCAATCCAACCTCCTTCACTCGCCATGATCTGGTTGAAATTGATGACCAAATGGTGGATTTCGGAGAAATTTCTCCCTATAGCGTAGCTGCGGTAACGGATGACCATAGACAAAAGATCGATCACATTTCTCCTGCCATCGTTCATCCTTCATTCCTTGAAAACGATTTCCTGCGCGTCGAATTGAACGAGAGCGGCGATATCACCCGCATTTACGACAAGACTGCCCGACGCGAAGTGCTGCCCGAGGGCACGGTTGCCAACCAATTGCAGCTCTTCGATGATCGGCCAATGACCTATGACGCCTGGGACATCGATATATACTACGATGACAAAATGTGGCTTGCAGAACCAGCCAGCCGCATCGAGGTTGTCGAATCCGGCCCCCTGCGCGCCACCCTTGAAATCACGCGCCAAATCATCAACAGTGTAATCACTCAGCGCATTTCCTTATCTTACAACAGCCCGCGTCTGGACTTCGACACAAGCATTGAATGGCGTGAGCGAAAAATCCTGCTCAAGACGGCCTTCCCTGTTGATATCCTCTCCCCCACAGCGACTCATGAAATTCAATGGGGCAATGTCGAACGCCCCACTCACCGCAACACCAGTTGGGATTGGGCTCGCTTCGAGACCGCGGCGCAGAAATGGGTAGACCTGAGCGAGGGCGGCTATGGCGTCAGCCTGCTCAATGACTGCAAATACGGCCATGATATTTATGGCAATGTCATCCGACTGACCTTGCTGCGGGGGGCCACCGCGCCTGATCCCGAAGCGGATTTAGGCCAACACCATTTCAAATACAGCCTGTACCCGCACATTGGGCGCTGGAATGAAAACACAATTTCCGAAGCTTATGCTCTCAATGATCCAGTGTTTGTGTACAAACAGACTGGCGACGGAAGACAGACGACGGAAACTCCCGTCCCCCGTTCCCCGTCAGCCGTCGATCTTGAAGCCCCATTTATCGACGTTGATGCACCTAATGTCATCATTGAAACCATCAAGCAAGCGGAGGATGGCAAAGGTGTCATTGTGCGGCTATACGAAAGCCAACGCCAGCGCGGCCCCTTTACCTTATCAACAAATTTCCCTTTGAAGGCTGCCTGGCGGGCAAACATATTAGAGGAGAATCAAGCTAAAATTCCTGTCGAGGATCAGCGACTGAAATATCACATCAAACCTTACCAGATAATCACCTTACGATTGGAGCCGCAGCGCTAAGGAGTTATGAAAAACGCCATACAGGCCTACGAGAGCCGCCTCTTCAAGCGAGAATTATGCCCGGATTCTTCCCCCAAAAAACACGCCTGGGATTTGTTCGAGCATCGCAAGTTTGCTCCCAATGGAAGGATCAAACCTTTTTACGGTCTAACTTGCATCACCTGGATCGAGATTGGCTCAAGGCTATATCAGAAACTAACTGACCTGCAAAACGAGCTGCGCTCAACCTTGGGTAAAGCCGGGCTGGCTGATAAGTTCGCTTTCCTAAACCCGGCGTCTTTTCACATGACGATTTGTGATCTTACGGCAGAGTCAAGCAAACAAGCCTTGCAACCATCTCATGCTATTTGCGCAAAGATTCAGGATACTTTCGAAGGCTTACCCAGACTGGAAACGGTTTCCGCCATTGTGAAAGACATCGGGCTGAATACAACCATCACGGCCTTGGTACGCTTCGACGATCCAGTCCAACTAGATAAAGTGCTGCATCTGGAAAAGCAAATCAAGCAGGCCACCGGTTATGATGTACGCAAGTTTACCGGGCATATCACCCTGGCTTACTGTCTGGGTTCGACGACATCGATCATTGACGAATTGCTGGAATCTTTGAAGCCATACGCCGGAATCGAATTGGGTGCTTTCAAGTTCGAACAATTCGACCTGACCTACTTCACAGACATGAACACCTTCAAACCCCTGCTGACAATCAATTTCGGGCGCTCCCACGTTGTCCGTTATCGTGACAGTGGTATTGAAACATTTAAATAATCCAAAGTAGGAACACGATTCCTGAAAATTGACCTATGCAACTTCAACGCTACTCCGACAAACCGATTTTATCCCCCAAACCCCATCACACCTGGGAGGCAGCCGCGGTCTTCAATTGCGCCGCCATTTATGATAACGGTCTGGTGCACATGGTTTACCGCGCCACAGATATCAATTCCAACGGCAGCCAGGGACGTTATATCAACAGTCTGGGGTACGCCGTCAGCTCAGACGGTGTCAACTTTAACAGACTGGAAGAACCTATCCTGATCAACGATGTTCCCCAGGAACAGCGCGGCCCCGAAGATCCGCGCATCGTCAAAATCGATGACACCTTTTATATGATGTACACCGGTTATGGTGGTCGCTTCGATGGCGACTATCGCATATGCCTGGCCACATCGAAGAACCTGATCGCCTGGGAACGCCAAGGTGTCATGCTTGACGAAGCCAACAAAGATGCCTCCCTCTTCCCGGAGAAGATCAACGGCAAATATGTCATGTTCCATCGCCGCCCGCCCGATATCTGGATAGCCTGGTCGGATGATCTCAAAACCTGGCACAACCATCAGGTTGTGATGAAAGCCCCGCCCGATTCACCCTGGGAAAACGTCAAAGTTGGCATCAGCGGCCCACCCATAAAAACCGTCGAGGGTTGGTTCCTTATCTACCATGGTGTCGGCAAAGAAACCGGCTACAGCCAGGGTGCGGCCCTGCTCGACCTGGAAGACCCCAGCAAAGTACTCGCTCGCTATCCTTACCCAATCCTGAAACCAGAATTAGATTGGGAAGTGAACGGCTTTGTCCCCAACGTGGTTTTCAGTTGCGGGCAAGTCATCAGGGATGATGTGCTTTATGTTTACTATGGCGGGGCCGACACCGCAATTGGTGTGGCTAACTTGCCGATCAGCGACATCAAATTTTAAGAATTTACCGCGAAGACGCGAAGCACGCAAAGCTATGCGGGAAACTTTCTATAATCTTTGCTCCCCGATCTCTGCGTCTGCGTTATAAAGAGGCATTATGACTTACAACATTGGAATGATCCACTATATCGCCGGATTTACCGATGGCGTATCCCTGGAAATGAACAAGTGGAAGCGTGTTCTGGAAGAAATGGGTCACACCATCCACGTAGCAGCAGGCAAGATCGGGACCGCCGAGGGTACAGTCATTGAGGAGATGTACCACCACCGCCCCGATGCACGGCTGCTCAATTACAATACATTTCACCCGCTGCGCGACTTCCCCAACGATGCCAGCTACCGTACCGAACTCTATCGGCTGGTGAATGCTATAGAAGATAAATTGCGCGCCTTCGTCGAAGAAAAACAGATCGACTTTCTGATCCCCCAGAATGTCTGGTCTGTGTCCGCCAATCCGGCTGTAGCCATTGCCCTGACCAACATCATGCGCGAGTACAAATTTCCAGCTCTGGCCCATAATCACGATTTCTACTTCGAGCGCACCAGTGGCGTGGCTCTGTCCTGCAGGACGGCCATTGAGCTGGCCGATTGTTACCTGCCGCCTCGAGACAAGCTGGCCAAGCACGCTGTGATCAATTCATTGGCCCAACACCAACTGCGCCAGCGCAAAGGCATCGAATCGACGGTGGTTCCTAACATCTTCGATTTTGATGCGCCGCCCTGGGTGCTGGACGATTATAACCGCGACTTGCGCAAGCGCATCGGCCTGGATGAGAATGACATCCTGATCTTACAGGCCACGCGCATTGTAACCCGCAAGGGCATTGAGCTGGCCATCGATTTCGTCGAAGCGCTCAACGACCCCCAGCGTAAAGCGAAGCTCAAAGTCCAGGGTCTATTCGATGGTCGCAAATTTGGCGACGACAACCGCATCGTTTTTGTTTTGGCCGGTTATGCACTGGATGACGTTACCGGGCGTTATAAACAACTCCTGGCTCACAAAGCGGAGCAAATGGGCATCGAGGCTATCTTCATCGAGGAGATGGTCGGCGAGAGCCGCGAAATCCGCGACGGTGATAAAATCTATTCGCTTTGGGACACTTATGTCCATGCCGATTTCGTCACCTACCCCAGTTTATGGGAAGGTTGGGGCAACCAACTCCTGGAAGCGCTGCGCGCCAAATTGCCCCTGATGCTCTTCGAATATCCGGTTTATGAAGCAGACCTGAAACAGAATGGCCTACAAGTTGTTTCGCTGGGCAACCAGATCAGTGGGCGCGACGAGCATGGTCTGGCGGTGGTTGAGCCCGAAATTATCCAAAGGGCAGCTGACCAGGCCGTAGAAATTCTCATCGATTCGGAAAAACGAGAAGCTATGGTGGATCACAATTTCAGCATTGGCAAGCAATATTATTCCATAGATGCGTTGCACAAATATTTAGGCCAACTCATGAGTGACTGAGGTTGAATAAATGACAGCAGATTTAATCAAAGAACTTCACCAGCACGTAGCATTTATTTATGCCGAAAATGAGGCTGAGGCGATCACAACTCGCATCACCCAACACCTGGAAAGATTTATTGCAGCCAACCCTGAGCTGGCTAACTCATCACCTGAAGAACGCTTCAGTGAGCGCGACTCTATTTTGATCACTTATGGAGATATGGTCCAGCGCGAGGGCCAGAAGCCCCTACAAACGTTGGCCGGCTTCCTCAAGAAAAAACTCGGGGATGTGGTCAGCACAATTCACATCCTGCCCTTCTATCCCTATTCCTCAGATGACGGCTTTTCGGTGATCGATTACCGCGCTGTCAATCCAGAATTTGGCGATTGGGATGATGTCAATGCCCTGGGGCAGGATTTTCGCCTAATGTTCGATGCCGTAGTCAACCATATCTCATCCCAGAGTGCAGAATTCCAGGGCTTCCTAAAGGGTGATCCTGATTTCGTGAAGTTCTTTACTGTCGTCGAACCAGACACCGACCTGAAGCGTGTCTTCAGGCCGCGGGCCACGCCAGTCGTAACACCCTACGAAACCAGCGACGGCGAAAAGTTGGTCTGGACAACTTTCAGCGCCGATCAGGTCGATTTGAATTACGCCAACCCGGATGTGCTCATCGAAGTGATCGACATTCTGCTGTTTTATGCCTCGCAAGGGGCTGAATTCATCCGCCTGGACGCAGTGACTTATGTCTGGAAAGATATCGGCACGAACTGTATCAACTTGCCCCGGACGCACCGCATCGTGCAGTTGATGCGCACAGTGCTGAATATTGCCGCTCCCAAGGTAGCTATCATCACCGAGACCAACGTGCCTCACAAAGACAATATCGCCTATTTCGGCGATGGCACCAACGAGGCTCAAATGGTCTACAATTTTGCTCTACCTATGCTGACCCTGCACGCCTTCCACAAAAAGGACGTCGGCACGCTCTCTGAATGGGCCAAAACCCTGGAGCTGCCATCCGATCAGGCCACATTCTTCAATTTCTTGGCCTGTCATGATGGCATTGGAATGCTGCCGGTCAAGGATATCCTCAGCATAGAAGATCGCGACGAGGCGGTGCAGCGCACGAAAGAACTGGGTGGTTATGTTTCGTACAAAAGCAATGAAGATGGCTCCCAAAGCCCCTATGAACTGAACATTAATTACCTGAACGCACTCAGCAAACCCAATGGTCGCAATCGCAAACTGGAACATCTGGATGAATTGAACATTAATTATCTAGATGCGCTCACAGATCCGAGCATACCGGATGAAAATGTAGAATTGTTGGCTAAACGTTTCCTGGCAACCCAGTCCATCATGATGGCCTTGCGGGGTGTTCCGGGAATCTATTTCCACAGCCTGTTCGGTTCGACAAACTGGTGCGAAGGCGTAGAACAAACCGGCCGACATCGCACCATCAATCGGGAAAAATTACCTATCGAACGCCTAGAAAGAGAATTGGCCGACGAGAATTCCCTACGCTATCATGTCTTCCATGGTTTCTGTAACCTGCTCAAAGTGCGAACGGCCAACCCGGCCTTCCATCCCTACGGGGGGCAAATTGTTCTGGATGTCGACCCGCTGGTATTCGCCTTGCTGCGCACATCCTTGGACGGTGAACAACACACGCTGTGCCTGCAGAACGTCAGCGACCAGGTTCGGGAAATAAGCATCAACTTGAATGAATTGCCGCTGGCTGAATTTGATAGTCTAAACGACAGCTTTGATGAAAAAAAATATGCTCTCGATAATGGGCACCTGGCCCTGAAGTTAGCCCCTTATCAGACAGCCTGGCTGCAGAAGTAGATTTGTGTTTCTTTTTTTAACCTCAAGTTTAGACAAAAAGTAGGGCAGAACCCTTGTCGGGAACTGCCCTTGGGTA